>CAWIKT010000010.1:0-12502 GCA_963836555.1 uncultured Actinomycetota bacterium | reverse complement strand
CGAAAACGTCGGAAATCTAGTCTGCCCGGCCGAGTTTGACGTCGGCGAACACGCCAAGGCAATGGTTTACTCGGTCACCGAAGGCGACGACAAGCCGTTGAAGTACCCGGTGATGTTCCGCGCCGTCGACGTGGTTCTGCTCAACAAGATCGATCTGGTGCCGTATCTGGACGTCGAGATCGCCTCGTATGTCGACCGCGTCCGCGAGGTCAATCCGCGGGCAACAATTTTGCCGGTCAGCGCCCGCACGGGTGCCGGCATGGGCGACTGGTTCGATTGGCTGCGCCAGTTCACAACCGACGCCGTGGCCTAGGAGGTCCATGGTCTTCGCTGATCTGAACGGCGACAACGAGCTGAGCATGGCTGTTACGTTGCCGTGCCGAGAGTTCGGTCGCTTCTGGCCCGACAGCCGATTCGTTGGTAAGGGCAGTCGGGACGATTGCCCCCGGTAGTTACAGTCGTTTCTCGCCTTGGCTGGTGCCGGCACTGTGAGACGGGCCGACCCGGTCGTCGCCGAGGTCCGTCTCAGGTTGCTCTGCCGCCGGTTGCTCATCGCCGGGTGATGCCGTCGCCCCTCCAGGGGTACTTCCCGGGGCGGGCGCTTTGGAGGACGGCGACTCGACCGGTTTGACGCCCCCTTCAGCGCCGTCATCACCGATCGGCTTGGCCTCCGTCTGGCGGCCCTCGTAGGGCGGCACTGCCGGCGAGGTCGCCTGCGGCGTGAGGTTTCCGGTGCCGCCGACTTGACCTTCCTCGGACCCGCCGTGCGACGGGACCGATTCGTCTCCTTGGACTGCGCCTTCGGGCCGGTCGGTAGGCCCGCCACTCGGCCGGTCTGATCCGGTGTCACGCGATCCCATCTCGCCTCGCTCGGACTGCGGCTCTTCTGGCAGCTGGCCTCCAGGTGTGGTGTCTTGCATGGCTCCTCCTTGTGACCCACGCGCGCGTTGCGCGAAAGTCACCTGATTGCGTACCCGGGCGGACGCGCTCCAAACCAACCGCCCCCAGCCGGCACTGCATCAGAGTCGTTCAATGGCAACGCGCAATTTTCGTGGCCTAAATGCTTTGCCGCGCTATGTAATCGACCGTTTACAGGACGAGATGGCAGAGGGCCGAGCGCACGACGGTAGCCCTCCAGTGCGGGCCGCACGCAGATGCAAACTGCTTGCAAGACAGTAGATGCAAGTAATTCGCAGGTATTCCAGGCGGCCAGGAGATTACGCTTCAGACGAGCCGAGGATGACGAAATCCGAAAGCTCGTACCAAGTCTCCGGGTTCGCCGCCAGATCGTTGACAACGCAAGTTTGCAGGAGTAGACCGAAAAATTAGTGCCGCGTAAGCGGGCCGACCGTCGACTCCCGCGGTGCCAGGGGTTTCAGCCCAGGCCCCGGAAAGCTGCGGTATGCCAACACGAAGCTGCAGTCAAAGCGGAAGAAACTTTGATCCACGTCCTCTGGATCAACGCGGGTCTCAGTTGCGACGGCGATTCGGTGGCGCTGACTGCCGCCACCCAACCCAGTATCGAGGAGATCGCGCTGGGCGCGCTCCCCGGCCTGCCCAAGATCGCCGTGCACTGGCCCCTGATCGACTTCGAATGCGGACCCAACGGCGGCGCGGACGACTTCCTCGAGTGGTTCTTCAAGGCGGACCGCGGCGAGTTGGAACCGTTCGTGCTTGTGGTCGAAGGATCCATTCCCAACGAGCAACTCAAAGATGAGGGCTACTGGTGCGGGTTCGGCAACAACCCGGCGACCAACCAACCGATGACCACCAGTGAATGGCTGGACCGGCTCGCCCCGAAGGCAACCGCGGTCGTCGCAGTCGGGACCTGTGCCACCTACGGTGGCATCCACGCGATGGCCGGTAATCCGACCGGCGCGATGGGCGTACCGGATTACCTGGGCTGGGACTGGAAGAGCAAGGCCGGCATCCCCATCGTCTGCGTCCCCGGCTGCCCGATCCACCCGGACAACTTGTCCGAGACGCTGACTTATCTGCTTTACATGGCCACCGGACAGGCGCCGATGATCCCGCTCGATGATGCGCTGCGGCCGCAGTGGCTGTTCGGCCAGACCGTGCACGAAGGCTGCGACCGTGCCGGCTACTACGAGCAGGGCGACTTCGCCACCGAATACGGATCGCCGAAATGCATTGTCAAGCTTGGCTGTTGGGGCCCAGTCGTCAAATGCAACGTGCCCAAGCGCGGCTGGATTAACGGCATCGGCGGCTGCCCCAATGTGGGTGGTATCTGCATCGGATGCACCATGCCCGGGTTCCCGGACAAGTTCATGCCGTTCATGGATGAACCGCCGGGCGGCAAGGTTTCGACCGCCGCGTCGGGCCTGTACGGCGGGGTGATCCGCGGCCTGCGGCAAATCACCGGACGCACAGTCGACAAAGAGCCGAAGTGGCGACACAAGGGCGACCAACTGACCACAGGCGCACGCCGCACCTGGTAGGCGCGACGCGACATCTCAGCTGAAAATAGGGAGCTAAGTTCGATGACAACGATCATCCCCGAGCCGTCCCACGCGAAGCGCGAGCCCGGCCAACTCGTCGAAATGGCATGGGATCCGATTACTCGGATCGTGGGCAGCCTAGGCATTTACACCAAGATCGACTTCGAGAACCGCGAAGTGGTCGAGTGTCACAGCACGTCATCCATATTCCGCGGCTACTCAATTTTCATGAAAGGCAAGGATCCTCGCGACGCGCACTTCATCACCAGCCGCATCTGCGGTATCTGTGGAGACAACCACGCCACCTGTTCCTGTTACGCGCAGAACATGGCGTACGGGGTCAAACCGCCGCATCTAGGTGAGTGGATCGTCAACCTCGGCGAGGCCGCGGAGTACATGTTTGACCACAACATCTTTCAGGAGAACCTGGTCGGCGTGGACTTCTGCGAAAAGATGGTCGCCGAAACCAACCCGGGTGTTCTTGCGAAAGCCGAGAACACCGCTGCCCCGCATGCTGATGCACACGGGTACAAGACGATCGCCGACATCATGCGGTCGCTCAACCCGTTCAGCGGGGAGTTCTACCGCGAGGCGTTACAAACCAGCCGTTACACGCGCGAAATGTTCTGCCTGATGGAGGGCAGACACGTGCACCCGTCCACGTTGTACCCGGGCGGGGTCGGCACCGTAGCGACGATCCAACTGATGACCGACTACATGACTCGGCTGATGCGCTATGTCGAGTTCATGAAGAAGGTTGTGCCCATGCACGACGACCTCTTCGACTTCTTCTACGAGGCGATGCCTGGTTACGAGAACGTCGGACTACGCCGCACCCTGCTGGGCTGCTGGGGCTCCTTCCAGGATCCCGAATACTGCAACTTCGCATACAAGGACATGGAGCAGTGGGGCCGCAAGATGTTCGTCACGCCCGGAGTTGTGGTCGACGGCAAGCTGGTCACCACATCACTGGTCGATATCAATCTGGGCATCCGAATCCTCTTGGGCAGTTCGTATTACGACGACTGGAACGATCAGGAGATGTTCGTCAAGACCGATCCGCTGGGCAATCCGGTGGATCGGCGCCACCCGTGGAACCAGCACACCAACCCGCGCCCGCAGAAACGGGACATGGACGGTGGCAAATACAGCTGGGTGATGTCCCCGCGCTGGTTCGACGGCAAGGACCATCTCGCCCTGGACACCGGCGGCGGTCCGCTGGCCCGGCTGTGGGCGACGGCGCTGGCCGGTTTGGTCGACGTCGGCTATGTGAAGTCGACCGGGCACAGCGTGCAGATCAACCTGCCCAAGACCGCGCTTAAGGGACCGGTTGAGCTTGAGTGGAAGATCCCCCAGCACGGATCAAACACCATCGAACGGGACCGGGCGAGGACCTACTTCCAGGCCTACGCCGCCGCATGCGCCCTGCACTTCGCGGAGAAGGCGTTGGTCGAAATCCGGGCCGGCCGCACCAAGACCTGGGAGAAGTTCGAGGTGCCCGACGAAGGCATCGGTTGTGGTTTTACCGAGGCGGTGCGCGGAGTATTGAGCCACCACATGGTGATCCGGGACGGCAAGATCGCCAACTACCACCCATACCCGCCCACCCCGTGGAATGCCAACCCGCGCGACAGCTTTGGTACGCCGGGCCCCTACGAGGACGCGGTGCAGGGCCAACCGATCTTCGAGGAGAACGATCGGGAGCACTTCAAGGGCATCGACATCATGCGCACGGTGCGCAGCTTCGACCCCTGCCTGCCGTGTGGTGTGCATATGTACCTGGGCAACGGCAAGACACTGGAACGGCTGCATTCACCAACCCAAGCTGCGACCGGGGAGTGACGTATGGCTGATCGCCCCGAGGAGTTACAGGGGGACGCGCAATGGCGCTCGGCGGGCGATCGGATCCAGAGGCTGCTGGACGCTTCGTCGTCCGGCGGCGTGGTTGCGCGTGAGCGCGCCGAGCAACTCGTTCGGGAGGTAGTCGAGCTCTACGGCACGGGCATGTCACGGATTCTGTCGGCTGTCACTGATCCCGAAGTGCTCGAACGAATGGCTGCTGACGACCTCGTAGCCAGCCTGCTGCTGGTCCATGGCCTGCACCCGCACGACGTCCATCGCCGCGTCTCCGACGCGCTCGATCAGGTCCGGCCGTATCTGGGTTCGCACGGCGGCGATGTGCACCTGCTGGACATCGTCGGCGACACCGTACAGCTGCAGTTTGCCGGTAGCTGTAAGAGTTGCCCGTCATCGGCGGTGACGCTGGAACTGGCCGTCGAGGATGCGATTCGGGCTGCCGCACCGGAGATTTCGTCGGTCGAATTGGTGACCCCCGAAGCTGGAGCAGCCGCGTCGGCAGCGGTGATTCCAGCGGAATCGCTACTTACTCACGTGCATTCCAGGGCGCAGGCCAACGGCGGGGCCGCCTGGCATCAGGTTCCTGAGCTGACCGACTTGGCCCCCGGCGAAGTCGGGGGTTTCGCGGTCGCCGGCGCTGTGGTACTCGCCTGTCGGGTCGACGACCGGTTGTACGCCTACCGCGATCACTGCCCGAACTGTGAGGGATCCTTGGCCGGTGCGGCGCTGCACAGACGGGCCACTGCCGCCGAGCCAGTGCTGCGATGTCCGCGCTGCCACGCACATTTCGACGTCGTGCACGCCGGGATGGGCCTCGATAACGGCGCCGAGAATCACCTCGACCCCATCCCGCTGTTACTGCGCGACGGCGTGCTGTCCATCGCGGTCCCGGCCGAGCCGATGGGCGCGTCGGCATGAGCACCCCATATGACGTCCTGGCACGCATCACGAACAACCGACAGTCATCGCAGCCGGCCGGGCAGCGGTGCGAAATGTGCTCGGAGAGCATCGCCGACGAGCATCAGCACGTGGTGAATGTAGCTGGGCGGCAGCTGATGTGCGTGTGCCGCGGCTGTTATCTGCTGTTCACCGACGGCCACGCGCAGCTGCGTTACCGGGCGGTCCCGGACCGATACCTGTCATTCCCCGACTTCGCACTGGATCGCCGAACCTGGGAACTGCTGCAGATTCCGGTCGGACTGGCGTTCTTCTTCCGCAACTCTGCACTCGATCGCACCGTCGCGTTCTATCCGGGACCGGCAGGGGCCACCGAATCCGATCTCGACCTGGAGGCCTGGACGGCGATCAACTCGGCCGACCCTCGGGTCGGTCTGCTCGCTGACGACGTCGAAGCGCTACTGGTGCGAGTGCGCGACGATGAGCAACCCGACTGTTATCTGGTCCCGATCGACGCCTGCTACGAGTTCGTCGGCGGGCTGCGGATGTTGTGGCGTGGCTTCGACGGTGGGCAAGAGGCGCGCGAGTTCATCGACGCGTTCTTCGATCAGCTGGCGGTCCGTAGCACCGAGCGACGCCGATGACCGGGCCCGGGCCGGCGAGCGGCTTGGCATTCACCGTCCTCGACATGACCCCCGAGCCCTATGCGGCGAGCCCGTTATTGGCCGCGCTCGTTCGTGTTTCGGCCCCCCACGGAGAACCGGTGCACGCGGTCGCGCTGCGCTGCCAAGTCCGCATCGAGCCGTTGCGACGCGGCTACTCCGACGACGAAGCGGCGGGACTGATCGATTTATTCGGCCCGCGGGAACGCTGGGCCACCACCCAACGCACCTTCCTGTGGCAGCACTGCACGGCGATGGTGCCGGCGTTCACCGGGACCGCCGAGATCACGCTGCCTCTGGAGTGCACCTACGACTTCGAGGTCGCTGCCGCCAAGTACCTGCACGCGCTGCGCGACGGTGCCCTGCCACTTCAATTCCTGTTCAGCGGAACGGTGTTCACGGCCGGTCAACGCGGATTCTCGGTTCAGCAGGTGTCGTGGGATTGCGAGGACCACTACGACATGCCGGTGGCGGTGTGGCGGGACCTCCTCCGGCTGCACTACCCGAATACCGGATGGGTGCGGTTGTCTCACGACGCGGTGGCTGCGCTGGCCGATTACAAGTCAGCGTGTGGCCTTTTGAGCATCGAGGACGCGGTCGACGCGCTGCTCAACGCCGCACACCAGGACGCGCGATGACCGGCAACTGGGACCGGGCCCGAGCCGTCGCCGACGCCGTCCTGTATGAGGGCTACCTGCTCTATCCGTATCGCGCGACATCGAGCAGGAACCGATCACGTTGGCAGTGGGGCGTTTTAGGTCCAGCAGGCGCGGCCGATGCCGGGATCGGCGAGGATGACAGCATCGCGGCGCAATTTCTTGTCGACGGAGCGCACGCGGTCACCATGGTCGTGCGCTTCCTGCAGCTGCAGCACCGCCGCGTCGAACGCGACATCGGCGGCGGCCACTTCGAACCCGTCGACGAGTTGATCACACCGTCCAGTTCGTGGCTGACGTGGGACGAAGCGGTCGAGTGTGAAAGGTCGTGCGGGCCGTTCGCTATGGCTGGGCGAACTCAATCATGGACGGTTGCGCTGACCGCCCCCGCGAGCACTGAGATCGAACCCGTCGACGGTGGTCGGCTGGTCCGGATCCGGCGGGACGTGAGCGCTGAGTTGACCGTGAGCGTCGAGCCGGACGGTTCGCTGCACCGGGTCTCGGTGCGGGTCGCGAACACCGGCGCCGCGGCCGCGGACAAAGACGACGCGATATCCCGGTCTCTGATCGGAACCCACGCCATCGCGGAAGCCGTTGGCGGCGAGTTCGTCTCGCTGCTCGAGCCCCCGGAGCCCGCCGCCGCCGCGGTATCTCGCTGCAGTCAGCACCGCTGTTTCCCGGTGCTGGCCGGCTCGCCCGGCACCGGGGATCTCCTGCTGATCTCGCCGATCATCCTCTACGACCACCCCGAGGTGGCCGAACAGAGCGAAACCGCGCTATACGACTGCACCGAAATCGACGAGATCCTGACCCTGCGCGTGATGACAATGACGGACCAGGAGAAGGCGCAAGCGCGGGCCACCGATCCACTGGCCGCGCAGATCATCGATCGCTGTGACGCCATGTCGCCCGAAGCCATGTCGCGCCTGCACGGAGCGCTGCGGGATCCACGACAGCCTGTCGGCCTGATTCCGGAGGTACCCGAGGGAGTCGATTGGTGGGACCCGCTCGCCGACAACGCCGTACAACCTGAACTGGACGCGGTTCTGGTGAACGGCGTGCCGGTAACGCGCGGCAGTCGCGTAGTTCTGCATCCGGCACGGCGGGCCGATGCGCAAGACCTGTTTTTTGCGGGGAAGACGGCTCGCGTCACCACAGTGCACGAAGACGTCGACGGCAATCAGCACGTCGGTGTCGTGGTCGAGGACGATCCGGCGGCTGACCTACACGACTGGTACGGCCGCTACCTGTACTTCTCTCCCGACGAAGTCGAACCACTCGAAACCAGCACAATGGAAAGGAATACAGCATGGAGATCGTAGGATGGGTGTTCATCGGCATTTTGGCATTGTTCGCCCTGGCGGGACTCGTGCTGGGGTTGATATCGCTCCCAGATGCACGGCGGTACCTCAAGATTCGGCACATGTAGCTCACGTAACGGTCCTATCCCAGTGCGCATACTGGTAGCCGGCATCGGCAATATCTTCCTCGGCGACGACGGGTTCGGCTCCGAGGTAGTCCGGCACGTCCCAGTCCAGCCGGATACGTCGGGCGTGCGAGTTGTGGACTACGGCATCGGGGGGATGCACCTGGCCTACGACCTGCTCGATGACTGGGATGCGCTGGTGATCGTCGATGCGATCCCCAGCCGGGGCAACCCGGGCGCACTGCACGTGTTCGAAGCCGATCATGAATCACAGTCGGTCACACCCGCTATGGATGCCCACAGCATGGACCCTGCGGCGGTGTTCGCCGGCCTGAGGGCGCTCGGCGGCGCACCGCCCTACACGGTCGTCATCGGCTGCGAAGCCGGAAGCGTCGAGGAGGGCATCGGCTTCACCGATGCTGTGACAGACGCTGTGCCACAAGCGATTGACGTCGTCGCCGAGGTTATCGCCGGGTTGCGGGCTCGATTGCCGGCGGCGTCGATGGAAGGACGGGGCTGAACGATGTGTTTGGGCATACCCGGCCAGGTCGTCAGCATGCTTGACGGTTACGAGGACCAACTTGCACTGGTTGACGTTGCCGGAAAGCAACGCAAGGTCAATGTCGGCATGCTGCCGGAGGAGACGTTTGCGCCCGGTGACTGGGTGATCATCCACATGGGATTTGTCGTCGAGAAAACCGACCCGGCCGGTGCCGAGCAGGCGATGACCGGGCTGGAATTGATGGGCCGAGGCCGCGACGATGACTGATATATTGGTGGAACCCACTCTGCGGCAACGGTTTACTGTGACCGGCGTGGTGCAGGGGGTGGGTTTTCGGCCGTTCGTACACCGGGTCGCCACCGAGCTCGGCCTGACCGGTTTCGTCGGCAACGATTCGGGCGCAGTCTTCCTCGAAGTGCAGGGGCCTGGCGCACGCATCGACGAGTTTATGCGGCGGCTCCAAGCGGACGCACCGCCGCTGGCGGTGATCAGCACTGTGCACGTCGTCGATATCGCGGCTGCACCACTGGGCGACAGCAGCTTTCGCATCGTGGAAAGCCGGCCGATCGGCGGGGCAACTACTCCGATTCCGCCCGATATCGCGGTCTGTGAAGACTGCATCGCCGAAATGTTCAACCCGAACGATCGCCGTTACCGGCACCCCTTCGTGACGTGTACCAACTGCGGTCCCCGGTTCACCATCATCCGCGCCCTGCCGTACGACCGACCGGCCACCACCATGTCGGCGTTCACCATGTGCGAGCGCTGCGCCGGGGAGTACCACGATCCGGCCAACCGTCGCTTCCACGCTCAGCCGATCGCCTGCCCGGATTGCGGACCGTCCCTATGGCTCGACGCGCACACCGAGCGGGTCAACGGATCCGATGCGGCGCTGGCGGCCACGCAGCAGCTGCTGTTGGCGGGCGCGGTGGTCGCAGTCAAGGGTATCGGCGGTTATCACCTGGCCTGCCGCGTCGACGACGGATCGGCCGCAGTCGCGCTGCGGTCCCGAAAAGCACGGGGCGCAAAGCCGTTTGCCATGCTCGTGCGGGATCTAGACGTCGCGCGCCGCTACGCACACATCGACGACACCGAAGCTGCGGTACTCTCGAGTGCGGCACGGCCGATCGTGCTGCTGCGGCGCCGCCGGAACGCCCCGGTCGCCGACGCAGTCGCGCCCGGCAGCCCGCTCGTCGGGCTGATGCTGCCGTATTCGCCAGTACATCATCTGCTGCTCACGCCCGTCCCGGGTGTCGATGCACCGGCGATCGACGCCCTGGTACTCACCAGCGCCAATCGTTCCGACGAACCCATCTGCTTCACTGACGATGATGCGGCGCAACGACTTCCACCGCTGTGCGATGCCGTGCTCGACCACGACCGGCCCGTCCATGTGCCGTGCGACGACTCGGTGGTGCGCGTGGTGGACGGTCGTGAACTGCCGATCCGCCGGTCCCGCGGATACGCTCCGCTGCCCGTCGACCTCGGCCGCGAAGGCCCAGCGGTTCTCGCGGTCGGCGGCGAGCTGAAAAACACCTTCTGCCTTACCGACGGTCCACGCGCATACCTTTCCGGGCACATCGGCGACGTCGGAACGTTAGAGACCCTGCGGGCGTTCGAGCGCGCGGTGGGTCAACTCAGTGAAATCCGGCGCCGCCCTGTTCGATTGGCCGCCGACCTGCATCCCGGATATCACACCCGTAATTGGGCAGAACGACATGCCTGCGATCGACCAATCGATCTGATTCAGCACCACCATGCCCATGTGGTGTCGTTGCTGGCAGAGCATGGACGTATCGGTGAACCCGTCATCGGGGTTTCGTTCGACGGCACCGGCTATGGGTGTGACAAAACGATCTGGGGCGGCAGAGTTTCTCAGGCTTGGGCACGACAGTCACCGCTTCATCCGGTCCGGCCACCTTCTTCCGGTACCGCTGCCGGGCGGCGATGCCGCTGTGCGCAATCCGTGGCGGATGGCGCTGGCTTAGTCGTGGATGGCCGGACATCGACTGGACACCGGATTTGCCTCCGGTTGCTGCTGCGACGCCGGCCGAACTGCGCTTCGTCCGTTCACAACTGGAATCCGGCACCGGGTGTGTGCCGTGCTCCAGCATGGGACGGCTGTTCGACGCGGTCGCATCGCTGCTGGGGGTGCGACACCGGATAGATTACGAAGGCCAGGCTGCCATCGAGCTCGAGGCGCTGGCCGACCCGGTCAGCGATACACCCGGGCCGCCGCTGCGGCTGGCGGTGCGCTCCGACGGGGTGATCGACCCATCCGCAATGCTGCACACACTGGTGTCGGAGTTGCGCGCAGGTGTGCCGGCGGCGGTGCTTGCTGCCGAGTTCCACCACGCCGTCGCGGTCGCCGTTGCCGAGACGGTAACAATGATCGCCGGGTCAGTGCGGTTGGTGGGCCTGACCGGCGGGGTGTTCCAGAATGTGTTGCTGCTGCGGGACTGCCGACAACGGTTGCAGCAGGCGGGTTTCGAGGTGCTCACCCACCAGGCGGTGCCGCCCAACGACGGCGGGCTGGCGCTGGGGCAGGCCGCGATTTCGGTGCTGATCGCGGAAGAGGCTGAGCAGCGATGACCACAACGCCGATCGACCGCGGGCTTGGCGCCGAGCTGGCCGCGGATTTGGCCGCTACCTCATTCACGCTGGCCAAACGCTTCGCGGCCGGTGCGACGATGTGGTCCATCGCGCCGTCGTGGGAACCACACGCGCTGCACATCGCGGTCGAGTTCGTGCATCCGGTGATCATGGGAAAACGCGCACTCCCCGCTGTCGCACTGACCGGATCCAACCTGGTCGACCTGGTGCGAGTGTCGGCTCGGCCCGGCGACATCGTGATCGCGGTGGGTGCCGCCGACAACCGTGATGTGCGTTCGGTGATGCGCCGCGGCCCGGCCTGGGTGTGACCACAATCTGGATCGGCAGCGGTGAAAAGCGGCCCGTGCCGGGTGCGGCCGATCACGTGCTATGGCTCGACGACCCCGACCCGCGCGTACCCGCGACGGGCGGCTTTGTGCTGTTCTATCACCTGTTGTGGGAGCTCACCCATGTGTGCTTCGAGCACTCGGGACTGCTCAAACCCGAATGCGCCGAACACGTTTGCGTGACATGCAGCGATGAGGGACGCTTGGCCGAGGTGGTGGCGGCATCGACCGACGGCATGGCATCGGTGCGCACCGCGCGCGGTGTGGAAGACGTGGCGACAGCGCTGGTCGACCCGGTGACAGCCGGCGAGCTTCTGCTGGTGCATGCCGGGACCGCGATCAGTCGCCTGGAAGGGGACGGCTGATGACCGCCGGCGACGAACCCACCAACTTCCTGTATCCGTTTATTGATGCACAGGAAGACAATCCGCAGTCGCTGCTTGCCGACCTCGCCGCGTCAGCGCAGGCGAAGGCCGCCGAGAGCCTGACGCTTCGGCGCGGCACGCTGGAAGCCAACGCCGACTTGCTGGCTAAGGCTGCCACCGAGATGGCGCGCCGCTTCGCAACCGGTGGACGAATGTTCACCTTCGGAAACGGGGGCAGTTGCACCGATTCCACCACCTTGGCCGGGCTGTTTTCCCGTCCGCCCGCTGGAAAGCCATTACCCGCCTGGTCGTTGACCACCGACCAGGCCATTGTGACCGCACTGGGCAACGACGTCGGATTCGAGTTGATATTCGCCCGCCAGTTGATCGCCCGCGCGAAGGCCGGTGACATCGCGATCGCAATGTCGACGAGCGGCAATTCACCGAATCTGCTCACCGCGCTGGCCGAGGCGCGCCACCGAGGTTTATACACAATCGGGTTCGCCGGATACGACGGCGGCGCGTTCACGAACAATCCAAATGTGGACGCGTGCTTCATCGTTCGCTCGCAAAGCGTGCACCGGATTCAGGAGGCGCAAGCACTGCTGGGCTACCAGTTGTGGTCGGCCACTCAGCAACGGGCCGATCGTCAAGCCATGGGTCGCACCAGCATGCCGGCGACGATGCAGAGCGCAGCGATGAGAAGGAGCGGCGCATGATTAAGCCAGCGGGTGAATAC
>CAWIKT010000009.1:0-106407 GCA_963836555.1 uncultured Actinomycetota bacterium | reverse complement strand
TGTTATGTGTACCTGGCTCCTTGGTTCCGTTACGTGTATTGCTGATTCGCGACGTCGGCGCGATCGTGGAGTGGATCTCCGGAGTGATGACTTTGCTGCCGGGCGATCTGATCCTGACCGGCACTCCGGCCGGGGTCGGCCCGATCGTGGACGGCGACACCGTCAACATCGCCATCTCGGGAATCGGAACCCTGTCGAATCCCGTTGTGCAGAAGCCGAACCCGTAACGCCGGCCATCGGCTCGGCCACGTCTGCCGACTGTGGCGCGAAGAGTCTTGGTCTCAGCGTCGCGGGGAAGTCGGGCGTTGGTGAGAGGTGAGCGGTTTGTTTGGTAGTGTGCTCGTCGGCCCATCACGGCTGGCAGCAGCGTCCGTACGACCACTTGGGGTTGATCGGCAAGCCTCTGACCAGCGGTTTTAGGCAGCCAATGGGGTATGGTGTAATTGGCAACACAGCTGATTCTGGTTCAGTTATTCTAGGTTCGAGTCCTGGTACCCCAGCGAAATTCGTCCACCACAAGCGATTAGGTGGGCGTTCGGCAGTGAGCTATGCTGGCTGCTCGGTAACGGTTCCGGCCCCGTCGTCTAGCGGCCTAGGACGCCGCCCTCTCACGGCGGTAGCGTGGGTTCGAATCCCATCGGGGCTACTCAATCATCAAAGGCAGCTGGCCTAACCGGCAGCCGGGGCGGTCGATCCGCCCACCGGCATCGCCGGAATTCCCAGCTTGCGGTGATCCCACGACCGCGTTCGCTGACCGACGATGCGGACCGCAACGCGCTTGTTCATCATCATGTCGACTGCGGGCTTCACCTCATCGGTGTACGGGCCGGTGTAGCGCTCCCACACGCTGACGCCGACGCGGAAGATCGCGTCCGGTTCGTCGACGATTTCGGCGACGCCCTCGAACGACACCCCGCGCAAGCTGTCGTAGGTGTCGCCGTCTTCGATCATGAAACTCACCCGCGGATCGCGCTTGAGGTTGACGGCCTTCTGCGACTTGGCTTTGGTCTCCAGCCAGATCTCGCCGTCAACCACGCCGTACCACATTGCGGTCAGGTGCGGCTGTCCGTCCGGACCGATGGTGGCCAGGGTGCCCGTTCGGCTGTTGTTGACGAAATCGGTGATCTCCGTCTCGGACATGATGATCTGCGCGCGCTGGTTGGTTCCCATCGCGCCAGTGTCTCAGGTCACGAAAACGCGCGTCACAACCGCCTGGTCAGCGCGTCGGCGGCTGCCAATAGATCGGCGGCCCAGCGCGCGCCCGGCCGGCGTCCCATGCGGTCGATGGGTCCCGACACCGAGATGGCGGCAACCACCGAACCGTGCGCGTCGCGCACCGGCGCCGACACGCTCGCCACTCCGGGCTCGCGTTCGGCGGCGCTTTGCGCCCAGCCCCGACGCCGTACTTCGGCCAGCGTGCGATCGCTGAACTTCGCGTCGGGCAACACCGCCGCCCGGGTCGCGTCGTCGCTGAAGGCCAGCAGCACCTTGGCGCCGGAGCCGGCCGTCATTGGCAGGCGGGCGCCGACCGACACGGTATCGCGAAGGCCCGCAGGCGGTTCCATCGCCGCGATACAGACCCGCGAGATACCTTCACGGCGATACAACTGGACGCTTTCGCCGGTGATCTCGCGCAGTTGCGGCAACACCGCCGCGCTGGCCGCCAGCAGTGGGTCGTGGACCCGGGCCGCGAATTCGCTGATCGCGGGACCAAGCCGCCAACGCCCCTCGCCGTCGCGCGCCAGCAATCGGTGGACTTCCAGCCCCGCGGCCAAGCGATGGGCGGTCGCCCTGGGCAGTCCTGTCCGGTCGCACAATTCGGCCAGCCCGCAGGGTGATTCCGCGATCGTCTGCAGCACCCCCACGGCTTTGTCGAGAACGCCGATGCCGCTATCCTGTCTCACAGAGAGATACTAACGTCTCGCATAGTGAGATCAACGAATTGGGATGAGCTCGTGACGAAAACTTCAGCCCAGGAGTCTGCCGGGCGTCCGCGCACACTGGCGGAAAAGGTTTGGGACGACCACGTAGTGGCGTCAGGCGCTGGCGCCGAACCCGACCTGATTTACATCGACCTGCATCTGGTGCACGAGGTGACCAGTCCGCAGGCATTCGACGGACTGCGACTCGCGGGTCGGCAGGTACGCCGCCCGGATCTGACGCTGGCCACCGAAGACCACAACGTGCCGACGATCGACATCGACAAGCCGATCGCCGATCCCGTCTCGCGCAATCAGGTGGAGACGCTGCGCCGCAACTGCGAGGAATTCGGGATTCGGCTGTACCCGATGGGGAATATCGAACAAGGCATCGTCCATGTCGTCGGCCCGCAACTGGGTCTGACCCAGCCGGGCATGACCGTCGTATGCGGTGACAGCCACACCTCGACGCACGGCGCGTTCGGCGCAATCGCAATGGGCATCGGCACTTCCGAGGTCGAGCACGTGCTGGCGACTCAGACGCTTCCGCTGCGGCCGTTCAAGACGATGGCCGTCAATGTCGACGGCCAACTGCCGGTCGGTGTGACCGCCAAGGACATCATCCTGGCCGTCATAGCCAAGATCGGCACCGGTGGCGGGCAGGGCCATGTCATCGAATACCGCGGCAGTGCCATCGAATCCCTGTCGATGGAAGCCCGGATGACGATCTGCAACATGAGCATCGAAGCCGGGGCCAGGGCGGGAATGGTGGCACCGGATGCCACCACCTACCAATATCTGCGCGGCCGCCCGCACGCCCCGACAGGTGCGCAGTGGGATGCGGCGCAGGCCTATTGGGACCAGCTGCGCACCGACGAAGGCGCCGAATTCGACACCGAGGTCTACCTGGATGCCGCATCGTTGACGCCGTTTGTGACGTGGGGGACAAATCCGGGCCAGGGCGTTCCGCTGGGTGCCAGCGTGCCGGATCCCGAGTTGATGACCGATGACAACGAGCGTCAGGCGGCCGAGAAAGCACTGGCGTACATGGACCTTCGGCCCGGACTGCCGATGCGTGAGATCGCGGTGGACACGGTGTTCGTCGGATCATGCACCAACGGGCGGATCGAGGATCTGCGTGCGGTGGCCGACATCTTGCGGGGCCGGAAAGTGGCCGATGGCCTTCGGATGCTGATCGTGCCGGGGTCGATGCGAGTCCGGGCCGAGGCCGAAAATGAAGGCCTGAACCAGATCTTCACCGCCGCTGGGGCCGAGTGGCGCCAGGCCGGCTGCTCGATGTGTCTGGGCATGAACCCCGACCAGCTCGCCCCGGGGGAGCGCTGCGCGGCAACGTCAAACCGGAATTTCGAAGGCCGCCAGGGTAAGGGCAGCCGTACGCATCTGGTGTCGCCGGCGGTTGCGGCCGCCACCGCAGTGCGCGGAAAGCTTTCCGCGCCGGACGACTTGAATTGACGACAGGGGTAACCACAATGGACGCATTTCACACCCACACCGGGATCGGAGTGCCGCTGCGACGCTCCAATGTCGACACTGACCAGATCATTCCCGCGGTCTATTTGAAGCGAGTCACCCGAACGGGTTTCGACGATGGATTGTTCGCGGCTTGGCGCAACGATCCGTCTTTCATCTTGAATCTCAGCCCATTTGACAGGGGTTCAGTACTAGTGGCCGGACCCGACTTCGGCACCGGTTCGTCACGCGAGCACGCCGTGTGGGCGCTTATGGACTACGGCTTCCGGGTGGTGATCTCGTCGCGCTTCGGTGACATTTTTCGGGGCAATGCGGGCAAGGCAGGTCTGTTAGCGGCCGAAGTTGCTCAAGATGATGTCGAACTTCTTTGGAAGCTCATCGAGAGCAGCCCGGGGTTGGAAATCACTGTGAATCTTCAAGATCGGAATGTGTCGGCGGGAACGGTGGTGCTGCCGTTCACGATTGACGATTACACCGCATGGCGTTTACTCGAGGGGCTCGACGACATAGCCCTCACGCTGCGGAAACGCGATCAAATCGAAGCCTTCGAAGCGGGGCGCCCGGACTGGAAGCCGAAGACTCTGCCGGCTTCCTAACCGCTCCATGGAGTCCGAATTTGCGGCGCGTCAGTGCCCTATTTGACCGCTGCGCCACCTCCCAAGGGCGGCAAGCGGATTCCTAAAAAGTTCGCCAGGAACCATTGAAATTGCGCGTGGCTCTTGGAAATCAGGCACTTGAGGGTTTACCGTGTCTGCTAGTCGGTCCAAACGAGGACCACTAGCTTCGGAGGATTTGCATGAACAAAGCAGAGCTCATCGATGTACTCACAGACAAATTGGGCTCAGACCGTCGGCACGCAACCGCGGCCGTCGAGAATGTCGTCGACACGATTGTGCGCGCCGTGCACAAGGGCGACAGTGTCACCATTACTGGGTTCGGCGTTTTCGAGCAGCGGCGCCGCGCGGCCCGCGTAGCCCGTAACCCCCGCACCGGCGAGACGGTAAAGGTAAAGCCAACCTCCGTGCCGGCCTTCCGGCCCGGTGCCCAATTCAAAGCGGTTGTTTCTGGCTCGCAACGACTCCCGGCGGAAGGACCAGCAGTGAAGCGTGGTGTTGTCGCAAGTGGCGGTGCAGCCAAGAAGGCCGCCAAGAAAGCGCCGGCCAAGAAGGCAGCCGCGAAGAAGACGGCAGCTAAGAAGGCTCCGGCCAAGAAGGCGGCTGTGAAGAAGGCTCCGGCCAAGAAGGCAGCGACCAAGCGGACGACTGCTGCAAAGAAGGCTCCCGCCAAGAAGGCAGCAACGAAGCGGGCGCCGGCCAAGAAGGCAACCAAGGCTCCCGCCAAGAAGGCAGCAACGAAGCGGGCGCCGGCCAAGAAGGCCACCAAGGCTCCCGCCAAGAAGGCCGCAGCACGTCGCGGTCGTCGCTAAACACTAGCCGCACCAAACGCAGATTCGTCGCGGAGCCGGCTCTCACGAGCCGCCCGCGGCGAATTTGCGTGTCAGGACCCTGCGTTGGAGGCCAGCGCGCTGCCGATGTGATCGGCGGCAATCAGTTGCCCGTCCGCCAGCGACAACACCCAGGTGCTGCCCTTGCGGTTGCGTGATTTGTCCGGGCGGACCCCGTCCCGCTCACACCACCACGCGATCAGGTCCGGAATCACCTTGCCCTGGGTGCAAATAACCGGTGTGCGGTGTGATTCGGCGATCTGCAGCACACGGCGCCGACCGCGTTTGGGATTGTCGGCGTATTCCTCTTCAGTCAGGTGCGGCTCGGTGTTGATGGTGACGCCCAGCTCCTCGGCCAGCGGCTGCACTGTCTGGTGGCAGCGCACCCGGTCCGCGGAGTACACGTCGGTTGGGCCGAACGTCGACAGCTGCGCGACGAGCGCCTCGGCCTGCGCCCGGCCCTTCTTGTCCAGCGGTCGCAGCTTGTCGTCGCCGGAGAACCGGGACTTGCTGCCCGCCGTGCCATGTCGCACGATCAGGACCGACTTCGTGTCGGCGGGGTGTTTGGCCCACCGCCGCAATATCTTTCGGTCGTAGGGATAAGACACCTTCTTGATCGCGGCAGCGGCCGGCAACCAGATCAGATCGTCGACCTCGTTGTTGGACGTGAAGCTGCCGCCGATACTGCGGGCCGACCAGTACTGCACCTTCTTTGTGCGCGGCTCGATCGGATAGGTCACCGTCGCGATCCGGCGGCCGAGCCGAACTTGGTGTCCCGTCTCTTCGAAGATTTCCCTGACGGCGGTCACCGGTTCTGTCTCGCCGGGGTCAACCTTGCCCTTGGGCAGTGACCAGTCGTCGTATCGCGGACGGTGGATCACCGCAACTTCGTCGGCGGACCCGCGATGCCCGGGACGCCAGAGCACGCCACCCGCGGCGAGAACGATCTTGCCCGCCGAGCGATTCGACGAGGATTGTGTCGACACCTGAACTCCTGCAGATCGATTCGAGCCCCGGTGACCCGCGGCCAGACGTCTAGTGGCTGCGTGTCCGTTAGCTGCTGCGGTGCTTTTCCATCTGCGCCACCTGATGGTCGCGGACCGACTGGCCTGCTTGCGGCATGGCCTTCCAATGGCCGTCCGGTCCCAACTCCCAGCATCGGGTGGCCGGATCCAGCGCCGAGTCGAGGATGTCGTTCAGTTGCGCGGTCAGGCGGGGATCTTTGACCTGAACCAAAACCTCGACGCGGCGGTCGAGGTTGCGATGCATCATGTCGGCGCTGCCTATCCAGAATTCGTTGATCGCGCGGAAATTGAAGATCCGCGAGTGCTCTAGATACTGGCCCAGAATCGAGCGCACGGCGATGTTTTCGGAGAAGCCCGGCACCCCCGGGCGCAACGCGCAGATGCCGCGCACGACGACGTCGACGTGGACACCGGCCTGCGACGCCCGGTAGAGCGCGTCGATGACCTGCTCGTCGACAAGAGAGTTCATCTTCAGCCGGATATGCCCGTTCCCGTTCTGCTCATGCGCGGCGATCTCCCGTGTGACGCGTTCGATGATGCCGTTGCGAATACCGTGCGGAGCGACCAGAAGGTTGCGGTACGAGACCTTTCGTGAATACCCGGTCAATGTGTTGAACAGATCTGTCAGGTCGGCGGCGATGTCGGGGTCGGCGGTCAGCAGGCCTAGGTCCTCGTACAGGCGTGCCGTCTTGCTGTTGTAGTTGCCGGTGCCGATGTGGCAGTACCGCCGGATCGTCGAGCCTTCCCGGCGCACGACGAGACATGTCTTGCAGTGTGTCTTCAAACCCACCAGTCCGTAGGCCACATGGACTCCCGCCTGCTCCAGCGCGCGGGCCCACTTGATGTTGGCCTGCTCGTCGAACCGGGCCTTGATCTCGACCAAAGCCACGACTTGCTTTCCGGCAGCGGCGGCTTCGATCAGCGCGCGCACGATCGGTGAGTCACCGGAGGTGCGGTACAGCGTCTGCTTGATCGCGAGCACGTTGGGGTCGGCGGCGGCCAGCTCGATGAAGCGCTGCGTGCTCGTGGAGAACGAGTCGTAGGGGTGGTGCACCAGCACGTCGCCTTCGCGCAACGTCGCGAAGATGCTCTTCGGTGTTTCCCGGTCGGCGAATGCCGGGCTGGTCGCCGGAACGAAAGCAGTATCCTTCAACGCCGGGCGGTCGACGCCGTAGATCTGCCAGAGCGACGAGAGATCAAGCAGTCCAGGCACCTGGATCACATCGCCGGGGTGCACGTCGAGCTCCCGCAGCAACAACTCGAGCATGTGCTCGGTCATGTCGTCGGCAACCTCGAGGCGCACCGGCGACCCGAACCGCCGGCGGGCCAGCTCGCGCTCCAGCGCCTGCAGCAGGTCTTCGTCTCGGTCTTCGTCGACCTCGTAGTCGGCGTTGCGGGTCACCCGAAAGGCATGATGCTCAACGATTTCCATACCGGGGAACAGTGCGGTGAGGAAGTTGGCGATCAGCTCCTCCATCGGCAGGAAGCGGACCTCTTTAGGGCCGGCGGAGTCGTCGGCGCCGGGCCGGTCGTCGAGTTCGACGAAGCGACCGACGTTGTCGGGCACCTTGACTCGGGCGAAGTGCTGGCCACCGTCATCGGGCTGCTTCACGGTGACGGCAAGGTTCAACGACAGGCCGCTGACGAACGGGAACGGGTGTGCGGGGTCGACGGCCAGCGGAGTGAGGACTGGGAAGACCTGCTCGGTGAAATAGGTCGACAACCGGTCGCGCTCGGCTTGGTCTAGATCGCCCCACGTGGCGATGCGAATGCCTTCGGCGGCGAGGTTCGGCTCGACCGAACTGAGGAAGACTTCGGCGTGCCGGGTCGCGATTTTCTGGGTTTGCTCGCCGATTCGGCGGAGTTGCTCGCGCGGGGTCAGTCCGTCGGCGGAGCGCACCGACAGCCCCATTTCGTCGCGGCGCTTCAGGCCGGCGACGCGGACCATGTAGAACTCGTCGAGATTGGATGCGAAGATCGCCAAGAATTTCGCGCGTTCCAGCAACGGCAGTGACGTGTCCTCGGCGAGCGCGAGAACCCGCGCGTTGAAATCCAGCCAGCTCAGTTCGCGATTGAGGTACCGGTCGTCGGGAAGTGGATTCTCGACCGCGGCGGCCGTCGTGGCGGGCGGCGCTCCCGGCGCGGAGCCGGCGACGGCCCGTTCGGCGGCGACGGTGGTGTCCGGGGCTTGGATGTCAGTCACGCTTGCGATCATTCCCCATCGGTGGGCGATGCTGCCAGCGACTGTGAGCGGGACATTTGCCGTTGAGGCGCCGTTCATCCATCGTTACCCGGCCTGGTGGGACAGCCCTTCGATCGCTCTCAACGTCGCCGGTCCAAGCCCGACGCCGCGCGCGACCGCCAGATCGTCGGGGGTGTCGATGTCGCAGCGCAGTCCCGGCCATCTGCCGGTGAGTTCGACAGCGCCTGAATGCTTGTGTCGCTCAGCTGAATTCGATCCGAATAGCGGATCGAGCGGGGTGTCGAAAGCGAACAGCGCCGCGGTGCCTGTGCCGAGCCGATCGGCGACAAAACTGCGCTGGTGCCGGCGTGCTGCAGCAAGGGCTTCGGCCAGTTCCCGGGTCCGCAGTGCGGGCAAATCACCTTGCAGGACAACAATATTCGCGACGAATCCGGACACTACCCGCTCGGCGGCCGCGATCGCGCTGTTCAACGGATCTGGATGACCGGCCGGCGTCGGATCGGTGATCACCGTGGCACCGAGCTCGGCCGCGGCCGCGGCGGCGACGTCGTCGGGCGTCACGACGGTGATCGAGCGCACCGAGCTCACCCTCGCCGCCGCGGTGAGCGTATCGACCAGCATTCCCAGCACGATGTCTTCCCGCACCCGCGCGGAGAACATCGATGCGAGCCTGGTCTTTGCGGCGGCCAAACGCTTCACTGCGACGATCACGCCGACGTCTGCATCGGCGTCGGGTCGACTGGAGCTCACCGCACCATCCTGCCAGGGTCAGCCGTGCCTGGGTCGTCGCGTTCGCGCCGCGGCGGGCCTGCCGCATCGCTGAGCTCGATCGGAGAGCTGAGCTACGGTGAGCGCCGGGAGTTACAGAAAGCTGACGAGACGGAGACGCAGTCACACCATGTCCACACCGACAGCAGTCATGGGATCCGGCGCGTGGGGTACGGCGCTGGCCAAGCTGCTCGCCGATGCCGGCGGTGAGGTCATCCTGTGGGCGCGGCGATCAGAGGTCGCCGACCAGATCAACAGCACGCGGCACAATCCGGACTACGCGCCCGGTGTGGCGTTGCCGGACGGCATCCGGGCCACCGCCGACCCCGCCGAGGCGTTGAGCGGAGCGACGACCGTGCTGTTGGCGGTGCCCGCGCAGACGATGCGGACCAACCTTTCGGACTGGTCGCACCTGCTGACGCCGGGCGCGACATTGGTCAGCGCTGCCAAGGGCATCGAGTTGGGTACGTTGATGCGGATGAGCCAGGTCATCGTGGCCGTCACCGGCGTCGACTCGTCGCAAGTCGCGGTCATTTCCGGACCGAACCTCGCCAACGAGATCGCCGACGAACAGCCCGCGGCCACCGTCATCGCGTGCAGCGATTCCGGCCGGGCCGTCGCCCTGCAGCGGATGCTGAACACCGCATATTTCCGGCCGTATACCAACGCCGACGTGATCGGCACCGAAATCGGTGGAGCCTGCAAGAACGTGATCGCGCTGGCGTGCGGGATGGCGGCCGGCGTCGGGCTGGGCGAAAACACCGCGGCCGCGATCGTCACCCGGGGCCTGGCCGAGATCATGCGGTTCGGGATCGCGGTGGGAGCCAAGGGCACCACGCTGGCGGGCCTGGCCGGCGTCGGCGACCTGGTCGCCACCTGCACCTCGCCCCAGTCGCGCAACCGCAGCTTCGGCGAGAGCCTGGGGCGCGGCGAGACGATGGACGCGGCCATGCTCGCACGCGACGGCCACGTCGTCGAAGGCGTGACCTCGTGCGAGTCGGTGCTGGCGCTGGCCTCCAGTTACGACGTCGAAATGCCACTCACCGACGCCGTGCACCGGGTCTGCCACAAGGGACTGTCGGTGGATCAAGCGGTGATCGCCCTGCTCGGGCGCAGTACCAAGCCGGAATGAGCTTGTAACCAGCACCGCCGTCCCAGGCGGTAGCCTCTCTAGGTTGTGAACGACCACCTGTCCGCCAGCACGCCCGATACCGGCCGTGTCCGGGTCGCCGTCGTCTTCGGCGGACGGAGCAACGAGCACGCGATCTCCTGCGTATCGGCGGGCAGCATCCTGCGCAATCTCGACCCGGAGCGGTTCGAGGTCGTCGCCGTGGGCATCACACCGGAAGGTTCCTGGGTGCTCACCGACGGCGACCCCGACGCGCTGGCGATCGCCGACCGGCAGCTGCCGGGGGTGAGCTCGAAATCGGGCACCGAGTTGGCGCTGACCGCCGACCCGCGACGCGCCGGCCAGCTCGTGTCGCTGGCGCCCGGCGGGGCGGAGGTGTTGGCGTCGGTCGACGTGGTCTTCCCGGTTCTGCACGGACCATACGGCGAGGACGGCACCATTCAGGGTCTGCTCGAGCTGGCAGGGGTGCCGTATGTCGGCGCCGGGGTGCTGGCCAGTGCGGCCGGCATGGACAAGGAGTTCACCAAGAAGCTGCTGGTGGCCGAGGGACTTCCGATCGGTGACTACGCGGTGCTGCGACCGTCGGAGTCGACACTGGACGCCAAACAGCTTGACCGACTTGGCTTTCCGCTTTTCGTCAAGCCGGCCCGGGGTGGCTCGTCGATCGGCGTCAGCCGGGTGACCAGTCGTCAGGAACTGCCCGAGGCCATCGCCTACGCCCGTCAGCACGACCCAAAGGTGATCGTCGAGTCCGCGATCGTCGGTCGCGAATTGGAATGCGGCGTGCTCGAATTCCCGGACGGCACAGTGCAAGCCAGTACAGTCGGCGAAATCCGGGTCGCCGGGGTGCGCGGACGCGAGGACTCGTTCTACGACTTCGCGACCAAATATCTCGATGATGCCGCCGAACTCGACGTGCCGGCCAAGGTCGACGACGACGTCACCGATGCGGTCCGCGAGCTGGCAATTCGCGCGTTCGCGGCAATCGACGGTCGCGGTCTGGCGCGAGTCGACTTCTTCCTCACCGACGACGGGCCGTTGATCAACGAGGTCAACACGATGCCCGGATTCACCACGATCTCGATGTATCCCCGGATGTGGGCAGCCAGCGGGGTGGACTACCAGACGCTGCTGGCGACCATGGTGGACACCGCGTTGTCGCGGGGGATGGGGCTGCGCTAGTTCGGTCTCGCCGGGTCGACCGGGCGAGCCGGCACGACGCGGTCGATCAGTTCGGAAAGTTGTTGAATCGGCGTCGGTCCGGAGCCCGGCGGCAAACTCAGCGCGACGTAGACCGCCCGATCCACGGTGTACCAGGTTGATCGCTGGTCCTGGCTGACCTCGAACCACTGCACCCGGTCGACGACCTGGATCGGGGAACCGACGACGAAGTCGGCCGGACGGTCGAGGCCACACCGCAGCACGACCGGATCCCCGGAGCCGGCGGGCTGCCACGCGGCGGCACCAAGAGGGGCCGGCTGGGCCAACTGAGCCCGGGTGTAGTCGCCGAGTCGTTGGGGCAGTGCTTCGGTCAGCTTCTGGCAAGCGGGATCTTGCGCCTGCGGCGCGGGAACGGCGGCAACGACCGCGGGCGCCACCCGGTGGCGGGTCGCTGCGATCGCGAGAATGACGGCGATCGTGCCGATTGCCACCACCAAAGCGGCGATCAGCACTGCCCGCGGCGGGCCGGCCTCAATGTCAGCCATTACCTCACCCTCTGCTCGATCTCGGCGTTCTAGAACCTACCGTTGTCGGTGTGCACAGCGATGGTTCGGACCCCACGCTCGGTGATCTCGGCGAGTTCGGGGTGATCGAGCGGCTGACGCGCGGCCGGCGCGCGTCCGGCGATGTCGTGATCGGACCGGGCGATGACGGCGGGGTGGTCGCCGCCGGCGACGGCCGCGTGGTGGTGTCCACCGACATGCTTGTCGAGGCTCGGCATTTTCGGCTCGACTGGTCGACTCCGCACGATGTCGGCCGTAAAGCCGTGGCGCAGAACGCCGCCGACATCGAGGCGATGGGCGCGCGGGTCACCGCGTTCGTCGTCGCATTCGGCGCCCCGGCGCGCACCCCGGCCGAGCAGGTCAACGCGTTTGCCGACGGAATGTGGGACGAGGCCGCACGGGTCGGTGCCGGCATCGTCGGGGGAGACCTGGTCGCCACCCCGCACTGGGTGGTGTCGGTGACCGTGCTCGGCGATCTCGGCGGCCGGGCGCCGGTGTTGCGATCGGGTGCGCGGCCGGGCTCGCAGCTGGCCGCAATCGGCTACCTGGGTTCGTCTGCGGCCGGCTATGCGTTGTGGGACAACAGTATTAAACGATTCGACGAGCTCCGTCAGCGCCATCTGGTGCCTTGTCCGCCTTATGGGCAAGGTCGCGCGGCTGCCGCGGCCGGCGCCCTGGCGATGATCGACATCTCCGACGGCTTGGTCGGAGATCTTCGTCATGTGGCCGAGGCGTCCGGGGTATCCATCGATCTGAGTACCGCCGCGCTGAGTGCCGACAGCGAGGCGTTGGCAGGCGCCGCTGAAGCTGTAGGTGCCGATCCGTGGGAGTGGGTGTTGGGCGGGGGTGAAGACCACGCTCTGGTCGCGGCGTTCGCCGGCCCGATTCCCGCTGGGTGGCGGGTGATCGGGCGGGTGCTCGACGGGCCGTCGGGCGTGCTGGTCGACGGTGAGCCGTGGCGGGGACCTGCGGGCTGGCAGTCGTTTGCCCAGTAGGGTGGCCCGGTGACCGTCTACGCGATCGCCCAGTTGCGGTTCACCGATCGCGCGGCCTACGACCGTTACCAGGCGCGGTTCATGGAGGTTTTCAGCCGATACCGTGGCACGCTGCTGGCCGCCGACGAGCGGCCGCAGGTCGTCGAAGGTCGCTGGGATCGCGAGAAGGTGGTATTGATGTCGTTTCCCGACGAGGCGGAGTTCTGCTGTTGGTCGGAATCAGCTGATTACCAAGATATTTCGAAGGACCGCGAGGCGGGGGCCGACTCGGTGGTGCTGTTGGTGAAAGGGCTGGCGTGACCGCACGACCGCTGCACGAACTCGTCGACGAGGGCTGGGCGACGGCTCTGCAACCGGTAGAGGAGCAGGTTGCCAAAATGGGCCAGTTCCTCCGGGAGGAGGTTGCGGCCGGCCGCGGCTATCTGCCGGCGGGAGAGAATGTGTTGCGCGCCTTCACCTTTCCCTTCGACCAGGTGAGGGTGCTGATCGTCGGCCAGGATCCCTATCCCACGCCCGGACATGCTGTCGGGCTGAGCTTTTCGGTGGCGGCCGATGTGCGACCGCTGCCGCGCAGCTTGGAGAACATCTTCCGGGAGTACACCAGCGATCTCGGCTTGCCTGCACCGTCGTGCGGCGACCTGAAGCCGTGGTCGCAGCGCGGGGTGATGATGCTCAACCGAGTGCTGACCGTCCAACCCCGCAATGCCGCGTCGCATCGCGGCAAGGGCTGGGAAGCGGTGACGGAATGCGCGATTCGCGCCCTGGTAGGTCGCGGTCAACCGATGGTGGCGATCCTGTGGGGGCGCGACGCGTCGACGCTCAAACCGATGCTGGCCGGCAGTGACTGTTCGGCGATCGAGTCGCCACATCCCTCGCCGCTGTCGGCGTCCCGCGGATTCTTCGGGTCGCGACCATTCAGCCGCACCAACGAGCTGCTCACTCAGATGGGTGCCGAACCTGTCGACTGGCAGCTGCCATAGGCAGTATCGCGATCGGCAGCGGTCTAGCCGCGAACGACCTTGCCGGCCTTGATGCACGACGTGCACACGTTGACGCGGTGCTTGTTGCCACCGGGGCGGTCGGCGACGCGCACACTCTGGATGTTCGGGTCCCACCGACGGCTGGTCCGGCGATGGGAGTGCGACACCGACTTACCGAAGCCGGGGGCCTTCCCGCAGATATCGCAGACGGCAGCCATACGTGAAACTCCTCAGACTCTGGGGCCGTGGGCTGATTGCCCTGCTCCTCCTCAGGCCCAACAGGCCTGCATCGTCGCAGCGCACGCCCTGACGGGTGGCCCGGCAACCTGACAAGGATAGCTGCCGTGCGCCGAACCGCCAAAACGATCAACAATCAACGTGTGGCACGTGACCTGGGTTGTCGTCGTCACTAGATAGGCTGGCGCCCACTGATGGCGGCGCGAGGAGGTGTTCGAGGTGGGGTCGGGGCTGGCTGGGCCGAGTCGGGCGCTGGACGCCTCCGCGCTGCGTGATTGGGCGCACACCGCGGTCGGTGACCTGATCACCCACATCGACGAGATCAATCGGCTCAACGTCTTCCCGGTCGCCGACGCCGACACCGGCGTGAACATGCTGTTCACCATGCGCTCCGCGTTGGCCGAGGCCAACACCGAGACCAAGACCGATGTCGCCAAGACAGCGGCCGCCCTCTCCGCCGGTGCCCTGAACGGTGCGCGGGGCAACTCGGGGGTGATCCTGTCGCAGATTCTGCGGGGCATCGCCGACGTCACCGCCCACGCCGCCGCCGATTCCGGCGGCGAACTCGCCGAGATCGACGCGGCGTTGCTCGGCGCCGCGCTGCACCGCGGGTTCGACCTGGTGGTCGCTTCGATGGGCGGCCGCGAAGTCCAGGGGACGATCGTCTCGGTGCTCAAAGCCGCCGGTGAGGCCGTCGACGAGGCGGCGGATGCGGGGTTGGCACACGCGGTCGTTGCCGCGGGCGAAGCGGCGGTGGTCGCCCTGGAAAAGACGCCCGACCAGCTCGATGTGCTGGGGGAGGCGGGCGTGGTGGACGCGGGCGGACGGGGGCTGCTGGTCCTCCTCGACGCCTTGCGTTCGACGGTAACCGGCCAGGCGCCGAGTCGCGCCGTCTACGAGCCGGCGCCCCGTCAGCCCGCGCCCGAGCTCTCCGCGCAAGCCCCGGCACCGCAGTTCGAGGTGATGTACCTGCTCGGCGGGTGTGACAATGAAGGCGCCGATCAGCTGCGCGAACGGCTGGACGAACTCGGCGAATCGGTGGCTATCGCCACGTCCGGCGTGGTGGGCGGCTACTCGGTGCACGTGCACACCGACGACGCCGGTGCCGCGATCGAGGCGGGTCTGGTCTTCGGCCACCCGCGACGAATCCAGATCTCGCTGCTGACCAGCGGCACCAGCGGGCTGCCGCCGGGCAGCTGGACCCGCGAGCGGGCAGTGCTGGCCGTCGTCGACGGGGACGGGGCGGCCGAACTGTTCGGCGACGAGGGCGCCTGCGTGCTGCGTCCCGACCCCCTCGCCGAGGATCCGACGACCGTGATCACTGCGCAGCAGCTACTGCGCGCGGTCGTCGACACCGGCGCCGCTCAGGTGATGGTGCTGCCCAACGGCTACGTGCTGGCCGAGGAACTGGTGGCCGGCTGCACTGCGGCGATCGGGTGGGGCATCGACGTGGTCCCCCTGCCGACCGGGTCGATGGTGCAGGGGCTGGCCGCCCTCGCGGTACATGAGCCCGGCCGCCAGGCAGTCAACGACGGCTACACGATGGCCCGGGCCGCGGGCAGCGCCCGGCATGGCACCGTCCGGCTCGCCACCGAAACGGCGTTGACGTGGGCCGGCACCTGCGAGCCGGGAAATGGACTGGGCATCGCCGGCGACGAGGTGCTGATCGTGGCGCCCGACGTCGCGTCGGCGGCGACCGGCCTGATCGATCTGCTGTTGGGCGCCGGTGGTGAGCTGATCACCGTGCTAATCGGGCGCGGCATCGACGAGGGCGCCGTGGAGTCGGCGTTGCACGCCCACGTCCACGACCGCCACCTTGGCACCGAGCTTGCGATCTACCGCACCGGGCATCGCGGCGACGCGCTGTTGATCGGGGTCGAGTAGCCATGGTGTCGCTCAGCGACCGCCTCGACTTCATCGTCGGCGCCAAGGCCGCCGGCCAACTCGACGAGGTGTTCGGCATCCAGACCGTCGACGATTTGCTGCGCCACTACCCGCGCAGCTACGTCGAGGGGACCACCGTGCGCGGAGCCGACGCCGAGCAGCCGCCGGAAGGCGAGCACGTCACCCTCGTGGACGTCATCACCGACGCGGCACTGCTTCCGATCAAAAGACGTCCCAAGGACAAGCTGTTCCGCGTCACCGTCGGCTCCGGACGCGGCAAGGTGACCGCCACGTTCTTCCACCCGAAGAAATGGATCACCGACCAGCTGTCCAGGGGCACTCGGGTGATGCTCTCCGGTGAGGTCGGCTACTTCCGCGGCGCCATGCAACTCACCCACCCCGACTTCCTGGTGCTGGACTCCGCCGACGGACGCAACCACGGCAGCCGGTCGCTGAAAATGATTGCCGACGCCTCGCAGGCGGTGAGCGGCGAAGTGTTGCAGGAAGCCTTCGAGCGCACCTTTTACCCCATCTACCCGGCCAGCGCGAAGCTGCAGAGCTGGGACATCTTCAACTGCGTCCGACAGGTACTCGACCTGCTCGACCCGATCGCCGATCCGTTGCCCGAAAAGCTATGTACTGCACATAATCTCGCTTCCGAAGACGAGGCGTTGCGTGCAATCCACCTAGCCGAGAACGACGCCGACCGTCGCCGGGCCAAGGAGCGGTTGGCCTTCGACGAGGCAGTCGGCCTGCAGTGGGCCCTGGTCAGTCGCCGCCATGGTGAATTGGCCCAGTCTGGCCCGTCGGCGCCGTCGACGCCGAAAGGGCTCAAACACGAACTGTTGCATCGCCTGCCGTTCGAGTTGACCGCCGGGCAGCGCGAAGTCCTGGAGGTGCTGTCCAGCGAGCTCGAAGCGAGCCGGCCGATGAACCGCCTCTTACAAGGCGAAGTCGGCTCCGGTAAGACCATCGTCTCGGTGTTGGCGATGTTGCAGATGGTCGATGCCGGCTATCAGTGCGCGTTGCTGGCGCCCACCGAAGTCCTTGCCGCGCAGCATCTCCGGTCGATCGGTGACGTACTCGGGCCGTTGGCGATGGGCGGCCAGCTCGGCGGCGAGGACAACGCGACCAGGTTGGCGTTGTTGACCGGGTCGATGACCGCGGCGCAAAAGAAGCAGGTTCGCGCCGAGATCGCCGGCGGCGAGGTCGGCATTGTCGTCGGGACGCACGCCCTGCTGCAGGACACGGTCGACTTCCACAATCTCGGCATGGTGGTCGTCGACGAGCAGCACCGGTTCGGGGTCGAGCAGCGAGACCGGTTGCGGGCCAAGGCGCCTGCCGGAATCACGCCGCATTTGCTGGTGATGACCGCCACCCCGATACCGCGGACCGTGGCGTTGACCGTCTTCGGTGACCTCGAAACGTCGACGTTGCGGGAACTGCCCCGCGGCCGTCAACCGATCACCACCACCGCGATCTTCGTCAACGACAAACCCGCGTGGCTCGACCGCGCCTGGCATCGCATCGTCGAGGAGGTGCGTGAGGGCCGTCAGGCCTACGTGGTGGCGCCGCGGATCGACGACAGCGACAGCGGCGCCCAGAGCGAAATCGACCAAAGGCCTTCGGCCACAGTCGAAGAGCTCTACGCCCGGCTGGGGCACGAACAACTCTCCGGTCTTCGTCTGGGGTTGATGCACGGGCGGTTGAGCGGCGACGACAAGGACGCCGTGATGACCGCGTTCCGCGCCCGCGAGATAGACGTGTTGGTGTGCACGACCGTGATCGAGGTCGGTGTCGACGTGCCCAACGCGACCGTGATGTTGGTGATGGACGCCGATCGCTTCGGCATCAGCCAGCTGCATCAGCTGCGCGGCCGCATCGGTCGGGGTGAACACGCGAGCATCTGTCTGCTGGCCAGCTGGATGGCGCCGCAGTCCCGCGCCGGCCGTCGGCTCAGCGCCGTCGCCGGGACGCTCGACGGTTTCGAGCTGGCCGATCTGGACTTGCAGGAACGTCGTGAAGGAGACGTGTTGGGCCGCAGCCAGTCCGGTCGCGCGATCACGTTGAAGCTGCTGTCGCTGATCGATCACCGCGAGGTCATCGAAGCGGCCCGGGACTTCTGCGAAGAGGCCTACGACGACCCGGCGGCACATCACGGAATGGCGCTACTGGCCGCGCCGTTCACCGGCAACGAGCGCATCGAATTCCTGGACAAGTCATGACCCGCAAGGCGTGGCTCTGGCTTTCGGCGACCGTGATCCTGACGGTGCTGGTGGCCTACCAGGTGATGGTCACCTCGGCGGGAGATCGTGACCGGGAGTTCGCCGCCCGAGCCGACGTGCCGACCGTGCAGCCCGGTGTCGACGTACTCAACGGAATCACGGTGATCCCGTGGAGAACTCGCCACTACGACTACCACCGCGCGGCGTTCGGCGAGGCCTGGACCGATGACAACGACGCGCCGGGCGGGCACAACGGCTGCGACACCCGCGACGACATCCTCAACCGTGACCTCGTCGACAAGACCAATACCTCGACCAAGCGTTGCCCCGATGCCGTCGAGACCGGCATCTTGCACGACCCGTATACCAACACCACCATCGATTTTCACCGCGGCGCCAAAGTCGGTGAGGCGGTGCAGATCGACCACATCGTCCCGCTCGCGCTGGCCTGGGACATGGGGGCCAACGACTGGCCCCCTGCGCAGCGAATCCGGTTCGCGAACGATCCGGCGAATCTTCTTGCCGTCCAAGGCCAGGCGAATCAGGACAAGGGTGACTCTCAGCCGGCACTGTGGATGCCGCCCAACGCGGCGTTCCACTGTCAGTACGCCATGCAGTTCATCGCGGTGTCGCGCGGCTACGGGTTGCCCGTCGATCTGGTCTCGAGCAACGTGCTACGGCAAGCCGCAAGCACGTGCCCGACCGGTTAGTCCTAGGCGCCGGTGTAGGTCAGCGGATCCTGACGCACCCGGGTGCCGTCGTTGAGACCGTTGAGCGCCTCCATGTGCTCGCCGGTCAACTCGAAGTCGAAGACGTTGAAGTTCTCCGCGATCCGCTCCGGATTGGCGGAACGGGGGATCACCACATTGCCCAGCTGGATGCTCCACCGGATCAGCACCTGCGCGGGGCTCCGCGCGTATTCGGCGGCAATCGAAGTGACCGTCGGGTTGTCCAAGACCTTGCCGACACCCAGCGGGCTGTACGCCTCGGTGACGACATTGCGCGCCGCGTTGGACGCCCGCAGCTCGGCCTGGTTGAGCAGCGGGTGCAGCTCGATCTGGTTGACGGCAGGGGTGACGTAGGTCAGGTCGATGACCGTCTCCAAGTACTCGTCGGTGAAGTTGCAGACACCGATCGACTTGGTGTGGCCGTTGCCGCGGGCCTGGATCAGGCCCCCAAAAGTGTCGACGTATTTGCCCAGCGCCGCCATCGGCCAGTGCACGAGGAACAGGTCAACGTAGTCCAGGCCGAGCTTGTCCAGGCTGACCTTGACGGCGTCCTGGCTGGCATTGAAGCCCTGGTCGGCGTTGGCGACCTTGGTGGTGACGAACAGCTCCGCACGCGGAATTCCAGAGGCCGCGATCGCGCGACCGACGGCTTCCTCGTTGCCGTAGACCGCGGCGGTGTCGAGCAGCCGATAGCCGATTTCGAGCGCGGCGGATACCGCGCGCTCGGTTTCGTCGTCTGACAACTCCGCGACGCCGAGGCCGAGGACCGGCATCGTGTTCTCGTCGTTAAGTGCAATGGAGGGGACCGAAACGTCAGGGCCGCCCGACATATTCACCTGCCTGTGAAGTCGAAGGTTCGTGGATCTGGGCCGAGCCGGTTTCCGTCGTCGAGCGAAGAGATTGACGCCATGTCGTTTTCGCTGAGTTCGAAATCGAACACGTCAAAGTTGCTCGCAATGCGCTCGGGATTTACCGACTTCGGGATGACGATATTACCGAGTTGAATATGCCATCGAATCAAAACCTGGGCGGTGGTACGGCCGAGGCTCTCCGCCACGGCGGTCACGGCGGGGTCGGTGAGCAACGATCCCTGCCCGAGTGGACCCCATGCTTCGGTCGCGATGCCAAGGCGGGCGTGCACCTCGCGCAACTCGGTTTGCGGCAGCCGCGGGTGCAGTTCCACCTGGTTGACAGCGGGCACGATCCCGGTCGCATCGACCAGTGCGGTGAGGTGCTCCGGCTCGAAATTGCTGACGCCGATGGACCGGATCCGGCCCTGGTCCCGCAGGTGCGCGAACGCCTTGAACGTGTCGACGAACTTGTTCAGCTTGGGCATCGGCCAATGCACCAGATAGAGATCCAGGTAGTCGAGGCCCAACCGTTCCATGCTGACGTCGAACGCGGCCAGCGTGCTGTCGTAGCCCTGCTCGGAATTCCATAATTTGGTGACCAAGTACAGTTCGTCCCTGGGCACGCCGGATGCGGCGACCGCGCGGCCGGTCTCGCGTTCGTTGCCGTACACCGCAGCGGTGTCGATGTGGCGGTATCCGGCCTGCAAGGCGGTGCCGACCGCCTGCTCGGCTTCCACGGGCGGGACTTTGAAAACGCCGAATCCGACCGTGGGGATGGAATTACCGTCGTTCAGTGGGACCAAAGGACTCAAGGAACCAGACATGACACGAAGTCTGCCAGGCGCACCGGATACGCAGCTCAAGGCGGGCGGCTGGGCCGCCCGGTTGCAGGCTGTCGCCACCACCGCCGGTCTCAAGGCGATCCCCTGGGTGCCCACCCGCGCAAAACGGCTGCTTTCGGGCGGCCGCGAGGTGACGATCGACGGCAACACGCTGGACCCGACGCTGCAATTGGCGCTGGCCGGTATGCGTGCGTTCGGAATGAACGGATTGGTGGTCGGCCAGGACGTCGCCGTCTCGCGGACCCAGATGCGGGAGATGATGCAGGGCTTCGGCGGACCGCTGATCCACGTCGGTGTCCGCGACGTGTCGATTCCCGGACCGGCAGGGCCGATCCCCGCTCGGCACTACCACCCGGGGACGTCGGGACCGGCGCCGCTAGTGGTCTTCTACCACGGCGGCGGCTGGGTGATCGGTGACCTCGACACCCACGACCCGCTCTGCCGGCTGACCAGTCGGGACGCGGGCGTCCATATGCTGTCGATCGACTACCGGCTAGCTCCGGAACACCCTGCTCCGGCGGCCGTCGACGATGCCTACGCCGCGTTCCGGTGGGCGTGCGAACACGCCGAGGAGCTGGGCGCGATACCGGGGAAGGTGGCCGTGGGCGGCGACAGTGCCGGCGGGAACCTGGCCGCGGTCGTGTCACAGATCGCGCGCGACGAGGGAGCTTCGCAGCCGGTTCTGCAATGGCTGATCTATCCGCGTACCGACTTCACCGCGCAGACCCGGTCGCTGACCTTGTTCGCCGACGGATTCCTGCTCACCAAGACCGACATCGACTGGTTCACCGAGCAGTACCTGGGCGCGTCGGACTACGACGCAGGTGATCCTCGTATCTCGCCGCTGCTGGCCGAATCGCTGTCGGGGCTGCCGCCCGCGCTGATCGCGACGGCCGGTTTCGATCCGTTGCGCGACGAGGGTGACAGTTACGCGGCGGCGCTGACGGCGGCAGGCACCCACGTCGACCGGCGCTCGATGAGATCGCTGACGCACGGATTCGCCAGCCTGTTCCCGCTCGGGGGCGGTAGCGCGCTCGCCACCACGGAGTTGGTTTCAGCGTTGCGGGCGCATCTCAGCCGCGTCTGACTCTGATCGCGTCTCCTCGGCCCGTGCCGGCCCGCATCGTCGCCGCGCTGACCTGGCGGTAGCGACCTAGGTAGGCTTAAGCGCTATCGCCGACCGCACCGCGGTCGGGTAGCGACGTCGACAATCCGGAATGGTGAACAAACCCATGGCCGAAAAAGCCGCCAAATCGAACCGCCCCAAGTACGACCTGAACGCCGCCAGTCGCCGACGCGACCTGCTGGTCCGAATCGGGCTCACCTCGATCGTGATCCTCTTCGCGGTCGTCCTGGTCGGCTACATCGTGATGTCCCACGACAAGAAGACCGCCGCCAGCGGCGCACGTGCGATCCGGGTGACATCGAGCAAGCTGGTCACCAAGGACGGCACCCACGACCCGAAGGCCGTCGTCGCCTTCTACGAGGACTTCCTGTGCCCGGCGTGCGGCAACTTCGAGCGTGGCTTCGGGCCGACGGTGTCCAAGCTGATCGACGACGGCGCCATCGCCGCCGACTACTACATGACGGGCTTCTTGAGTCGACCGCAGAACCAGGACTACTCGTCGCGCGCCGCCAATGCCGCCTACTGCATCGCCGATGAGTCCAACGATGCCTTCCGCCGATTCCACACGGCGTTGTACAGCAAGGAAATTCAGCCTTCCGAGACCGGTACGTCGTTCCCCGACAATGCGAAACTGACGGAGTTGGCTCGCGAGGCCGGCGTGGTGGGCAAGGTTCCCCAGTGCATCAAGGACGGCAAGTATCTGCCGATGGTCGACGGACTGGTCGCGTCGGCGGGTATTCACGCCACGCCCACAGTACGCATCAACGGCCAGGACTATGAGTTCTCCACGCCGGAAGCGCTTGTCGGCAAGATCAAAGAGATAGTCGGAGACGTGCCGGGGATCGATTCGGCTGTTACTCCAGCAGCGCCGTGACAGCCACGGCGGCAGCCAAACCCGATGGGCCGGTAGATAATTCGGACCCACAGCCGAGGGTGGTGTCTGCGGCCGGCGCGTGGTTGATCCTGATAGCGGGAGCGCTCGGACTGATCGCCTCGGCCACGCTGACGGTCGAGAAAATCGAAATCCTGATCAATCCGGCGTACGTGCCCTCGTGCAATCTCAACCCGGTCGTGGCGTGCGGGTCGGTGATGACAACGCCGCAAGCGTCCGCGTTCGGCTTCCCGAATTCGTTGATCGGTATCGCGGCGTTCGCGGTCGTGACGGCGACCGGCGTGCTGGCGGTGACCAAAGTGATACTGCCGCGGTGGTATTGGGCCGGCATGACCATCGGCACGCTGTTCGGCGTCGCGTTCGTGCACTGGTTGATCTTCCAGAGCCTTTACCGCATCGGCGCGCTGTGCCCCTACTGCATGGTGGTGTGGGTGGCGACCGTCTCGCTGCTGGTGGTGGTCGCCTCGAGCGCGTTCGGGCCGTCCGGTGCCCGCGGGGGAGCCGTCGTGCGGGAGCTCCATCACTGGCGATGGTCGATCGCTACGATCTGGTTCACCGCCGTATTTTTACTGATTGTGGTCCGGTTCTGGGATTACTGGTCCACGCTGATCTGAACAGCCTGCCATCTAGACGACCGAAGAGGGACGTGCGTTGATCTCCAAAGTGCTGGTTGCCAATCGGGGCGAGATCGCCGTCCGGGCGTTCCGAGCCGCCTATGAACTCGGCGTCGGCACCGTCGCAGTGTATCCGTACGAAGACCGAAACTCGTTGCACCGCTTGAAGGCTGACGAGTCCTACCAGATCGGTGAGGTCGGCCACCCGGTCAGGGCATATCTGTCCGTCACCGACATCGTTGACACCGCCCGCCGGGCGGGTGCCGACGCGGTGTATCCCGGATACGGGTTCTTGTCGGAGAACCCCCAACTGGCCGCCGAGTGCGTGAAGAAGGGCATTACCTTCGTCGGCCCCAAGGCCGAAGTGTTGTCGCTGACCGGCAACAAGGCACGCGCCGTCGCAGCGGCCCGCGAAGCGGGTCTGCCGGTCCTGAAGTCGTCGGCGCCGTCGGCGTCGGTCGATGAACTGATGGCCGCATCGAACGGGATGCAATTCCCGTTGTTCGTCAAAGCCGTTGCCGGCGGTGGTGGTCGCGGCATGCGGCGCGTCACCGATGCCGAGGCGTTGCCCGAAGCCATCGAGGCGGCCAGTCGCGAAGCCGAGTCGGCCTTCGGCGATTCGACGGTCTACCTCGAGCAGGCGGTACTCAACCCCCGCCACATCGAGGTGCAGATCCTGGCGGACACTCACGGAAACGTGATCCACCTCTACGAGCGGGACTGCAGCGTGCAGCGCCGCCACCAGAAGGTCGTCGAGTTGGCGCCGGCGCCAAACCTGCCAGAAGAGTTGCGGGACAGGATCTGCTCCGACGCGGTGGCGTTCGCGCGGCACATCGGATACACCTGCGCGGGCACCGTCGAATTCCTGCTCGACGAGCGCGGCCACCACGTCTTCATCGAGATGAACCCGCGAATCCAGGTCGAGCACACTGTGACCGAGGAGATCACCGACGTCGACCTGGTCTCCAGCCAGCTGCGTATCGCCGGCGGAGAAACGCTGGAGGACCTGGGTTTACGGCAGGAGTCCATCCGCCCGCGCGGGGCCGCACTGCAATGCCGGATCACCACCGAAGACCCGGCCAACGGATTTCGTCCGGATACCGGACGCATCACCACCTACCGCAGCCCGGGCGGCGCCGGCATTCGACTCGACGGCGGAACGAACCTGGGCGCGGAGATCAGTGCCCACTTCGATTCGATGCTGGTCAAGCTGACCTGTCGGGGCCGCGACTTCAACACCGCGGTCAACCGGGCACGGCGTGCGATCGCCGAGTTCCGCATTCGTGGCGTGTCGACCAATATCCCGTTCCTGCAAGCGATCCTGGACGACCCCGATTTCCAGGCCGGCGACGTCACCACCTCCTTCATCGAGGAGCATCCGGCGCTGCTCACCTCCCGCTCGTCGGCCGACCGCGGCACCAAGATCCTCAACTACCTGGCCGACGTGACAGTCAACAAGCCGCACGGATCCCGGCCGTCGACGGTCTACCCGCAGGACAAGTTGCCCGACATCAACCTGGACAAGGCACCGCCGGCCGGCTCCAAGCAGTTGCTGGTCGAACTGGGTCCCGAAGGTTTCGCGCGCTGGTTGCGCGACTCGTCGGGAGTCCGGCTCACCGACACCACCTTCCGCGACGCCCACCAGTCGCTGCTCGCGACGCGGGTGCGCACCAGCGGACTCGGGCTCGTCGCGCCCTACATCGCCCGGACCATGCCGCAGCTGTTGTCGGTCGAATGCTGGGGCGGCGCGACTTACGATGTGGCACTGCGCTTTCTGAAGGAGGACCCCTGGGAGCGGCTGGCCACGTTGCGCGAGCTGATGCCCAACATCTGCCTTCAGATGCTGCTGCGGGGCCGCAACACCGTTGGCTACACGCCATACCCGGAGCTGGTCACCTCGGCATTCGTGGAAGAAGCGACGGCGACGGGGATCGATATCTTCCGGATCTTCGACGCGCTGAACAACCTCGAGTCGATGCGTCCCGCGATCGATGCGGTACGTGAAACCGGCTCCGCGATAGCCGAAGTCGCGATGTGCTACACCGGGGACCTGTCCGATCCCGCCGAAGACCTTTACACGCTGGACTATTACCTGAAACTGGCCGATCAGATCGTCGAAGCCGGCGCGCACGTGTTGGCGATCAAAGACATGGCCGGGCTGCTGCGGCCACCGGCCGCGCGAGAACTCGTCGGGGCCCTGCGCAGTCGTTTCGACCTGCCGGTGCACGTGCACACCCACGACACACCGGGGGGCCAACTGGCCAGCTACATCGCCGCATGGCAGGCGGGAGCCGACGCCGTCGACGGCGCATCGGCCCCGATGGCGGGAACCACCAGCCAGCCCGCGTTGAGCTCGATCGTGGCGGCCGCCGCGCACACCGATTACGACACCGGGCTGTCGCTGTCGGCGGTCTGCGAACTGGAGCCATACTGGGAGGCGTTACGAAAGGTGTACGCGCCGTTCGAATCCGGGCTACCGGGTCCGACCGGACGGGTGTATCACCACGAGATCCCCGGTGGGCAGTTGTCAAATCTCCGCCAGCAGGCGATAGCGCTGGGGCTGGGGGACAGGTTCGAGGAAGTCGAAGAGGCCTACGCCGGCGCCGACCGGGTACTTGGCAGGTTGATCAAGGTCACGCCGTCATCGAAGGTGGTCGGCGACCTTGCGCTGGCCCTCGTCGGGGCGGGTTTGAGCGCCGATGAATTCGCCTCGCACCCTGAGCAATTCGATATCCCGGAGTCCGTCCTCGGATTTCTGCGGGGCGACCTCGGCGACCCGGTGGGTGGTTGGCCGGAGCCGTTGCGTTCGAAGGCCCTGGCCGGACGGGGCGAGCCCAAGCCGGTCGAAGAGCTGGCCACAGAGGATGAGACCGCGCTCGGCCTGCAGGGGCAGAAACGTCAGGCTACGTTGAACCGTCTGTTATTCCCGGGTCCGACAAAGGAATTCGAGACACACCGGGAAACCTACGGTGATATCTCACGGCTGTCGGCCAACCAGTTCTTCTACGGTCTGCGTCAGGGCGAGGAGCACCGGGTCCAGTTGGAGCCCGGGGTCGAGCTGTTGATTGGACTGGAGGCGATCTCCGAGCCCGACGAACGCGGCATGCGCACGGTGATGTGCATCATCAACGGTCAGCTGCGCCCGGTCGAGGTCCGTGATCGCAGCGTCGCCAGCGAAGTCCCGGCTGCGGAAAAAGCCGACAAGGGCAATGCGAACCATGTCGCCGCGCCGTTCGCCGGCGTGGTCACCGTCGGGGTTTCCGCCGGCGACAAGGTCAGCGTCGGCCAGACGATCGCCACCATCGAGGCGATGAAGATGGAAGCGCCGATTACCGCGCCCGCCGACGGCACCGTCGAGAGGGTCGCGGTGTCCGACACGGCCCAGGTCGAGGGCGGGGACCTGTTGGTGGTGCTCAACGCGCCGGCGACGATGCAGAGCGCGTAGTGCGATGAGAAGCGGCGCCGTTTGACCCGCATCGTTGGCGGAGTCGCCGGGGGACGGCGGATCGCTGTCCCGCCGCAGGGAACCCGGCCGACCACCGATCGGGTGCGCGAGTCGTTGTTCAACATCGTCACCGCGCGGCTGGACCTCACGGGCCTCGCGGTGCTCGATCTCTATGCGGGCTCCGGTGCGCTGGGTCTCGAGGCATTGTCGCGCGGCGCGACATCGGCGTTGTTCGTCGAGTCGGACCGCCGCGCAGCGGCGGTGATCGAACGCAACGTCGCCACGCTCGGCCTGTCCGGGGCAACCCTGCGGCGCGGACAGGCCGCCGCCGTGTTGGCCGCCAAGGCAACCCGCCCGGTCGATCTCGTGCTGGCGGACCCGCCCTACGACGTCGACTCCGCGCGAGGTCGAGCGCCTGCTCACCGCATTGACGACGAACGGCTGGGTGCAGCAGGGCAGCGTGGTTGTCGTCGAGCGGGCCGCCGGAAGTGCGCCCTTGAGCTGGCCGGATGAGTGGGAGCCCTGGCCGCAGCGGGTTTACGGCGACACCCGCTTGGAGCTGGCCGAACGACGGTGAGCGGCGTGTACCGTCATCGGGCATGGCGCCGGCGACGATGCAGAGCGAAGCGATGAGGAGGAGCGGCGCAATGAGTGGGGCCGGCGACGATGCAGAGCGAAGAGGGGAAGAGCGGCGTATGACTAGCGGCGCCGTATGCCCGGGTTCCTTCGATCCGGTGACGCTGGGTCACATCGACGTGTTCGAACGAGCGGCGGCTCAGTTCGACGAGGTGGTGGTGGCGATCCTGGTCAACCCCGCGAAGAGAGGCATGTTCGACGTCGACGAGCGGATCGCGATGATCGAAGAATCGACGTCGCACCTGCCGAATTTGCGCGTCGAGCCCGGTCAGGGCTTGGTGGTCGATTTCGTGAAAGTCGCGCGAATGACCGCGATCGTCAAGGGCCTGCGTACCGGCACAGATTTCGAATACGAGCTGCAGATGGCGCAGATGAACAAGCACATCGCCGGCGTCGACACCTTTTTCGTGGCGACCGCCCCGCAGTATTCGTTCGTGTCGTCGTCGTTGGCCAAGAGGTCGCGACGCTGGGCGGTGACGTGTCCAAACTGTTGCCCGACGCGGTGAATCGTCGGCTGGCCGACAAGCTGCGAGCGGACAAGGGGCAGTAACCAATGAGCGCGACCGGGCGAATGCCGCGGCCGCGCTGATGATGTGGTGTGAGTCAGCTCTCCGCGAGGGCGGCGTGCAGTGACTTCTTGGCTTCGGTGATCGCTGTCAGGACCGTGGTCCGCGCCTCGGCCAGCTTCTCTTTCTGCGCGTCGGTGCCCGACCAATGGATGGTCCGTGCCAAACCGGCGAGCTCGAACAAGCCCCATCGGATTTTTGCGAGGTCGCCGAACTTACCGGCGTGAGCCAGCCTCGCGTGAATGGTCTCGCTACTGATTCCCTTCCACTGCAACACGTTCCTGCCTAGTTCGGTCAGGGTGGCGACACCGTCGTCGACGGTTACGAACCCGCGGCCGGCCAACTTCCCGATCGCAAGCTCGACAATTCCCTGGGGCGGCGCGAAGGCGCCGTCGGTCGCCTCGGAAACCCGCTGCACGATTTGCTCCGCATTTGCGGGCCCGTCGAGCAGCAGCGCCGCCGTGCCGACCACCACCCTCTTGTGGCGTCCACCGAAGCCGTGCCGGCCGGGTCCGCCATGTCCGCCCCAGCCGTGACCGGGTCCACCGAAGCCGGGCCCGAATCCCGGACCGCCAAAGCCCGGTCCACCCCATCCTGGGCTGGCAGAACCTGGGCCACCCCAACCTGGGCCGCCCGAAAATCCTCCACCGAACATCCTTGTTCTCCTTCACGTTACGGCGCGAGCCCCATTGGCCCGAACGTCGATTTGTATATCTAGCTCCTTGATACCCGGCCGCCAGTTATGTGTCAAGAAGCTTGATATAACCGGTAGTCATCTGCGCACGCGCAGACCAATGCGGCGCCAGAGCTGCACTTTCATGTCAGCATGGTCTGCGATGAGCGACTTCGAGGATCAACCTCTGGGCTTCCTGGTCCGCGGCTTGATGGCGCGTCTGCGGCCCCACGCGATGCAGGCTTTGCGGCCGTTGGGTCTAGGGCTGCCCGAATTCGTCTGCATGCGCATTCTGGCCGACGACCCGGGCCAAACCAGCGCCGAACTCGCCCGCCACACCCACGTGACCGCCCAAGCGATGAACCAGGTGCTGCAGGGACTGCAGGACGCCGGACTGGTCACCCGCCCGGCGACGGCGCTGTCGGGCCGCGCGCTACCGGCTCAGTTGAGTCGCAAAGGCAAGGCGCTGCTCAAGCGGGCCGAGGAGGCCGTTGCGTCCTCCGATGAACAGCTGCTGGCCCACCTCAGCCTCGCCGACCGGCGTCAACTCAAGTCGTTGCTCTACCGTGCCGGAAATCCGTCGGCCGACGACGGCTCGGCCTGCGGACGCAGCGGTGGGTCGCGGAATCGAGCTGGGAGGTGATGCGGGCGCCGTTGGCTTGCTCAAACCGCTTCTGGCCGCAGGTTCGGCGTCGAGAATTCTCGGGTGTTTGCGACCGTCAATGGCCGTTGTGGTGGTGCCTCTGACCGGTGTCCGGGGAACCACCCATCGCGCGGAGCATCGGCAAACCGCCGGTGACGACGAAGCGAATGGTGAGAAGTGCCGCAAGTCCGAGAAACACAATATTCAGCCAGGTGCTGTAGTTCCAGGAGACTCCGGCCTCCATCGCGGTGGAACCGCGGTGCGAGGGGATCAGACCTGCTGTCCCGAAGGCGAATTCGACCACGTATCCGGCGAACACCATTGCGGCGTAGAAGGTGCCCAGCAACGTCAGCATCATCGCGGTGCCGTAGTACTTCCGATAGATGTTCAAGATCGGCAGGATCAGCAGGTCGGCGAAGATGAAGGCGAGGACCCCGCCGAAGCTGATGCCGCCGTTCCACAGCACCGCGGCCAGCGGCACGTTGCCAATCGAGCACACGAACGAGGCGATTGCCACCAAGGGGCCCACTATCGGTCCCCACAACGCCGACAGGATCGGATGCTCGGCGAAAAAGAAGTGCTGCCAGAACGATTCGGGTACCCAAGCGCCGATCGCGCCGGCAATCAACAGCCCGACAATCAAGTCGCGCAGAATCGCGGCCCATTCCATGACGAAGACATGGGATACCGAGGTCAAGCCGTCTCGCGACAGCAGCCGCTGCAGAAACGAGCCGTCGCCGCTCACCGACATATCCATGGCGGCATGGCCTTCCATCGATCCGGCCACGCCTTGATCGGCCTGTCTGCGGGCGGCATCGACGACTCGTGACCTCACGAAGAGCCGGAACAGCACGGCGATTGCCAAGATCATCAGTGGCCCGCCGACGAATTCGGCGGCGGTGAACTGCCAACCCATCAGCAGGGCCAGGACAATGCCCAACTCCACGACCAAATTTGTCGAACCGATCTCGAACGCCATCGCGGCGGTGAAGTCGGCGCCCTTGCGGAAAAGCGAACGGGCGAGGGCCACCGCGGCATAGGAACACGACGACGATGCCGCGCCCAGGCCGGCCGCCACGACCAGCGTCCTGGGACGGTCGTCGCCGAGCAGCCCCACAACTGTCGAGCGGCGCACCACCGCCTGCACCACTGCGGACAGCGTGAATCCCAGAATCAGGGCCCACAGGATTTCCCATGTCATCGACCCTGCCAGCGCCAGGGCATGGCCCACCGCGCGCGTCACGTCATGCGTCATAACGCCTCCAACCCAGTACCCCCGGGGGGTATTCCTGCGCGGCTGATGAGGTGTCCGGCCCGGATGTCGAAGGCCGTCCGGCATTGCCGTCGCAGCGTCGATGTCGACATAATTACGTCAAGTGTGCAGGTAATCGGGACGGTTCTGAGACCTAAAAGCCCGACACACCGAGCCTGGCAACGCAGTCACAGAAGCAACACCAGGCACACTGGTAACAACAACGAAGCCGGGAGGGTGTTGCCGTGTACCGAGTTTTTGAGGCGCTCGACGAACTGGGCGCCATTGTCGAGGAAGCGCGTGGCCTCCCGATGACCGCGGGCTGCGTGGTGCCCCGCGGCGACGTGCTCGAGCTGATTGACGACATCAAGGACGCGATCCCCGGCGAGCTCGACGACGCTCAGGACGTGCTCGACGCGCGCGACTCGCTGCTGCACGAAGCGAAGACGCATGCGGACTCGATGGTGTCCTCGGCGACCGCCGAGTCGGAGTCGATGGTCAATCACGCCCGTGCAGAGGCCGACCGCCTCCTGGCCGACGCCAAGGCGCAGGCCGACCGGATGGTCGGCGAAGCCCGTCAACACAGCGAACGGATGCTCGGCGAGGCCCGCGAAGAGTCGGCGCGCATCGCCGCGTCGGCCAAGCGGGAATACGAGGCGGCCACCACCCGCGCGAAGTCGGAGGCGGACCGGCTCATCGAAAACGGCAACATCTCCTACGAGAAGGCCGTGCAGGAAGGCATCAAGGAGCAGCAGCGTCTGGTGTCACAGACCGAGGTCGTCCAATCGGCCAACGCCGAGTCCGCCCGGTTGATCGACGCGGCGCACGCGGAGGCCGACCGGTTGCGCGGGGAGTGCGACATCTACGTCGACAGCAAGCTCGCTGAGTTCGAGGAGCACCTGAACACCACCCTGCGTTCGGTCAATCGCGGCCGCCACCAGTTGCGCACGGCGGCGGGCGTTCACGACTACGCGCAGCGCTAACTCTCCTACGAGCGGCGCAAGCCGCTGGTAGGCGCCCGTAGAATTGCGGGCATGGCGCGCCCACACAGCCGCACGGCTCACCCACGGTCGGACTCGCCGCTCGTCGTCAACATCGCGCGGCTCGGCCGACGGCCAGGATCTATATTTGCGCTGCGCGAGACCGTGGCCAACCCTGCGCACATCGGTCTCGACATGATCGGCATCGCCGCCGGCGCGCCCCTGGACCTCGATCTACGGGTCGAGTCGGTGTCGGAAGGCGTATTGGTCAGCGGGACCGTATCCGCACCCCTGGCCGGCGAATGTTCACGCTGCCTTACCCCGTTCGAAGAGCAGATCCACGTCGATGTGACCGAGCTGTTCGCCTACTCAGACAGCCTCACGCAGGCGACCACCGAGGAGGACGAAGTCGGTCACGTGATCGCCGACACCGTCGACCTCGAACAACCGATCATCGACGCCGTGGGTCTGGAGCTGCCCTTCTCGCCGGTGTGCCGGGACGACTGCCCGGGCCTCTGCGCCACGTGCGGCATCGCGCTGGCGACCGCCGATCCGGATCATCACCACGACGAGATCGACCCGCGGTGGACGAAGCTGACGACGATGCTGGGCGACAACGGCGGTGCCGCCGGTGAGTGATCTGCTCGACGCGCTCGGTGTCGATCTGCCCGGCGAGTTGTTGACCTTGGCTCTGACCCATCGCAGCTACGCCTATGAGCACGGGGGCCTGCCCACCAACGAGCGACTGGAGTTTCTCGGCGACGCGGTGCTGGGCCTGACCGTGACCGACGAGCTGTACCACCGTCATCCGCAACGCCCGGAAAGCGACCTGGCCAAGATGCGCGCCGGCGTGGTCAACACCCAGGCGCTCGCGGAGGTGGCCCGCGCATTGACCGATCAGGGATTGGGTGCGCACCTGCTGCTCGGCCGCGGTGAGCTGAAATCCGGGGGCGCGGACAAGTCCAGCATTCTCGCCGACAGCCTCGAATCTCTGCTTGGCGCAATCTATCTGCACAGCGGCATCGAGGTTGCGCGGACGGTGATCCTGCGGTTGTTCAGCGAATTGTTGGAGGCCGGAGGGCTTTTGGATTGGAAGACCAGCCTGCAGGAGTTGGCCGCGGCGCGCGGCATCGGCGCGGTGTCCTATCGCGTCACCGCCACCGGTCCCGATCACCAGCGCGAGTTCACCGCGGTCGTCGTCGTGAAGGACACCCCGTACGGCTCCGGAATCGGACGGACCAAGAAAGAAGCCGAGCAGAAGGCCGCCGAGCAGGCGTGCCAGGAGCTGGGCCAGATCGACGGTGCGCTCCCCGAGGAACCTGCCGGCTAGATGCCCGAGCTACCCGAGGTCGAGGTGGTGCGGCGGGGACTGCAGGCTCATGTGGTGGGCAAGACCATCACCGCCGTCCGCGTGCATCACCCGCGTGCCGTCCGCCGCCACGACGCCGGCCCCGCCGACCTGACGGCCCGTTTGCTCGACGCGCGGATCACGGGCAGTGATCGACGCGGAAAGTACCTTTGGCTCACGCTGGACGCGCCGAGCGGCGACGAGCAGGCGTTGGTCGTCCACCTGGGCATGAGTGGACAGATGTTGCTCGGAGACGTTCCGAATGCCGGCCATCTGCGCATCGCCGCCCTGCTCGATGACGGCACCACGGTGAGCTTCGTCGACCAGCGGACGTTCGGCGGCTGGATGCTGGCCGACCTGGTCAGCGTTGACGGCAGCGTGGTTCCGACGCCTGTCGCGCACGTGGCGCGTGACCCGCTGGACCCGCGGTTCGACACCGACGCGGTGATCAAGGTGTTGCGCCGCAAGCACTCTGAGATCAAGCGTCAGTTGCTCGATCAGACCGTGGTGTCGGGGATCGGCAATATCTACGCCGACGAGTCGCTGTGGCGAGCGAAGGTCAACGGTGCCCGGCTGGCGGAGAAGTTGACCCGCCCGCAGCTGACGACGTTGCTCGATGCGGCCGCCGATGTGATGCGCGACGCGCTGGCCCAGGGTGGTACCTCGTTCGACTCGTTGTACGTCAACGTCAACGGACAATCCGGGTACTTCGACCGATCGCTGAATGTCTATGGCCGCGAAGGCAAACCGTGCACGCGTTGTGGCGCGGTGATCCGCCGGGACAAGTTCATGAACCGATCGTCGTTCTACTGCCCCCGCTGCCAGCCGAGGCCGCGGAGTTGACGACATCGACGGGGGCGCGATGCCTACTCGCACTTCTGCACGCCGGCGTCGATCTGGGCGATGTGCGCGTTCGGTAGAAATGAACCATGACGGAACTATGGGTCGAGCGCAACGGAGTGCGCCGCTACACCGGCCATAGCTCGCGCGGCGCGGAAGTTCTCATCGGCTCCGAGGATGTCGACGGTGTGTTCACGCCGGGTGAGCTGATGAAGATCGCGCTTGCGGCGTGCAGCGGAATGTCCAGCGACTCGCCGCTGGCCCGCCGGCTCGGCGACGACTACCACGCGACCGTTCGGGTGTCCGGCGACGCCGACCGCGAGCAGGAGGTCTATCCGCTGCTCGAGGAGACGCTCGACATCGATCTGTCGGGTTTGGACGGCGCCGAGAAGGAACGCGTCCTGACCGTGGTCCAGCGCGCGGTCGACCAGGTGTGCACGGTAGGTCGGACGCTGAAAGCCGGCACGAAGGTCGACTTCCGGGTCGTCGATGTCGGACAGTGAGGCCGTCCAGCTCACCGCGTGGGTGCACGGCCGCGTGCAGGGAGTCGGCTTTCGCTGGTGGACCCGCTCCCGCGCGCTCGAGCTGGGCCTGACCGGCTACGCCGCCAACCGGCCCGACGGCCGGGTGCAGATCGTCGCGCAAGGCTCACGTGACGCGTGTGAACAGTTGTTACTCCTGTTGCAGGGCGGGAAAACGCCGGGCTGCGTGGACACTGTTGTCGTCGACTGGTCGCCGCGCGGCGACGCCATCAGCGGCTTCAGTGAGCGGTAGTCTGGCTCGCCGTGTACCTCAAGAGTCTGACGTTGAAGGGCTTCAAGTCCTTCGCCTCGCCGACGACTCTGTGGTTTGAGCCCGGCATCACCGCGGTGGTCGGCCCGAACGGGTCGGGCAAGTCCAATGTCGTCGACGCCTTGGCGTGGGTGATGGGGGAGCAGGGTGCCAAGACGCTGCGCGGCGGCAAGATGGAAGACGTCATCTTCGCGGGCACCTCGTCGCGGGCGCCGCTGGGCCGCGCCGAGGTCACCGTCACCATCGACAACTCCGACAACGCGTTGCCGATCGAATACTCCGAGGTGTCCATCACCCGGCGGATGTTTCGTGACGGAGCCAGCGAATATGAAATCAACGGCAGCAGTTGCCGTTTGATGGATGTCCAAGAACTGCTCAGCGACTCCGGGATTGGCCGGGAGATGCACGTCATCGTCGGGCAGGGCAAGCTGAACGAAATCCTCGAGTCGCGGCCCGAAGATCGCCGGGCGTTCATCGAGGAAGCAGCGGGTGTGCTCAAGCACCGCAAGCGCAAGGAAAAGGCGGTCCGCAAGCTCGAGTCGATGTCGGCGAACCTGGCGCGTCTGACCGACCTGACCACGGAGTTGCGTCGCCAGCTCAAGCCGCTGGGCCGGCAAGCCGAGGTGGCCCGTCGCGCCCAGACCATCCAGGCCGATCTGCGCGACGCTCGGCTGCGACTGGCCGCCGACGACGTAGTCACCCGACAGTCCGAACTCAACAACACCAACCACGCCGAGGCGACGTTGCGTCGTGAGCACGACGAGGCGTCGGCGCGGATGGCGGTGGCCTCGGAGGAATTGTCCGCGAATGAGGAAGCGCTGATCCGTCTTTCCGAGCGGGCCGAGTCAGCCCAGCAGACCTGGTTTCGGTTGTCCGCCTTGGCTGAACGCGTCAGCGCGACGGTCCGTATCGCCAGCGAACGGGCCCAACATCTCGACGTCGAGACGGCGACGACCGGTGGCCCCGACCCCGACGAGTTGGAGGCGGAGGCCGAGCAGGTCGCCGGCGCCGAGCAGCAGTTGCTCGCCGAGCTCGAAGGCACCCGGGACCGTCTGCAAGCTGCACGCACGGAATTGGCGGACCGCGAGCGCGCCGCCACCGAGGCCGAGCGGGCTCACTTGGCGGCGGTGCAGGCCGAGGCCGACCGCCGCGAGGGCCTGGCCCGATTGGCCGGCCAGGTGGAGACGATGCGGGCGCGCGTGGAGTCGATCGACGACGGTGTCGCAAAGCTGTCCGAGCGCATCGAGGAAGCCGCGGCCCGCGCGCAACACGCCAAGGTGGAATTCGAGACCGTGCAGGCCCGGGTCGGTGAGCTGGATCAAGGCGAGGTCGGTCTCGACGAACACCACGACCGGACCGTCGCGGCGCTGCGACTGGCCGACGAGCGGGTCACTGAACTGCAATCGGCCGAACGTGGCGCCGAGCGTCAGGTCGCCTCGCTGCGGGCGCGGATCGACGCGCTGTCAGTCGGGCTCGAGCGCAAGGACGGCGCCGCCTGGTTAACTCAAAACCGTAGCAGTGCAGGGCTTTTCGGATCCATTGCCAAGCTGGTGAAGGTGCAGCCGGGCTACGAGGCCGCGCTCGCGGCGGTCTTGGGCTCCGCGGCTGACGCGCTGGCGGCCGAGAACTTCGCAGCCGCCGCGGATGCGTTGACCGCGCTGAAGCAGGCCGACGGCGGCCGCGCTGCCATCGTGCTCAGCGACTGGCCCGCAGACGAGCCGGCCCCGCTGGGTGCCCTGCCCGACGGTGCGCGTTGGGCCCTCGACCTGGTCGACGCGCCGACGCGATTGCGCGGTGCGATGGTGGCCATGCTCTCGCGCGTCGCGGTGGTCGGCGAACTGTCAGAGGCGATGAATCTGGTTGCCGCCCGGCCACAACTGCGCGCGGTCACCCGCGACGGTGATCTGGTGGGTGCCGGGTGGATCAACGGCGGCTCGGACCGTAAGCCCTCGACGCTGGAGATCGCTAGCGAAATCGCCAAGGCGCGAGCCGAACTCGCCACGGCCGAGGAGCAGACCAACCAGCTGGGCGCGGCGCTGTCCGGGGCGATGAGCGAGCAGACGGCGCGGCAGGATTCCGCCGAGCAGGCGCTGGCAGCGCTCAACGAATCCGATGCCGCGATCTCAGCGATCTACGAGCAGCTCGGCCGACTGGGCCAGGATGCCCGGGCCGCCGACGAGGAGTGGCACCGGCTGATGCGTCAGCGGGAGGAACTGGAGGCCGGGCGCGCCGACACCCTCGCGGAACTCGGTGAGCTCGAGACCCGGCTGGGCAATATCGAACAGCCGCAAGAGGTTTCGGGTGAGCCCAGTCATGGTGAGCGGCGACAGCATATTGCCGCGGCGGCCGAGGTGGCCCGGGGCGTCGAGGTGGAAGCCCGACTGGCAGTACGTACGGCCGAAGAACGCGCCAATGCGGTTCGCGGAAAAGCGGATTCACTGCGTCGCGCCGCTGCCGCGGAGCGTGAGGCACGAGTGCGCGCCCAGCAGGCCCGAGCCGCGCGACAGCGCGCCGCCGAGGTGGCAGCTGCGGTCTCCGAGGCCGGGCGACTTCTGGCCGCCCGGTTGAGCAAGGTAGTCGGCGCCGCGTCGCGGAACCGCGATGTGTTGGCCGCCGAGCGTCAGGAACGTTCCACGGCGATGGTCGCGGTTCGCGAAGAGGTGAATCGGCTGGGCGCTCGGATCGGAGTGCTCACCGAGGCGCTGCACCGCGACGAGGTTGCCAAAGCCCAAGCGGCGCTGCGCATCGAGCAACTCGAGCAGATGGTGCTCGAGCAGTTCGGTATGGCGCCCGACGTGTTGGTCGCGGAATACGGTCCGCAGGTTGCGCTGCCACCGACCGAGCTGGAGATGGCCGAGTACCAGCAGGCTCGGGAGCGTGGCGACCAGGTGACGGCTCCGGCCCCGCTGCCGTTCGATCGGCCCACCCAGGAGCGTCGCGCCAAACGCGCGGAGCGCGAGTTGGCCGAGTTGGGCCGGGTCAACCCGTTGGCGCTCGAGGAGTTCGCGGCCCTGGAGGAGCGCTTCAACTTCCTGTCCACTCAGCTCGAGGATGTGAAGGCCGCCCGCAAGGATCTGCTGGACGTCGTCGCCGATGTCGACACTCGCATCCTGCAAGTGTTCACCGAGGCCTACGTCGACGTCGAACGGGAGTTCCAAGGGGTTTTCGCGTCGCTGTTCCCCGGCGGCGAGGGCCGGCTGCTGCTCACCAACCCCGACGACATGCTCACCACCGGCATCGAGGTGGAGGCCCGGCCGCCGGGCAAGAAGGTCAAGCGACTGTCGCTGCTGTCCGGTGGCGAGAAATCGCTGACCGCGGTGGCGATGCTGGTGGCGATCTTCCGGGCCCGGCCGTCGCCGTTCTACATCATGGACGAGGTCGAGGCGGCGCTCGACGACACCAACCTGCGGCGGCTGATCGGTCTGTTCGAGCTGCTGCGGGCCAAGTCGCAGCTGATCGTCATCACCCACCAGAAACCGACCATGGAGGTCGCCGACTCGCTGTACGGCGTGACGATGCGCGACGACGGCATCACCACGGTGATCTCCCAACGGATGCGTGGTCAGCAGGTCAACCAGCTGGTCACGGCAGCCACCTAAGCGAGGAATACGTTGCCGCAAGCTCTTTGGATCGCGATCGCGGTTGTCGCCGCACTGATCGTCATCGCCGTCCTGGTACTCGGACTGGTTCGATACCGGCGACGCAAGATCAGCCTGTCGGGCCCCGGGCAGACACCTACCCTGGATCGCTCCGGCGGATATACCGCGGCATCGGGAATCACGTTCAGCCGCACCGAAACTCCCGAGCGCATCGACACCACCGGGCTGCCCTCGGTCGGCGATGACGCGACGGTTCCGCGCGACGCGCCCAAACGCACGGTCTCCGATGTGCAACTGCCGCAGGTCGATACGACCGCGCCGCCGGTGGAGCCGACCCCTCCTCTCGAGCCGACACCGCCTGCCGAGCCGAAACCGCCGACGGAGCCCGCGCCGCCCGAGGCGGAGGCGCCGGCAACCGAGGAGATCGCGCCGTCCGAAGGCCGGCTCGAGCGGCTGCGCGGGCGACTCGCCCGATCGCAGAACGCGATGGGACGCAGTCTGCTCGGGCTGATCGGCGGTGGTGACCTCGACGAGGACTCCTGGGAACAGGTCGAGGACACCCTGCTGATCGCCGACTTGGGTCCGACGGTGACCAACTCGGTGGTGGAGAAACTGCGCAGTCAGCTCGCCAGCCGGGACGTCCACACCGAGGCCGATGCCCGCGCGGTCCTGCGGGACGTGTTGATCGCCGAGCTGCAACCCGATTTGGACCGCTCGGTACGGGCACTGCCGCATGACGACCACCCGTCGGTCTTGTTGGTCGTCGGCGTCAACGGCACCGGAAAAACCACCACCGTGGGCAAACTCGCGCGGGTGCTGGTCGCTGACGGCCGACGCGTCGTGCTGGGCGCCGCCGACACCTTCCGCGCCGCCGCCGCCGACCAGTTGCAGGCGTGGGGTTCTCGCGTGGGGGCCGACGTGGTGCGCGGACCCGAGGGGGCCGACCCGGCTGCCGTGGCCTTCGACGCCGTCGACAAGGGCATCGAGGCGGGCGCTGACGTCGTCGTCATCGACACCGCGGGCCGGCTGCACACCAAGACCGGGCTGATGGACGAACTGGGCAAGATCAAACGCGTGGTGACGCGGCGCGCCGCCGTCGACGAGGTGCTGTTGGTGCTCGACGCGACCATCGGCCAGAACGGACTGGCGCAGGCGCGGGTGTTCGCCGATGTGGTCGAGATCACTGGTGCGGTGCTGACCAAGCTGGATGGCACAGCCAAGGGCGGCATTGTTTTTCGCGTCCAGCAGGAGCTCGGCGTGCCGGTCAAGCTGGTTGGGCTGGGTGAGGGGCCCGACGACCTGGCGCCGTTCGAGCCGGGCGCCTTTGTCGACGCGCTTCTGGGATAGCCGGCTTTCGGCAGATGTAACACCCGCGAAACCTGTCAGCGCCGCCTTTTGTAACAACTCCTTTGCAAGGTTCTGGTGCAGGCCGCCGGCATCTCTGTCCGGTGGCCGTTGATGCCCGACCGGAGGTGATATCGAGTGAGTTTCCCGATTTTGGGTCAACCCAATACCGGCGACACCGCTTGGATGCTGGCCAGTTCCGCATTGGTGTTGTTGATGACACCGGGACTGGCGTTCTTTTACGGCGGGATGGTCCGCGCCCGAAGCGTGCTCAACATGATCATGATGAGCATCAGCGCGATGGGCGTGGTCACGGTGCTGTGGGTGCTCTACGGATACTCGATGGCGTTCGGCAACGACAAGGGCAACGCCGTCGGCGACCCCGGCGAGTACTTCGGCCTCAAGGGTCTCATCGGCGGCAATTCAGTGGCGGCGGATCCGACCAAGGGCGTTGCGGCGACCGACATTCCGCTTGCCGGCACCCTGCCGATGACCGTGTTCGTGGCCTTCCAGCTGATGTTCGCGATCATCACGGTCGCGCTGATCTCCGGTGCCGTGTCGGACCGGCTCAAGTTCAGTGCCTGGCTGGTGTTCTCCGGACTCTGGGCCACGCTGGTCTATTTCCCGGTCGCGCACTGGGTCTTCGCCTTCGACGGTGTCACGGCCGAGCACGGCGGCTGGATCGCCAACAAACTGCACGCCATCGACTTCGCCGGCGGGACCGCGGTCCATATCAACTCCGGTACGGCCGGCCTGATGCTCGCGATCGTGCTGGGCAAGCGCAAAGGCTGGCCGCATACGCTGTTCCGTCCGCACAACATGCCGTTCGTGATGCTGGGCGCCGGTCTGCTGTGGTTCGGCTGGTACGGGTTCAACGCCGGTTCCGCGACCAGCTCCAACGGCGTCGCCGCATCGACCTTCATCACGACGACCGTTGCCACCGCCGCAGCCATGCTCGCCTGGTTGGCCACGGAGCGCATCCGCGACGGCCACGCCACCACCCTCGGTGCGGCCTCCGGAATCGTGGCGGGCCTGGTCGCGATCACGCCGTCTTGTTCCTCGGTCAACGTGCTGGGCGCTTTGGTGATCGGCGTGGTGGGCGGAGCCCTGTGCGCCCTGGCGGTCGGAATGAAGTTCAAACTCGGCTTCGACGACTCACTCGACGTTGTTGGTGTGCACCTGGTCGGTGGTCTGGCCGGCACGCTGCTGGTCGGTCTGCTGGCCGCACCGGAGAGCCCGGCGATCAGCGGGGTAGCCGGGGTGTCGAAGGGCCTGTTCTACGGCGGCGGCTTCGCCCAACTGGAACGGCAGGCGATCGGCGCGTTCAGCGTGCTGTTCTACTCCGCTATCGTCACCCTTATCCTTGCCCTGATACTCAAATACACGATTGGGTTGCGTCTGAACCCTGAGGGCGAAGCAGCGGGTGTCGACGAGTCTCAGCACGCGGAGAGCGCCTATGACTTCGCGACGGCAGGCGGCTCCGGCTCGGTTCTCCCGCACGCGAGTTTGCCGGAGAGCACATTCGGCCATAATCGGGTGGGCGACAAAGTGGAGGCGGAATAGGAATGAAGCTGATCACCGCAATCGTGAAGCCATTCACGCTCGAGGACATCAAGGCCAGCCTGGAGCAGGTCGGCATCCTGGGGATGACGGTCAGCGAAGTTCAGGGCTATGGGCGCCAGAAGGGGCACACCGAGGTGTACCGGGGCGCTGAGTACTCCGTCGACTTCGTGCCCAAGGTCCGCGTCGAGGTGTTGATCGAGGACTACGACGCCGATAAGGCCCTGGACAGCATCGTGCGGGCCGCGCGCACCGGAAAGATCGGTGACGGCAAGGTCTGGGTCAGCCCGGTGGAGACCGTGGTGCGCGTGCGCACCGGCGAGCGCGGAGCCGACGCGATCTGATAGCCGCCGCATGATCATGCCGGCGGTGTGGCCGACCCGACCAGGACGGGAATGAAGCAGCGCGAAGAGTCACCCGATCCGTCCGGACAACAGGCCGTGGCGGAGACACTCGCTGGGGCGGCAACGGATCTGGCCGCGGCCCGGGAGAAGCTGCTTGCTCGCGGCTCGAACGAGCTGGACTCGTCCGCGCTGCGCGAAGCCTGGGGCGAGTTACACGAATTCTGGCTTACCACAAAGGCTTCCGAGATCGGGATCATGCCCGGCAGTGGCTTCGCGATCGTTGCTACCGGTTCACTGGGCCGCCGCGAGTTGGTGCCGTACTCTGACCTGGACCTGCTGCTCCTGCACGACGGCATGAACACCGACGCCGTCCGCGACGTCGCCGACTCGCTCTGGTACCCGTTGTGGGACGCCAACATTCGCCTCGACCACAGCGTGCGGACCGTGGCCCAGACGTTGAAAGTCGCCAGCGCCGACGTCTCCGCCTGCCTGGCGATGCTCGACACCCGGCACATCGCCGGTGATGAGGAGCTGTCCGGGCGCCTCATCGAAGGCATCCGTCGCCAGTGGCGTTCCGGGATCCAGTCCATCTTCGGCGAAGTCGTCGACGAGACCCAAGCCCGGTGGCGCCGCTTCGGAGAGATCGCCCACCGCGCCGAACCCGACCTGAAATCCGGCCGCGGGGGACTCCGCGACATCCAACTGCTCGACGCGCTGGCCATCGCCCATCTCACCGACCGGTTGGCCGTCGGGGAAGCAGACGACCCGCTGGGTTCGCTGACCGGAGCTCACCTGACGCTGCTTAATGTCCGCACCGAGTTGCACCGGGTTTCCGGTCGCGGTCACGACCAGGTCCTGGCCCAATTCGCCGACGAGATCAGCGCGGCACTGCACTTCGGCGACCGCTTCGACCTGTCGCGGGTGCTGTCCGACGTGGGCCGCACGATCAGCTATCGCGTCGATGCGGGGTTGCGGACCGCCTCCAATGCGCTGCCGCGACGCGGGATGTCGGCGATCCGCCGGCGTCCGCGACGACCGCTTGACGAGGGTGTGGTGGAGTACGCCGGTGAGATCGTGCTCGCCCGCGATGCCCGGCCGCAGAGCGACCCCGCGCTGTTGCTGCGGGTGGCGGCGGCCTCTGCGGTCACCGGGTTGCCGATCGCGGTGTCCACGCTGACGCGGCTGGCCGATACCGCGCCCGAACTGCCGACTCCCTGGCCGCGCGACGCGTTGGACAACCTCCTGGTGATGTTGACCGCGGGCCCGGACACCATCGCGGTGATTGAGACCCTCGACCGTACCGGCTTGTGGGGCAGGCTCTTTCCCGAGTGGGGTGCGGTGCGCGACCTTCCGCCGCGCGACGTGGTGCACATCTGGACCGTCGATCGCCACCTAGCCGAAACCGTCTCGCGGGCAAGGATTTTCACGACCAGGGTGGCCCGCTCCGACCTGCTGATCCTGGCCGCGTTGTTGCATGACATCGGGAAGGGCCGCGACGCCGACCACTGCGTGCTCGGGGCGCAGCTGGCCACTCAGATCGGCACCAGGCTGGGCATGTGGCCCTCGGACATCGAGCTGCTGTCCAAGCTGGTGTTTCACCACCTGCTGCTGGCCAAGGTCGCGACCCGGCAAGACCTCAACGATCCGCAGACCATTGCCTCGGTCTGCGAAGCGCTGGACGGCGACCCGGTGCTGCTGGATGTGCTGCACGCGCTCACCGAAGCCGACTCGCTGGCCACCGGTCCCGGGGTATGGACCGACTGGAAGGCCTCGCTGGTCGGCGATCTGGTGCGGCGCAGCCGGATGGCGATGAACGGGGAGGCGCTGCCGCAAGCCGACCCGCTCGATCCCGAGTACCTGGCGCTGGCCGCCGACCGCAAGGTGCACGTCGAGCTGCGCCCCGGTGCCGATCGGCGCCTGCATCACGCCGTCGTGATCGCCCCGGACCAGCGCGGATTGCTGTCCAAGGCGGCCGGAGTGTTGACGCTGAACTCACTGCGCGTGCACTCGGCGTCTATCAACGTCCAGGACGGCGTCGCGATCAGCGAATTCATGGTCTCGCCGCACTTCGGTAGCCCGCCGGCCGCAGGGCTGTTGCGCCAGCAGCTGATCCGTGCGCTGGGCGGCCAAACCGACGTCCTGGGCACTCTGCAGCAGCGCTCAGCGGACACCGCACCCAAGCCGATCGGCGATGCCCCGACCGCGGTCCCGGTCCACCAACCGTCGGCGCCAACGCGGATCCTCTGGTTCGGAGGTGCGCCCGGTCGGCTGATCATCGAGATCCGGGCCAACGATCGCCCGGGACTGCTTGCCCTGCTCACCGGCGCCCTGGAGCGTGCTGGGGTTGACATCGACTGGGCGAAGGTCACCACCCGCGGGTCGATGGTGGACGACGTTTTCTGCATCGCGTTGCCCGAGCGCAGCGCCGCCTCGAAGGCAACCGGCGAGCCCGGATCGAGCACCCGAACCGCGATCGAGCATCACCTGCTCTCGGTCATGGATGGGGCCAAAGCGGCCGCGGTCTAGCCGAGCGGGCGCGCTCGCAGCCACCCGTCGATACGTTCGGCGACCCCGATCCAGCCGGGCTCCTGCATCATGTTGTGTCCCATGCCGGCATACAGCTCCGCTTCGGTCCGGTAGGCCCGCGCGGTGGCCCGCACCTCGGCGTTGGTGACCATGCCATCGTCCAACGCGCCCAGCACCAGCATCGGGGTGTTAACCCGTTTCGTCTTCACGCGTCGAATCATCGGGTCGATGAGGGAAGCGCGAACCGCTTCTGATTGCACTGTCGCGCAACCTGTTTCGACGATCTCGTCGGGCGTGTGCGCGCTGAAGAGATGCTCGCGGACCAGCGGCGCGGTGCCGATGAAACCGGTCAGGTTGCCGACCGGCAGCGACCGCATCGAGATCCACGGGTGGCGGCTCCAGATCCGCCTCGCCAACCCCAGGACGCCCTGGGGCGGCACCGACGCCACCAGCACCGCGGCCGGAGCGTCGTGGTCTTCCAGATAGCGCTGCACCACGAAGCCGCCCAGCGAATGGGCGATGAGGACCGGGGCCCCGCCGAGGCTGTCGGCGGCCACGCGGACATCGTCGACATAGTCGGCGATCGAGCAGGCGTGAAAGCGCTTGCCCGCCGGGCTGCCACCGTGCCCGCGCAGGCTCAGCGCCGCGGCTCGGTAGCCGGCGTCGGCGAAGTAGTCGACAAAGTTGCTCCAGCACGACGCCGAATGCCAGCCGCCGTGCACGAACAGCAGCGGCACGGGGTGCGCGTCGTCGCAGGATCCCTTATCGATCAGCTCGAGCATGCCCAAGTATGTCCAACGTCGACATGCCGGGCCAAGAACCTGCGACGCGGCCCGACAACTCGACGTTCGGCCACCGATTAAGCTGAACCGCGTGTTTGAATCGCTGTCCGATCGGCTCACCGGTGCCCTGCAAGGACTTCGCGGCAAGGGCCGGCTGACCGACGCCGACATCGACGCCACCACCCGCGAAATCCGGCTGGCATTGCTCGAGGCCGACGTCTCCCTGCCCGTCGTTCGAGCGTTCGTCGGCCGCGTCAAAGACCGCGCCAAGGGCGCCGAGGTGTCGGGCGCCCTCAACCCGGCCCAGCAGGTCGTCAAGATCGTCAACGAGGAACTGATCGCCATCCTCGGCGGCCAGACCCGCCGGCTGGCATTCGCCAAGACGCCGCCGACCGTGGTGATGCTGGCCGGTCTGCAGGGTTCCGGTAAGACCACGCTGGCCGGCAAGCTCGCGCTCTGGCTGCGCAACCAGGGCCACACGCCGCTGCTGGTCGCCTGCGACCTGCAACGGCCGGGCGCGGTCAACCAGCTGCAGATCGTGGGGGAGCGGGCCGGTGTCGCGGTGTTCGCGCCGCATCCGGGCACCTCGGCGCAGACCGATCAAGCGACGGCCCCGGGTGATCCGGTCGCCGTCGCCGCGGCCGGCCTGGCCGAGGCGCGGGCCAAGCACTTCGACGTCGTGATCGTCGACACCGCCGGACGGCTGGGTATCGATGAGGAGATGATGGCCCAAGCCGGCGCCATCCGCGACGCCGTCACTCCGGACGAGACGATTTTCGTCTTGGATGCGATGGTCGGTCAGGACGCGGTGGCCACCGCGCAGGCCTTCGGCGAGGGCGTCGGCTTCACCGGTGTGGTGCTGACCAAGCTGGACGGCGACGCCCGCGGTGGCGCGGCGCTCTCGGTGCGCGAAATCGCCGGTGTGCCCATCCTTTTCGCGTCAGCCGGCGAGAAGCTGGAAGACTTCGATGTCTTCCATCCGGACCGGATGGCCAGCCGCATCCTCGGCATGGGCGATGTGCTGAGCCTGATCGAGCAGGCCGAGCAGGTCTTCGATGCCGAGCAGGCGCAAGCCGCGGCGGAAAAGATCGGTTCCGGCGAGCTCACCCTTGAAGACTTCCTCGAGCAGATGCTGGCGATCCGCAAGATGGGCCCGATCGGCAATCTGCTCGGCATGCTGCCCGGCGCGGGCCAGATGAAAGAAGCCTTGGCCGCCGTCGACGACCGGCAACTCGACCGGCTGCAGGCCATCATCCGCGGTATGACGCCGCAGGAGCGGGCCGACCCGAAGATCATCAACGCCTCGCGACGGCTGCGCATCGCCAACGGTTCTGGCGTGTCGGTGTCCGAGGTCAACCAGTTGGTCGACCGGTTCTTCGAGGCTCGCAAGATGATGTCCTCGATGGTCGGCGGCATGGGTATACCCGGTCTGGGGCGTAAGTCGGCGACGCGCAAGAACGCGAAGGGCAAGGGCGGCAAGGGAAAGAAGGGCAAGAAATTCGGGCCAACGCCGCCTAAGGTGCGCGGTCCGCTGGGTGCGGGCATGCCGGCCGGCTTCCCCGACCTGTCCAACATGCCGCAGGGTCTGGACGAGTTACCGCCCGGGTTGGCCGATTTCGATCTGTCGAAGCTGAAGTTCCCGGGCAACAAGTAGTGCCGCAGCACGTTCGGGGGATCGGGCTACCCGACGAAGAGCCCATCGAACTGTGGATCGCTGACGGCCGGATCAGCCGTGAGCCAATCGGCGGCGCGGACACCATCTTTGATGGCGGCTGGATTGTGCCCGGACTGGTCGACGCGCACTGCCATGTCGGACTCGGCCCGCAAGGCGGCACCGACCTCGACGAAGCCATCGCCCAGGCCGAGACCGAACGCGAAGCCGGCGCGTTGTTGCTGCGCGACTGCGGTTCACCCATTGACACCCGCAGCCTCGACGACCGCGACGACCTGCCCCGCATCATCCGGGCCGGGCGGCACCTGGCCCGTCCCAAGCGCTACATACCCGGCCTGCCGATCGACATCGAAGACGAGTCGCAACTTCCCGATTTCGTCACCGAGCAGGCCCGCCGCGGCGACGGCTGGGTCAAGCTGGTCGGCGACTGGATCGACCGCGACATAGGCGATTTGGCGCCGTTGTGGTCCGACGCCGTGATCAAGGCCGCGATCGACGCCGCCCACGCCCAGGGCGCGCGGGTGACCGCGCACGTCTTCGGCGAGGACGCGCTGCCCGGGCTCATCAACGGCGGGATCGACTGCATCGAGCACGGCACCGGGCTGACTGACGACATCATCGAGTTGATGGTCGAAGCCGGAACCGCGTTGGTGCCGACCCTGATCAACGTCGAGAACTTTCCCGGCATCGCCGATGCCGCGGCAAAGTATCCGGTCTACGCCGCGCACATGCGCGACCTGTACGCGAACTGCTATCCGCGCCTGTCCGCGGCCCACGAGGCCGGGATACCTATATACGCCGGCACCGACGCGGGCGGCATGATCGCCCACGGGCGCATCGGCGACGAGGTCCAAGCGCTGACCCGCATTGGAATGAGCCCTACCGAGGCGCTCGGTGCGGCGTGCTGGGACGCCCGCGGCTGGCTCGACCGCCCGGGATTGGATGACGGCGCTTCGGCAGACCTGTTGTGCTACTACGACGATCCGCGCTACGGCCCCGAGGTCCTGCACCGCGCGGACGTGGTCATCCTGCGGGGGCAGCTGTACTGAAGGGTTCGAACGGTCAGCCTTCGATGGAGGTGGGGTGCCCGGGCGTCTGCACATCAGGCTCTCTGTTACAAACGGGACTGTGCCGATCCCCGAATTCATCGTCGAGCTCCGACGCCACATCGGCCACGCGCCGTTGTGGTTGCCGGCCATCACCGCGGTGGTCATCCGCGATCACGACGTGCTGTTGATCCAGCGGTCCGACAACCACGCGTGGACTCCCATCACCGGAATCGTCGAACCAGGGGAGAACCCAGCAGACTGCGCGATGCGAGAAGTGTTGGAGGAGAGCGGTATCGAAGCGATCGCGCGCCGGCTGGCGTGGGTGCACGTGACGCGGCCGATGGTCCACGTCAACGGTGACCAGGCGCAGTACCTCGACCATGTGTTCCGGATGGACTGGTTGTCAGGTGACCCATTCCCGGCGGACGACGAGAGCATTCAAGCCCGCTGGTTCGATCTGGCCGCCTTGCCGGACATGCCGGAGGACATGCTTCGGCGAATCGCGTATGCCAACAACGGCAACCACCACGCGCCAACGATTTTCGATACAGAGGCGCCATGACCTACATCGCCGAACGACTCGCCGGGTTCGTCGTCCGCGCGGACCAGACCGACATCAGCGAGCCGGCCCGCGCGCTGCTGAAACGCAACGTGTTGGACAGTGTCGCCTGCGCGGTCGGTGCCCTTGACGGAGCGCTGATCCCCGCGATACGCGCCCACGCCGAAGAGTTCAGCGGCCGTCCAACCGCGACATTCGTCGGCGGCGGACGGGCGTCGGTCGATCAGGCGGCCTTCTTCAACGCGGTCCTGGTGCGCTACCCGGACCTGCTCGACACCTATTTGACTCCCGGTGGTCTGTGCCATCCGGCCGACAACTTCGGTGCGGTGCTTGCCGTTGCCGAGCATGTCGAGGCAAGCGGGGCGGATTTTCTGCTGGCGCTCGCGGTCGCCTACGAGATCCAATGTCGTTTCAGCGCAGAGGTTCCCGTGATGGGGCATGGACTCAACCACGCATTGCAACTGGCGATCTCGGCCGCCGCCGGCTCGGCCAAATTGCTCGGCCTCGACGCGGACCGAACCGCCGACGCGATCGCGGTGTCCGCGGTGGACAACGTTTCACTGGCGACGGTGCACGCCGAACCGGTGTCGACCTGGAAGGGCATTTCTCCGGCGATCACCGGAATGCGAGCCGTGTACGCGACAATGCTTGCCGGTCGCGGAATTACCGGTCCGCGAGCAATCTTCGAAGGGCCCAACGGTCTGGAGCAACTGTTCGACCAGCCGATCGAGCTGCGCCCCACCGATCGCTCGCTGAACGCGGTCGAGCAGACCTATCTCAAGCAGTACTGCGCGCTCATCCACGGTCAGGTGGTCATCGACGCGACCCTGGCCCTTCGCGACGAGCATGCCATCGCCCCTCAGGACGTCGAGTCGGTGAGCCTGGAGGTGTTCCAGGGCGCGTTCGACATCGCCGGCGGTGGTCGATATGGCGACAAGGACCAGCCGTCGAGCAAAGAGCAGGCGGACTACAACCTCAAATACCTGGTGGCTGTCGCGCTGCTGGACGGGCAGGTCGGCCCGGAACAGCTTGAGACGGAACGAGTTCGCCGGACCGACGTGCAGGCGCTGCTGGCGCGGGTCGACGTGCGCCCGGCGGCGGACCTGACCGAGGCCTACCCGCATCGGACCGCGGCCCGCGTGCACATCGCGCTGAAGGACGGCCGATGTGTCGATCGTGAGCAATTCGACTTCGAGGGATCGCCCACCCGGCCGATGTCCTGGGATCGCGTCGTGGAGAAGTTCCACTGGCTGGCAGAACCGTTCGCGGATGCCGCGCTGCGCGGCGAGATCATCGACGCGGTACAGCGGTTGGACGCGATGTCCATTGCCGAATTGACGGCGTTGCTGGGTGCCGTCAGGCCCGCGCCGCAGCGCCCTCGAACGAGGGGCCGGCGGTAAGCAGCAGTCAAGGAAAGATTGCGAGTGCTTACTCTCTATGTTAGGTTCGCGGCACCCCAACGATGCGGAGGACAGCAGTGAGCTACGACGTGATCATTCGCGACGGATTATGGTTCGACGGCACCGGCGGGGCGCCGCAGACCCGCACGCTGGGCATCCGCGACGGGGTCGTGATCGCAATCGTGTCCGGGGGGGACTCCGACCGCTTGGACGAGGCGGGCTGCCCCGAGGTGATCGACGCCAAAGGCAAATGGGTCGTCCCCGGATTTGTCGACGTGCACACCCACTACGACGCCGAGGTACTGCTCGACCCCGGTCTGCGCGAATCGGTGCGACACGGCGTCACCACGGTGTTGCTGGGGATGTGCTCGCTGTCGACGGTATACGCCGAAGCCGAAGACGCCGCCGACCTTTTCAGCCGGGTCGAGGCGGTGCCCCGCAAGTTCGTCCTGGGCGCTTTGCAAGACAAAACCTGGTCGACGCCGGCGGAATACGTGCGAACTATCGACCGCCTGCCGCTCGGGCCGAATGTTAGTTCGCTGCTTGGTCATTCGGACCTGCGCACCGCGGTGTTAGGGCTCGAACGCGCCACCACGCCCGACGTCAAACCCACTGACGCGGAGCTGGACAAGATGGCGGCGCTGCTCGACGACGCACTCAAGGCCGGCATGCTCGGTATGTCTGGCATGGACGCCGCGATCGACAAACTCGACGGTGACCGTTTCCGCTCCCGCGCTCTGCCGTCCACGTTCGCGACGTGGCGGGAGCGTCGCAAGCTGATCAAGGTGTTGCGCAAACGCGGCCGCATTCTGCAGAGCGCACCCAACGTGGCCAAAGCCGAGTCCGGGCTGCTGTTTTTCCTCTCCAGCAGCCCACTGTTCGGTCTGCGCAAGGCCGTGCGCATGAGCCTGCTGGTCTCCGCTGACGCCAAGTCGATGCCATTGGCCGTGTACGTGTTCGGTCGAGGCACCCGGCTGATGAACTTCCTGCTGCGCTCCAAGGTGCGCTTCCAACACCTTCCGGTGCCGTTCGAGCTGTACTCCGACGGCATCGACCTTCCGGTGTTTGAGGAGTTCGGCGCCGGGACCGCGGCGCTGCACCTGCGAGACCAGCTGGAGCGCAACGAATTGCTGGCCGACAAAGAGTACCGCCGCCGATTCCGCCGTCAGTTCGACCGCGTCAAACTCGGACCGTCGTTGTGGCACAAGGACTTTCATGAGGCGGTCATCGTCGAGTGCCCCGATGAGTCACTGATCGGCAAGAGCTTCGGCGCCATCGCCGACGAGCGCAAGCTGCACCCCTTGGACGCCTTCCTCGACGTCCTGGTGGAAAACGGCGAGCGCAACGTGCGCTGGACCACGATCGTCGCCAACCACCGTCCCAAGCAGCTCAACAAGCTGGCCAACGAGCCCAGCATTCACCTCGGCTTCTCGGATGCCGGAGCGCATCTGCGCAACATGGCCTTCTACAACTTCCCGATCAAATTCCTCAAGCGCACCCTGGACGCCTACCAGGAGGGTCAGCCGTTCATCACTATCGAGCGCGCTGTGCATCGCCTCACCGGCGAAGTGGCCGAATGGTTCGGACTGGATGCCGGCACGCTGCGCGAAGGCGACCGCGCCGATTTCGTCGTGATCGATCCGGCCGGCCTGGATGACTCGGTGGAGGCCTACCACGAGGAAAAGGTGTCGTTTTATGGCGACCTGAGCCGGATGGTCAACCGCAACGACGCCGCCGTCGTCGCAACCGGTGTGGGTGGCGCAATTGTGTTCCGCGACGGGCAATTTCGCGAAGGCTACGGGACGACGGTGAAATCCGGCCGGTACCTGCGCGCGGGCGCGGCGCGCCAACAACTCGCCCGCTCGAGCGCGTAGGCCCGACCGTGGGACGGACCCAGCAGCAGCGTCGCGAAGAAACGGTGGCACGTCTGCTCGAGGCCAGCATTGCGACGATCATCGAGGTCGGCTACGCGCGGGCCTCGGCCGCCGTGATCACCAAGCGCGCCGGCGTGTCCGTCGGGGCTCTGTTCCGGCATTTTGAAACGATGGGCGACTTCATGGCCGCCACCGCGTACGAAGTGCTTCGGCGACAACTGGATTCGTTCACCAAGCGGGTCGCTGCGATCCCGTCCGACCGGCCGGCGCTGGAGGCGGGGCTGACCATCCTGCGCGACATCACCAGCAGCGACACCAATGCGGTGCTCTACGAACTGATGATCGCCGCGCGCACCGACGAGAAACTCAACGCGACGTTGCAGCATGTGCTCGAGCAGTACACCAGCAAGATCTGCGATGCCGCGCGTGCGTTACCCGGAGCCGACGGTCTCGCCGAGGACACCTTCCCGGTGATGGTTGCGTTGCTGACCAACACCTTCGATGGCGCGGCAATGCTCAGGGCGGTGTTGCCGCAGCCCGAGATCGAGGACCGACGAATCGCCCTGCTGTCGTCGCTGCTCAGCGGGATCGGCCTGCCGGCCTGATCCTCAGCTGTCGGTGAGCTTGCTGACCGCGTCGTCCAGCCTGCGGCACAGGCACATCAGCTCGTTGATCCCGAGCAGGGTGAGCGGTCGGTGGGTAGCCGGCCCGTCGGCCACTACACAAAACGGGGTGGCTTCGCCGAGTGCGTCGCGCGTCTTCATCAGCACGCTGATGCCGGCCGAGCCCAGAAATTCGACCTTGGACAGGTCTACGATCAAGCCATTCGGCTTCTTGCCGAGCGCACCGTCGATCGCCTCGGACAGTCCGGGAGCGGTGAGCATGTCCACGCTTCCACTGACCGACAACACCGCGAGCCCGTCGACCTCGGACTCTTGCGCGTAGAAGTCGTCTTTGTCGGATTGAGGCGGTGAACCAGACGCAGCTCGTTGGTTTTCGGTCATCATCGATCTCTCATTCCTCGCGGATGCCTGTGATCACTGCCGGCAATGCAGACATCGGTAGTAATGGCTGTCGACTCAACCCAAGGACCATGTCGACGGGTGTCGACGGGATGCCGCGGACTCTCATATTGGACTCCTGCGCAATAAACTGCCACGGCACTGGAAGACTAGCCGAACCCGCCGACTCTGTCGTCGCAGGCCTACAGCGTCCCGATTCCCGATTGCGGATTGAGAGCGAAGCCCCAGTCCAGCAGGCCGCCGGCCTGATCCCAGTAGGTTGGTCCGCCTTCGCGCACCAGCCCATACATCATAGCTACCACCAGACGGCGTCCACCACGAGCGGCAGCGCCGACGAACGTTTTACGCGCGGCGTCGGTGAACCCGGTCTTCCCGCCGATCGCGCCTGGATAACGCGTGAGCAGCTCGTCGTGGTTGGCGATCGGATGATCTCCGTCATCGCCCGGGAACATCGCCGACGGCTCAGCGGTGATCTCTGCGAACACTGGGTTGGCCATGGCGGCGCGGAAGATGAGCGCCAGATCGTGGGCCGTTGACCAGCCCGATCCGCCGGGACCGTCCAGGCCGGACGGCGTCGAGGCATGGGTGTTCACGGCGCCCAGCGAGGCCGCCTTGGCGTCCATCTTGGCAACCGTGGCGTCCAGGCCGCCCAGCATGTGTGCCAGCGTGTTGGCGGCGTCATTGCCGGACACCAGCAGCACACCATCCAGCAGCTGGCGTGCGGTGTAGCTGTGACCCGCTTTCACGCCAACGCAGCTGCACTCGACCTGGCTGTCCGCCGCATCGGCAACGACTGTCGAGTTGAGGTTCAGCTCATCGAGTGCCACCAGTGACAGCAGCACTTTGATCGTGCTCGCCGGTGGGTGCCGGACGTTTTCGTCACGCGCGGCCAGCACCTGACCCGAATCGAGGTCGGCCACCAACCACGTCTGCGCCGGACCGTCCGGGATCGGCACCGAGCCGACCGGCTGCACGCCGGTGTCGGCCCACGCTGTGGAACTTGACCCGACGAGGGAGAACACGGCCGCGATTGCGGCGATCAGCATCCGCATGGGGCGACAGTACCGGCCCGCTCCTCCTCGGTCCGCTTCGCGGGCCGCATCGTCGCCGGGCGAGTACCGGCCCGCTCCTCCTCGGTCCGCTTCGCGGGCCGCATCGTCGCCGGGCGAGTACCGGCCCGCTCCTCCTCGGTCCGCTTCGCGGGCCGCATCGTCGCCAGGCGAGTGCCGGCCCGCGAGGCCCGCCGCCCCGCTCGGAGGTGTTCAATCAAGCCATGTTGAGCCACGCCGAAATTTCAGACCGGATCGAGATCCAGCAGCTGCTCGTCGACTACTCGACCGCAATCGACACCCGCCGCTTCGACGATCTTGACGCGGTATTCACTCCGGACGCATACATCGACTACACCGCACTTGGTGGGATCGAAGGACACTTTTCCGAGGTCAAGGCGTGGCTGGCCGAGGTTCTCCCGAACTTTCCGATGTACATGCACATGCTGGGTAACTTCTCGGTCCGCATCGACAGCGACACCGCGTCATCGCGGACGATCTGCTTCAACCCGATGGCCTTAGGCGGTGACAACGAGCAGGTGATGTTCTGCGGGCTCTGGTACGACGACGAATTCTCCCGCACCGCTGAGGGCTGGCGGATGACGCGTCGGGTCGAAACCAAGTGCATTCAGAAATTTTTGTAGCAATACGTCCTGACGTGAATTTTTGGGCAAGGCCCTGGCTCTGGCACAATAGGCGGCTGTCCGTCGCGTGACCCGCCGCTTTCGCGGTGCTTGCTCGCCGGTCACACACGTGAGGCAAAACCGGATCCGGGCATTCCGCTCGAATCGCTGAATTGCAGCGTGACATTCGTAGGAGAAGTGGTTTCACCATGGCTGTCAAGATCAAGCTCACCCGGCTCGGCAAGATCCGCGACCCGCAGTACCGCATCGCCGTCGCCGACTCCCGGACCCGTCGTGAAGGCCGCGCCATCGAGGTCATCGGCCGGTACCACCCCAAGCAGGAGCCGAGCCTGATCGAGATCGACTCCGAGCGCGCCCAGTACTGGTTGTCGGTCGGGGCGCAGCCCACCGAGCCGGTCCTCAAGCTGCTGAAGATCACCGGCGACTGGCAGAAATTCAAGGGCCTGCCCGGCGCTGAGGGACGGCTGAAGTTGGCCGAGCCCAAGCCCACCAAGCTCGAACTGTTCAACGCGGCCCTGGCCGCCGCCGACGGCGGACCCGACACCGAGGCCGCCAAGCCGAAGCAGAAGAAGGCACCGGCGAAGAAGGCCGCTGAAAAGCCCGCCGAGAAGCCCTCCGATGAGGCCGAGAAGGCCGCGGAGAAGCCGGCCGAGGAAGCTGCGCCCGACGCCGCCGCCGAGCAGGCCGAACCCGCGACCGAGAGCTGACCGCGGCCATGAGCACCGTTGTCGTTGACGCCGTCGAGCACCTGGTCCGCGGGATCGTCGACAATCCCGATGATGTGCGGGTGGACCTGGTCACCAACCGGCGCGGCCGGACCGTCGAAGTGCATGTCCACCCCGAAGATCTCGGCAAGGTGATCGGCCGGGGCGGACGTACCGCGACCGCGCTGCGCACCTTGGTCGCCGGCATCGGCGGCCGCGGCATCCGCGTCGACGTAGTGGACACCGACCAGTAGACGGAGAGCTCGGCGTGGAGTTGACAGTCGGGCGCGTGGTCAAAGCGCACGGCGTCACCGGTGAACTCGTCGTCGACATTCGCACCGACGATCCCGAACTGCGTTTCGCACCAGGAGTGACGTTGCGCGCCAAGGGATCCGATCGTCGGGAACGCACGTTCACCATCGACACGGTTCGTCCGCACGGCGGCCGCCTGCTGGTGCGGCTGTCGGGTGTGGCCGACCGCGCTGCGGCAGACGCGCTGCGCGGCAGTGTGTTCGTCATCGATTCCGCGGACCTGCCACCCATCGACGAGGACGACACTTACTACGACCATCAGCTCGAAGGTCTGCGGATGCGGACGACGGCCGGTCTCGAACTGGGCGCTGTCACTGAGGTTTTGCACACTGCGGCGGGCGAACTGCTGGCGGTCAAACGTGAGCGGGCCACGGAGTTGCTGGTGCCGTTCGTCAGCGCCATTGTGACGTCGGTGTCGCTCGAGGACGGTGTCATCGAGATCGATCCGCCTGACGGTCTGCTGGACTTGGAGAGCTGAGGCCGCGGCGATATGAGAATCGACGTGGTCACGATCTTCCCGGCTTACCTGGATCCGTTGCGACAGTCGTTGCCGGGCAAGGCGATTGAATCGGGACTCGTCGAGTTCGAGGTGCACGACCTGCGCCGGTGGACCCACGACGTGCATCACTCCGTCGACGACTCGCCGTACGGCGGTGGGCCGGGAATGGTGATGAAAGCGCCGGTCTGGGGCGAGGCGCTCGACGAGATCTGTTCGCCGGACACACTTCTCGTTGTCCCGACCCCCGCAGGCAGGTTGTTTACCCAGCCGACGGCGCAGCGGTGGGCCGGCGAATCACATTTGGTGTTCGCCTGCGGGCGCTACGAGGGGATCGACCAGCGGGTTGTCGAGGACGCCGGCACGCGAATGCGGGTCGAGGAGGTGTCGATCGGCGACTACGTGCTGGCAGGCGGTGAATCCGCGGCGCTGGTCATGATCGAGGCCGTACTGCGTCTGCTGCCGAACGTCTTGGGCAATCCGTTGTCCCATCAAGATGATTCGCACTCCGGCGGACTGCTCGAGGGACCGTCCTACACCAGGCCACCGAACTGGCGGGGACTCGACGTGCCCGAAGTGCTGTTGTCTGGCGATCACGCCCGGGTGGCCGCATGGCGCCGGCAGGCCGCCGAGCAGCGGACCCGCGAACGCCGCCCCGACCTCTGGCCGGGCTAGGCGATCCGGCGGGTCTAGCCGGCTGACCAGCAGCGGGAGTCGCGTTCGCATCGTCGATTCGTCGGCATCAGTACCATTTGTGCACGTCATCCGGGGTCGTTGAACGTCGAGATTCTCCGTGATTTCGTCGCGTGGGCCCGATCTGGCACAATTGACCAGTTGTCTCCTGCGGTTGTCGGCCGGCCGGCTCGCTTCCGCCCCCTGTGAGGCTCCCAGATGTCCGAACCATCGGCTGAGTTGCCTGCTCACACGCCTCCGGCGAGTGCAGCGGCACTGGTCGCGACCGCAAGGAAGTGTCTCCGACATGAACACGCTGGACTTCGTCGACAAGACGTCGCTACGCGATGACCACCCGACCTTCGGCCCCGGCGACACCATCAACGTGCACGTGAAGGTCATCGAGGGTGCCAAGGAGCGCATCCAGGTGTTCAAGGGCGTGGTGCTGCGCCGCCAGGGTGGCGGGGTCCGTGAGACCTTCACCGTGCGCAAGGAGAGTTACGGCGTCGGCGTCGAGCGGACTTTCCCGCTCCACTCGCCGAACATCGATCACATCGACGTCGTGACCCGCGGTGACGTCCGTCGCGCCAAGCTGTACTACCTGCGCGAGCTGCGCGGCAAGAAGGCCAAGATCAAGGAAAAGCGCTGATTCTCGGCGCTGTCGGTGTTTCGGCGGCGGCCCTGCCAATGCACTCGGGGACGCTGGCTACGCTGAGGCGGTGACTGACACGACCGACTCGCCTGAGGGTCAACCCGATTCCGGTCCGGCCGATCCAGAAGTCGCCAAAAAATCCCCGTCCACTCCCGAGCCGGATTCGGCTCACGAGGAGGAGCCGGCGGGCAAAAAGTCTGCGGCACTGCGCGAAACCGTCGTTCTAGCGATCATCGCGCTGGTGCTTTACTACGTCATGTTGACGTTCGTGGCCCGTCCCTACCTGATCCCGTCGGAGTCGATGGAGCCCACGTTGCACGGCTGCTCTGGCTGCGTCGGCGACCGGATCATGGTCGACAAAGTCACATTCGACTTCAGCAAGCCGCAGCCCGGCGACGTGATCGTGTTCAAGGGCCCGCCGCCATGGAACGTCGGCTACAAGTCCATTCGTTCGCACATCGCCGCAGTCCGCTGGTTGCAGAACTCGCTGTCGTTCATCGGCTTCGTGCCCCCGGACGAGAACGACTTGGTCAAGCGCGTCATCGCGGTCGGTGGTCAGACTGTGCAGTGCCGCAACAACACCGGGCTGACGGTCGACGGCAGACGGCTGAACGAGCCGTACCTGGATCCGTCCACGTTGAACGCCGACCCTGCCGTCTACCCTTGTCTTGGTCCCGAGTTCGGACCGGTCTCCGTCCCGCAAGGTCGGCTGTGGGTGATGGGCGACAACCGCACGCATTCGGCCGACTCCCGCGCGCACTGCACCAGCACGCCCGGCGACGCGATGAACGGACTGCTGTGCACCGGCGACCCGATGGCCGGCACGGTGCCGGTCGACAATGTCATCGGCAAGGCGAGGTTCATCGTGTGGCCGCCGTCGCGCTGGGGCGCTGTGCGCGCGGTGAATCCGCAGCAGAACCACTAGGCATGGCCACAACCTGGCCGCCACGGACGGTTATCCGTAAATCGTCGGGACTGCGCACGTTGGAGTCGGCGCTCTACCGTAGCGGGCTCGGACCGGTCGCCGGCGTGGACGAGGTCGGGCGCGGTGCCTGCGCGGGGCCCCTGGTGGTCGCGGCCTGCGTGCTCGGCCCCAATCGAATGGAAAGCCTTGCCGCTCTTGATGATTCCAAGAAGCTGACGGAGACCTCGCGCGAGAGGTTGTATCCGCTGATTCGTCGTTACGCGCTGGCGTACCACGTGGTGTTCATCCCGTCGACCGAGGTCGACCGGCGCGGTGTGCATGTGGCGAACATCGAAGGGATGCGTCGCGCTGTGGCGGGGCTGTCGGTGCGTCCCGGTTATGTGCTCAGCGACGGGTTCCGGGTTCCGGGGCTTGCGGTGCCGTCGCTCCCGGTGATCGGCGGCGACGCGGCGGCGGCTTGTATCGCCGCTGCCAGTGTGCTGGCCAAGGTCAGCCGGGACCGGCTGATGGTGGCGATGGAGGCAGACCACCCGGGTTACGGATTCGCCGTGCACAAGGGCTACAGCACCGCCGCGCACTCGGCGGCGCTCAACGAGCTGGGTCCCTGCCCGGAGCATCGGTATTCGTTCATCAACGTGCGGCGGGTGGCCACTGCGTCGGGCCTTCGGATCGTCGCGGAGTGCTCACCCGACGGCGATGACCAGCCGCGTCGGCAGATCGAAGACGAGTGGGGAAAGATGGGTCGGGTCAATCAACCACGGAATGGAGAAGGACGGTTGAGCTGATGAGTGCTGAGGATCTCGAAAAATATGAAACCGAGATGGAGCTCTCGCTGTACCGCGAATACAAAGACATCGTGGGCCAGTTCAGCTATGTGGTGGAAACCGAGCGGCGGTTCTATCTGGCGAACAGCGTCGAGATGGTGCCCCGCAACGCCGACGGCGAGGTCTACTTCGAGCTGCGGTTGTCCGATGCGTGGGTGTGGGACATGTACCGGCCGGCCCGGTTCGTCAAGCAGGTGCGGGTTGTCACGTTCAAAGACGTCAACATCGAAGAGGTCGAAAAGCCCGAGCTGCGCCTGCCTGAGTAACCCTAGGCCTGCTTACCGCCGCCGAAGATCGGTTTGCCGCGGGTTTCGATCACGTGCTTTGCCACGTCGGCGAGCTTGATGTTCAGGTCTTGGGAGTATCGGCGCAGAATGTGGAATGCCTCCTGCTCGTCGACGCCGTGCAGCATCATCAGCATTCCCACGGCCTTGCCGATCTCGCGGTTGGACAGCAGTCCGCGCCGCAGGGTTGAGACGTCTTCGCCCTGCGCGACGGCGTTGATGGCCACGCTGGCGAACGATGCGAGCACGACGGCCTGGCCGGCCGCCTCGGTGTTGAAGACGTTAGGTGTGTCGCTGAACAGGTTGAGCGCACCGGATTTGCGCTTGTCCACCAAAATCCGAAAGCCCATTGCGCCACGCACCGGCGTCTCGGCCACCATCCTTGCCGCCAGGTGGGGCCATTGGTTCGGCGCGGTGAGGTCGGTCTCGATCTGCGGCGTCTCTTCCTCGATGGCGTCGACGCACGGCCCGTCCCCGGCCGCGCGCTCCATGTCGTCAATGCGCTGCGCGATGCCGTCGCTGGCGCCCACCGTGACGTAGCGGCCGTCTCGCTTGACCAGCAAGCTCGCGTGATCGCACCCGGTGACGACGAGCGTTGCGGCGACGCAGATGGCCGCGTAGATATGGCTCGACTCCGAGCCTTGGTAGATGATCTCGGCGAGCGCGGAGAACACCGTGGCAGGGTCTGCTGCCGTCGCCTCCGCGCCGGAACCGTCCTTCGCCTCGTCCGTCACGCGTACATCATTCCAAGCCCGCCTTGCCGCGTGTCACCGTATCGCCTTTTCCGTCGACTCAGTCCTTGCCCGCCGCTACTGGGGTAGGCGTCAAGATGCCGTTAGGAAGCGGCAGATCCGTTGAGGACGGACGCGTGCGGAGCCTCTGATCGGTTAAGAATAGCTCGTGTGCGTACCGGCCGCCGGGCAAGAGATAGCGCTGTCTGTTTCTGGCGCGCGGCAGCGAGTCGGGTACGGCAGGCCGTACCCGCCGGTCGTGACATGACCGAACACCCTCTGCCGCAACCTATTAGCGGATTGTGGCGCAAACTGGCGACATACCTGGCTTTTGGGTTCGACGGTCGACGCCGCACCGAGGCATCGGCCTCCGACAAGGCGCGCGTTTCTCGTCTCCGCCCGACTGACCCTGCGCAACAACGGGTGCTGGTGTTGGTGGACTCGATTGGTCTCGCCGAAGTCGAGGCGCTGTGCTACGCAAAGGAATTGCATTGTGACCGGCTGACCGCGGCGCACTTCGTCATCGACGAATCCCACGCCGCCCGACTTCAAGTGCGCTGGCAGCGCTTCGGGCACGGAGTGGAATTGCGAATGATCGACTGTGAGGATCGCAATCTCGGCCGTGCCGCCCATGACCTGGTTGCCCAGGTCAAACGAGATTACCCGCGCAGCGCGGTCACCGTCTTGTTGCCCCGCCGGATGTACTCGCCGCTGGCCGGCCGGTTGCTGCACGACCGGACCGCCGACACGCTGGCCCGAATGGTCACCCGAATTCCGGACACGAGCGCCCAGATCCTGGTCTGCGACGTGAAGTCGCGCGTCGCGAGGGCACTTCGCGCCGCTGACCGGGAAAGCCCAGGTCAGTTTGCCCCGATTTACGAAAACACCCAGGCCACGTCACGCGCGACGTGACGATTCGGCTGCTGGCCGAGATGCGCTGAGCTGGTAATTGGCTGAGAATAATCCCTGGTAGGGCACCTCGGGTCGGTCAACCCCGACTGGAGCCACTAGCGTTCACCTGCGTAAGTTTTGCGTAAGTTTCGCGCACCTAGAGGGTAGGGAAGAGCATCACCGTGGTAGAGCTGGCTGACGAGCACAAGGCCCCGTCGACGTTCGTCGACTCGTGGAAGCGGTTTTTCCTCGGAAAGCCGCTGATCAACGACGATCTCGAGCACGAGAGCCTTTCGAATCCCGTTGCGGTAGGCGTTCTTTCGCCCGACCCCGTCTCGTCGACGGCATACGGTCCTGAGCAGATTCTGATCGAGCTGCTGCCCGCCGCCGGGCTCGCGGCGTTCACGTTGATCTTGCCGCTTGGGGGTGTCATCCTGCTGATCCTGGCGCTGGTTACCGCGTCGTATCGGCAGGTCGTGATGGTCTACACCCAGCGCGGCGGATCCTACGTGGTGGCGCGCGCGAACTTCGGACCCAAGATCGCGCAGCTCTCATCGGCAGCACTGCTGATCGACTACGTGGTCACGGTGGCTATCCAGTGCTCGGCGGGCACCGTTGCCGTGGTCTCCGCGGTCCCCAGTCTGGGTCCGTACCACCTGGAGATCACTGTGGGCGCCTTGCTGCTGCTCTCGTTCGGCAACCTGCGCGGTATGAAGGAGGCCGGCCGGCTTTTCGCCGTCCCCGTGTACGCCTTCGCCGCGATGATGACGACGCTGATCGTGACCGGCGTGGTCCGCGAAATCATGGGAAACCTCGCGAGATACGATCCCGAGCACATCCTCGGCGCTGTGTCGGTTCACCACGGCAACGGCATCGTCATGGGCGCGACGATCTTGGTATTGCTGCGTTCGTTCGCCAACGGTGGTACCTCGTTGACCGGCGTCGAGGCGATCGCCGACGCGGTCAACGTCTTCAAACAACCGCAGGGCCCCAACGCCCGCAGGGCGCTGACCATGATGGCGAGTCTGCTCGGCTTTCTGTTGTTCGGCGTCATCTGGCTGGCCCACGTCACCCACGCGACCCCTTACGCCGCCGGCTACCCGTCGATGCTGTCCGAGATCGCCCGGGCGGTTTTCGGTGGAGGGGCCTTGGGCAATATCCTGTTCGCGCTGTTACAGGCGGCGAGCGCAATCATCCTGTTCTTTGGCGCCAACACCAGCTTCAACGGCTTCCCGGCACTGACCAGCTTCGTCGCCGAGGACAGTTTCCTGCCGCGGCCGATGATGAAGCGTGGGCACAAGCTGGTGTTCTCCAATGCCATCATCGTGCTCACGGTGGCCGTCTACGGCATTGGTGATCGTCACCGATGGCTCGGTCGACGCGGTCGTCCCGCTGTACGCGATGGGCGTCTTCATGGGCTTCTCGATCTGTGGTTATGGCATGACGAAATACCATCTCAGCCATCGTGACCACCGCTGGCGCGGCAAGTTGGCGATCAACCTGTCGGCGGCGATCTTGTCGACGATCATCGTGCTGATTTTCGCGATTGCGAAGTTCACCGAAGGCGCCTGGCTCGTGTGCGTCGTGTTTCCGATCCTGGTGGTCGCGCTGATGCGGCTGAACCGCGAATACCGCAGCGAGAACGCGGTTCTGGAGATGCAGTTGACCGAACGTCAGGACGTGGTCAAGCATCCGCACCACACCGTCGTCGTTCTGGTGGACCACTTCGACTTCGCGACGATCGAGGCCCTGCACTACGCGAGCGGACTGCAACCCGACAAACTGCGGGCCGTGCACTTCATCATCGACGCCCGCCACGCGCAGCGACTGCATGAGCGCTGGGAACACTTCGAGGACGACGTCCCGCTGCAGATGGTGGAATGCCCGGACCGCTACCTCAGCCGTTCGGCGCAAGAGCTGGTGATGCGCGAGATCGAGGAAGACCCCAGCACCAAGGTGACCGTGCTGTTGCCGCGTCGTACCTACGCCCCTTTGGTGGGCCGGCTGCTGCACGACCGCACCGCCGACAAGATGGCCGGGGCGATCAGCCGGGTCGACGGCGCGACCGCTCAGATCGTCGCCTACGACGTCGGTTCCCGGATCGCGCAGGCGACGGCCGACGCGCGGTCGGAGAAAAACGCTTTGCGCAAAGCGGCGGAAGAGTTGCCGGCCTCTGGGTGACCTGCGGACGCATCGCCGGCCGAAGACCGTTCACGCGGAGGACTCGTAGGACGGGTCAGAAAACGAACAATGCTTCCACCCGGTACTGATTTCGCAGTCGCACGACGCTGTCCAGGCCGGCCGACTATGAGCGGCACCGACGAGAGCTGAATGATATGCCGTCCGGCTGTCCGTCAGGATCAACCTCAGGAACCGCTGAGCCTGGCTTCCTCGAGGTCGAAGTCACGCTCGATAGTGCGTAGCACGGATGCGTTGATCCTGCCTTCGCGACGCAGCGACAGCAGCACGGAACGCTCGATTGCGATCATGTTCAGTCGCAGTGCCCGATAACGTTCCATCTCCTGCACTTCGTCGGACTCGTCGTCACTCGGTGGGCTGAGCTGTAAACGTCGAACCTTTGCTTGGTAGAGCGAGCGAGCCGACTGGGTGGCGTCGTCGGCAGCATCCGCGTGTTGGGGATCGTCGAGCCAGTCCAGAGCGGCGCGGGCAGCCTTGAGCCGGGTTTTGTTCTCTGCGGTGCCGAAATCCTCAGCTCGCAGACCGAGCCGCCGCAGCAGCCAGGGCAGGCTGGTGCCCTGAATAAGCAAGCTTGCAACGATCACCGAGGCGGCTACCACGATCACCAAATCGCGGTTGGGGAACGGCTGCCCGTCTGCAAGCCGCAAGGGAATGGCCAAGGCCGCGGCCAGCGACAGACCGCCTCGCATCCCGGCCCATGCGACGACAACGCGCTCCCGCCACGCTGGATCGCCTGTCGCACGGCGGAACAACCGGGAGGTAACCGGACCCGACAACATCCATACCAGCCGTGACGTCAGCACGACGACGATGACTGCCGTAATAACTGCGACCACCCGCGTCGCGGGTATGCCAGGTACCCAATGCAGCGACCCAACCAGTTGCATGCCGACCAACGTGAACAGCACGGCATTGAGAAGGAACACCAGCGCGTCGAGAAATGCGAACGCCTGCAATCGCACGCTCGGGGTGTAGATGGCGCTCAGGTGCGACCCGATGTACACGCCGGCGGTCACGGTGGCCAAAACGCCCGACAGGTGAGCACCTTCGGCCAGTACGTAGGTGAGGTATGGCGTCACCAGCGAGAGGGTGATCTCTAGCATCGAGTGGTCGATCCGTCGCCGCACCTGAACCGCGAGCCAGCCGACGGTCAGTCCTAGCGCGGCGCCGCCGGCCGGAGCCACAAGCAGTGTCACCGCCAGGGCACCGGGGTGGACGACGCCGAGCATCGCTGAGCCGACCGCGCCGGTGTAGAGCACCAACGCGGTGCCGTCATTGGTCAGGCCCTCGCCCTCGACGATCGTCGCGAGCCGCTCCGGCACTTCAAGGCGCTTGAAGATGGAGGTCGCCGCGACTGCGTCCGTTGGCGCCACCACCGCGCCCGCCACGAGGGCGATCGCGAGCGGAATACCCGCGATCCCCAGCATGACGCCCGCGACGACGGCCATCGTTACCAACACCAGCCCCACCGACAGCAGACCGATAGGGCGCGCACTGGCCCGAAGCTCGTCTGGCGCAATGAAATACGCCGCGTAATACAGCAACGGCGGCAAGAACACGTAGAAGACGATCTCGGGTGCCAAATGCGGCACTTTGACCCCTGGCAACCACGCGAGGATTGCACCGACCCCCACGAGCAGAACTGGATAGGGCACGCCGACACGATCTGCCAGCCATACCGCGGCGATGGCGGCCAACGGACCACACAGCAGCAGCACGCCGAAGCCCGCCGGATTCACAACCGCACCTCCTAGGTCACCCTAAAGTGTCAGCCCAGAAAGCGCCGCTCCCGCCTGGATGGCGGTCTGTTCGGTCAGCGCTTCCCAGACCGAAGCCGCTGCCAACATGGCGCCGCCCCGGGGTCGGCATACATTCGCGCGGAGTTGACTTTCGGCGCGCGGTCAGCGCTTGACTGCCGCACGCTGACAAGTGATTTCGACGGTCCGGCTTCGGAACAGCGCGATCGGGATTCATCGCGGCGGCTGTGGATCGCGGCCCGACTGGGGATAAGCCGGCGATCATCGCTCTCGTCCGCTCCACGGCGGAAACGCAAGTCGGTGCGCGCCCGCAAAGTGACCGCATGACGACGTGGACGCGCACCGAGATCGGGGCGCTCGGTGAGCGGTTGGCGGCCGACCATCTGACTGGACGCGGGATGCGGATCGCGGCCCGCAATTGGCGCTGCCGCTATGGCGAGCTGGACCTGATCGCCGTCGACCCGGACACCGACACGGTGATATTCGTCGAGGTCAAGACCCGCACCGGCGACGGCTTCGGCGGGCTGGCCGAGGCGGTGACGGCACAGAAGGCCCGCCGGTTGCGTCGGCTGGCCGGTATTTGGCTGGCCGCTCAGGACCGGCGCTGGGCGGCGGTGCGGATCGACGTCATCGGTGTGCGGATCGGAAGGCAGCGCACTCCGGAATTCACCCACCTGCAAGGCGTCGGCTGATGGCGCTCGGCCGTGCGTTCTCTGTCGCGGTTCTCGGGTTGGACGGCCAGATCGTGGAGATCGAAGCCGACATCACCTCCGGCTTGCCTGGCGTGCACCTCGTCGGTCTGCCCGATGCGGCTCTACAGGAGTCGCGGGACCGGGTCCGGGCCGCGATCACGAACTACAACAACAAGTGGCCGATGTCGCGTCTGACGCTGGCGCTGTCACCGGCAACGCTGCCGAAAATGGGATCGGTGTACGACGTGGCGCTGGCGGCCGCGGTGTTGTCGGCGCAGCGCAAACGGCCATGGCGCCAATTGGAGACCGCGGTGGTGCTCGGCGAATTGGCGCTGGACGGTCGGGTCCGGCCGGTACGTGGGGTGCTGCCGGCGGTGCTGGCCGCGAAGGGCGCGGGCTGGGGAGTCGCGGTGGTCCCGGTCGAGAACCTTCCGGAGGCCAGCCTGGTCGACGGCATCGAGGTCTGGGGCGTGCGTACGCTGGCCCAGTTCCTCGGTTGGCTCAGCGGTTCGGCCCACCTCGACAAGCGGATCGAGGGAGCCGCGCCCGAGCCGGAGCCGCCCGCTGACCTGGCCGACGTGGTGGGGCAGACCCAGGCACGGTTCGCCGTCGAGGTCGCCGCCGCCGGTTCGCACCATCTGATGTTGACCGGACCGCCCGGGGTGGGCAAAACCATGTTGGCGCAACGTCTTCCGGGTCTGCTTCCGCCGCTGTCGAATGGCGAGTCTTTGGAGGTCACCGCGATTCACTCGGTGGCCGGCCTGTTGTCGGATGCGACGCCGCTGATCACCCGGCCCCCGTTCGTGGCGCCGCACCACAGTTCCAGCGTCGCCGCGCTGGTCGGTGGCGGGTCGGGAATGGCGCGGCCCGGCGCGGTGAGCCGGGCGCACCGCGGAGTGCTGTTTCTCGACGAGTGCGCCGAGATCGGCGTCAGCTCGTTGGAGGCGCTGCGAACTCCGTTGGAAGAGGGCGAGATTCGCCTGGCCCGCCGCGACGGGGTGGCGTGCTATCCGGCCCGCTTCCAGCTGGTCCTCGCGGCCAACCCGTGCCCCTGCGCGCCGGCCGACCCCCAAGACTGCATCTGTGCGGCCGCGGTCAAACGTCGCTACCTCGGCCGGTTGTCCGGGCCGCTGCTGGACCGCGTCGATTTACGGGTCGAGATGCATCCGGTGCGGATGAGCGTGTTCGCGAGTTCAGAACCGGAGTCGACGGGGGAGGTTCGGCGACGGGTGACGGTGGCCCGTGAGGCGGCGGCGCAACGCTGGCGGGCGCACGGGTTTCGGACCAATGCCGAGGTCAGCGGAACGCTATTGCGGCGCCGCTTCCGGCCGGGAAACGCCGCGATGGCGCCGCTGCGGACCGCGCTGGATCGCGGCGTCTTGAGCATTCGCGGCCTGGACAAAACCTTGCGAGTCGCGTGGACGCTGACTGATTTGGCCGGCCACACGTCGCCCGGACGCGACGAGGTGGCCACCGCGATGAGCTTCCGGCAGCCGGGGTCTTCACGATGATCGATGTGACGCAGCAGGCGTGGGCCTACCTGTCGCGGGTCGTCGAGCCGCCGTGCACCGAGCTGGCCGCGTTGGTGACGCGGGTGGGTCCCGTCGACGCGGCCGAGCGGGTGCGGCGAGGCGAGGTTGACGACAATCTGGCGCGACGTACTGAAGCCAGACGTGAAATAGACCGCGCTGCGCAGGATCTCGAACTGCTGGCCCGCCGCGGCGGTCGCCTGCTGACGCCCGACGACGAGGAGTGGCCGGCACTGGCTTTCGTCGCGTTCGGCGGGGCCGCGGTTGCGGGGAGACCGCAGGGTATGCCACCCCTGGTGCTGTGGTTGCGCGGCGCGGCGCGACTCGATGACGTCGCTCAGCGGGCGGCGGCGGTTGTCGGCACTCGCGCGGCAACCAGCTACGGCGAGCACGTCGCTGCTGACCTGGCGGTCGGGCTGGCCGAGCGTGATGTTGCCGTCATCTCCGGCGGCGCGTACGGGATCGACGGCGCCGCGCACCGAGCGACGCTCTCCGTCGACGGCCTCACCGTCGCCGTTTTGGCGGGCGGGCTCGACATTCCCTATCCCGCAGGGCATTCCGCGCTGCTGCACCGTATCGCCACGGACGGACTGCTGGTCACCGAATACCCACCGGGCGTGCGACCGGCCCGGCACCGGTTCTTGACCCGCAACCGGCTGGTGGCCGCGTTCGCCGGGGCTGCGGTCGTGGTGGAGGCTGGCTTGCGCAGCGGCGCGGCCAACACCGCAGCCTGGGCGCGCGCACTCGGCCGCATCGTCGGCGCGGTGCCGGGGCCGGTGACATCGTCGGCGTCAAGTGGTTGTCACGCGCTGCTGCGGTCGGGCGCCGAAGTCATCACCCGCGCCGAGGATGTCGTCGAGCTGGTCGGCCGGATCGGAGAGTTGGCTTCGGAACCCACTCGCCCGCAGACTCCGCTCGACGAACTCGGCGAACAGGAGCGACGGGTATACGAGGCGTTGCCGGGCCGCGGGACCGCGACTGTCGAGGAGATCGCCGTCGCCGCGGCCCTGGACCCCGAGCGGGTTCTGGCACCGCTGGCCATGCTCGAGCTTGCGGGCGTGGCCGAGCGCGCCGACGGTTGCTGGCGGATCGTCCGACATCGTAGGCAACCGGCGCACCGCGGTGCGCCTCTATAGTCGATGGGGTCAGCGTTTGAGGGGGAGCCAGGTGGCCGGTCGACCAGTGCACACGTTTGAAGTGGTGCGCACCGAACAACTTACGTCGCACATGATACGAATTGTGCTGGGCGGCAGCGGTTTCGACACGTTCACACCCAGTGAATTCGCCGACTCCTACGTCAAGCTGGTCTTCGTGGCCGACGACGTCGATGTCGCCGCGTTGCCACAGCCGTTGACACTGGACTCGTTCAACGACCTGCCGGATTCGAGAAAGCCTGTGGTGCGCACGATCACCGTTCGTCGTGCAGACCCGGTCGCGCGAGAGCTGACCGTCGACATCGCGGTGCACGGCGAGCACGGTACCGCTGGACCGTGGGCCGCGGCGGCGCGGCCCGGCCAGCCGATGTATGTAATGGGACCGAGCGGCGCCTACAGCCCCGACCCGGCGGCCGACTGGCACCTGCTGGTTGGCGACGAGACAGCGCTGCCGGCTATCAGTGTTGCGCTAGAAGCATTGCCCCCCAACGCAATCGGCCAGGTATTCATCGAGATCGCCGAGCCCGAGGACGAGCTTCCGCTGACCGCGCCCGACGGCGTTCAGATCAACTGGATTCTGCGCGGCGGGCGTGCCGATCTGGTCGGGGCGGACCGGGCCGGCGACCATTCGCCGTTGGTCGAGGCCGTCAAGACCGCGTTCTGGATGCCCGGACAGGTGCACGCGTTCGTCCACGGTGAGGCGCAGGCGGTGATGCACAACCTGCGGCCCTACATTCGCAAAGAACGGGGTGTCGACGCGAAATGGGCGTCGATATCGGGTTACTGGCGCCGCGGTCGCACCGAGGAGACCTTTCGGCAATGGAAGAAGGAACTCGCCGCGGCCGAGGCCGGCGCACAGTAGGGCTCGTCAGCCCGATCGGCGGCTGGCATGCTCAGCGGATGGCATTCGGCGACTATCAGAACGAGATCTACCTGCAAGGCCTCGGCGGGGTGGTGCCCAAACTGCCGATGATCTTCGCGGACATCGAGGCGAAGGCCGAGAAGGCGTTGCCGCCGTCGATCTGGTCGTACGTAGCTGGCGGCGCGGGCGACGAACGCACCCAGCGGGCCAACGCCGAGGCTTTTGCTCAATGGGGTCTGATGCCGCGGATGTTCGTCGGCGCCGCACAACGTGATCTGTCCGTCGACCTCTTCGGCTTGACGCTGCCGAGCCCCCTGTTCATGGCGCCGATCGGGGTGATCGCGTTGTGCGCCCAGGACGGCCACGGTGACCTGGCCACCGCGCGAGCCGCCGCCCGCACCGGCGTGCCGATGGTGATGTCGACGCTGACTGAGGACCCACTCGAGGACGTGGCCGCCGAATTCGGCGACACTCCCGGGTTTTTCCAGCTCTACACCCCGACCGACCGCGACCTGGCCGCCAGCCTGGTCCATCGCGCCGAGGCCGCCGGGTTCAAAGGCATTGTGGTCACGCTGGACACCTGGGTCACCGGCTGGCGCCCACGCGACCTGGGCACGTCGAACTTCCCGCAATTGCGCGGCAAGTGTCTGGCCAACTACACCAGCGACCCGGTGTTTCGGGCCAGCCTGGCGCAGACTCCCGAGGAGAACCCCCAAGGCGCCGTGCTGAAGTGGATATCGGTCTTCGGTAACCCCCTGACCTGGAATGACCTGCCGTGGCTGCGTTCGCTGACCACGTTGCCCTTGCTGGTGAAGGGCATCTGTCACCCAGATGATGCCCGGCGCGCCATCGACGGCGGCGTCGACGGCATCTACTGCTCCAACCACGGCGGCCGCCAGGCCAACGGGGGAATCCCCGCGCTGGACTGCCTGCCCGGGGTGGTCGAGGCCGCCGACGGAGTGCCGGTGCTGTTCGACTCGGGGATCCGCAGCGGCGCCGACGTGGTCAAAGCTCTTGCGCTCGGCGCGACCGCGGTCGGGGTGGGGCGCCCGTATGCGTACGGTCTGGCGCTCGACGGGGTCGACGGCATCGTGCACGTGTTGCGGTCATTGCTGGCCGAGGCCGACCTGACGATGGCGGTCGACGGCTACCCGACGCTGAAAGATCTCACTCCGGACACCCTGCGGCGCGTCACCTGAGTCCTCGCCCAGGTCTCTGCGACCGTGAGGTAGTGGAGGCGATCCTCGACGAGTTCGACAGCTACCTGGAACTACAGTGCCTGCGCTCGGCGCACACACGCCGCGCTTACCTGGGCGACCTGCGGTCGTTGTTCGCATTCGTCGAGGAGCGCGCGCCGGGCCGGGGCTTGGCGGCCCTGAGTCTGCCCCTTCTGCGGTCATGGCTGGCCGCCGGAGCGGGCGCGGGCGCGGCTCGTACCACGCTGGCGCGCCGCACGTCGGCGGTCAAGACGTTCACCGCATGGGCGGTGCGACGCGGGCTGCTGACCGGCGATCCCGCGAGTCGGCTGCAACTGCCAAAGGCACGACGGGCTCTGCCGGCAGTGCTGCGGCAGGATCAGGCACTCGCCGCCATGTCCGCAGCGAAATCCGGTTCACAGCAAGGCGATCCGCTGGCCCTGCGTGACCGCGTGATCGTTGAGTTGTTGTATGCCACCGGGATCCGGGTCAGTGAGCTGTGCGGCCTGGACGTCGACGACATCGACAGCTCCCATCGGATCCTGCGCGTGCTCGGCAAGGGCAACAAGCAGCGCAGCGTTCCGTTCGGCGAGCCGGCCGCCGACGCGCTGCGGGTCTGGCTGGCCGACGGGCGGCCCCCGCTGGCGACCGCGGCGTCCGGCCCGGCGTTGCTGCTGGGCGCGCGGGGACGGCGACTCGACGTGCGGCAGGCACGCACGGTGGTGCACGAGACGATCGGCGCTGTCGATGGCGCACCCGACATGGGCCCGCACGGCCTACGCCACAGCGCCGCAACGCATCTGCTCGAAGGCGGCGCCGACCTGCGCGTCGTGCAGGAGCTGCTGGGCCACTCCAGCCTGGCCACCACGCAGCTCTACACGCACGTCACCGTCGCACGGCTGCGTGCGGTGCACGACCAGGCCCACCCCCGCGCCTGACGCTATTGCCGCAACGGCTTGAGGCGGATCGGCGTCGACTGCAGAAGACCCAGCGGATCGACGTAGTCGGCGTGCGACGCCGAGCCCCACATCGCGCCCCAATGCAGACACGCCGCCGCGGGGCAACCTGAATGCCCGGCCAGCAGCTCGCCGATCACCACTCCCGCGGCCACCCGCTGACCGACTCGCACTGCCGCCCGGACCGGCTCGTAGCTGGTGTGCAAGCCGCCGATGTGGGCCAGCGACAGCACAGGGCGGCCGGCCAGCGTCCCGGCGTACACCACTGTCGCGTCGCCGGCGGCATACACCGGCTGCCCGGCGGTGCCCGCCAGGTCGACGCCACGGTGGCCGCGGTGCCAGTCCGGCGCCGGGGCGTCAAAAGCCCGTGTCACCGTAGGCGCGGGCCGCAAAGGCCAGCGCAGCCGAACGTCATCCGCGACAGCCCACGGCGCACAGATCAGCGTCAACATCACCGCAATCGCCCATCGCACCTGGTCAGTTCATCGCGGCTGCGGCGAACCGGCCAGCCAGCGCTGTGGACAAAGCACCTGGCCGGACCGTGTAAACTGCTCTGCGCAGCCCGTATTACGAGCTGACTTCGCGCGTCCGCATCGCGTCTCCCGTCCCACTAGGAGTTCGCACCGCATGCCGGGCGGTCCCGCCTCACAGCGGGTCCGGCATCGCAGCAGGCGCCAGGGCCCGACTTCACCCGTCGCCGGGCATCAACCGACACACAAAGGCATGACCATGGCCGTCGTAACCATGAAGCAGCTGCTTGACAGCGGCACCCACTTCGGGCACCAGACCCGTCGCTGGAACCCCAAGATGAAGCGGTTCATCTTCACCGACCGCAACGGCATCTACATCATCGACCTGCAGCAGACGCTGACGTTCATCGACCAGGCGTACGAGTTCGTCAAAGAGACCGTTGCCCACGGCGGAACGGTCCTGTTCGTCGGCACCAAGAAGCAGGCTCAGGAATCCGTCGCCGCTGAGGCGACCCGCGTCGGGATGCCCTACGTCAACCAGCGCTGGTTGGGCGGCATGCTGACCAACTTCTCCACCGTGCACAAGCGTCTCCAGCGGCTCAAGGAGCTCGAGGCGATGGAGCAGACCGGTGGCTTCGAAGGTCGCACCAAGAAGGAAATCTTGATGCTGACCCGCGAGAAGAACAAGCTGGACCGCAGCCTCGGCGGTATTCGCGACATGGCGAAGGTTCCGTCGGCGGTCTGGGTCGTCGACACCAATAAGGAGCATCTCGCTGTCGCGGAGGCCATCAAGCTGGGCATCCCGGTGATCGCGATCCTGGACACCAACTGCGATCCAGACCAGGTGAACTACCCGATCCCGGGCAACGACGACGCAATCCGCTCGGCAGCCCTGCTGACCAAGGTCATCGCCTCCGCGGTCGCCGAGGGCCTGCAGGCCCGCGCCGGAGCCGGCCGCACCGACGGCAAGCCGGATGCGGAAGCCGCCGAGCCGCTGGCCGAATGGGAGCAGGAGCTGCTCGCGTCGGCAACCGCGACCGCCGCGCCGGCCGAGCAGGCCGCCGCGGTCGCATCAGAAACAACCCCTGACCCTTCCTAGGAAAGGCTGAGATGGCGAACTTCACCGCTGCCGACGTCAAGCGACTTCGGGAGCTGACCGGTGCCGGAATGCTCGACTGCAAGAACGCGCTTTCCGAGAGCGACGGCGACTTCGACAAGGCTGTCGAGGCGTTGCGCATCAAGGGCGCCAAGGACGTCGGCAAGCGTGCCGAGCGGGCCACCGCTGAGGGCTTGGTCGCGGCAAAGGACGGCGCACTGATCGAGCTGAACAGCGAGACCGACTTCGTCGCCAAGAACGCCGAGTTCCAAAAGGCCGCCGAGGACATCGTCACCGCGGCGGCCGCTGCCAAGGCGGCCGACGTGGACGCCCTCAAGGCCGCCAAGGTCGGCGACAAGACCGTCGAGCAGGTCATTGCCGAGCTGTCCGCAAAGATCGGCGAGAAGCTCGAACTTCGCCGGGTCGCGTACTTCGACGGCACCGTCGAGACCTACCTGCACAAGCGTGCGGCGGACCTGCCGCCGGGCGTCGGCGTGCTGGTCGAGTACAGCGGTGACAACGCCGAGGCTGCGCACTCCGCTGCCCTGCAGATCGCCGCGCTCAAAGCCCGCTACCTGTCCCGGGACGACGTCCCGGAGGACGTGGTGGCCAGCGAGCGCCGCATCGCCGAGGAGACCGCAAAGGAAGAGGGCAAGCCGGAGCAGGCGCTGCCCAAGATCGTCGAGGGCCGCTTGAACGGGTTCTTCAAGGACGTCGTGCTGCTCGAACAGCCGTCGGTGTCCGACAGCAAGAAGACCGTCAAAGCGTTGCTCGACGACGCGGGTGTCACCGTTACGCGGTTCGTTCGTTTCGAGGTCGGCCAGCAGTAGCATCGGCGGCCATGGTGCATGCATTCGGTGATGACGCGCTCGGCCACCTCGACGCCATTGGTCTGATCGAGGCTCTCAACGCCGGCCGGGTAGGCCGCGTTGAGATTCTCGAGGCAGCCATCGCCCGCACCGAGGCGGTCAACCCGGCGCTGAATGGGTTGGCGTACCAGGCATTTGATCTTGCCCGAGCTCAGGCCGCAGCGCCGCCCAAGGCGGGTTTCTTCAGCGGCGTGCCGACATTCATCAAGGACAACGTCGACGTCGGCGGAATGCCGACGATGCGCGGCACCGACGCGTGGCCGCCGCGCCCTGCGGCGATCGACGGCGAGTTCACCCAGATGTATCTGGGTACCGGGATGACACCGCTGGGCAAGACCCGGATGTCGGAATACGGCTTTAGCGCCTCGGCCGAACATCCCCGGCTTGGGGCGGTGCGCAATCCGTGGAACCCTGACCACACCGCGGGTGCGTCGTCCTCGGGCTCCGGCGCCTTCGTCGCCGCAGGTGTTGTGCCGATCGCCCATGCCAACGATGGGGGCGGGTCGATTCGAATCCCCGCTTCCTGCAACGGCCTTGTGGGTCTCAAGCCGTCGCGCGGCCGGCTGCCGCTGGACAAAGAAGTGCGTCAGATGCCGATCAAGATCGTAGCCAACGGAGTGGTCAGCCGCTCTGTGCGCGACACCGCGGCGTTCTATCGGGAAGCCGAACGCATCTGGCCCGCCACGAAGCTTCCGCCGATCGGCGATGTTCAGCGTGCCGGCCGGCAACGGCTGAGGGTTGCCGTCATCACCCACTCCCTGCTACGGGAATCCAGCCCGGAAGTCCGCGAGCTGACCATGAAAGCTGCCGCCCTTCTCGAGGAGCTGGGCCACCACGTCGAGCATCTCGAAAAACCGCCGATACCAAACAGTTTCGTGCCCGATTTCGTCCTGTATTGGGGCCTGCTGGCGTTGGGTCAGATTCAGCAGAACAAGCGAACCTTCGACAACTTCGACGTCACCCGGCTGGACAACCTGTCTCGCGGCCTGGACCGGCATGCGCGCCGCAATCTGCACAAGGTGCCGCTGGCGCTGGTGCGGCTGTCCCGGACGCGCCGCTACACCGAGCGCCTGGCCCGCACCTATGACGTGGTGCTGACACCGACGCTGGCCGACGAGCCTCCGCAGATCGGCTACCTCGACCCGATGGCGGACTACGAGCAGATCATCGACCGACTGCAGGATTGGGTTGCCTTCACCCCGCTGCAGAACGTGACGGGAGAGCCGGCGATCTCGCTGCCCCTCAGCGTTTCAAGAACCGGACTGCCGGTCGGGATGATGTTCTCGGCGCCGATGGGACGTGAGGCCCGCCTGCTGGAACTGGCCTACGAACTCGAAGACGCCCGGCCTTGGGCGCGCATCGACGAGCCGGCTTAGTCCAGCGACGATGCCGGGCAGGATGCCCGGCGGAGGAGTTGGACCGATGTGGTCAGTCGGGTCCCAGCGTCGCGAGCATCCGTTTGAACTCGCGCTGTTGCGAGGCCGACAGCTTGGCTAGCACGCGGGCGTCTGCCTCACCGACCGCTGCCTCGGCCCGTTTGAGCAGCGCCCGACCATCGGCGGTCAGCGACGCCGGGAGTGCTCGACCCGACGCCACGGACGCGGGACGGCTTACGATCTGTGCGTTCTCCAGCCGGTGTAGCACCGTGTTCATCGCCTGAGGTGAGACGTTGCCCGACCGGGCGAGGTCCGCGCTGGAGAGCCCCGGAGTCATGGAAAGCATTCGCATACAGACGAATTCGGGCAGCGTCAATCCCAGTGGGCTGAGCGCGGACGACACCTCCGGCCGCAGAGCGGCCATCACTTGAAACAACAGGTAACCCAGCGGCGCATTTTCGGACAAGCCCATATCAACGATGTTGACACATATCAACCGGGTTGATATATATGGGGTATGACTGAGACGCAGAAGTTTGATTTCGATTTCGATCCCGCCTACCGCGGCGAAACCACCGAGTTCGGCGCGGGAGCGCGCCCGCCGTGGAGTCTCGGGGAGCCGCAACCGGAGATTGCCGCGCTGATCGACCAGGGCAAGATTCACGGCGACGTGCTCGACGCCGGCTGCGGCGAGGCGGCGTTCGCACTGCGTATGGCGGCATTGGGTCACAACACAGTGGGCCTGGACGCCTCACCCACTGCCATCGCCTTGGCCAAGGAGCACGCCGCCGCGCAGGGGCTGACCAATGCCTCTTTCGACGTCGCCGACATCACTGACTTCACTAGTTATCCGACCGGTACCGAAGGCCGCTTCAACACCATCGTCGACAGCACGCTGTTCCACTCGATGCCCGTCGAGCTGCGCGAGGGCTATCAGCAATCGATCGTGCGGGCCGCGGCCCCGGGAGCCTCGTACTACGTGTTGGTTTTCGCCAAGACCGGCGACGGCGGTCCGGCCAATCCGGTCACCGAGGACGAGCTGCGCGAGGTGGTCTCGAAGTACTGGGTCATCGACGAGATCCGGCCGGCCAGGATCCACGCCAATTTTACCGGGGCCGACAGTCCCGAATTCCCGTTCCCGGATGTTCGTGACGAGGGCAACGGGCGCATGTCGGTGCCGGCCTGGCTGCTCTCGGCGCATTTGGGCTAGGCAACGAGCGACCAAAGCCGCTATCGGCCAACCAATTCGGCGAGTCGTTCGAGGTGTTCGCACACCTCGAACGGTCCGTCGTACACCTGAGCGGCTCCGGCGTCTTCTAAGTCGCGGCGGGACGTACCGCCACTGAGCACCGTCACCGCGGGAACTCCGGCGCGCTCCGCCGCATGCACGTCCCAGACGGCGTCTCCGACGAATACCGCCTCGTCGGCCGACACGCCGGCTCGTTCCAAGGCGGTGCCAACGATGTCGGGATGCGGTTTGGCGCGCTCGGTGTCGGCGGCCGAGGTGACAGCGCTGATCAGGTCGTCGCAGTCGAGAGCGCGCCGCAGGACCCCCAGTTCCTCCTCGCCGGCAGATGTGGCAAGCACCGACTGCCAACCCCGCTCGGCGACGGCCTCGAGTAATTCGCGGGTTCCAGGCAACCGGCGGATGAGCGGAGCCGATTCGACGAAGTATTTGGTGTGTAACTTTTTGACCCGGTCTCCGTGCTTCTCGGCGAATTCGTCGCCCATTAGTTCGGTGATCAGTTCCGAACCGGACCGGCCGATGAGGCCCAGAATCCGCCAGCACGGCACTTCTTCGTCGACGTCGAGGAATGCGTGATGCCACGTCACGGCATGGTGGAAGTTGGAGTCGATCAGCGTGCCGTCGACATCAAAGAGAACGGCGGTCTGTGCCATCAGGACGGAACCTTTCGGTTGATTCGGGACGCCCGATGGGTACCCCTCAGTCGAATTATCAACGCAGCCTCTTCCTCCAGCACGGCGGGATCGATGGACTGCCCGGTCTCGACGGGGCGTCCGTGGGCGCAAGTCTCGAGGAGTCTTTGTGGTGGAGTTACAGCAAAAGGCCGACGGTATCGCCGAACGCGCACACCGGGAGGCAGCCGCATACCGGGGTGATCGAGATCGTCCGCTGAGCGGTTACGTCATGGTGATGGGCATCTATGCCTGCGTCGTCTCGCTGGCCGGTGTGGTCGCATTGGCGACCGGGCGGGTCTTGCCGGAACGCTGGCGCGTGCACGACCTGCTCACCGTTGCCGTTGGAACGCACAAACTCTCGCGCACCATCACCAAAGACGCCGTCACCAGCCCCATTCGGGCGCCATTCACACATTACGCCGGCACCAGCGGTCCGGCCGAGGTGCACGAGGAGGTCCGGCAGACCAACCCGCTTCGACACAGCCTGGGAGAGCTGCTCACCTGCCCGTTCTGCTTGGACGTGTGGGTAACGACCGCGTTCGTCATCGGTCTGATCTTCGTGCCGCGCATCGCCCGGTTGGTCGCCGGCGCGTTCACGGCGCTGACCGCAGCGGACTTCCTGCAATTGGCCTACGCGACGGCTCAGCAGTCGGCCGAGCGTTGATTGAAAGGTGAGCGATGCCAAAAACAACGAAAGACGGCACACCCAAGCAGGACGAGTTGCCACGTCCAGTCAAGAAGTCGAATGCCAAGGCGCAGCGTACTTTTGCCAAGGCACACGATGCGGCCGCCGATGAGTACGGCAGCGAAGAGCGGGCTCATCGCGTGGCGTACGCGGCCCTCAAGCACAGTTTCGAGAAGGTCGGTGACCGCTGGCTACCCAAGAGGAAGAAAGGTCCTTCGGATGCCCGGGCAGAGCGGGGCGGCCTCAACAACCCGATCCCGTCGGCCGAGGGTGTCGACGCCAACGCCAGCAAAAAGCATCTGCTTGATATCGCCCGCAAACTCGACATCTCCGGTCGGTCCACAATGGACAAAGCGCAACTCGTCGACGCCATCAAGAGACACAATCGGAAAGTCCGCGATAAATAGCGGCGAAGCGAGAGCGCGCGGTCTGCGCGTGGGCAGTCGGGTCGGCGGCGGTACGACACCGGACCTGAATGCCTTCTGCTGCTTAGCAGGTGGCAAGCAAACACGAAAAGGGCCCGGCCCGTCGTGGACCGAGCCCCTTTTCGGTGTACTTAGTTCTGGTGCGACTCTTGGCGCTTCTCCGCCGTCTTGGCACTCGAACGGGCAGCCTCAGCTTCGGCTTCCCGCTTGGCCGCGTCACGCTGAGCTTCGGCCTTGTCCTGTTGGGCCTCACCCTCTTGCTCGAGGTCCTTGTTGCCGACCACACTGCCGACTGCCTCTTTGGCCAGACCCTTGGCGCCTTCGACGACGCCCTTGATCGCTTCTTCCGGCCCGCTCTTGTTGTCGTCCGACATTGAGTCCTCCTCTTGCCACAAATCACTGCTGTCTTGGTCACCGGCCGGCGACCAGACCGGTTCAGGTGTACGTCCGGAAAGCAACACTCACCGTCCGCGCACCGCGTTGCGCCGCATTCCCGCGGTGCAGGCCGACCAAACCTTCGCCCCAGAGCGGAGCGCCGGTGGGCCCGTTGCGTCGCTGGTGAGAGGGCATGTTGTCGGCGGTGTGAGGCCGGACACGTGCCGACATCGGTTGGGTGCTCAGCGGCGCCCAGCAGCGGTTTCGGCTCCCGGCGGTCGGGTATCCGGTGCCCAATGACTCCTTCACTATGGCTGGCTGGCCGAAACGGGCAGCACCGAGAATCAGAACTTGATCAATCCGCCGCCGATGTCGTCGTGGTCGGGGCTGGCATCACCGGTCTGGTGACAGCAGTGCTGTTGGCACGGACGGGCAAGAGTGTGCTGGTGCTGGAAGCCCGCACCGCGGGCGCGGTGACGACCGGCAATACCACCGGCAAGATCAGCCTGCTGCAGGGCACCAACCTGTCGACAATCGTTGCCCGGCACGGTCCCAGCTTGGCCCGCGACTACATCCAAGGTAGTCGCGAGGGGCAAGACTGGCTGTTGCGCTATTGCGAGAGCAATTCGATTCCCGTGCAACGGGAATCGACGTACACGTATGCGCAGTCTGCAAAGGAAGTGCCGCGGGCACGCGCCGAGCTGGTCGCTACCCGGCTGGCTGGCTTGGACACCGCTTGGGACGACGACGCCGAAGTCCCGTTCCCGTTCCACGGCGGCGTCCGGCTCGACGACCAAGCCCAATTCGATCCAATGCCGTTGCTGGACAGTTTGATTGACGAGCTGACAAATCGCGGCGGACATCTGGTGGAAAATGCCAGGGTACGTTCGGTCTCGCAGCAGCGCCACGGCGGCGTGCGACTGCGGGTGGCCGCTTCGCAGGGCGAGGTGGATGTCGAGGCCGAACGGTGTGTGCTGGCCACCGGCATCCCTATCCTTGATCGCGGTGGATTCTTTGCGAGGCTGAAGCCCAGTAGGTCCTACGGGTTCGCATTCGAGGTCCCTGGTGCCATCACCCGGCCGATGTTCCTGTCCGCCGGCTCACCGACCAGATCGGTTCGTTACGCGCCGTTCGACGGCGGTGAGCGTCTCGTCGTTGCGGGGGCTGGACACACGGTGGGCCGCAAGAGTCCCATTCGGAACTGGACGAGCTGACGTCATGGACACGCACCCACTTCCCGGGTGCCACGGTGACCCACAGCTGGTCGGCGCAGGATTACACCCCGATCGACCGCCTACCTTACGTCGGACCCGTTCTTCCTGGTAGCGAAAGCATCTATGTGGCAACGGGTTTCAACAAGTGGGGGCTTACCGGCGGGGTGGCCGCGGCACTGATCCTCAGCGGCCGGATACTGGGCGGCCGAATGGACTGGGCCAGGGCCTTTGCGGCGTGGAGTCCGCACGAAGTCACCGGTCTCACCACCGCGATGCAGGCCAATCTCGAAGTCGGGTTCCAAATGACCAAGGGCTGGCTTGCGCCGATCGTGCGCTCGCCGGACACGGTGGGCGATCAAGGTGGGGTGGTCAGCGGACCCCCGTGGCGTCTGCAGGCCAAATCCAGTGTGGACGATGTGCAGCACCAGGTTTCGCCCGTTTGCCCGCACCTGGGCGGCATCGTGAACTGGAACGACGTCGACAAATCGTGGGACTGCCCGCTGCACGGTTCGCGGTTTGCGCCAGACGGCACGCTCCTGGAAGGCCCCGCCACCCGCGGCCTCACTCGTTCGCACTAACGCGCAATTCCTAGCGGTGCGCCGCAATGTTGCTGAGGCACGAGTCTTGCTCGCGTGCCCACTCCTGGGACGCACAGCTCACCGATAGGGCAGGATAGACCCGGCTGATTAGGGGACAGCGGTCGCGAAGGTAGCGCAAGGGCGCCTTCCGGTGCGAGGAGTCAGATGACGGAGCAGGGTAGTAACGGCGCCGAGTCGTCGAACCGACCCAAATACACCCGTGTGCTGCTCAAGCTCGGTGGTGAGATGTTCGGCGGGGGATCGGTGGGTCTGGACCCGGACGTGGTGGCGCTGGTCGCCCGGCAGATCGCCGAAGTGGTCCGCACCGGCGTTCAGGTTGCCGTGGTCATCGGCGGTGGCAACTTCTTCCGCGGCGCGCAATTGCAGCAGCGCGGCATGGAGCGCACCCGGTCGGATTACATGGGCATGCTCGGAACCGTCATGAACAGCCTTGCGCTGCAAGACTTTCTGGAAAAAGAAGGCATTGTCACCCGAGTGCAGACGGCGATCACGATGGGCCAGGTGGCCGAGCCGTACATTCCGTTGCGTGCCCAGCGCCACCTGGAAAAGGGGCGCGTCGTGATCTTCGGTGCCGGCATGGGCCTGCCGTACTTCTCGACCGACACCACGGCCGCGCAACGCGCCCTGGAGATCGGTGCCGACGTGGTGTTGATGGCCAAGGCGGTCGACGGGGTGTTCGCCGAGGACCCACGGGTGAATCCGGCGGCCGAACTGTTCACCGCGATCACCCACCGCGAAGTCATCGACCGCGGTCTGAAGGTGGCCGATGCCACCGCCTTCAGCTTGTGCATGGACAATCGCATGCCGATTCTGGTTTTCAACCTGCTGACCGACGGCAATATCGCCCGGGCCGTCGCAGGTGAGAAAATCGGAACGCTGGTGATAACCGGAGGAGCGGCGACGTGACCGCCTATGACGATGCAGAGCGCAGCGAGGACGAGGAGCGGCGGAATTGATTGACGAGACTCTCTTCGACGCCGAAGAGAAAATGGAAAAGGCCGTGGGGGTGAGCCGTGACGACCTGTCGACGATCCGAACCGGCCGCGCGAACCCCAGCATGTTCAACCGCATCGTCATCGATTACTACGGTGCTGCCACCCCGATTACGCAGCTGGCCAGCATCAACGTGCCGGAGGCGCGGCTGGTGGTGATCAAGCCCTACGAGGCCAGCCAGCTCGGCAACATCGAGGCGGCGATCCGGAACTCCGACCTCGGAGTGAACCCGAGCAACGACGGCACGCTGATCCGGGTCGCGGTGCCGCAGCTGACCGAGGAGCGTCGCCGCGAGCTGGTCAAGCAAGCCAAGGCCAAGGGGGAGGACGCCAAGGTCTCGGTGCGCAACATCCGCCGCAAGGCGATGGAGGAACTGGGTCGCATCCGCAAGGACGGTGAAGCCGGTGAGGATGAGGTGTCGCGCGCGGAGAAGGACCTGGACAAGGCGACTCACCAATACGTGACCCAGATCGACGACCTGGTCAAGCACAAAGAAGGCGAGCTGCTGGAGGTCTAGCGGCCGGCCAGCAGACACGTCCGTGGCAGAGACCGGTACCGGCGCAGAGCTTCCCGCCGAGGATGCGGTGCACGAGCCCAAGCCGAAGAAATCGCGGGCCGGCCGCAACTTACCGGCGGCTATTGCGGTAGGCGCGATGTTGGCATTCGCCATCGTCGCGATCCTGATCTGGGACCGCTACCTGTGGGTTCTGCTACTCGCCGTCGCGATGCCGATCGCCACGCACGAAGTGGTACGCAGGCTGCGCGAGGCCGGTTACCTGATACCGGCCGTCCCGCTGCTAATTGGCGGCGAAGCCATGGTGTGGCTGGCCTGGTACCAGCATGCCTACGGCCTACTGACGGCCTTCGGCGCCACCGCGGTGGTCTGTATGTGCTGGCGGTTGGCTCTCGGCTCAACGACCGCACCGCACGGCTCGACGGATTCGCCGTCGGGCAACTACCTACGCGACGTCGCGGCGACCGTCTTCCTCGCGGCCTGGGTGCCGTTGTTCGGCTCGTTCAGCGTGCTGCTGGCATTTCCGTCGGATGGGTCCGGCCGGGTGTTCTGCCTGATGATCGGCGTGGTCTTCTCTGATGTCGGCGGGTACGCCGTCGGCGTGCTGTTCGGCAAGCACCCGATGGTCCCGACGATCAGCCCGAAGAAATCATGGGAAGGCCTGACCGGATCGTTGTCCTTCGGGATCACCGCGGTCACGGTGACCGCGACCCTGCTGGCCCACCGGCCGGTGTGGGTCGGTCTGCTGCTCGGTTTGATGATTGTGGCCACCGCGACGCTGGGTGACCTGGTGGAATCGCAGATCAAGCGCGACCTCGGTATCAAAGACATGGGCCGGATCTTGCCCGGTCACGGAGGTCTGATGGATCGGCTTGATGGGGCTCTACCGTCGGCGGTCGTCACCTGGACCGTCCTGACATTGCTGCACTGAGGTTTCTGGTGAAGCAAGAGTTGATCTTCGAGGCGCCGCGCCGTGCGCTGCCGCCGCGGCATCTCGCCGACCTCGACGATGCCGCGTGCGCCGAGGCCGTCACCGAGTTGGGTCTGCCGGCGTTTCGCGCCAAGCAGTTGGCGAACCAGTACTACGCCCGGCTGATCGCCGACCCGCAACAGATGACCGACCTGCCCGCTGTCATCCGTGGTCAAGTGGCCGACGCTTTGTTCCCGACACTGCTGACCTCTGCTCGCGAAATCACCTGCGACGCAGGCGAAACCCGCAAGACGCTCTGGAAGGCGGTCGACGGCACCACCTTCGAGTCGGTGCTGATGCGTTATCCCAAACGCAACACGGTGTGCATCTCCTCGCAGGCCGGCTGCGGCATGGCCTGCCCGTTCTGCGCGACCGGCCAAGGCGGCCTGACCCGGAACCTGTCGACCGCCGAGATCGTCGAGCAGGTGCGCTCGGCAGCCGCCAGTGTGCGTGACGAGTGGGACGACCGGCTGTCCAACATCGTGTTCATGGGTATGGGAGAGCCGCTGGCGAACTACGCCAGGGTGTTGGCCGCGGTTCGTCGCATCACTGGTTCGGCGGACAAGGGCGCCGGGTTCGGCATCTCAGCCCGCTCGGTCACGGTGTCGACGGTCGGCCTGGCCCCAGCCATCCGCAAACTCGCCGACGAGCGGCTCGGGGTGACGCTGGCGCTGTCGCTGCACGCCCCGGACGACGAGCTGCGCGACACCCTGGTCCCGGTCAACAACCGCTGGAAGGTGAGCGAGGCGTTGGATGCCGCGCGCTACTACGCCGACCAGACCGGCCGGCGGGTGTCGGTGGAGTACGCGCTGATTCGCGATGTCAACGACCAGCCGTGGCGCGCGGATCTGCTGGGCAAGCGACTGCGTCGGGCACTGGGCCCGTTAGTCCATGTGAACTTGATTCCGCTGAACCCGACTCCGGGTAGCGAATGGGATGCGAGCCCGAAAACCGTTGAGCGGGAATTCGTTCGGCGGGTGCGGGCGGCCGGAGTGGCCTGCACGGTGCGCGATACCCGCGGCCGCGAAATCGCCGCGGCGTGCGGCCAGCTGGCCGCCGAAGGCGGGTAGCTGGAGCGCGCGCCTTAACCCCGAGCGTGCGGCCAGCTGGCCGCCGAAGGGTCTACCTGAGCCAGCCGCGCCGACGGCCCCACCAGTCGCGCACCAGGAAGAACGTCCCCAGCAGCGCGAAGCCGATGAGCCACACATCCTCGACGTGGCCGACGTGGTTGCCGCGCAGGAACGCGACCAGCAGCCCAATCATCAGCAGGCCGTAGACGTGCCAGTTGCGGTGGCTGACCTTGCTCCAGCCCCACGCAGCCGACGGCACCTCGGCGACGTCAACGCCGTTGACGTGACCGCCTGTGCGGTCCACCTCGGTACCGGCCACGACACACTCCTCGGGTTGGGATCAAGATGCTTGAACATTCTGGCATATCGGAATTCGTCCGGCGCGCCGGTGGCGCGGCACAATGGGATGGTGTCGAACCGCCGCGATGGCCTCGCCGAACGTGAAACTGGCCGCACCAGCGGCACCCGTCGCCGCCTGAAGACCCTGGTGTTGGGCAGCACCGGTTCCATCGGCACACAGGCGCTCGAGGTCATCGCCGCCAACCCGGACCGCTTCGAATTGGTCGGCCTGGCCGCCGGGGGCGGGCATCCCGAGCTGCTGGCTCAACAGCGCGCCGAGACCGGGGTCACCAACCTCGCCGTCGCCGACAAGGCCGCGGCGCAGACGGTCGGCGACGTCACCTATCAGGGAGCCGACGCGGCGACCCGACTGATCGAGAACACCGAGGCCGACGTGGTGCTGAACGCGCTGGTCGGCGCCCTCGGTCTGCAACCGACCCTGACCGCGCTCGCCTCCGGCGCCCGGTTGGCCCTGGCTAATAAGGAGTCGCTGATCGCAGGCGGGCCGCTGGTGCTGGCCGCCGCGCAGCCCGGCCAGATCGTGCCGGTCGACTCCGAGCACTCCGCACTGGCGCAGTGTCTGCGCGGCGGCAGCGCCGATGAGGTCGCCAAGCTGGTGCTTACCGCTTCCGGCGGGCCCTTTCGCGGCTGGTCGACCGCTCAGCTCGAGGACGTGACCCCCGATCAGGCCGGCGCGCACCCGACCTGGTCGATGGGTCCGATGAACACCTTGAACTCGGCGTCGCTGGTCAACAAGGGGCTCGAACTCATCGAGGCCCACCTGCTGTTCGGCATTCCCTACAGCCGCATCGACGTGGTCGTGCATCCGCAGTCGATCGTGCACTCGATGGTGACGTTCACCGACGGATCGACGATCGCCCAGGCCAGCCCCCCGGACATGAAACTGCCGATCGCGCTGGCGCTGGGCTGGCCTGCTCGGGTGCCCGGGGCGGCCGCGGCGTGCGACTTCACGAAGGCGTCGACCTGGGAGTTCGAGCCGCTGGACGATGCGGTGTTCCCCGCGGTCGCGCTGGCCCGGCGGGCTGGCGAGACGGGTGGCTGCATGACCGCCGTGTACAACGCCGCGAACGAAGAAGCGGCCGAGGCCTTCCTGGCCGGTCGGCTCGGTTTCCCGGGCATCGTGCACACAATCGACGAGGTCCTGAGCGCCGCCGGCCAGTGGGCCGCAGAACCCGCTACCGTGGAAGACGTACTCGACGCGCAGCGCTGGGCCCGCGAGCGCGCGCGTAGTGCGATCACACAGGAGGTTTCACCGGTTCGATGATGTTCGTAATTGGCATCGTGCTGTTTGCACTGGCCATCCTCATCTCGGTCGCGTTGCACGAGTGCGGCCACATGTGGGTCGCACTGGGCACCGGGATGAAGGTGCGGCGCTACTTCGTGGGCTTTGGTCCGACCCTGTGGTCGACTCGTCGTGGCGAGACCGAGTACGGGCTGAAGGCGATTCCGGCCGGGGGCTTCTGTGACATCGCCGGCATGACGTCGGTCGAAGAACTGCAGCCCGACGAGCACGACCGCGCGATGTACAAGCAGAAAACCTGGAAGCGGGTGGCGGTCTTGTTCGCCGGTCCGGGCATGAACTTCGTCATCGGCCTGGTACTGATCTACGCCATCGCAGTGATGTGGGGTCTGCCCAACCTGCACCCCACCGCGGTCATTGGTCAAACGGCCTGTGCGGCAAGCGAACTCAAGCAGGGCGACTTCGAAAAGTGTGCGGGCGACGGGCCGGCGGCCGCCGCTGGGATTCGCGCCGGCGACGTGGTGCTCAAGGTCAACGGCACCCCGGTGACCGACTTCTCGGACATGGCCGGCGTGGTGCAGAAATTGCACGGCACCGTTCCCGTAGTCATCAAGCGCGACGGTCAGACGATGACCAAGTACGTCGACATCGTGCAGAAGCAGCGCTGGGTGAGCACCGGCAAGAACGGCGGCGCGAAGCCGGCGACGCTCGGTGTGATGGGAGTGGTGGGCACCCAGCCGGGACCCACCCACTACGACCCGGTCAGCGCGATACCGGGCACCCTGACCTTCACCGGCAATCTGACCGTGTTGCTGGGCAAGTCGCTGGTGGCCATCCCGACGAAGGTCGGCGCGCTGATCCATGCGATAGGTGGCGGCGAGCGTTCGCTCGACACCCCGATCAGCGTCGTCGGCGCAAGCATCATCGGCGGAGACACCGTGGATCACGGTGTCTGGATGGCGTTCTGGTTGTTCCTGGCGCAGTTGAACTTCATCCTGGGCGTCATCAACCTGGTGCCGCTGCTGCCTTTCGACGGCGGTCACATCGCGATCGCGCTGTATGAGAAGCTGCGCAACCTGGTTCGGTCGGCCCGCGGCAAAGTCGCAGCGGCGCCGGTGAACTACCTCAAACTGATGCCGGCAACCTACGTAGTTCTGGTTCTGGTGGTCGGCTACATGCTGCTGACGGTGACCGCCGACGTGGTCAACCCGATCCGGCTGTTCCAGTAGCGAATACGAAGCGAGAGAAGGCAACAGTGACCACAGGTCTGGGTATGCCGGCCGCGCCGGCGCCCACGCTGGCGCCGCGGCGCAAGACGCGACAGCTGATGGTCCGGGACGTCGGCGTGGGAAGCGATCACCCGATTTCGGTGCAGTCGATGTGCACCACCAAGACTCACGACGTCAACTCGACCCTCCAACAGATCGCCGAGCTGACCGCAACCGGCTGCGACATCGTCCGGGTGGCGTGCCCTCGTCAGGAAGACGCCGACGCGCTCGCCGCGATCGCCAAGAAGAGTCAGATCCCCGTCATCGCCGACATCCACTTCCAGCCGAAGTACATCTTCGCCGCGATCGACGCCGGCTGTGCCGCCGTGCGGGTAAACCCCGGCAACATCAAGGAATTCGATGGCCGGGTCGGTGAAGTCGCGAAAGCCGCTGCCGCAGCGGGCATTCCGATCCGCATCGGGGTCAACGCCGGATCGCTGGACAAGCGGTTCATGGAGAAGTACGGCAAGGCGACGCCCGAGGCGCTGGTTGAGTCAGCGCTGTGGGAGGCGTCGCTGTTCGAGGACCACGGCTTCGGCAACATCAAGATCAGCGTCAAGCACAACGACCCAGTCGTGATGGTCGCTGCCTACGAGCAGCTCGCCGCACAGTGCGACTACCCGCTGCACCTCGGTGTCACCGAGGCGGGTCCGGCGTTCCAGGGCACCATCAAGTCCGCGGTGGCGTTCGGAGCTTTGCTGTCGCGCGGCATCGGCGACACCATCCGGGTCTCGTTGTCGGCGCCGCCGGTCGAGGAAGTGAAGGTTGGCACCCAGATCCTGGAATCGCTGAACCTTCGGCCCCGCGGGCTGGAGATCGTGTCCTGCCCGTCGTGCGGGCGTGCTCAGGTCGACGTCTACCGCCTGGCCAACGAAGTCACCGCCGGTCTCGACGGGCTCGACTTCCCGCTGCGGGTGGCCGTGATGGGTTGTGTCGTCAACGGACCGGGGAGGCCCGCGAGGCCGACCTCGGCGTCGCGTCCGGCAATGGCAAAGGCCAGATCTTCGTCCGCGGCGAAGTGATCAAGACCGTGCCCGAGGCGCAGATCGTCGAGACATTGATCGAAGAGGCAATGCGATTGGCTAACGAGTCGGGCGCTGAAGGATCAACGGCGAGCGGTTCGCCAGTTGTGACCGTAAGCTGACGTTGGCCTGATCCGGCCGTCGATTCGTCGCAGAAAGAGTCAGTATGTCGGCTCCGCCCATCCGCCGCGTCAGCGAGCGCCGGGTGTCAGTCGTGCGCGACGGAAGTGCGGTGCGCCGGGTTTTCGACGCCGACCCGGTCGGCTCGTGCATGGTGGCCGCGAGAGTGGCCGATCATGGCATGGACCCCAACTCAATCGGCGGGGAGCTGTGGACGCGCCGCGGCCCCGACGAGTCGTTGTGTTACGCCGGCGCCAATCTCATTCCGTTGCGCGGCCGGCCAAATGACCTCCACGCCTTCGCCGACGCGGCGCTGACCGGCTCACGACGCTGCTCGTCGCTGGTCGGGCGGACGGAGTTGGTGATGCCGATGTGGCACCGCCTCGAGCCGGCCTGGGGTCCGGCCCGGGACGTGCGTGACAATCAGCCGTTGATGTCGCTGACCACGATGCCGACCTGTGCGATCGATCCAGGTGTGCGACAGGTCAAGCCGGACGAACTCGACAGCTACCTGGTGGCGGCGATTGACATGTTCATCGGCGAGGTCGGTGTCGACCCTCGACTCGGCGACGGCGGACGCGGATACCGGAGACGGGTTGCCAGCCTGATCGCGGCCGGACGGGCGTGGGCCCGCTTCGAAAACGGTGAGGTGGTCTTCAAGGCCGAGGTCGGGTCGCAATCGCCGACAGTCAGCCAGATCCAGGGGGTCTGGGTGCATCCCGAGTGGCGGGGCCGAGGCTTGGGGACCGCCGGCACCGCAACGCTGTCGGCGGTGATCGTCGGCACCGGACGCACGGCCAGCCTGTACGTCAATGACTTCAACACCGTCGCGCGGGCAACCTATGACCGCATCGGCTTCACCGAAATCGGCACCTTCGCCACGGTCCTGCTGGACTGATCGATTGGCGACGGCGCTGTAGGAGACGTACTGAGTTCCGGCGTCGAACGTCCGTCGATCCCGCGACAGACGCGCCGGTGGCTACGGCGTAACGATCTTGTCTCGGTGTGTCGCCGTCGGTCCAGCCGTCACAGTTCTAACATCAGCCACAATGGCAACAAAATTCACAGTGGCATCAGCTGCCACAGCCGCTGCAGCCGTATTGGTGACGACGTCCGCGGTGTCGGCGTGTACTCCGAAACAAGAGGGGCCCGCGCCGGCGGCCCAAAAGTTCTTCGCCGCGCTGGCTACCGGTGACACGGGGGCGGCCGCCGACCTCAGCGACAACCCCAGCGACGCACGCGAAGCGTTGAACGCGGCGTGGGCCGGTCTGCAGGCGAGCCATCTGGACACCCAGATCACCGGATCGAAGTATGCCGAGGACACCGGCTCGGTCAGCTACCGCTACACCTGGCACCTGCCGAAGAATCGGATGTGGACCTACGACGGCAAGCTGAAAATGGCGCGCTACGAAGGACGTTGGCAGGTCCGCTGGAGCAGTACGGACCTTCATCCACGGCTCGGCGAGCATCAGACACTTGCACTGCGGGCCGACCCGCCCAAGCGTGCCTCGGTCAACGAAGTCGGCGGCACCGACGTGTTGGCGCCCGGCTATCTGTACCACTACACACTGGACGCCTCGAAAGCCGGCGCCTTCCTGATCAGTACCGCCCGTTCGGTGGTCGACGCTCTGCGTCCCTTCGACGACGCGATCAACGACCCGCAGCGCCTGGCCGAGCAGGCCAGCGGCACCGGCAAGCCCGTCGACCTGATCACGCTGCGCACCGACGACAACAACCACATCGCCCCGGCCCTGGGCAGCCTGCCCGGCGTGGTGATCACGCCGCAGGCCGAGTTGCTGCCGACCGATTATCACTTCGCGCCCGCCCTGATCAGTCAGGTGAAGAAGTCGGTGATCGAGCAGCTCGACGGCGAGGCGGGCTGGCGCGTGGTCAGCATCAACCAGAACAACGTCGATCTGGCCGTGCTGCACGAGGTTCAGCCGGCCCCGGCGCCGTCGGTGTCGATCAGCCTCGACCGGGCCGTCCAGAACGCGGCCCAGCGCGCGGTGGACAACCAGAGTCGGCAGGCGATGGTCGTCGTGATCAAGCCGTCGACGGGGGAAATCCTCGCCGTCGCACAGAATTCCGCCGCCGACGCGATCGGCCCGCTTGCCACTACCGGCCTCTACCCACCGGGGTCGACGTTCAAGATGGTCACCGCAGGCGCTGCGCTCGAGCGCGACATGGCAAGCCCCAATACGCTATTGGGTTGCCCGGGCCATCTCGACATCGGGCAGCGGGTCGTCCCCAACTATGGGGGATTCGATCTGGGCGTGGTGCCGATGTCACGCGCGTTCGCCAGCTCGTGCAACACCACTTTCGCACAATTGGCCAGCCAGATGCCCCCGCGCGGCCTGGCTCAGGCGGCCAACCAATACGGCATCGGGCTGGACTACCAAATCGATGGCATCAGCACGGTCACCGGATCAGTGCCGCCGACCGTCGACTTGGCCGAGCGCACCGAGGACGGGTTCGGTCAGGGCAAGGTGCTGGCCTCTCCTTTCGGCATGGCGATGGTCGCGGCGACCGTGGCAGCCGGAAAGACGCCGGTGCCCAAGCTGATTGAGGGACGCCCGACGGCGATCACTGGCGACACCGCACCGATTACCGAGAAGATGATCGAGGGACTGCGCCCGATGATGCGCCTCGTGGTGACCAACGGCACCGCCAAGGAGATCGCCGGCTGCGGCGAGGTGTACGGAAAGACCGGTGAGGCTGAGTTTCCCGGGGGATCACACTCCTGGTTCGCCGGGTACCGCGGCGATCTGGCCTTCGCCTCGTTGATCGTCGGCGGCGGCAGTTCGGAGTATGCGGTGCGAATGACCAAGTTCATGTTCGAGTCGATGCCCGCCGACTACCTGACCTGAAAGCTGTTTAACCGCAACGGTTTCGACAGAGCTGTCGCCCGGCCGCGAGGGGCGACCGGGCGACAGGCTTTTCGTTTCGCCGAGCTTGCGGATTCCAGGGGCTCTAGTTCGTTCCGCGGCTGGCTCGACGTCTGGCGTCCGAACCGGTGGGGAAGACCCCCCTCCCCACCGGTCCAGACCGCCACCTCTCATCGAGGTGAAATCACATGGATCAGACGGTCGCCGGGAATCCGAGCAGCGTCTCGATGACAGGGCCGAGCACCAGAGGGTCGAGACCTGTGGGGTTCAGTAGGAAGAAGTCGAGATCCGTGGCGAGGTAACCTAGGAAGTCGTCCGGCACCAGGTATCCACCAGCATCACCGGCACCAAAAGCATCGGTCAAATAACCAGTGATGTCGGGATCGAATTGAACGACGAACGCGTTGTGGTCGATTGAATCGACCAGTTGAGCGATCGCGTGTTCAGTGCCGACGTGCTGGAAACTGTCGACAGCGGTGTCAAATGCTTGCGCAGCCCCTAGGTTACTCTGCGCAAGCTCAGTGTCATACGTGACATTGGCGGCTGCTTGTCCGCTTGCCAAACCAGCCGTGCCTGGCGCTCCGAGAAGATCTTGGTACCCGTCAGTGTCACCAACAACGGCGTGTGCGGAGCCCATGCCGACGAACGCGGCGACCGCCGCGCCTCCCAGGGCTGCCCCGACGGCTGTAAAATACTTGTGACTCATGTGCGAGCCTCCTATCTAGGTGTCTCTCCCTATGGATTGTGGGGTTGCCGCCCCACAGCCGTTGGCTCGCACATGAGTCATTTCCCCCTCATGGCGGACGAGCCGTCCGGCAGAACGAAGCCTATAACAACTTTCGGAGCTTTGTTAAGCGAATCTTCAGGAAAAAACTCAGGAGAACATGTCGCGACGTTAAGCCTCCTCTTAGCTATAGTTCGAGGAGTTGCGTCGTGCAAGTATCTCGAGCAGGTTCAGGCTGTCGGGCGCCGATCAGTATCCCGGATACGCGGAAACGGTGACAAACTGCAGCTTGACGCGTTGCTGCGGAGGATCGAGTTTGGGCGGACCAACATGATGTCGGCCGATAACGGCGCCGCGGCGTCTATCCAAGCGACTTAGTATCCACCAAGCCAGATCCAAAATCCGATTTATCAGACTTCCTGCCTGAGAGCTGTCAACAATTGTTTTGACGCTTCAATCAATAATGTCGATTTGGTTAACAAGATTATGATCGGTAGCGATCAACCTGGGATGCAAACATGCAAATAGCACTCAGAATGGGTTCCTGCATGGGGCCATTGTCATACTTCTGGCATCAACTCAATGTCGCTACAGGGTGACTGTCCAGTGGACCCCGACGGACACCTGCGGCGGTAGATTGATATCTCCATGACTCGCCCCGAGAAGCTATCTGAGCTGCGCGTCTCTGACGCCGACCGCAACGGCACGCTTCGCCGCCTGCACAACGCGGTCGCGCTCGGCCTGATCGACATCAGCGAGTTCGAGGAACGATCAACCCATGTGTCGTATGCCCGGACCCGCAACGAGCTGGACAGTCTGGTCGGCGACCTGCCCGGGCCGGGGGCGATCGTCACTTCGGCCGCCGACCGCGTCGAATTGCGCGGCTGGGCCGGATCGCTCAAGCGTCATGGTGATTGGACCGTCCCCACCCGCCTGGCGTTGGTGCGTCGGATGGGCTCGGTCGAGCTCGATCTGGTCAAGGCCAGATTCGCCGGGCCCGTGGTGGTCATCGAACTCGACATGCGGTTCGGTTCGGTGGAGATTCGATTGCCCGAGGGCGCCAGCGCGTCGATTGACGACGTCGAGGTGTACGGCGGCAGCGCCAGCGATCGGCGCAAGGGAGCGCCGGCCGAGGGCACTCCGCATGTGGTGTTGACCGGTCGGGTGGTCTGTGGCTCGGTCAAGGTCAAAGGCCCGCGCCGGTCGCTGATGCGCCGCCGCAGCCGCGCCTGAAGCGCCCTGATGCAGATACCCTGAGATCATGCCTGTTCGTTCCGCCCTGTCCGCCGGCGTGGTGTCGCCGACGCTTCCGGTACCCAAGTCGATCGCACGCCCGGAATACGTCGGCAAGCCGACCGCCAAGGAGGGCACCGAGCCGTGGGTACAGACGCCGGAGGTGATCGAGAAAATGCGGGTCGCCGGGCAGATTGCCGCCCGGGCGCTCGCGGAAGCCGGCAAGGCTGTGGCGCCCGGCGTCACCACCGACACGCTGGACCGCATCGCCCACGACTATATGGTCGACCACGGCGCGTACCCGTCGACGCTGGGTTACAAGGGTTATCCCAAATCGTGCTGTACCTCCCTGAATGAGGTGATCTGCCACGGCATTCCGGATTCTACGGTGATCGAGGACGGCGACATCGTCAACATCGACGTCACCGCGTACATCGACGGCGTCCACGGCGACACCAACGCCACCTTCCTGGCCGGTGACGTTTCCGAAGAACACCGCCTGCTCGTCGAGCGCACGCACGAGGCCACGATGCGCGCGATCAAAGCGGTCAAACCCGGCCGAGCGCTGTCCGTCGTCGGCCGCGTCATCGAGTCGTACGCAAACCGCTTCGGCTACAACGTCGTTCGCGACTTCACCGGCCACGGCATCGGCACCACCTTCCACAACGGGCTGGTGGTGCTGCACTACGACCAGCCCGCCGTCACCACGATCCTCGAGCCGGGAATGACGTTCACCATCGAACCGATGATCAACCTCGGGTCGCTGGACTACGAGATCTGGGACGACGACTGGACCGTGGTCACCACCGACCGCAAGTGGACCGCGCAGTTCGAGCACACCCTGCTGGTCACCGAGTCCGGCGCGGAAATCCTCACCCTGCCGTGACCGCCCTGCCGTGAGCGGCGCGCTGCTGGTTGCCGGCACCACATCCGACGCGGGTAAATCGATGGTCGTCGCAGGCCTTTGCCGATTGCTGGCGCGCAAGGGAATTCGGGTCGCGCCGTTCAAGGCGCAGAACATGTCGAACAATTCTGCCGTCACCGTTGAGGGCGGCGAGATCGGCCGTGCCCAGGCGATGCAGGCGCGCGCCGCGGGTCTGGCCCCGAGTGTGCGGTTCAATCCGATCCTGCTCAAGCCGGGCAGCGACATGACCTCGCAGCTGGTAGTCAAAGGCCAGGTCGTCGGCACGGCCACCGCCGCCGGCTACTGGTCGGACCGCAACACGCTGTCGGCCATCGTGCAGGACGAATTGGCCGGGCTGCGAAGCGAATTCGACGCGGTCATCTGTGAGGGAGCTGGATCGCCGGCCGAAATCAACCTGCGCGCAACCGACTTGGTGAACATGGGGCTGGCTCGCGCGGCGAATCTCCCGGTGGTAATCGTCGGCGACATCGACCGGGGCGGGTTGCTAGCCCACCTGTTCGGGACGGTGGCGGTGCTCGACGCGCAAGACCAGGCACTGATCGCCGGGTTCATCGTGAACAAATTCCGCGGCGATGTCGCACTGCTCGAGCCCGGCTTACGCCAGCTCGCCGCACTCAGCGGTCGTCCCACCTACGGCGTGCTGCCCTACACCGACGACTTGTGGCTCGACACCGAAGACGCGGTTCCGGTCTTGGCCCACCGCATCCTCGGCACGCCCCAGCCGCCGCGCGGCTCGCAGTGGCTACGCGTCGCGGTGCTGCGGTTGCCGCGGATTTCCAACTCCACCGACGTCGAAGCGCTGGCCTGCGAACCTGGCGTGCTGGTTCGGTGGGTACAAGAGCCCGCCGACCTCGCCGACACCGACGTGATCGTGCTGCCGGGCAGTAAAGCTACCGTCGCCGACCTGGCCTGGCTGCGTGAGCACGGACTCGAGCAGGCGATTCGCTCGCATGCCGATTCCGGGCGCGCCGTGCTGGGCATCTGCGGGGGCTTCCAGATGTTGTGTCGGTCGATCGACGACCCGGTCGAGAGTTGCTCCGGTCGGGTCGAGGCGCTGGGGATGCTCGACGCGGACATTGCGTTTGCGCCGGACAAGGTGCTGCGTCGCCGGCAGGACACACTCCATGGCTACGAAATCCACCATGGGCGGGTGGACCGCAGCGCCGAGGACATCTGGTTCGACGACGACGGTGTGCCGGAGGGATATCGGCACGGTCAGGTGTTCGGGACGCACTGGCACGGTTTGTTCGACAATGACGACTTCCGCCGGCAGTGGCTGACCGATGTCGCGACCGCGGCGGGGCGTGCCGGGTTCGTGGTTGCCGGCGACACCGATGTGGCCGCGCGACGCAATGCCCAGCTCGATCTGATGGCCGACATATTGGACGCGCATCTCGACGTCGACGCGGTCACCGCACTGCTGTACGACGGACCGCCGCATCGCTTGACTATCGTGTCCGCGCTGCGTTGATCGCCACCAATGACTGCCCCAATCAAGGCTTTTCGTTGACGACATCACGTCTTGTCACTGTCGTCGTCACACGTTCCATGTTTCGGATGCGTTTCCATCCGCCACTCGACTACCGATCCGGTCGAAAACGGCCCCCGCGCGGGGCAATTCACTGTAATTTGCTCTGGTGCCTTCGGCGATGATGACTACCGTCGACGGGTTTCCCATCCAGGTCTGCGACACCGGTCCGGAGAAGGGCTCCGTCGTGGTGCTGCTGTGCGCGGCCCAGCGGGCACTGCCGGCCTACGACGCGCTGTGCGAGCGGCTGCACACCGCCTCGTTGCGCACCATCGCCATCGCTCCGGACCCTCGCCTGACCCCTAAGTCGGTGATCGGCATTCTCGATGTGCTCGACGTCAGTTGGGGTGTGTTGGTCGGTGATCGTGACGGCGCCGAAGTGGCCTGGGAGCTGGCCGCGACCCGGCTGGACCGTTTCACCGGCCTGGTGGTGATCGACCGCGGCCATCCGCGGGTCGCCGACCACACCGGCGTTGTGCGCGACGAAGAGTGCCCGCCCGTGGAGATCAACACGACGGCTCTGGTCAGCAGCTCCGCGTCGCACTCGATCGCTCAGGCCAGCCAACGGTTCGTGTACGGCGATTACCGAGTGGTCGAGTTGCTCGGACGCCGCAATGCACACGAATCGACGGCGCAACTTGCCGCCGAGATCGTCCTACGCACCAGCACCTGGTGACCAGTACGATCACGCCGTGACCTCGTCGCACGAAGAGATCGAGCGGGAGATCGCCGCCGGTGAGATCGACACGGTGATCGTCGCATTCAGCGACATGCAGGGCCGGTTGATGGGTAAGCGGGTCTCCGCAGCCTTCTTCACCGACCAGGTCGCCGAAGCTGGCGCCGATTGCTGCAACTACCTGTTCGCCGTCGATGTCGACATGAACACCGTCAAGGGCTACGCAATGGCGGGCTGGGACACCGGTTACGGCGACATGCTGATGAAGCCGGACCTCAGCACGTTGCGACGCATCCCGTGGTTGCCGGGCACCGCGCTGGTGCTCGCGGATTTGCTGTGGCACGACGGCCAGCACATCGAGCCCGCTCCGCGACGCGTCCTGCGCCGTCAGCTGGACCGGTTGCGCGAGCACGGGCTGCGCGCCTACGTGGCCACCGAGCTGGAGTTCATGGTGTTCGAGGACACCTATCGGCAGGCGTGGGCCAAGGGGTATCGCGATCTGACCCCGGCCAGCGACTACAACCTCGACTACGCGGTGATGGCGTCCAGTCGTCTCGAACCGCTGCTGCGCGACATTCGGCAGCACATGCAGGGCGCGGGTCTGCGCTGGGAGGCCGTCAAGGGGGAATGCAACCGCGGACAGCAGGAGCTCGGCTTCGGTTATGACGACGCGCTTGTCACCTGTGACAACCACGGCATCTACAAGAACGGCGCCAAAGAGATTGCCGACCAGCACGGCAAGTCGATCACGTTCATGTCCAAATATGATGAGCGCGAAGGCAATAGCTGCCACGTCCACATGTCACTGACGTCGTTGAACGGTGACGCGGTGTTCGCCGCCGACGACGATCCGCTCGGCATGTCGCCCACCTTCCGGAGCTTTGTGGCGGGCCAGCTGGTCACGCTGCGCGAGCTGACCCTGCTCTACGCCCCGAACATCAACTCCTACAAGCGGTTTGCCGATCGCAGCTTTGCGCCGATGGCCGTCTCGTGGGGCCTGGACAACCGGACGTGCGCACTGCGCGTCGTCGGTCACGGCGACAGCATGCGGGTGGAATGCCGGGTACCCGGCGGTGACGTCAACCAGTACCTGGCCGTCGCGGCGCTGATCGCCGGCGGACTGCATGGTATCGAGCGCGAATTGTCTTTGCCGGAACCGTGTACGGGCAACGCGTACCCGGACGTCGAGGCCGATGGCAGCGAGCGGTTGCCCGGTTCGCTGACCGAAGCTGCGGCGCTGTTCGACGCGTCGGCGGTTGCCCGGCAGGCGTTCGGTGATCCGGTGGTCGACCACTACGTCCACAGCGCCCATGTCGAGGCGGCCGCATTCAACAAGGCGGTCACCGACTGGGAGAGGGTTCGCGGGTTTGAGCGGTTTTAGATCTCAGGCGACGATGCGAGACAGGATGTCTCGCATCAGGAGCCGGGCACATGACATCTAGGCCTCCGGTGATCGGGCTGACCACCTATCTCAACCGTGCCCAGATGGGCGTCTGGGATCTGCGAGCCAGCTTTCTGCCTGAGGTCTATTTCAAGGGCGTCACGGACGCTGGAGGGGTCGCGGCACTGCTGCCGCCGCAGCCGGTCGACGTCGACATCGCCGAGCGGGTGCTCGACAGCCTCGACGGGCTGTTGATCACCGGCGGCAATGACCTCGACCCGGCTAGCTACGGTCAGCAGCCGCACCCCAACAGCGACAAGCCCGCCCCGCACCGCGACGATTGGGAGTTTGCGCTGCTGCGCGGTGCGCTCGCGAGAAACCTTCCGGTGCTTGGCATTTGCCGCGGTGCACAGGTGCTCAACGTCGCTCTCGGCGGCACGCTGCATCAACACCTGCCCGACGTCATCGGTCACAGCGGACACCGGGCCGGCAACGCGGTGTTCACCACGCTGCCGGTGCGCATCGTGGCCGGGACCCGGTTGGCGTCGCTGGTGGGAGAGTCCGTCGATGCGCGCTGCTATCACCATCAGGCCATCGCGGAACTCGGCGAGGGTCTGGTCGTCAGTGGCTGGGACGCCGACGGCGTGGTCGAGGCCGTGGAACTGCCCGGGCGCGACTTCGTGCTCGCGGTGCAATGGCATCCCGAAGAAAGTTTGGAGGACCTGCGACTGTTCTCGGCGATCGTCGAGGCGGCGCGGGCATACGCGAAGGAGTCGCACCATGACGATTGACCTGACGCAGCGGTTGGCGGGCCGTATCGCGGTGGTGACCGGTGGTGGCGGCGGTATCGGGTTGGCCTCTGCACGGCGACTGCAGGCCGAGGGCGCCACCGTGGTCATCGCCGACATCGACGAGCGCACCGGGACCGCCGCGGCCGAGGAGGTAAACGGTTCGTTTGTGGCCGTTGATGTTTCGGACGAGGCATCGGTCAACGCATTGTTCGACACGGTCGCGGGGAAGCACGGCGCGGTGGATATCGCGGTCAACAACGCCGGCATCTCACCCCCGGACGACGAACTGATCGAGAACACCGAACTGCCGGCATGGCAACGGGTGCAAGACGTGAACCTTAAGTCGGTATATCTGTGCTGCCGGGCGGCGTTGCGCCACATGGTGCCGGCCGAACGCGGGTCGATCGTCAACATCGCCTCGTTTGTGGCGGTGATGGGTTCGGCCACCTCGCAAATTTCCTACACCGCGTCCAAGGGCGGGGTGTTGGCCATGTCGCGCGAGCTCGGTGTGCAATTCGCCCGACAGGGCATCCGGGTCAACGCGCTGTGCCCTGGGCCGGTGAACACTCCACTGCTACAAGAGCTTTTCGCCAGCGATCCCGAGCGTGCCGCCCGCCGGATGGTGCACGTGCCGATGGGCCGATTCGGCGAGGCCGACGAGATCGCCGCCGCCGTAGCGTTTCTGGCCAGCGACGATGCGTCGTTCATCACCGCGGCAAGCTATCTGGTCGACGGCGGTATCAGTGCGGCGTACACCACGCCGCTGTAGCGTCAGCCGGCCGCCTCGGGCCGGTCAGACAATCCCAGACGTAGGTGCTCGCTGTGATAGATCGCCTCATCGAGGAGCTGGGCGACGTGATTGTCGTACAGGCTGTAGACGATGCTGCGGCCCGCGCGCGTGCCTACCACCAGACCAAGGTTGCGCAGCAGACGTAGCTGGTGTGAGACAGCGGACTGCTCGAGCCCGATCGTGTCGGCGAGCTCGTTCACCGGCAACGGCCCCTGCCGGAGCTCGGTGAGGATCAATAGCCGACTGGGCGTCGCGAGCGCTTGGAGGGTGGTGGCGACGTGAGATGCCGCGTCGGCATCGAGCCGCGCGACCGGCCGATCCCGACCTTCGACCCCGTGTCCCATGACCGCTCAGCATACCCGGTCAGCACACATGAAGACGTGTTCATATCTTCTGCTATCGTCGGGGCCGACCTGTGCAGGAAATCGGAGGAGGGCCATGGCAGTCTCGACGACCGCGTCGCAGCGCCCGCTACGTGCTCCTACGACGGTGCCGACACGGCGAACGAGGTTGTCCGCGCTGCCGGAAATGCGCTGGGCGGCATTGTCTTTGGTGTTCTTCCTGGTCGGTGTGACCGCGCAGCTGGCCGGGGCGCCCCGTGGAATCTGGTGGGCGCTGTATCTGGCCTGCTACCTGACCGGGGGGTGGGAACCGGGGCTCGCTGGGCTCAAAGCGCTGGTGGATAAGACCCTCGACGTCGACCTGCTGATGGTCGCGGCGGCGATCGGTGCCGCGGCGATCGGGCAGATCACCGACGGCGCGCTGCTGATCGTCATTTTCGCGACCTCAGGCGCCTTGGAGGCCCTGGCGACCGCCCGAACCGAGGACTCGGTGCGTGGGTTGCTAGACCTCGCGCCGGAGACGGGAACCCGGGTTAGCGACGACGGCTGCGAGGAACGCGTCCCGGCCACCGCCCTGCAAATCGGCGACGTGGTAGTGGTGCGTCCCGGCGAGCGGATCGCCGCCGATGCCAGCGTGCTGTCCGGAGCCAGCGAAATCGATCAGGCCACGATCACCGGAGAACCGTTGCCGGTGGACAAAGGACCCGGCGACGAGGTGTTTGCCGGAACACTCAATGGCACCGGCGCACTGCGCATCCGCGTCGAGCGACGAGCCGAGGACTCCGTGGTCGCGCGAATTGCCTCGTTGGTGGAGCAGGCCAGCCAGACGAAAGCCCGCGCGCAACTGTTCATCGACAAGGTCGAGCAGCGCTATTCGATGGGCATGGTCGCGGTCACCGTCGCTGTATTCGTGATCCCGATGCTGTGCGGTGATCAGTTGCAAGCGGCCTTGTTACGAGCGATGACGTTCATGATCGTCGCCTCGCCGTGCGCGGTGGTGCTGGCCACGATGCCGCCGCTGTTGGCTGCGATCGCCAACGCCGGACGGCACGGCGTGTTGGTCAAATCCGCCGTCGTCATGGAGGAGTTAGGCACCACCACCCGGATCGCGTTCGACAAGACCGGCACGTTGACGCGCGGCGTACCCGAACTCGTCGAGATCGGCGTCTTCGACCCGAGCTTCACCGAGCAGGAAATACTTCGACTGGCGGCGGCCGCCGAGCATGCGAGCGAGCACCCGCTCGCCGCCGCGATCATCGGCGCGGCCCGGGCCCGTGAGTTGCAGTTGCCCGCGGCAACCGACTTCATCGCGAAGCCGGGTCGCGGGGTCACAGCTCGGATCGGCGATCGCGTGATCGGCGTGAGCTCGCCGGAATCGGCGCCTGCCGAGTTCGACCGCGAGGTCGTCGACGGCTTGCAAGCTCGGGGTTACACCGTGGTGATCGTGCACCTGCGATGCGAAACCCGTTGGCGTGCTGGCTATCAGCGACCAGGTGCGCGAGGAGGCCGCGGACGCGATCGAGGCGTCGGCGCGCATCACCGGCACTACACCGATGCTGCTGACCGGCGATAATCAGGCCGCCGCGGATCAGCTTGCCGCGCAGGTCGGCATCAGCGATGTGCGCGCCGGACTTTTGCCGGACGACAAGGTGCGCATCGTGCGAGAGGTGCAGGCGACGGGTCACACGCTGACGGTGGTAGGGGACGGCATCAACGACGCGCCCGCGTTGGCCGCGGCGAACGCCGGGATCGCCATGGGCGGTGCAGGATCGGATCTGACCCTGCAGACCGCCGATGCCGTCGTCATCCGCGACGACCTCACGACCATTCCGAGCCTCATCAACTTATCCAGGCGCGCGCGCCGGGTGGTGGCCGCCAACTTGATCATTGCCGCCACGTTCATCGGCGCACTGGTCCTGTGGGACTTATTCGGCACGTTGCCGTTACCGCTCGGCGTCGCCGGTCACGAAGGCTCCACCGTAATCGTCGGGCTCAACGGGTTGCGTCTGTTGCGCAAGGCGGCATGGCAGCGCGCGGCATGGCGAACCGAACCCACCGACGACACAGTTCAGCCCGCGCGTTCGGTCTGCACCGTCCACTTCTCCTCAATGCGCCCGTAACGCCAGACCAGCAAGGCGCCGATCCAAGTGATCACGAACAGACCGACGATCACAAATCCGATTGCGTTGAGGTCGATGCCGCCCAGCCAGCTCCAGAATCCGCTTGTCCAGCCGATTTGTTGCGCGAGTAGTCCGAGTAGTTCAACGGTGCCGATGAGCAGCGCGACGACGACCGAGAGGCCGGTGATGGTGATGTTGTAGTAGACCTTGCGAACCGGATTCGAAAATGCCCAGCCGTAGGCGAAATTCATGAACGAGCCGTCGATGGTGTCCAACAGACACATGCCCGCCGTGAACAACACCGGCAGGCACAAGATGGCATACCAGGGCAGGCCGGCGGCGGCGCTGGTGCCGGCCAGCACCAGCAACGCGACTTCGGTTGCCGTGTCAAAGCCAAGGCCGAACAACACTCCGACCGGATACATATGCCATGACGCGGTCACCGACCTGGCGAAGCGGCCGAGCACGCGATTGAGCAGCCCTCGGTTGTTCAGCTGCGCTTCGAGCTCATCGTCGTCGTAGTGGCCTCGGCGCATCTGAGCGAACATGCGCAAAATGCTCACCAGGATGACCACATTGATGATGGCGATCAAGTAGAGGAACACACCCGAAACGCTGGTGCCGATCAGGCTTGCATAGTGATGCAGGGCCGATGAGTCTTGCTGGACCGGACCGATGATGGCCTTGAGCCCGAACGTGATCAGAAGGGCCAGCCCGAACACGACCGAAGAGTGGCCGAGAGAAAAAAGAACCCGACACCAAGGGGCCGCTGGCCATCGTTCATCAGCTTGCGGGTGGTGTTGTCGATGGCGGCGATGTGGTCGGCATCGAAGGCGTGCCGCAACCCCAAGGTGTAGGCGGTCAAGCCGATGCCGATACCAAACGCTTTGTCGCCGATGCTCAAATGCGCCGGCTCAACGACGAGTATCAGGGTGCCCCAACCGATCACATGCAGCGCGATGATGATCGCGGACATCGATGCCAGGCGCAGCCACTCGTCGGAAGTCAACGCGGCCCGCAGCCGGGAACGCGACGAAGGTCGCCTGCTGAGGATGCCAGCGGCCATGTCCCGCCCCATCTGGAAACAAATCCCGACCGAAATCGACGCTAAACCTCCTGCACACGATTCGCAAGAATTTGCGAGGGTCAGCCCCGAAGGGTGATCAGCGGGATCGCCGTCTCGACCGGGTCGGCAGCTCCGTGAAAGCCCACGAGCCGAGACACTTCCAGTGGCTCGCGAGTGCCGGCCAGCACCGCCGTGTCATCGAGGCAGCTGACGACGACGTCGCCGATCCGCGGCACGTGCGCAGGTCGTACCGATCCAAACAGTCCAGCAGCGACGGCGTCGTCGCGGCTGCGCACCTCCGCTCGCCCGTTCAGCAGTTCGCTCCAGGCGGCGATCACGTCGCGCGCCGCGCCCGGCTCGGTGTGCAGGTAGCGAACCCGCGGATCCCCGGCCACCACCCGCACTCCTGCACTCAACCGCGGATCGGCGTCGAGGTCGATCCGCCGATGCTCGGGCACGTTCAACCCGCCATGGTCCGCGGTGATCATGAGCGCGGCATCCGGCGGCAACGCCTCGACCAACCTGGTCAGCTGCGCATCCACGTAGGCCGCGGCGGCGTGCCATTCGGGTGAGCCGATCCCGAAGATGTGCGCCGCGGTATCGAGTTCAGCGATATAGGCGTAGACCGAGCCGGACGGCCCAGGTAGCTGGTCGGCTACGAGCTGCGCGTAGTAATCGTCGTTGGTCGCAGCGATGAACTGTGCTCCCCGATAGGCCGCTTCGGTGAGGCCGCTGCCGAGAAAAGCCGCAGGAAGCACGGCACAGGCACCGACGCCGGCCCGTCGCAGACGCTCGAACCAGGTTGGGACGGGTTGCCATTGGGCAGCCGGCGGATCGCCACGCCACCAGATGTGGTTCAGCACCCGGTCGGTGTCGGGCACTTTGATGGTGAAGCCCAGAATCCCGTGCTGGCCCGGTGTGACCCCGGTGCTCAAGGACGCCAGGCTTGTCGGTGTGGTGGAGGGGAAGGTGCACGCGAGCTGGTCGAGGCGTCCGGCCTCACCGGCCAGTACCGCCGCCAGCAGCGGCGCATCGGTGGCCAGCTCCGGAAGAAGGTGCCAGCCCATCCCGTCGACGAGGACGACAACGACGCGGCGCACGTCGCCGACCCATTCGGTCACCTTCAGTCCGTCGACCGCTCCGGGAACTGCAAGCAGTGTGGCAGCGGCCGGCAGTACATCGCAGATCGAACTCGGCGACAAATCGGGCACGATCTCAGTCTGACAGTGCCCAATCCTGTCATTGGCCGCGATTCGACGATCGACCGCGTGATACTGGATAGGTGGCCAGGCCCTCGGCTTTGGATCCGGTCGTCACGGAGCGAATCGGCCAGCTGCTGCGCGCACATGGGCTGCGCCGGATGGCTTCCAGGATCGCAGTCTTGGCCGTGCTCGAACCGGTGCACGGTCACCTGTCGGTTGCCGAGATCGACCAGCGGTTGCACGCGTGCCCGCCGGCCAAAGACCAGCCGCCGGACCTGGCGACTATCTACCGCACGGTGACCACGCTGGTCGACCAGGGTGTACTGCATGCGCTGACTCTGGAGGGCGGGGTCACCACCTACGGCCTGGCTGCTGACCCGCACCACCACGCGGTGTGCACGCGCTGCGGGTCAATCATCGAAGTGCCCGCGGGACGACTGGCATCTGCGCTGCAACACGCGATGGCAGGCAGTTCGTTCACACTGTCCGAGCGCGCCGGGCTCACCCTGCACGGGCTGTGCCCGCAGTGCCAGGGCGAACCCGATCGGTCGCGAGCCTAGACGAGCGCCAACCGCTGATTAGTCACGTGAAGTTGGCGGGTGGTGCTGTCGGCCAACGCCTGGATCTGCTCGGGTTGCAACCGGCCGCATAGCCGGCCCCAATGGATCGCAATCTCGTCGCCGACGGCCACGTCGGGCACCGCGCTGTAGCCGTCGGCCCAGACGTCGAGTCGGCGTGCAGACGGTTCGGACAGCGTGAGCGTGTGACCATCCCAGGCCAGCCGCTGGCACATCACCTCAGTGCCATCCCCATCGCGGGAACACACTGTGCCCCAAGTGATCCGGCAATTGTCCAACACACTCAGCGGCTGCTCATCCATGCCTCGGCCCAGAAACCGCGTCCACGGATAGACGCCGAATACATGAAAGCAGTGATTTCCTGCCGCCTCGCCCGCCAGGTCGGGTGTGAGATGCGACCAGTACTGGCCTGCCTGCGGGCCGATGATGGCCAGCAACGCGTCGAAAAATTCGCTCGCGTCCAGGTCGGCGCCGACGCCGCCGCCCAGCCAGTACGACTCGACAAGTCGGTAGTCCAGCGGATCGGCGATACCGGTCATCTTCGCGAGCACCCGCAAGTAGGGCCACGCACCGGAAAACTGCGTCGCGGCGCGGCGCACATCCTCGACCGAGCCGTCCCGCAAGGTGGCCCCCAGGGGGGGACCGCAGTAGCCCAGCGCGTTGGGCGCATGGGCGTAGCGAGCGAAGATCTCGACGCCGCGGCTGTCCGGATCCAACGGTCACGCCTGCCCGGAGGAGCCCACCAGCTTGACGGCATCGCGATGCATGCGGCCGAAGTTGTAGTAAGCCGCGCATGCTCCCTCGGGTGACACCATGCACGTGCCAATCGGGGTCTCCGGTGTGCACGCTGTGCCGAAAACCTTGCATTCCCAAGGCTTTAGCACACCCTTGAGCACCTCGCCGCACTGGCAGGCCTTCGGGTCGGCGACCCGCACACCGGGCATCGAGAACCGCAGTTCGGCGTCGAAGTCCGCGAAGTCGTCATGCAACCGCAGCGCGCTCTGCGAGATAAACCCTAGTCCGCGCCATTCGAAGTGCGGACGTAACGCGAACACCTTCCCCATCAGCGCCAGTGCGGCCGGGTTCCCGTGTTCGGGAACCACCCGCTTGTACTGGTTCTCCACCTCACAGCGGCCCTCCCGGATCTGGCGCAGCAACATCGTCACCGCCGCCGATCATCCAGGGCGACCCCGGCTCGATCGAACTCACGGGCCCCACGGACTCCGCCGCGCCCCGGATCACGGTGACCGCGCCGTTCTCGGTGACGCAAGCGCACCGTGCAGACGTTCACCCCTGCCGGCGACGGTGCCGTCGTCCCCGATACCGCGACCGTCTCGGTCTGCTACATGGGCGTGAACGGGCGCACCGGCAAGAAGTTCGACAGCAGCTACGATCGCGGCGCTCCCGCGGAGTTCCCGTCGACCGGGTGGTCCCGGGCTTCAAGAAGGCCATCGCGGGTCAGAAGGTGGGCTCGTCGGTGGGCGTCGCGATCGCCCCGGAGGACGGGTACCCGGCGGGACAGCCCTCCGCGGGCATCGAGCCCGGCGACACCCTGGTGTTCGCGATCAAGATCCTCTCGGTGAAGAAGTAGCCGCCTAGGCGCGATCTCTTTATGGCCCCCGAATCAGGAACGCCGATGATGCGCCTAGCGCCCCCGACCCAGCCGCACGCTGCCAGAGGAATCATGAGCGCCAGAAGGAGTGCCAGCCGAGCGCCAGTCCAGTCCGCGGTCGCGCCGTGCACGGCGCCGACAATGATCGGACCGAGCGCGGCGATCAAGTATCCGATCGACTGAACCATCGTGGAGAGGTCGGCGGCGGCGGCCGCATCTCGGCTGCGCAAATTGACCAGCGACAACGCGAGCGACAGCTGGCCCCCCTGCCCCAGACCGAGCAGGATCGCCCAGAGCAGGACCGAGCCGGACCCGCCGCCGATGTGAACGCCGACAAGCCCAGCGACAGACAGCATGACAACACCGATCGCGAGTAGTCGTTGGTCGCGAAGCCCTGCCTGTCAGGATGAGTTGAGACCAGCGGTACAGAGCAACCCTTTCCCTGGGCAGGGCGAGATCTTGGATGCGATTCGATGACGATGACAACCTCGGCCGTGAAGGTCAATGATGGTGAGGTGAGCACCGACGACAGCAGTAGTGGTGGCGGCGTTGGGCCGCGGGCGGATCGGCCGCGGCGGCGAAGTTTCACCGTCAGGCAGAAGCTGCGGTACCTGAGCGAGTACGACAAGGCCGCCGAGACCGGTGAGGGTGGGCAGTTCTTGCGGCGGGAGGGCTTGTACTCGTCGCAGGTCACCGAGTGGCGCAAGTTGCGTGATGCCGGCGTGCTCGAGGGCCGCCCGGCCGGCGCGAAGGTCGGCCGGTTGAGCGCGGAGCAGGCCGAGATCGCGCGGCTTCGTGGCAGCTGGACAAGGCGCAGCGCCGTCTGGCGCGGACCGAGGTGGCGTTGGACATCATGGGAAAAGCGCACGCGCTCTTGGAGGAGATCTCCGAGAGCGCGCAGGACGATCCGCCGTCCACGCGGCGTTGATGATTGCTTACCGCGCGCTGACTCTGGCTGGCGGTGACGACCCGCGACGCCGCCGATCTGACCGGTGTCGCCCGCGCCACCGCCGGGCGGCCCGAGAGTCGACGACGAGGTCGCGGCGGCCGTCACGGTCTCAGTCACGGTCGGTGCCGGCGAACCGGCTCAGCATCGCTGGAGCGGGCCGAGATACTCGCCGTGCTCAATAGTGCGGAGTTCGTGGACCGCACGCCGTTGCAGGTCTATGCGATGCTGCTCGATCAGGGCGGTATCTGTGTTCGGTGTCGAGCATGTATCGGGTGCTGGCCGAGAACGCGCAGGTCAAGGACCGGCGCCGGTTGGCTCGTCATCCGGCGCGGGTCCGGCCCGAGCTGGTCGCGACCGGACCGCGGCAGGTGTTCACGTGGGACATCACCAAGCTGCGCGGCCCGGTCAAGGGCTCCTACTTCGACGCCTACGTGATGATCGACATCTACTCCCGCTACATCGTCGGCATACGGGTGGAGAACTGCGAGACGCGGTCCTGGCCAAGGAC
>CAWIKT010000008.1:0-124902 GCA_963836555.1 uncultured Actinomycetota bacterium | reverse complement strand
ATAGAGGCGGCGCTTCAACCAGTTGAAGGGCTTGCCGCGCAGCAGTGCGTTGTTGCTCGTCATCGCCGCAACCACGTAGGGGAAGTGATGATTGAGTTTGGAAATTGCGGCGCCCCACCACAATCCGAGCATCACGATCTTGAACGCGGCGATCTGGTCGGTGAACGGAAAGAAGAAGATCAGCAGTTTCAGCCAGTAGTGCTCGCCGCGGGCGGCCAGGAATATCGTCTTGTCGCGCAGGCCCAGGAGCGCCAACGCGATGATCACGGGCAGGACCAGCAATGGGTCCACCAACCCGATATCGCCGTCTCCGGTGACGGACCCGCCGTGACCCGGTGCCAGCAGCGCCCACACGCCGGACGCCAGAACGATCACGTACAACAGAACGTCGACCAGGGTCCGGGTGTCCCCGCGCGTGAACGGCACATCGTGCGGCCACGGCGGTAGTCGAATTGTTCTGGGCCGCAACCAATAGAGGAAGCCACCAATCGGCGGCACGAATCGTGCGGTGAGCGGGCCAGACCCGCAGCCCAAGCCGAGCACTTCAAACAGCAGCGTGAAGATGATGAACTTTTGATAGACAATCGGCTGCGCCCACCAATCGCTGATTCGTCCCAGCCCGCCGAGGCCCGGCGTCAGCGAGACGACCGCCGCAGCACCCGCGGCGTAAGCAGCCATCTTGATCACGTACAGCAGGTAGATCGCCGACGGAGTGCCGAAGCCGTGCTCGACCCAGTGCCGGGTCACCACCTGCATCCGGTCGGCTGCCGACCGGGCGTGCCAGGTCTCGGGCTCGACGTCGGGAAGATCAGGGGTGATGAATCCCATCACGGCCTCGTTTCAGGTCTGCCACCGTTGGCCAAAACAATCTAGCGGCACCATCAAGTGCGCTATGCCCAAACGCGCCAGTGCAGCGTGTGCACGGTTTGCCACGCCCGCACGGTCGACGGGCCGTTAAGCGTCTTCCATCAGATCAGGGGTCACCGCGGACTCGGTGTCGGGGATCCCGTCGACCTTCGCCTTGCGATCGGCCATCGACAGCAGTCGCCGGATACGGCCGGCCACAGCATCTTTCGTCATCGGCGGGTCGGCCAGCCGGCCCAGCTCCTCCAGCGACGCCTGCCGGTGCTCGACGCGCAGCTTGCCCGCCGCGGCCAGATGATCCGGCACGCCCTCGCCAAGGATGTCCAGCGCCCGTTCGACGCGGGCGGCCGCGGCGACCGCGGCGCGTGCCGAGCGCCGCAGGTTGGCGTCGTCGAAATTGGCCAGCCGGTTGGCGGTCGCGCGGACCTCGCGGCGCATCCGCCGCTCCTCCCAGACCAGCCGGGTGTCCTGAGCTCCCATCCGGGTCAGCAGCGCCCCGATCGCCTCACCGTCACGCACCACCACCCGGTCGGCGCCGCGGACCTCGCGCGCCTTGGCGCTGATGCCGAGCCGGCGTGCCGCGCCCACCAGCGCCAGCGCCGCCTCCGGGCCGGGGCAGCTGACTTCCAGCGCCGACGAGCGACCCGGCTCGGTCAGCGATCCGTGCGCCAAGAAGGCTCCGCGCCAGGCGGCCTCGGCATCGCCGATGCTGCCGCCGACGACCTGGGCCGGCAATCCGCGCACCGGCCGGCCGCGCAGATCGAGCAGCCCGGTCTGGCGGGCCAGCGCCTCGCCGTCGTTGGCCACGCGCACCACGTAACGTGTCGCTCTTGCGAATCCCGCTGGCGGACAACACATGCACGACGGCGTTGTAGCCGTATAGATCGAAGATGTCCTTGCGCAGCCGTCGCGCGATGCTGCCCAAGTCCACCTCGGCCTCGACGACCACCCGGCCGGCCACGATGTGCAGCCCCCCGGCGAAGCGCAGCAGCGAGGCCACCTCGGCGCGCCGCGCGCTCACCGAGTTACCACCAGGCGGCTCAGCTCGTCCTTGACTTCGGCTGTCATCGCCACGCGTCGTCACCCCTCGGTCCGTTGCGACCCTGCTTGTCGCGCTTCGGTGGACCGTCGCGGCAGGCGGCTGCGCGGTGCCGCGCACGCCAACCCCGCTCCAGCGCCGCGGCCAGTCTGCCCGGGTCATGTAATGGTGTACCAGGCCGGGACACGTCAGCGAATTGAACTTCGGCATTCAACAGGGTCGCGGTCCGGCGCAATTGCTCGCGCTCGCGTTCGCTCGGCACCCGGTCGGCGTCGATGATCACGTCGTGAACGGTGAAACCCGGAGCGTGCTGGGCGAGTACGTGGAGGTGACGTTCGACCGAGAACCCTGCCGTCTCCCCCGGTTCAGCCACCAGGTTGAGCACCAGCGCGCGACGGGCCGACGTCGCCTGCAGCGCCGCCGCGAATTCGGGTACCAGGACATGCGGGATCACGCTGGTAAACCAGGAACCCGGGCCCAGCACCACCAGATCGGCGGACATGATCGCGTCGACGGCCTGCCGGGTGGCCGGCGGATCGCCGGGCAGCAGTCGCACCCGGCGGACCTTTCCCGGCGTCGTGGCGATCGCCACCTGTCCCCGGATCACCCGGCACATCCGCGGGTCGGACTCCAGGCCCGACACGTCGGCCTCGATCTGCAGCGCGATCGGGCACATCGGCAGCACCCGGCCCCGCACACCGAGTATCCGGCCGACCTCGTCGAGCGCGGCGACGGGATCGGCGAGCACCTCGCTGAGGCCGGCAAGCAGCAGATTGCCGATCGGGTGCCCCGACAGGGCGCCGCTGCCGCCGAACCGGTGCTGCATGATGGTCGCCCACAGGCGACCCTGCGGACTGTCAGAAGCCAACGCCGCCAACGCCATTCGCAGGTCGCCCGGCGGCACCACCTCGAGTTCGCTGCGCAACCGTCCCGACGAACCGCCGTCGTCGGCGACCGTGACGATCGCCGTCACGTGCGGCGTCAGACGCCGGGCAGCCGACAACGTCGCATAAAGCCCGTGCCCTCCGCCCATGGCGACAATCCGTCGACTCATTCGCGGCCCAGATCCCGGTGCAGTACCCGCACCGTCAGTTGGGTGTCAGGCTCGAGCAGCCCCGCCAACGCCTCGGCGATCGCCACGCTGCGGTGTTTACCGCCGGTGCAGCCGATCGCCACGGTCATATAGCGCTTTCCCTCCCTGCGGTAGCCGTCGACAATCACGGTCAGCAACCGATGGTATGTCGCCAGAAACTCCGCCGCGCCGGTCTGGCCGAGCACGTAATCACGGACCGCCGGGTGCTGGCCGGTGAGCGGACGGAGTTCGTCGACCCAGTGGGGATTCGGTAGAAACCGGACGTCCATCACGGTGTCGGCGTCCATCGGCAGGCCGTACTTGAAGCCGAACGACTCGACGGTGACGCTGGTTTGAGCGACGGTCTCGCCACCGAAGGCTCGTTCGATGCTTTCCCGTAGTTCGCGCACGGCCAGCGTCGAGGTGTCGATGATCAGGTCGGCGGTCGCGCGCACCGGCGCGAGCATCTCGCGCTCGGCGGCGATTCCTTCGGCCAGAGTCTGCGAGCCCTGCAGCGGGTGGCTGCGGCGGTTCTGCTCGTAGCGGCGCACCAGCATGTCGTCGGAGGCCTCCATGAACACCACCCGCGGGCTGATGTTGCGCGTAGCCAGGTCGTTACGCACCCAGTCCAGGTCGCCGGTGAATCCGCGCGAACGCACATCCATCACAATGGCCAACTGCGTGATCCGCGATCCCGCATCCAGCCCTAGGTCGACCATTCGGGTGATCAGCTGCGGCGGCAGGTTGTCGGCGACATACCAGCCGAGATCCTCCAGTACCTTGGCCGCGGTGCCGCGCCCGGCGCCGGACAAGCCGGTGACCAGAACCACGTCGATGCCGGATTCGCTTGTGACGCCGTGGTTGTCGGCCTGATCTAGTGATCCGGCTTGATTCGGCCCGTCCATCCCCTCGCCTGTCATCCCGATGCTCGTTCCGCGACCCGGTCCTGCGTTACGGTGTCCGGTCCGGCATCGTCGCCGCGTAGTGCGTCCAGCACCGCCGTCGCCGTCGCAACCCCGATGCCGGGAACGGAGGTGATCTCGTCGACCGTAGCCTCCCTGAGGCGGGCCAGTGAACCGAAATGAGTAACCAGCGCTTTGCGACGATGCTCCCCCAGTCCGGGCACGGAATCCAGCGCCGACGCCGTCATCCGTTTGGACCGTTTGCTGCGGTGATAGTTGATCGCGAACCGGTGGGCCTCGTCGCGGACTCGCTGCAGCAGGTAGAGGCCCTCGCTGTTGCGCGGCAGAATGATCGGGTCCGGTTCAGAGGGAACCCAGACCTCTTCGAGTCGTTTGGCCAAACCGATCACCGCGACGTCGTTGACGCCGAGTTCCTCGAGCACCGCGCTGGCCGCGTTGACCTGCGGGGCGCCGCCGTCGACGACGTACAGGTTGGGCGGATAGGCGAAGCGGCGCGACTTTCCTTCGGGCGAGAGCACTTTCGGGTCCTCTTGGTCCTGGACGTGCCGGTGGAAGCGGCGACGGGTGACCTCGGCGATCGAGGCAACGTCGTCGGAGCGGCCCTCGCCGGCGGCTTCCCGGATCCCGAAGTGTCGGTAGTCGGACTTGCGGGGTAACCCGTCCTCGAACACCACCAGCGACCCGACCACGTCGGTGCCCTGAACGTGGCTGATGTCGACACACTCGATCCGCAGTGGCGCGTCGGCCAAACCCAATGCGTCTTGAATATTCTGCAGCGCAGCGGATCTGGCCGTGAAGTCACCGGCACGCTTCAGCTTGTGTTGCTGCAGAGCTTCTTTGGCGTTGCGCTGCACGGTCTCGGCCAGCGCCCTCTTGTCGCCGCGACGGGGAACCCGCAACGCGACCCGCGACCCGCGCAATCCGGACAGCCAGGTGGTCAACTCGTCGGGTTGGACGGCAGGCACGGCACCAGCACCTCGCGCGGCACCGCGTTGGCGGATTCGTCGGCGGCGCCGCCGAGTTCGGCCTGATCACCGTAGAACTGGGTGATGAACTGCTCGACCAGTTGTTCAGCGCCGGAATCTCCTGCCTCCGCCGATTTTTCGACCACCCAGCCGCGCTGGCCGCGAACCCGTCCGCCGCGGACGTGGAAGACCTGGACGGCAGCTTCCAGATCGTCGTCCGCGAACGCCATCACGTCGGCGTCGGTCCCGTCACCAAGGACGACCGCCTGCTTCTCCATCGCACGTTTGAGCGCGCCGAGGTCGTCGCGCAGTCGTGCCGCACGCTCAAAGTTCAGTTCATCGGAAGCGACATGCATCTGTTGTTCGAGCTCGCGCGCAAAGCGGTCGGTCTTGCCGGACAGAAAGTCGCAGAAGTCCATGACGATCTGACGATGTTGCTCGGCGCTGACCCGCCCGACGCATGGGGCCGAGCACTTGTCGATGTAGCCGAGCAGACATGGCCGATCGATCTGGTTGTGCCGCTTGAACACTCCGGCGGAGCAGGTGCGTGCCGGGAAGACCCGGGTCAGCAGGTCGAGCGTCTCGCGGATCGCCCAGGCGTGCGAGTACGGGCCGAAATAGCGGACGCCCTTGCGCCGCGGCCCGCGGTAGACCATCAACCGGGGATATTCCTCATTCAGCGTGACCGCAAGCACCGGGTAGGACTTGTCGTCGCGGTAGCGGACATTGAACCGGGGGTCGAACTCCTTGATCCAGTTGTATTCCAGTTGCAGCGCCTCGACCTCGGTGTTGACCACCGTCCACTCGACTTTGGCGGCGGTCGTCACCATCTGGCGGGTGCGCGGGTGCAGGCCGGCGATGTCGGCGAAGTACGAGTTCAGCCGGCCGCGCAGGCTCTTGGCCTTGCCGACGTAGATCACCCGGCCGTGCTGGTCGCTGAACCGGTACACGCCAGGCTCGACCGGGATGGACCCGGCTGCGGGGCGGTAGGTCGCGGGATCAGCCACGGTGTCCAAGGCTAGTCGCGCCCGCCGACGCCGACGACGCGAACGTGGTCCGCCGCCGACGCGGAGCGAGTCCTACACCCTCGCCAAACCGATAGTTCAGTGCGACGCCAGGTCGGGCCGGTAACGCGCCAGCAGATTCCGGACGGTGTCCATCGCGGCCACGGCTCGGTCCTTGTCGACGGACTGGATCGCCATCAACGGGACGTACTCGTCATCGGGGAGATCGATGCGCGCCCAGCGTGCCCCAACCGGAAACGACACCCCCACCACGGCATCCCACGGCACCAGACGGTCGCTGAGCACGTTGCGCACCGACAACCCGGCGGGACCAACCCGCAACCGCGGCCGGGCGAACAGCAGCACCAGCCCGGCAAGAACGACACCTAGTACTACCATCGCGATCTGGTCGGAGGTCTGAAAGATCACCCCGGTTGCCCCGATCTTGAGCAGCAGACCGATCACCACATGCGCGACGACAAGGACCGCCGCGGTGGCGTAGGCGACATAGGGCGTCAGGCGAGGCCGGAGTTGTGCATCCCAGGTGTCCTGGTCGGGCTTGGCGGTCACGACTTTTCGCGCAGCTCGCGCAGGGTGAGCGCGGTGCTCAGCGCCGCGGCCGTCGCCTGTCCGCCGTTGTCCTCGGAGGAATCCGGCAGTCCCGCACGGTCGAGCGCCTGAGCTTCGGTATTGGTGGTCAGCACGCCGTTGGCGACCGGAGTGGACTCGTCCAGTGAAACCCGGGTCAGCCCTTGGGTTACCGCGTCGCAGACGTAGTCGAAATGCGGTGTCTGGCCGCGGATCACCACGCCCAACGCAACGACGGCGTCATGGTCGCGGGCGACGGCCTGCGCCACCACCGGAATCTCGATCGCCCCACGCACTCGCACCACCGTGGGATTCTTCACACCCCATTGGTCGGCGATCAGCTGTGCGCGGTCGAGCAGCTGGTTGCAGATCGTGCTGTGCCACGTGCTCACCACGATTGCCAACGTCAGTGCGGAAGCGTCCTGCGACGCGATGTCGGGTACACCGGCACCGCTCATAAACGCCACTCCTCAGCATCGCTGCGCTCTGCATCGTCGCCGGCGATCATAATCGCCGCTTTCCAGTCACAGCGCGCCACCGAATTCGCCTGAGAGATGGATGGATTCGTGATAGTCATCCAGCCCCGCGAGGTCGTGACCCATCCGGTCGCGCTTGGTCATCAGGTAGCGGATGTTTTCCGCGTTGGCCCGCACCGGCAACGGCACCCGCTCGATGATGTGCAGCCCATAGCCGTCCAGACCGACCCGTTTGGCGGGATTGTTGGTGAGCAGCCGCATCGACCGGACCCCGAGATCGACCAGGATCTGCGCCCCAGTGCCGTAATCCCTTGCGTCGGCGGGCAATCCGAGCTTGAGATTCGCATCGACGGTGTCATCGCCGGCGTCTTGGAGCTGGTAGGCCTGCAACTTGTGCATCAGACCGATGCCGCGTCCCTCGTGACCGCGCATGTAGAGCACGACGCCTCGGCCTTCGCGGGCGACCATCGCCATCGCGGCATCCAGCTGCGGGCCGCAATCACAGCGACGAGAACCGAACACGTCTCCGGTCAGGCATTCGGAGTGCACGCGGACCAGCACGTCGTCACCGTCGTAGTTGGGTCCGGCGATCTCACCGCGGACCAACGCCACGTGCTCGACGTCTTCGTAGATGCTCGAATAGCCGACCGCCCGGAATTCGCCGTGCCGGGTCGGGATCCGCGCCTCGGCGATCCGCTCGATGTGCTTCTCGTGCTTGCGGCGGTACTCGATCAGGTCGGCGATCGCGATCAGCGCCAACCCATGCTCGTCGGCGAAGACCCGCAATTCGTCGGTCTGCGCCATCGCGCCTTCGTCCTTCTGGCTGACGACCTCGCAGATCGCGCCGGCCGGCGACAGACCGGCCATCCTGGCCAGGTCGACGGCGGCTTCGGTGTGGCCAGGGCGACGCAATACGCCACCGTCCTTGGCGCGCAACGGAACTACGTGACCGGGGCGGGTGAAGTCCTCGGCGACACTGTCCGGGTCGGACAGCAGTCGCATAGTCGTCGCGCGGTCGGACGCCGAGATACCAGTTCCCACACCAATTTTCGCATCGACCGTGATGGTGTAGGCGGTCCCGTGCTTGTCCTGGTTGACCGCGTACATCGGCAACAGGCCGAGCCGGTCGCAGATGTCGCCGTCCAGCGGTACACAGAGATACCCGGATGTGTAGCGGACCATGAACGCGACCAGCTCCGGCGTGGCCTTCTCGGCCGCGAAGATGAGGTCGCCCTCGTTCTCCCGATCTTCGTCGTCGACAACAACGACGGCCTTGCCGGCCGCGATGTCGGCGATCGCGCGCTCGACCGAGTCCAACCTCGTCATCGCAGCCACCTTGTCAGATTCCACCTCATAGCCCTCAGGCATTACGTCCAGTATGAACCACCACGTCGCGTTCGTTATTGCCACTGTTCACTCAGCGGGCACGGTCGTCACACGTACTTCCGTCGGCACCTGGGCAAAAGTTTTCCCGGGGCGGCTCGTAGCTGATTCATAGGTTGCCTATCTAGCGTTCGGAATGTCGGGGGAAAACGTCCGCTGAATACCGAGAAGGTAGGTGAAGGACCATGAGACTGAACCAACTGCTGGCCGGCGCAAGCGTCGCCGGTGCCCTAGGCGCTGCCGCACTGGGGTTGGGCACCGGAATCGCGAGTGCCGCTCCAGGGGACCACGGCGCGCCCACGGTCAACCACGCACCCGCACCGCTGGAACCGGGAGGCGGGGGCGGTCAGGGACCGGGCGGCCCCGGCGGGCCGGGTGGGCCTGGCATGCACGGACCCGGCGGCCCGGGTGGGCCCGGCGACCACGGACCCGGCGGGCCGGGAGGGCCCGGCGACCACGGACCCGGCGGCCCGGGTGGACCTGGCGACCACGGACCCGGCGGACCGGGTGGACCTGGCGACCACGGACCCGGCGGGCCGGGTGGACCTGGCGACCACGGACCCGGTGGACCGGGATTCCACGGACCCGGCGGTCCCGGCGGCCCAGGCGGCCCCTGGCACGGTGACGACCACCGCGGCTACTTCCGCGGCGCTCCGTGGGGCGACGGACCTGCGCCCTGGGGTGCCGGCGAACCGCCGCGGCCCGCGTGGGACCGTCCGCTGCCGCCTCCGGGTGGACCGTGGAACTACGGCCCGATCAACTACTACGGGTACAACGAGACCCCGTACTGGAACCCGCAGTTCAACCAGTTCGGGTTCGACTTCTTCGGAGTTTGGATCCCGCTGTAAAGATTCGCCTCACCAGACGCCCGCTTCGCCCATCGGCGGAGCGGGCGTTGCCCTTTGTCGAGGTAGGGACTTTCCGCTTGGATAACGGTTTGCCCACAGCTCGGCGCAGCATCGGCGACGGCTCGACGATCTCAGCGTCGCTACAGCTATGCGGCGTTAACCTCCTCCAATGGCGAGGTTGCTGCTGACTCGGTCTGTGCGTGCCCTGACCCTTGGCATGGCGCTCGCCGGTGCTGTGTTCGCAGGCTCTGCGTCGCCGGTAGGTGCCATGGCACTGGCCGCTTCCCCGGCCGGGATCGCGGCAGTCAAGGAGCCGGGACCGCCGCCGTCACCGGAGCCCGTGCCGAACATTGACGGACCCGTCTATGCCGGGCCGACCAACCAGGCGCCGCCGTTGCACCACCGCCGGCACCACGACGATTTTGTAATTGCCAAGTAGCTGCGCGCCGCTTACCTTTGAAACCCCTTACGCGTGCCTCAGCGGGCCCGCGCGCCGCCTACTTGTGCGCGATCAACCGCTCAACGTATTTGGCGATCACGTCCACTTCCAAGTTCACCTGGGTGCCGGCCGGAGCGGGACCCAACGTGGTCAGCTCGCGCGTGGTCGGGATCAGCGACACCTCGAACCAGTCGTCACCCAGCGCGCTCACGGTGAGTGAGATGCCGTCGACGGTGATGGACCCTTTTTCCACCACGTAGCGGGCCAGGTCGACGGGCAGGCCGATCCGGACTACCTCCCAGTGCTCGGCCGGCGAGCGACTCAGGATCTCTCCGGTGCCGTCGACGTGGCCTTGCACGATGTGCCCGCCGAGTCTGCTGTTGAGGGACGCGGCGCGCTCCAGATTGACCGGGCTGCCCGCGACCAGCCGGCCCAAGCTTGATCGGCTCAGGGTTTCACCCATCACGTCTGCGGTGAATTGTCCGCCGGGCAGCACCTCGACGACCGTCAGGCACACGCCGTTGACGGCAATCGAGTCGCCATGGCCGGCATCGGATGTGACCACCGGACCCTCGATGGTGAACCGAGCGGAATCTCCCAGGTCATCCTTGCCGACGACCGCACCCAGTTCTTCAACGATTCCGGTGAACACCGCCTCAGGCTAATGAGTGATGTCCCCTCGCGCGACGTCCCGGTCGCCTTGCGCGTACTAGGCCGGTCTGTGCGACCCGCTACGCTGCAAGTTATGCAGACGCGTAAGCCGTTTGGCCCAATCCTCGCCGTCCTCGCCTCCTTTTCGATCGCCGCCGCGTTGATCAGCGGCTGCTCGTCGTCGAAGCAATCCGGCGCCCCGCTGCCGGATGCGGCGACGTTGGTCAAGGAGTCCACGCAGAGCACCAACAACGTCAAGAGCGTGCACCTGGTGCTGGCCGTGAACGGCAAAATCAAGGGTCTTCCAGTGAAATCCCTGACCGGCGACCTGACCACCACGCCGCAGACCGCAGCCCAGGGCAACGCGAGCATCATCTTCGGTGGCTCGGACATCGACGCGCCCTTCGTCGTCATCGACGGAACCCTGTACGGGGCACTCACCCCCGGCCAGTGGGACAGCTTCGGCAAGGCGTCCGACCTGTACGACCCGTCAACGATCCTCAAGCCCGATGTCGGGCTGTCGAACGTGCTGACCAACCTCAGCAACCCGAAGTCCGTGGCCCGCGAGAACGTCGGCGGGCAAAGCACCATCAAGATCACCGGAACGGTCTCGGCGGACGCCGTCAACGGCATCATGCCCCGGCTAAAGGCAACGCAACCGCTGCCGTCGACCGTGTGGATCGAAGAGAACGGTGACCACCAACTGGTACAGACCTCGCTGGAACAGAGCCCGGGCAACTCCCTGCAGTTGACGCTGTCGAACTGGAACGCCCCGGTTCAGGTCACCAAGCCCCCGGTCGCCCCGGCACCGTGACGGCACCGCAACCGCACCACGCGGGGCGCGTCGTCGCGATCGGCGCCGGCAGCCTCGCCGTCCTGCTCGGCGCCCTCGACACCTACGTCGTGGTCACGATCATGCGCGACATCATCGGCACAATCGGCATCCCGGTCAACAGGCTGCAGCGCATCACCCCGATCATCACCTGGTATCTGCTGGGCTACATCGCCGCAATGCCGTTGCTGGGCAGGGCATCTGACCGGTTCGGTCGCAAGCTGCTGCTCCAGGTCAGCCTGGCCACCTTCCTGATCGGCTCGGTGATCACGGCGCTGTCCACCAACCTCGACATGCTGGTGGTCGGCCGGACCATCCAGGGTGTCGCCAGCGGCGCCCTGCTGCCGGTAACGCTCGCACTGGGCGCCGACCTTTGGGCGCAGCGCAATCGCGCCGGCGTGCTCGGCGGGATCGGTGCCGCGCAGGAACTCGGCAGCGTGCTCGGTCCGCTCTACGGCATCTTCATCGTCTGGTTGACCAGTCGCTGGCAGGACGTGTTCTGGATCAACGTGCCGCTGGCGCTGGCCGCGATGGTGATGATCCAGTTCAGCCTCCCGTCACGCGACCGCACCGCCGAGCCGGAGAAGATCGACGTGATCGGCGGACTGCTGCTCGCGATCACTCTCGGCCTGGCCGTCATCGGTTTGTACAACGCCAATCCCGACGGCAAGCACGCGCTGCCCAGCTACGGCCCGCCGTTGATCCTCGCAGCCGTTATCTTCGCGGTGATTTTCTTTGTGTGGGAACGCTTCTCGCGCACCAAACTGATCGAGCCCGCCGGTGTGCACTTCCGTCCGTTCCTGTCCGCGCTCGGCTCGTCGTTGTGCGCCGGTGCGGCGCTGATGGTGACGCTGGTCGACGTGGAGCTGTTCGCCCAGGGCGTGCTCAGCAAGGATCAGAACGAGGCGGCGATCCTGTTGCTGTGGTTCCTGGCCGCGCTGCCGATCGGTGCGCTTGTCGGCGGTGCCATCGCGACCAAGATCGGCGACCGCGTGGTGGCATTCGCCGGACTCCTGATCGCCGCGGGCGGTTACTGGCTGATATCTAAGTGGTCGGTCGACCTGTTGAGCCGGCACCACAACCTTTTCGGTCTATCGCTGCCTGCGCTGGACACCGATTTGGCCGTGGCCGGCATCGGACTCGGTTTGGTGATCGCGCCGCTGACCTCCGCCAGCCTGCGGGTGGTGCCGTCGGCACAACACGGCATCGCCTCGGCGGCCGTGGTAGTGGCGCGGATGACGGGCATGCTGATCGGCGTTGCGTCGTTGAGCGCGTGGGGCTTCTACCAGCTCCCCCACCTTGTCGCGAAGCACGCGGCGGAGTTGCCGGCTCACGCCGGCCTCGCCGAGCGCGTGCTCCACCAGGCCAGCATGTATCGGGAAGCCTTCGCCGACATGTACGGCGAGATCTTCAAGGTCACCGTCGTCGTGTGCGTTGTCGGCGCGCTGTTGGGTCTGCTTATCGGCAGTCGCAGCGTCCATGCCGACGAGCCTGAGGCGGTAGGCCTCGAGCCCGTCAGCCCGGCGGTCTGATCAACGCGTCGATCGCGCTGATCCAGTCCGTGGCGCTCCGGCCCCTTATCGCGGCACCAAGCTCAGCACCAGGTCCGGGCCGACGCGCTCGACGCCGTCATAGCGCCAGCGCAAGGCCCGGGCGATGCTCGGCACACCGACATCGTCCACCGCGGTGATCGGTCCGCCGAGCAGAATCGGCGCGACATAGGCCAGGATGCGGTCGATCGCCCCGGCTCGCAGGAATGCCCCGGCCAGCGTCGGGCCGCCTTCGAGCAGCACGTCGGTGCGATCGGACAGCGCCCTGAGCACCTCCGCCGGATCGCGGGTGCGGATCACCATGGTGCGCGAGTCGTCATTGAGAACCTTTGCCTCCGAAGGTATGTCGCGCATACCTACGACGACGCGCATCGGCTGACGTTCGGCGAGACCACCGTCGGCCAGTCGGGCGGTCAACGTCGGATCGTCGACGAGGACCGTGCCCGTGCCCACCACGATCGCGTCTGCCGTTGCCCGCCGGCGGTGAACGTCGGCGCGGGCGGATTCGCTGGTGATCCATTGACTCGAACCGTCCGCGGCGGCGCTGCGGCCATCGATGCTGGTGGCGTACTTCCACGTGACGTGGGGCAGCCCGGTGCGCTGCTTGTGTAACCATTCGCGCAGCGGTCCAGCCGTCACCGGGTCGGCCTGTACATCTCCCACGACGTCGACACCGGCGGCGGCCAACCGTGCCGCGCCACCCGCGGCTTTCGGATCCGGGTCGCCGACCGCGTAGACCACCGTCGCAACGCCTGCCTCGATCAGCGCGTCGACGCACGGCGGGGTTTTGCCGTAGTGGTTGCAGGGCTCCAGGGTGACGACCGCCGTGCCGCCCGCCGCCAGCCGTCCCGCCCGGCGCAATGCCATCACCTCGGCGTGCGCACCGCCCGTCCGCTGCGTGCCGCCGACCCCGACGACGCGGCCGTCAGCGTCCAGGATCACCGCGCCGACTGGCGGATTCGGATATGTCTTGCCCTTGACCTGGTCGGCCTGCTCGACCGCCAACTGCATGGCGGCGTCGTAACTGATGGCCGCCGGCGCTCCGCTCATCGGCGCAGATGCGGTGACACGGCACCAGCCTGTCGCCGCAACGCCTCGACGGCGGCAGCCGGGTCGTCGGCGCCGTAGACCGCCGAACCGGCGACAAAGCAGTCGACGCCGGCCTCGGCGGCCTGCTCGATCGTGTCTGCGTTGATGCCGCCGTCGATCTCGACCAGGATGGTCAACTCGCCGGAGTCGACGAGTTTGCGCACCTCGCGCACCTTGCTGAGCACTTCGGGGATGAACTTCTGGCCACCGAAACCAGGTTCGACCGACATCACCAGGAAAGTGTCGAAGTTCTTGAGGATGTCCAGGTAGGGGTCCAGCGGGGTGCCGGGTTTGATGCTCAAGCCCGCCTTGGCGCCGGCAGCACGGATGTCTCGGGCCACGCTGACCGGGTTGTCGGTCGCCTCGGCGTGAAAGGTGACGTTGTGGGCGCCGGCCTCGGCGTACGGCGGCGCCCAGCGGTCGGGATCCTCGATCATCAGGTGACAGTCCATCGGAATGTCGGTGGCCGCCAACAGGCTCTCCACCACCGGTAGCCCGAGAGTGAGGTTCGGCACGAAGTGCGCGTCCATCACGTCGACGTGCAACCAGTCCGCGCCTTCGACGTCGGCGGCCGCGTCGGCCAGCCGGGCGAAATCGGCGGCCAGAATCGATGGGGCGATCAGTGGCCGGTCGGTCGTGCCTGACATGAACGTCACCTTACTGGGACTCGACCTGCAGGGCCGCCGCGAACATGGCGTCGGTGCCGTGGCGATGCGGCCACAGCTGAACGTACGGTCCGTCGCCCAAATCGGTCACCGGCTCGAACAGAGCCCGGGTGTCCAACGCGGACACCGGGTGCCGACGCAACGCGTCGCCGACGACGCCGATCGTCTCGGCGAGGTGCGGCGAGCAGGTTGCGTACAAAACCACGCCGCCGGGGCGGGTCAGCGCGATCGCGGCCGCCAACAGTTCTCGTTGCAGTTTGGTCAGCGCCGGGACATCGGACGGCTGGCGTCGCCAGCGCGCGTCGGGCCGCCGCCGCAGCGCCCCCAGGCCGGTGCACGGCGCGTCGACCAGCACCCGGTCAAAGCCCGGGTCGAGTCCGCTGCTTCGCCCGTCCACCTGGCGGACATCGACCTGCAGGCCACGGGTGTTTTGGATGACCAGCTCGGCGCGGTGCTCGGCCGGCTCCACCGCGGTGACCCGCGCTCCGGATTCGGCCGCCAGCGCGGCCAGCAAGGCCGTCTTGCCGCCCGGGCCGGCGCACAGGTCGAGCCACCGGCCGCCGTCGTCGGCCACCGGCGCCAAAGTCATTGCGCGAGCGACCAACTGGCTGCCTTCATCCTGCACCAGCGCCTGTCCGTCGCGGACCGCCGGAAGCTGCGCGGGGTCACCGGCTGGCAGGTACACCGCGTACGGCGAGAATCGGCCGACGCTGCCGTCGACGGCCGAGGCCAGATCCTCCGCGGTCAGGACGCACCGGGCCGGGCCGCCAGATGCACCTGGGGTCGCGCGTCGTCGGCGGCCAGGGCCGCACCGAGTTCTCCTGCGGCGCCGCCCAGTGCGTCGACGAATGACTGGGCAATCCAGCGCGGGTGGGCGTGCACGAACGCTGCATGGCCGATCGGGTCGGCGGATTCCGCCGGCGCCAACTCGTCAAGCCAGGACTGCTCATCGCGCGTGCTGATCGTGCGGAGCACACCGTTGACGAAACCCGCTCGCGCCGAATCGAATTCAATCCCGGCCTGCTCGACAGTGGTGGAGACGGCGGCGTGCGCGTCGACGCGGGTACGCAGCAGCTGGTAGGTGCCGAGCCGCAACAGATCGAGCAGGACGGGGTCGATGTGGTCCGGCGATCGGCCGGCGGCCGCGCCGATCACCGCGTCCAGCAGTCCCTTGATGCGACTGCTGCCGTAGGTCAACTCGGTCGCGAAGGCGGCATCGCGACCGGTGATCCCCCGCTCGCGCAACAGGACTGGCAGCAGCAGGTTCGGATAGGCGTCGCGTTCGCGCACCGCACGCAGCACATCGAAGGCGGCCCGGCGCGCCGGATCCAGGGGCTTGCGCCTCGACGGGCGTGGTCGCTGAGGATTCCGCGTCACCGGCCGGTCGCGGCGCGGTCTGTCCTGCGGCCGGGTCATGACGCCCGCACCGGGGGTTCGAGACGGGCTCCCCTGGCCCAGTCCACGGCGTTCATCAGTTTCTTGCCCGGCGCCTGCACTTGGCCCAGCCGCACCGCCTGCGACGCGGTGCCGACGCGTACGCTCCGGCGATCAACGTGAATCTCACCGGGCGACAACGGTTTTGGCAGACCCTGGCCGTCGGTGTCGAGATAAACCGGTCCGAGCTTCACCCGCAGGTCCCCAATCAGTGTCCAAGCGCCCGGATTAGGGGTGACGGCACGGATGCGTCGTTCAACGACCTCCGCAGGCAGATCCCACCGAACCCGCGCCTGCTCGACGGTGATCTTCGGTGCCACGCTGACGCCGTCGGTGGGCTGTGGAACCGGCGTGAGGGCCCCGTCGGCGATGCCGTCCAGAGTGCTGGACAGCAGCGCCGCCCCCGAAACCGCCAGCCGCTCAAGCAGATCCCCCGCGGTGTCGATCGGGCGCACTGACTCCGTCACCACTCCGTAGACTGGACCGGAGTCAAGCCCGGACTCGATCTGGAACGTGGTCGCACCCGTGACGGTGTCGCCCGCTGCGATCGCCGCCTGCACCGGGGCCGCACCGCGCCAGGCAGGCAGCAGCGAGAAATGCAGATTGACCCAGCCGTGGGTGGGAACCGCGAGCAGGTCGTCGCGCAGCAAGGCGCCGAAGGCCACCACCGGACAGCAATCGGGCTCTAAATGCCGACAGTTCGGCGACGAACTCCGCCGAGTTCGGCCGCTCGGGTCGCAAGACCGGGATGCCCCGTTCCAGGGCCAGAGCGGCCACCGGCGACGGCCTCGGCTTGCCGTGCCGGCCGGAAGCCGCGTCCGGCCGGGTCAGCACCGCGATCACGTCGTGGCGCGGCGAGTCGATCAGACTGCGCAGCGCAGGCAGGGCGGGCTCGGGTGTTCCGGCGAAGACAAGGCGCACCGGCACAGTGTAGGAAGTAGACGCGGTCGGTTACCGAGCTAGGGAGTACGTGATGACTGTGACAACGATCTCCGGACTGCCCGCGCATGTGTTGCTGGTGCACGCGCTGGTAGTGCTGGCGCCGCTGACCGCGCTCCTGGAGATCCTGTGCGCGCTGTGGCCGGCGGCCCGGCGGCACCTGGTGTGGCTGGTGCTCACGCTGGCGGCCGTGACGACGGTGCTGACACCGATCACCGCGAACGCCGGTGCGTGGCTGTACGACCAGGAACGTCATCATCGCGACATCTTGAACACCCATGCCGATCGCGGCTCGCTGATGATTTACTTCTCGATCGCGCTGCTGGCGGTTGCTGTCATGTTGGCTCTGATCCACCGGCGGGAAGTCCGCGCGTCCTCCATCGTCAATGTCGCGATCGCGGTCATCACGATTGTCGTCGGGGTGGCGTCCATTGTGCAGGTCGTCCGCATCGGGGATTCCGGCGCGCGGTCGGTGTGGGCGAATGAGCTGACCAAGTCGGACAAGCCCTGACTACTGCTCTTCCTCCGCCAGCCGTGGGATGAGTCCACCGGCGAGGACATCTTTGACCTGCCGCGGCGAAAGGCGATGCCGCACAGTGAAAGACGTGTCCTTGGTGACGTTGTCGACCTCGAGGGTGTCGGTGTCGGCCAGCGCGTCGCGAATCCCGGTGATGCGCAACGTGTCGTCTTGCTCGACGTCGTCGTAGTCCTCGGGGTTCTCGAACTCCAGCGCGAGGACCCCGAAGTTGGCGAGGTTCTGCCAGTGAATGCGGGCGAACGACTTGGCGATGACGGCCGCCAGCCCCAGGTGCCGCGGCGCGATCGCGGCGTGCTCGCGTGACGAGCCCTGGCCGTAGTTGTCGCCGCCGACGATGACGTGGCCGGTTTTGTCAGCTTCCCTCGCCCGTTCGGGATACGACTCGTCGATCTGGGTGAAGCTGAACTCCGCGAGTTTGGGAATGTTGGAGCGGAATGGAAGGGCCCGCGCGCCTGCCGGAGAGATCTCATCGGTGGAGATGTTGTCGCCCACTTTGAGCAACACCGGCGCCTCGATCTCGTCGGGCAGTGGTGGAAGGTCGGGCAGGTCGGACACGTTGGGTCCTTTGACCGGCTCGATCTTCTTGGCCTCGTCCTCGTCCAGCGGTGGTACCAGCATCGCCGTATTGACCGCGGAGTTGTGCGGCAGGTCGAGCTCGGGATAGTCCATCTTGTTGTCGCGCGCCCAGTCGCGCGGATCGGTGATCACCCCCGTCAACGCCGAGGCGGCTGCGGTTTCCGGCGAGCACAACCAGACCGAATCCTCCTTGGTGCCGGAGCGGCCGGGAAAGTTACGCGGCATTGTCCGCAGCGAATTGCGACCGGTCGCGGGTGCCTGGCCCATGCCGATGCAGCCCATGCATCCCGCCTGATGAATGCGGGCGCCGCCGATCACCAATTCCGTTGTCGCGCCCATCTTTGTCAGGTCGGTCAAGATCTCGCGCGACGTCGGGTTCATGTCGAGGCTGACGCTCGGCGACGTCTGCCGGCCGGCGACCATGGCCGCGACGATCGCGAAATCGCGCAGGCCGGGATTGGCGCTGGACCCGACCACCGCCTGCGCGATCTCCTCGCCGGCCACCTCGCGCACCGGCACCACATTGCCTGGTGACGACGGCTTGGCGATCAACGGCTCGATCTCCGACAGGTCGATCTCCTCGTCGACGTCGTAGTCCGCATCCTTGTCGGCGAGCAGTTCGACCCAGTCATCCTCCCGATCCTCGGCGCGCAGGAATTCGCGGACGGTCTCGTCGCTCGGGAAAACCGTTGTCGTGGCCCCGAGTTCGGCTCCCATGTTCGCGATGACGTGGCGATCCATCGCGGACAGGTTCGCCAGGCCCGGACCGTAGTATTCGATGATCCGGTTGACCCCGCCCTTGACGTCGTGGCGACGCAGCATCTCCAGGATCACATCTTTTGCCGAACACCATTGCGGCAGTTCGCCTTTGAGCTTGACACCCCACACTTCGGGCATCAGGATGTTCAGCGGCCGGCCGGTGATCGCCAGCGCGACCTCCAAGCCGCCTACGCCAATCGCCAGCATGCCGAGCGAACCCGCGGCCGGGGTGTGCGAATCCGAGCCCACCATCGTCTTGCCGGGAATCCCGAACCTCTGCATGTGCGTCGGGTGCGAGACCCCGTTGCCCGGCTTGGAAAACCACAACCCGAAGCGCTGGGCGGCGGTGCGCAGGTACTCGTGGTCCTCGGCGTTCTTCTCGTCGGTCTGCAGCAGGTTGTGGTCGACGTACTGCACGCTCACCTCGGTGCGGGCGCGATCGAGTCCGAGCGCCTCAAGCTCCTGCATCACCAACGTGCCCGTCGCATCCTGCGTCAGTGTCTGATCGATGTGGATGGCGATCTCTTCACCCGGCGTCATCTCGCCGGATTCCAAATGCGACTCGATCAGCTTGCGAGCGACGTTGAGTGGCATGACGGTCCTCACTGACGTGGGCTGAACGACACTTTCGCGTACCCCGATACCGCCCGGACCATGCGCGGGCTCCAATGACCTACGGCGTGATGGTCGTCTTCTCGTCGATGGTGACGGTCGCGGGCAGCGCCTTCTCGACCTGGTCCGGCAGAGCGTCGGCGTTGAGCTCCAGAAGGTAAATCACGTCGTCCTTGCCGTTGATCACCACGACTTTGTCCGCGACGGCCTTCTCCTTGCCGCCCTGGGTCCAGGTGCCACCGATCTGGAAGGCGGGAAAGCCGCCGAGGTTGTCCTCGGCGCCGTCACCGTGGGCCTTGAAACCGGGCAGGTTCTTCGTTGTGCCGGCTGCGAGCTCGATCAGCTTCTGTGGGTCGACGCCTCCTTCGAGCTTGGACACCGTCGCGACAATGCTGGGCGTGTAGTGGGCGGCCTCCGGGCCGTTGTCGACGATGGCCCAGTAGGCGGTCGGCGGGGTATCGGGTCCGGCGTCGGCCCAGCCGTCCGGGGTCGGGAAGTTGATCGTGGGCGCGCCGGGGTCACCCTTGTGGACCGGGGTCGCCTTGATATGCGCGTCCTTGAAGTAGCCGGCGATGGTCGGGTTCGGGCCCTCAGGAGCTGTCCGGAGCGCCACTTTGGACTGCGGCTTCGCGGTGGTCGAGGCCGCCGAGGTGTTGGTCGGTGCGTTCTTTTCGCTCGGTTGGGTGCCGCACCCGGCCAGGCCGATCGCCGTCGCAAGGATCGCGGCGGCCGCACCGCTGATTGCTGTCCGCTTCATTGCTCTGGCTCCTGTCGATCGGGCTTCGCCACGGGACAAATTGTCGGCGCATTTCCCGGCCCAGCCTAGATTGCCCCTGTTCGCAGGCCATGAGTACGCGGGCCGCCTCAGTCAACCGATGTGCAGCGGGTCGATTTGCACCCGGACCGGGTCGCTGGTCTGCCGGGCGCTGACCACGGCGACGCCCCGCCGCAACTCCCCAGCCAGCACCAAACCCTGCTCGCGAGTCACCCGCACCAGCATCCGGTTCACCGGCTCGTCGGCGGCCACACCGGGTGGTCGCCGCACTCCCGGCGGCAGCGGCACCGGGCCAAGCACGTCGGCGCTGTCCGGCAACCGAATTTCGTCGAGCAACGCCGCAACGGCCGCACCGCCGCCGTCCAGGGCGGCCATGTGCACACTCGGCGGCAACGCGACCTCGGTCCGCGAGGCCAGCTCCGCGTCCGCATGACCGACCGGGTCCCAGCGGATCAGCGCCTGCACGGTCGGCACCGCCGCCTCCGCGACGACGGCCACGACCCCGCCCTCGTCGCGGGCCCGAACCAGCGCCGCGGCCGCCATCCACCGACGCAGCGTGTCTTCGGCCGCGCGCAGGTCCTGCCGGCCCAGCAGTGCCCAGCTGTCGAGCAGCAGCGCCGCGCCGTATCCGCCCGGCGGTCCGTGGCTCGGCACCGGGAGTGGCCACCACCAACGCCGGTCGGGCGTCGACCTCGGACACCACCGCCTCGCCCGCCGAGGTGATCACCGGCGTTCCCGGGAACGCACGCCCCAGCTCCTCGGCGGTGCGCCCGGCGCCCACCACGACGGCACGCACCGCGTCGGACCCGCAGGCACCGCACCGCAGTGCTGCGTCGGCCCGGCCGCACCAGCGGCAAACCGGCGCCGTCCCGCCTCGGTCTTCCAGCGACAGCGGGCCGGTGCACTGCCGGCAGCGGGCGATGGCCCGGCATCGCGCACACGCCAACGAGGGGACGTAGCCCCGCCGCGGCACCTGCACCAGCACCGGCGCCTCGGCCTGTAGCGCGGACCGGGCGGCGCGCAGCGCCACCGACGGCAGCCGCGCGGTCCGCGCCGCCGGATCGCGCTCGTCGGCGTATCCGCCGTCGTCGAGGGCGACCACCCGCGGGGTTCGGGCGCGCACCACCGCTCGCGTCGCGACCATGTCGTGCGCCCAGCCACTACGCACCAGCGCCTGCGCCTCGGCGGTCCGCGCGTATCCGCCAATCAGTGCGGCGCAACGCATTTGGTGGGCGCGCAACATCGCCACCTCGCGCGCATGCGGGTACGGAGCCCGCGGCTCGGACAACGTGTCGTCACCGTCGTCCCACACCATCACCAGCCCGAGATCGTTCACCGGCGCGAAAACCGCGCTGCGCGTGCCGATCACCAGCCGCGCGCTCCCCCGCAGCGCCGCCAACCAGCGCCGGTAGCGCGCGGACGGACCCAAACCCGCCGACAGCGCAACCACCGAGGCCTCGTCGAGCAACGCCGTCGCCGCCCGCCACACGGCGTCGACGTCGCGTTGGTCCGGAACGATCACCAGCGCCGCGCGACCGGTCTGCACGGTCTGGGCGGCCGCTTCGGCGAAACGATCGGCCCACGACTCCCCGGGCAGCGCCTGCCACACCGCCCGCGCCGCGCGGCTTTCGGCCAGCGCCGTCAGGAACTGTCCGCCGCTGCCGTAGGCGTCCCACCCAGCCCGATCGACCGCGCCAACAACGGAAAGCTCTGGCGGCGTGTAGTTTTCGCGTTCGACCTTGGCGTGCCGCGGCGGCACCGCGAGCCGCAACACGTCGGCGCGGGTGCCGGCATAACGGGCCGCGACGGCAGCGACCAAACGGCGAATCTCCGGGGTGAGCACCGCCTCGGCCGACACGACGCGGTCCAACCAGGCGAGTTTGCCGACGTGATCGGTCTCGGTGCGACGCTCCAGGATGAACCCGTCGACCAGGCGGCCGTGGAACCGCAATCGCACCCGCACGCCGGGTTGCGCGTCGTCGGATTGCTCCTCGGACACGAGGTAATCGAACTCACGATCCAGGTGCGGCACCGACAGCATCGGCAGCACCCGAGCAATCGGCTCGAATGCGGCGGGTTGCCGGGTCCGGGTGGTCACTCGTCGGGTGTAACAGAGGCCGTCGACATCCGGCCGAAAAAAACGCCCGCGGTGATCAGCACCTGCGCCGCCGCGTAGGTCCACCAGATCGGCACCGCCAGGGCCTCGGTACCCAACACGAACCGGCTGATCCCGATCATCGCGTCCGACCAGGCGAAGCACACCGCACCGACCGCCGTCCACGGCGTCGGCAGTTCCGCCAGCAGCGCCACCGACACCATCGCAACCAGCACGACCATGTAGACCGTCACCGGGACGGTCATCCCGTCGCGGGCCAGCTGCGGCCAGAACCACGTCAGCAGGCCCACGCACACCGCCCACATCAGCGCGACGGCGATCCAGCGTCCGCGAGACCGACCGGACGGCCGGGCCAGCGGAATCAGCGCGCCCAGAAAACACAAGTGCGCCAACAGAAATGCGCCCAGCCCGAACACGAATGACGGCGCCCACCACGGGACGGCCAACAGCACGTCACCGGCGGCGGAGAGCAGCAGGGCCGGCATCAGCCAACGCCGTTCGCGGACAATCGGATGCGCGGCCGCGGCCAGTGCCAGCAACAACGCCATCGATGCCTTGAATGCTGGCTGGGCTCCCCAGACGCCGGTCAGCTCCGCACCCGGCGGCGATCGCAGTGCCACGATGGTCAGGAACACTCCGTATGCGAGGCCCGCCCAGCCGCCGGCCACCCAGGCGCCGAGCATGACCCGCGGTGCGTACGGTGTCTGCATGCCCAGCGTCGACGACTCCGGCTCCGCCATCGATCCCATCCTGCAGAAGGTACTGGACGCGGTCCCGTTCCGGTTATCCGCCGACGACGGTGTCGACGCGGCCCGCGCAGCGCTGCGGGAGCTGCCGCGACGTAGCTTCCATCCCGAACTCCGGGTGGAGGACCGCGCCATCGACGGGCCGGCCGGGCCGATCAACGTCCGAATCTACTGGCCGCCAACCGATGACGCCGCGCCGCCGGTGGTGATGTTCTTCCACGGCGGGGGTTTCGTCGTCGGTGACCTGGACACCCACGACGGCACGGCCCGTCAGCACGCCGTCGGCGCTGAGGCCGTGGTGGTGTCGGTCGACTACCGGTTGGCGCCCGAGCATCCCTACCCCGCCGCGATCGACGATGCCTGGGCCGCAACGCAATGGGTGGCGCAACACGGCGACCAGATCGGCGCCGACGCGAGTCGGCTTGCGGTGGCCGGAGATTCCGCGGGTGGGAACATCTCCGCCGTCATCGCGCAGCGGTCGCGTGACGACGGCGGCCCACCGATCACGTTCCAGCTGTTGTGGTATCCGGCGACGCTGTGGGACTCGTCGCTGCCGTCCTTCACCGAGAACGCCGACGCCGCGGTCCTGGACAGCGCCGCCGTCGCCGCGTTCAGCCGCTACTACGCCGGTGAGATCGACCTGTTCAATCCGCCGGTCGGCATGGCGCCGGGCCGCGCCGCCAACCTGGCCGATTTGCCCGCCGCCTACATCGCCGTCGCCGGCCACGATCCGCTGCGCGACGACGGCGCGCGCTACGGCGAGTTGCTCGCCGCCGCGGGCGTTCCCGTCGAGGTACACAACGCCACGTCGATGGTGCACGGGTACCTCGGCTACGCCGGGGTGGTCCCCGCCGCCACCGAGGCGATGGACCGCGGTCTGGCCGCGCTGCGCGGGGCCCTGCACGTACGGTGATTTCATGACGGAGCCGACTACTGCCCGACCGCAGATCGACCCGACGCTGAAGGCCCTGGTCGACGCGTTCCCGATGACCTTCAAGGCGTCCGACGGCGTCGAGGTCGCCCGCGCGCGACTGCGTCAACTCAAAGCGCCGCCGGAGATGCTGCCGGATCTGCGAATCGAGAACCGCACGGTCGAGCCCGGAAACGTGCCGGTCCGCATCTACTGGCCGCAGTCCGCGCCGGGCAACCTGCCGATCGTGGTCTTCTACCACGGCGGCGGCTTCGCACTCGGCGACCTGGAGACCCACGACCCGGTCGCTCGTGCCCACGCCGTGGGCGCCGACGCCATCGTGGTGTCCGTCGACTACCGGCTGGCGCCGGAGCATCCCTTCCCGGCCGGGCTCAATGACTGCTGGGCCGCGCTGCAGTGGGTCGCCGAGCATGCCGCCGAGCTCGGTGGCGACCCTAACCGGATCGCGGTCGCCGGCGACTCGGCCGGCGGCAACCTGGCCGCGGTAATCGCCCAGCGGGCCCGCGACGAGGGCGGTCCCATCCTGGCGTTTCAGCTGCTCTGGTACCCGACCATCACCGCCGACCTCTCGATGCCGTCGTTCACCGAGAACGCCGACGCGCCGATCCTGGACCGCGATGTCATCGACGCCTTCCTGAGCTGGTACATCCCCGGTGTCGACATCTCCGACCCGAAGGCGCTACCCGCCGCTCTCGCGCCCTGCAACGCCGGCGACCTTTCCGGGCTGGCGCCGGCGTTCATCGGCAGCGCCGAGCACGATCCGCTGCGCGACGACGCCGCGCTCTACGCGGATCTGCTCAATGCCGCCGGTGTGCCAGCCGAGCTGAGCAACGAAGCCACCCTGGTGCACGGCTATGTCAGCTTCGCGCTGATCATCCCGGCCGCCGCGGAGGCCACCGACCGCGGCCTGGCCGCCCTGAAAGCGGCCCTGCACTAGCTACGCGGTACCTTCGGTATCGACTAACCACCTGTAGCAATGGAGGTGCTGGTGAGCACCGATCGTCCTGATTACCACTGCCTAATCGTCGGCGCGGGATTCTCCGGCATCGGCGCCGCAATCAAGCTCGATCAAGAAGGCTTCAGCGACTACCTAGTCGTCGAGGCCGGCGACGAGGTCGGCGGAACCTGGTACTGGAACACCTATCCCGGCATCGCCGTCGACATCCCGTCGGCGTCCTACCAGTTCTCATTCGAGCAGCGGCCGGATTGGTCGCGCACCTACGCCCGCGGCGGCGAGTTGAAGGCCTACGCCGAACACTGCGCCGACAAATACGGGATTCGGCCCAAAATCCGTTTCGGCACCAAAGTTCTGGCCGCCGAGTTCGACGACGAGCGATCGCTATGGCGGGTGCGGGTCGAACCCGGCGGCGAGATCACGGCGCGATTCATCTACAACGGCAGCGGCGTGCTCACCGTGCCCAAGCCTCCAGACATCGACGGCGTCGACTCCTTCGCCGGCGAAGTCGTACACACCGCGCGCTGGGACCACAACCTCGACCTCGCCGGGAAGCGCGTCGCGGTGATCGGCACCGGGGCGTCAGCGGTACAACTGGTCCCGCGAATCGCACCAATTGTCAAAGAGCTCAACGTTTTCCAGCGCACACCGATCTGGTGCTTCCCGAAGTTCGACGTGCCGCTGCCCGCGCCGGCACACTGGGCGCTGCGCCTGCCCGGCGTCAAGACCGTGCAGCGGCTGATCACCCAGACCTACGTCGAGGTCACCTTCCCGCTGCCCGCCCAATACTTCACCGTGTACCCGCTGGCCCGGTGGATGGAGACGCTCGGCCGCGCCTATCTGCGGCTGAAGGTACGTGATCCCGCAGTGCGCGAACAACTTACGCCGAGTTACGCGATCGGCTGCAAACGTCCCGGCTTCCACAACAGCTATTTGTCGACCTACAACCGCGACAACGTCCGACTGATCACCCAGCCGATCGACAAGATCACGCCGTCTGCGGTGGCCACCACCGACGGCACCGACCACGACATCGATGTGCTGGTGCTGGCCACCGGTTTTCACGTCTTCGACGCCGACAGCACACCGACCTTCGCGGTCACCGGCAGCGGCGGCCGGTCGCTGAAAGAGTTCTGGGAAGAGAACCGGGCGCAGGCCTACGAGGGCACCGCGATTCCCGGCTTCCCGAACTTCTTCTCCACGATGGGCCCGTACGGCTATGTCGGGTCGTCGTACTTCGCGTTGATCGAGGCGCAGACCCACCACATGGTGCGCTGCATGAAACGGGCGCGCCAGCGCGGCGCCAACCGCGTCGAGGTCAGCGAGGAGGCCAACGCCCGGTACTTCGCCGAGCAGTTGCGTCGCCGCGACAAGCAGGTGTTCTGGCAGGCCAGCTGCCAGGCGGCCAACAGCTACTACTTCGACAAGAACGGCGACGTCGCACTGCGGCCCGCGCACACTTTCGAAGTCTATTGGCGCAGTAGACGTTTCGACCTCGACGACTACCGCTTCACCGCCTGACGCGGAAAGCCCCCGCACGCTGCGCGCGGCGGGGGCTTTTCGCGATTGGAGCTAGACGGCGCGCTTGCAGGTCCTCGACCTTGTTCAGCTGCTCCCACGGCAGGTCGATGTCGGTGCGACCGAAGTGGCCGTACGCGGCGGTCGGCGCGTAGATCGGGCGCAGCAGGTCCAGGTCGCGGACGATCGCGCCCGGGCGCAGATCGAACACCTCGGGCACGATCTTCTCGATCTTGACCGGGTCGACGGTCGCGGTGCCGAACGTCTCGATGAACAGGCCGACCGGGGCCGCCTTGCCGATCGCGTAGGCCACCTGCACCTCGACGCGCTCGGCCAAGCCCGGCGGCGACGATGTTCTTGGCCACCCAGCGCATCGCGTACGCGGCCGAGCGGTCGACCTTTGACGGGTCCTTGCCGGAGAAGGCGCCGCCGCCGTGGCGGGCCCAGCCGCCGTAGGTGTCGACGATGATCTTGCGGCCGGTCAGGCCCGCGTCACCCATCGGTCCGCCGACGACGAACTTGCCGGTCGGGTTGACCAGCACGCGGGTCGACGAGGTGTCCAGCGTCTCGTGGGCCAGATCGGCGAGCACGGTCTTGATGACGTGCTTGCGGATGTCGGGGTCCAGCGTCTTCACCAGGTCGATGCCGTCGGCGTGCTGGGTGGAGATCACGACGGTGTCCAGCCGGGTCGGGACGTTGTCCTCGTACTCGATGGTGACCTGGGTCTTGCCGTCCGGACGCAGGTAGTCCAGCGTGCCGTTCTTGCGGACCTCGGTCAGCCGGCGCGCCAGCCGGTGCGCCAGCGCGATCGGCAGCGGCATCAGCTCCGGGGTGTCGCTGATCGCGTAGCCGAACATCAGACCCTGGTCGCCGGCGCCCTGCAGGTCCAGCGGGTCAGCGGCGCCCTCGACCCGTGTCTCGTGGGCGGTGTCCACACCCTGCGCGATGTCGGGCGACTGGCGGCCGATGCCGATGTTGACGCCGCAGGTCTCGCCGTCGAAGCCCTTGTCGGAGTGGTCGTAGCCGATGTCGAGGATGCGCTCGCGGACGGTGTTGGTGATGTCGGCGAAGGCTTCCTTCGCGGTCGTGGTGACCTCACCGATGACGTGGACCTGACCGGTCGTGACCGGCCGTCTCGACGGCGACACGTGAGCGCGGGTCTACGGCCAGCAGCGCGTCGAGCACCGAGTCGCTGATCGCGTCACAGATCTTGTCTGGATGCCCCTCGGTCACCGATTCGCTGGTGAACAAACGACCCTTTTCGCTCACACTTCTCCCTTTCGAGGCACATGAAAATTGTTAGTTAGGCAAATTATATCGCCAGGCTGGTACATGTTACCGGCCGGTCCGCGCTGCCCGGAAAGCCACTGTGGCGTTTTAGGTGCCCCGCTGCAGGAACGTGACGATCGCGTCCACGATACGGCTGGCCATCAGAGTCTTCGAGCCGGGTCGCAGCGCCGACTCGGTGCCGTCGGCGGCCAGCAGCCAGCCGTCGTTGTGGTCCACCTCGAAAGCCTTGCCGTCGCCGACGGCGTTGACCACGAGCAGGTCACATCCCTTGCGCTGCAACTTGGCTCGCGCATGAAACAGCACGTCGCCGTTGGCGTCGCCGGTTTCGGCGGCGAACCCGACGATGGCCCGCATGTTCGGGCAGCTGCCCGGCGGCGCGGGCCTGCACGGTCGCGGCCAGCACGTCGTCGTTGCGGACCAAGTCGATGGACTGCGGCTCGTCGGCACCCTTTTTAATCTTGGCGGTCGCGACGTGGCTCGGCCGGAAGTCGGCGACGGCCGCGGCCATCGCCAGCACGTGGACGTCGGGCGCGTGCTTGGAGACCGCGTCGCGCAACTGCTGGGCAGTGCTGATGTGGACGACCTCGACACCGGCCGGGTCGATCAGCCCGGCGGTGTGCCCGGCGATCAGGGTGACCTCGGCGCCGCGCTGCGCGGCCACCCGTGCCAGCGCGTACCCCTGTTTGCCCGAGCTGCGGTTGCCGATGAAGCGGACCGGATCGATCGGCTCGCGGGTGCCGCCGGCGGTGACCAGCAGTTTGACGCCGGCCAGGTCGTAGGGCATCGCGTCGTGGCGTTCCAGCAGCAGCTGGGCGAAGGTGACGATCTCCTCGGCCTCGGGCAGCCGGCCCGCGCCGCTGTCCTCGCCGGTCAGCCGCCCGGATGCCGGTTCGAGCACCACGGCGCCGCGGCGGCGCAGCGTGGCGACGTTCTCGACGGTCGCGGGATGCTGCCACATCTCGGTGTGCATCGCCGGGGCGAACAGCACCGGACATCGCGCGGTCAGCAGCGTCGCGGTCAGCAGGTCGTCGGCGCGGCCGTGGGTGGCACGCGCCAGCAGGTCGGCGGTGGCGGGCGCGACGACGACGAGGTCGGCGGCCTGGCCGATGGCGACGTGCGGCACCTGCGGCACGTTCTCGAAGACCCCGGTCTGTACCGGCTCGCCGGACAGCGCCTCGAAGGTGGCGGCCCCGACGAACCGCAGCGCGGATTCGGTGGGGATGACGCGGACCTGGTGGCCGGCCTCGGTGAGTTGGCGGACGACGGTGGCGGCCTTGTAGGCGGCGATGCCCCCAGCGACGCCGACGACGATCCGCTTGCGGTCCGCCCGCTTCTCGCCCGAGAGGCTCATAGCCAGGCCCGCCTCGATCCCGCTACTCGCCTTCGGTGTGCTCGAGCAGGTCGCCGTGGATCTCGCGCATCGCGATCGACAGCGGCTTTTCCTGCAGACCCGGCTCGACCAGCGGGCCGACGTATTCGAGGATGCCCTCGCCGAGCTGGTTGTAGTAGTCGTTGATCTGCCGGGCGCGCTTGGCGGCGTAGATCACCAGGGCGTACTTGCTGGACACCCGCGCGAGCAGCTCGTCGATGGGCGGGTTGGTGATGCCCAGCGGCGTGTCGTAGGCGCCGATGCCACCCGAGGACGGGTCGAACTGGTCGGGGACGGCGGTTAACGAGGCGTCGGTCTGCGAACTACTCACGTAAATTTTCTCCTGGCGGCCTATAGCGATAGTGCGGCTAAATCGTGAATCGAGTCTGGTGAGAAGGTCACGCCGTCTCCGGCGCGGTTCCGACCAGCAATGATACCAATTCTGAGCACGCTGTTTCCAATTGACGATTCACCACGACCTCGTCGAAGTCGTCTTGAGCCGCTAATTCGGTGCGTGCGGTGGCCAGCCGGCGCTCGATCACCTCGGGTGTCTCGGTCCCGCGACCGACCAGCCGGGCTTGCAACGCCGCCCAGTTCGGCGGCGCCAGAAACACCGTGATCGCCTCGGGCATGGCCTGCTTGACCGCGCGGGCTCCGGCCAGGTCGACCTCGATGAGCACCGGGTGTCCGGCGGCGACGGCGTCGCGGACCGGGCCGGCGACGGTGCCCGATCGGTGCAGGCCACCGTGGATTTCCGCCCACTCCAGCAGCGAGCCGTCGTCGATCAGCTGCTGGAAGCGGTCCGCGCGACACGAAGTGATAGTCGATCCCGTCGACCTCGCCGGGCCGGGGCGCCCGAGTGGTCGCGGAGACGCTGAAATGCAGATCTGGAATCCGCTCCCGAAGGCAGCGGACCAGCTGTCGACTTGCCCACCGCGGACGGACCGGACAGCACGATCACGCGTCCCATGCCGTCCGGTCCCCCGTCGGTGCTCAACGACTCTCCGGGCTTACCCGCCGGTCCGACTCGCCTCAGGCCTTCCGGCCTGCATCGTCGTCGGACTTAAGAAAAGTCGAACTTTTCCAGCAGAGCCTTGCGCTGACGGTCGCCGAGGCCGCGCAGACGGCGCGTCGGGGCGATCTCCAGCTCGGTCATGATTTCCTGCGCCTTGACCTTGCCCACCTTCGGCAACGCCTCCAGCAACGCGGAAACCTTCATCTTGCCCAAGACCTCGTCGGTCTCGGCATCCTTCAGCACCTGCTTGAGATTGGTGCCGCCACGCTTCAGCCGGTCTTTGAGCTCGGCTCGCGCTCGGCGTGCGGCGGCAGCCTTCTCCAACGCTGCCGCGCGCTGCTCGTCGGTCAACTGGGGAAGGGCCACAATTCCTCCGTATCGATCAGCAACAGATTTCGATCTTTGTTTGTCTCGGCCAGGTAGTCCAGCCAGCGGTGACGACCGTACCCACGCCTCCAGACGAAATCTAACCCGCCCCCCTGGTTGAAGCTACAAAGACGCAGCTTATGGCGTCGAGAAGGCACGGCTTCCGAGGTCCGGGGCGCGGGCCGGCGGCTGTGGACAACCCAGCCGCCAGAGATCGTTTTCGTGCGCGTAAAATGCCTCTACCTGGCCCTTTGCCGTGGACGGGAATATCGGCCGGTCGCTGGAAAACCTTCACTCGGCCACGTTGACACTGGTCAAAAAGCCGAATCTGGTCCGCAGCGGAATATTGTGGCGTCTCGCGCGTGTCGCGGCGGACGGCGCACTCGGCCGAAAAGTGAACGACGCCGTGTCGTAGCCCGGCTCCCGGACGGTCAGCCGGCCAGGTAGGCGACCGTGTCACGCATGCGCTGGGCCGCCGCGCGCACCGCTGCGACGTCCGGTCCGGCCCGCAGCACGTCGCGGGAGACCGCGGGCAACAACTGCCCGGAAACGGCCCCACCCAGGCCGCTGAGGGCGTCGGGCCGCCCGCCCTGGAAGCCGACGCCGGGCACCAGCACCGGTCCGCCGAGCTCGCTGACGTCCGGCACCTCGGTCAAGCGTGGCGCCGACGACGACGCCGACGGTGCCGGCGCCCAGCGCCCGGTTGGCCGCGGCGGCCTGATCGACGATCAGCTGAGCCACCGGACGGCCGTCCGGTCAGGGCGCGCTGCACGCTGGCACCCTCCGGGTTGGATGTCGCCGCCAGCACGAACACGCCGCGGCCGTGTTCCGCGGCGCTGTCCAGCAGCGGCTGCAGCGAGCCGAAACCCAGGTAGGGCGACGCGGTCACGGCGTCGGAGGCCAGCGGCGAGTCCCCCGTCCAGGCGGCCGCGTAGGCCGCCATCGTCGACCCGATGTCACCGCGCTTGGCGTCGGCCAGCACCAGCACACCGGCCTCGCGCAGGGCGGCGATGGTGCGTTCCAGCACGGCATAACCCGCCGCGCCGTAGGCCTCGAAGAACGCCACCTGCGGCTTGACGACGGCGAAGTCCGCGTACGCCGCCACGCACGTCTCGCAGAACGCCGCCAGGCCCTCGGCGCTGACCGGCAGGTCCCACGCCCGCAACAGCTCGGGATGCGGGTCGATGCCCAGACACAGCGGCCCCCGGCGGGACACCGCGTCGGCCAGCCGGGCGCCGAACCCGGGCACGCCTAGTTGCCGCCGTTGTTCAGCGCGCTGTGCAGCTCCTGCAGCGAGCGCACGCCGATGTCGCCGCGGATGCCGGCTTCGATGCCCTGGACGGCCGCCGACACTCCCTGGACGGTGGTGACGCACGGAATGTTGACTCCGACTGCCGCCGAGCGGATTTCGTAGCCGTCGATGCGCGGGCCCGAATTTCCGTAAGGGGTGTTGAACACCATGTCCACCTCGCCCGCGCGGATGGCGTCGACCGCCGACATCGCCGGCCGGCCCGGCTGCGCCTCTTCGAAGTGCTTGCGAACCTCGTCGCACGGAATGCCGTTGCGGCGCAACATCTCCGCGGTGCCCTCGGTGGCCAGCACCCGGAAGCCCAGATCGGCCAGTCGCTTCACCGGGAACACCAGCGAGCGCTTGTCCCGGTTGGCCACCGAGACGAAGATCGTCCCGGAGACCGGCAACGACCCGTAGGCCGCGGTCTGACTTTTGGCGAATGCGCTGCCGAAGTCGCGGTCGATGCCCATCACCTCGCCGGTCGATTTCATCTCCGGGCCCAGCAGCGAGTCGACGCCCGAGCCATCGGCGCGGCGGAACCGGTGGAACGGCAGCACGGCCTCTTTCACCGCGATCGGCGCGTCCGGTGCCACGTTGCCGCCGTCGCCGGTGGCCGCCAGCAGGCCCTCGTCGCGCAGCTGAGCAATCGTGGCGCCCAGCATGATTCGCGCACACGCCTTGGCCAGCGGTATCGCGGTGGCCTTGGAAACGAACGGCACGGTGCGACTGGCCCGCGGGTTGGCCTCCAGCACGTAGAGCACGTCGTCCTTCAGCGCGTACTGGACGTTGAGCAGACCGATGACGCCGATGCCGTGCGCGATCGCCTCGGTGGCCGTGCGTACCTTCTCGATGTCGCTGCGGCCCAACGTAACCGGCGGCAGTGCGCAGGCCGAGTCGCCGGAGTGGATGCCGGCCTCTTCGATGTGCTCCATGATGCCGCCGATGTAGACCTCGGTCGCCGTCGCAGAGCGCGTCGACGTCGATCTCGATCGCATCCTCGAGGAAGCGGTCCACCAGCACCGGGTGCTCGGGTGACAGCTCGGTGGCGCGGGCGATGTAGCCCTGCAGCGTGTCGTCGTCGTAGACGATCTCCATGCCACGCCCGCCCAGCACGTACGACGGCCGGACCAGAACCGGGTAACCGATGTCGGCGGCGATCCGCCGCGCCTGCGCGAACGTGGTGGCCATGCCGTAGCGCGGCGCGGGCAATCCGGCCGCCGAGAGCAGGTCGCCGAACGCGCCGCGGTCCTCGGCGAGGTCGATGGCCTCGGGCGGGGTGCCGACGATCGGCACCCCTTCGTCGGCCAGCCGCTGCGCCAGCCCGAGCGGGGTCTGCCCGCCGAGTTGGACGATGACTCCGACCACGCCCGGACCGCCGGCACCGGAAAGCTGCTCGGCGTGGAACACCTCCAGGACGTCCTCGAACGTCAACGGCTCGAAGTAGAGCCGGTCGGCGGTGTCGTAGTCGGTGGACACCGTCTCGGGGTTGCAGTTGACCATCACGGTCTCGAAACCGGCCTGCGACAACGTGGTTGCGGCGTGCACACAGCTGTAGTCGAATTCGATTCCCTGGCCGATCCGGTTCGGTCCGGAGCCGAGGATCAGCACCTTGGGCTTCTCGGCCTGCGGCGCTACCTCGCTCTCGGCGGCGGGGTCGAGCTCGTAGCTGCTGTAGTGGTACGGCGTCTTGGCCTCGAACTCCGCGGCGCAGGTGTCGACGGTCTTGTACACCGGGTGGATGCCGAGCCGTCGCCGCAGCGAGCGCACCCCGCCCTCGCCGGCCAATTCGGGCCGCAGCGCGGCGATTTGGCGGTCCGACAGACCGCTGTGCTTGCAACGGCGCAGCAGGTCGCCGTCGAGGACGGCGGCATCGCTGACCTCCTGCCGCAGCGTCAGCAGCTCTGCGATCTGCGCGACGAACCACGGGTCGATCCCGGACGCCTCGGCCACCCGGTCGACCGATGCGCCCAGCCGCAGCGCCAGCTCGACGTCGTAGAGCCGGCCGTCGGTCGGTGTCAGCAGCCGCTCCAGCGCGTCCTCGACGGTGCCCTCGGTGTCGGGTCCCGTCCAGAACCCGGTGCGCTTGGTCTCCAGCGATCGCATCACCTTGCCGAGCGCCTCGATGAAGTTGCGGCCCAACGACATCGCCTCGCCGACGGATTTCATCGTGGTGGTCAGCGTGGGGTCGGCGCCGGGGAACTTCTCGAACGCGAACCGCGGCGCCTTGACCACGACGTAGTCCAGCGTGGGCTCGAAGCAGGCCGGGGTTTCCTTGGTGATGTCGTTGAGGATCTCGTCGAGGGTGTAGCCGACCGCCAGTTTCGCGGCGATCTTGGCGATCGGGAAGCCGGTGGCCTTGGAGGCCAATGCACTTGACCGCGACACCCGCGGATTCATCTCGATGACGACCAGCCGGCCGTCGTGCGGGTCGACCGCGAACTGGATGTTGCAGCCGCCGGTGTCGACACCGACCTCGCGCAGGATGTCGATGCCGAGGTCGCGCATCCGCTGGTACTCGCGGTCGGTGAGCGTCATCGCCGGGGCGACCGTCACCGAGTCTCCGGTGTGCACGCCCATCGGGTCGACGTTCTCGATCGAGCACACGACGACGACGTTGTCCTTGCCGTCGCGCATCAGCTCGAGCTCGAATTCCTTCCAGCCGTAGATCGATTCCTCGATCAGCACGTTGGCGCTCGGCGATGCGGCCAGCCCGGCGCCGGCCATCCGGTCCACCTCCTCGGCGGTGTGCGCCAGGCCCGAGCCCAGCCCGCCCATCGTGAACGACGGCCGGACCACCACCGGCAGGCCGAGCTCACCGACGGTCTCGCGCACTTCGTCCATGGTGAAACAGACTCGGCTGCGGGCTGATTCGCCACCGACCTTGGCGACGATGTCCTTGAATCGCTGCCGGTCCTCGCCGCGCTGGATGGCCTCGAAGTCTGCGCCGATCAGCTCGACGCCGTAGCGCTCCAGCACCCCGTTCTCGTAGAGCGCGACCGCGGTGTTCAGGGCGGTCTGACCGCCGAGGGTGGCCAGCAGGGCGTCGATCTTGTTGCCCCGCTCGGCTTGCTGCGCGATGACCCGTTCGACGAACTCGGCGTGATGGGCTCGACGTAGGTGTGGTCGGCGTACTCCGGGTCGGTCATGATCGTGGCCGGGTTGGAGTTGACCAGGCTCACCTGGAGGCCCTCGGCGCGCAGCACCCGGCAGGCCTGGGTTCCGGAGTAGTCGAATTCGCACGCCTGCCCGATGACGATCGGCCCGGAGCCGATGACGAGGACGTGGTTGAGGTCAGTCCGCCGTGGCATCAGCGCCCCTTCTCGGCGCGAGCGCGCGCAGTTGTACAGGGTTCACGGCGTGTCGGCGTCCCCCGCACGTGCCCCCGCCATTCAGGTCGAGGAATTGGTCGAACAAGTACTCCGCATCGTGCGGTCCGCCCGCGGCCTCCGGATGGTATTGCACCGAAAAGGCCCGCCCGTCAACCAATTTCACGCCTTCGACGACTCCGTCGTTGGCGCAGGTGTGGCTCACCACCGCCGCTCCGAACGGGGTGTCGAAGCGCTGGCCCGCCTCACCCTCCAGGGCGAATCCGTGGTTCTGCGCGGTGACCGCGACCCGTCCGGTCGCATGGTCCATCACGGGAATGTTGATCCCCCGGTGGCCGAAGGTCATCTTGTAGGTCGACAGGCCCAGAGCGCGGCCCAGGATCTGGTTGCCGAAGCAGATGCCGAACAACGGGATCCCGGCGCTCAGCACCTCACGAGTGACGTCGACGATGTGGTCGGCGGTGGCCGGATCGCCCGGGCCGTTGGAGAGGAACACGCCGTCGGGCTTGAGCTCGGCGATCTGATCGAATGTCGCCGAGGAGGGCAGCACGCGGGTGCGCACGCCGCGGCGGGCGAAGTTGCGCGGGGTGTTGGTCTTGATGCCGAGGTCGATCGCGGCCACCGTGAAGCGGTGCGGCCCTTCGGGTTCCACGACGTAGGCGTCGGGGGTGCTGACCTCGCCGGCCAGATCAGCGCCTAGCATCGGCTGCTGGCCGCGGACCCGCTCGGTGAGTTCGTCGGGCGCGGCGAGCGCGTCGCCGGAGAACACGCCCGCCTTCATCGAGCCGCGGCTGCGGAGATGACGGACCACCGCGCGGGTGTCGATGCCGGCGATCCCGACGATCTGCTGACGGATCAACTCGTCTTCCAGCGTTCCGGTGGCGCGCCAGTTCGACACTCGCGGGGAGGGGTCGCGCACCGCGTAGCCCGCGACCCAGATCTTGTCGCCGCGGCTTTCACCGTCCTCACCGTTCCAGCCGGTGTTGCCGATCTGTGGGGCGGTCGCCACCACGATCTGCTGGTGATAGCTGGGATCGGTCAGCGTCTCCTGATACCCGGACATACCGGTGGAAAAGACTGCCTCGCCCAGTGTTTGGCCGATCGCACCGAACGCGGTACCGGTGAACGTCCGGCCGTCGTCGAGAACCAGCATCGCCTTCACGGCGCGACTCCTTCCGGCCAACTCTGCAGCCACCCCTTGTAATCGTCGCGGTTGTCGGCGCGAAACCCGGTATCGATTTTGATCCCGGACGGCAGTCGCCACCGGATCGCCAGGATTCCGTCACGCGCGGCGACTTTTCCGGCGATCACATGCTCGGTCCTGATGCCGGAGATCGACTCGCCCGGAATCCAGATCGGCTGTGCGCCGATGCGCTGCACGAGGATGCCCTCAGGGTGGCGCGTCAACACCGCCTTGCTGCGATAGCCCAGGTCACCGACGGTGATCCGCTGACTCCAGGCCGGCGCCATGCGTGCAGCCGACGTAGATGCCGGGGGTGGTGATCGCCGCCGAGCCGACCTGGCTCGGGGATCTCGGGCAGCGTGCCGATCAACTCGGCCTGGTGTTCGCGCGCGTTCACGCCAGCCGCGCATCATCAGCTGAATGATGAACGCGATCAGCAGCGCCAGTACCCCGGCCATGATCAGCGATGCGACCAGCGTCATCATAGCGTCGCTCCCCGGGTCCCCGCATCGTCGCCGGAGCTGGACTCTTTCCGTCGCGCGCGGTGATCTTGCCGCGCAACAGAGTTGCGTCACCGCGGCGGGCAGGGTCATCGTCTCGTAGGGGGTGTTTGCCGACCGGCTGGCGAAGTCGGTGCCGACGACGGTCCAGGTGGCGTCGGGGTCGACGACGGTCAGGTTGGCCGGCTCACCGATTTCCAGCGGACGGCCCTGGTCGGGCAGCCCGACGATGCGGGCCGGGTTCTCGCTCATCACGCGGGCAACGTCACGCCACGTCAGCAGACCGGGCACGACCATCGCCTGCACGACCGCCGACAGCGCCGTCTGCAGACCGAGCATTCCCGGCAGCGCGGCGGCGAATTCCACACATTTCTCGTGCTCGGCGTGCGGCGCGTGATCGGTGGCCACACAGTCGATCACGCCGTCGGCGAGCGCTTGGCGCAACGCGGCCGCGTCGGAGGACTCGCGCAGCGGCGGGTTGACCCGGTTCACGCCGTCGTAGCTGACCAGGCGGCTGTCGTCGAGGAGCAGGTGGTGCGGCGTCACCTCGGCGGTGATCGAAATGCCTTGCGATTTGGCCCATTTGATCGAGCTCGACGGTTCCGGCGGTCGAGGCGTGGCAGATGTGCACCCGGGCGCCCGCGTCGCGGGCCAACAAAGCGTCACGGGCCACGATCGACTCCTCGGCAGCGCGCGGCCACCCGGACAGCCCGAGTCGGGCGGCGGTCGGCCCCTCGTGCGCGACGGCGCCGACGGTCAGCCGCGGTTCCTCGGCGTGCTGGGCGATCAGCACACCGAGCCCGGTGGCGTATTCCAGTGCGCGGCGCATGATCAGCGGGTCGTCGACGCATTTGCCGTCGTCGGAGAACATCCGCACCTGGGCGGCTCCGGCGGCCATCATGCCCATCTCGGTGAGCTCCTTGCCGGCCAGTCCGACGGTGACCGCGCCGACCGGGTGCACGTCGACCAGGCCGACCTGCTGCCCGCGGTGCCAGACGTGGTCGGTGACCACCGGGCTGTCGGCGACCGGTGTGGTGTTGGCCATCGCGAACACCGCGGTGAACCCGCCGAGTGCGGCTGCGGCCGAACCGGTTTCGATGTTCTCAGCGTATTCGCGGCCGGGCTCGCGCAGATGGGTGTGCAGGTCGACGAACCCGGGCAACAACACTTGCCCGGTGGCATCGATCACATCGGCATCGTCGGGGATCGCGAGCCCGGCGCCGATGTCGGCGATCTGCCCGTCTTCGACCAGGACGTCGACCGGGTCACCCTCGCCGTAGAGCCGCACCCCACGCAGCAACACGCTCATGCCATCACCCCCTTGCCGGCGAGACCCGTGCCGGCGAGACCGGTGGCGGCCGACTCGGTGCCCACCAGCAGATGAAACAGCACCGCCATCCGGACGTGGACACCGTTCGAAACCTGTTGCAGCACCGCTGATTGCGTCGAGTCAGCCACCGAGGAAGAAATCTCCATGCCACGCAGCATCGGGCCGGGGTGCAGCACGATCGCGGTGCCGGGAAGCATCGCCTGACGGCGGTCGGACAGCCCGTAGCGCACCGAATACTCACGCGTGGATGGGAAGAAGCCGCCGTTCATCCGTTCGGCCTGAACCCGCAGCATCAGTACCGCGTCGGCGGCCGGCAGTTCGGCATCGAGGTCGTGCGACACCGTGACCGGCCATTCCGCGACCCCGACCGGCAGCAGGGTGGGTGGAGCCACCAGCACCACCTCGGCGCCGAGGGTGTCCAGCAGCATGACATTCGACCGGGCGACTCGGCTGTGCAGGATGTCGCCGACGATGACGATGCGACGTCCCTCGATGCCACCGAGTCGTTGCCGGATGGTCAGCGCGTCGAGCAGCGCCTGGGTGGGATGCTCGTGCATGCCGTCGCCGGCGTTGATCACCGCCGGTCCAGCCGGCACGCCCGTGTCGGAAGACCCGGTCCAGTCGGCGAGCCGGTGTGCCGCACCGGAAGCCGGGTGCCGGATGATCAGCGCGTCGGCGCCGGCAGCCCTGAGGGTGAGCGCGGTATCGCGCAGCGACTCGCCCTTGCCCACCGACGATCCGGCAGCGCTGACATTGATCACGTCTGCGCTCATCCACTTGCCGGCGACTTCGAACGACACCCGGGTGCGGGTGGAGTTCTCGTAGAACATCGTGATGATGGTGCGGCCTCGAAGCGTTGGCAGCTTGCGGACCTCCCGGCCGACCAGCGCCTGCGCGAAGCGGTCGGCGTCGTCGAGGATCGCGGTGGCTTCATCCCGGGACAGATCGCCGGCGGCCAGTAGGTGACGGGTCACGGCGCGTCCTCCCGGGAGATGACCACGGCGTCGCGACCGTCCTGCTCGGCCAGTAGGACCCGCACGTTTTCGGTCCGCGACGTCGGGACGTTCTTGCCGACGTAGTCGGCGCGCAGCGGCAGCTGCCGGTGGCCGCGGTCGACCAGCACCGCCAGCTGCACCACTCGCGGCCGGCCGACGTCGCGCAGCGCGTCCAGCGCGGAGCGCACCGAGCGTCCGGAATAGAGCACGTCGTCGACCAGGATCACCAGTGCGTCGTCGATGCCGCCGGCCGGGATCGAGGTGTTCTCCAGCGGCCGCGGGGGCTTGGTCATCAGGTCGTCGCGATAGAGGGTGATGTCCAACGCACCGTGCGGGACCTCGGCGCCGGAGAATTCGGCGATGTCGGCCGCCAGCCGGTCGGCCAAAGTCACACCGCGGGTGGGGATTCCCAACAACACGACCCGAGGTGCGTCGGCACCGTCAAGGGCGGTCTTCTCGATGATCTGATGCGCAATGCGCGAAATAGTGCGACCCACGTCGGCCGCCGACATCAATTCGCGGCCGGTGGCGGCGTCACCCGCGGCACCCATGCGAGATCTTGACCTCCTTCTCCGCCTCTCTGGACGGATCGTTAAAGGATGTCGACTGCCGGGCAGCCTAGCATTTGCCGGCGCGGTTGGCGGAACCGACCGGCACGAGTTCTGACCGGCGCGCCCACCGGTGCCTCCAGTACTCTCATCCGCGTTGCCAAGGACAGCCTCCCGCTAACCGAGGATCGGATGAGCGACCAGCCCAACGAGTCGGCCAGGCCCCTGATCGGGTTCGTCACCGGCGAACACGCACCGACATTCACCCCGGCTGCAATAAATCGTCCGTGGATGGCAGAGATGCGCCGCGGATGGGCCAACCGCTGTCTGCCGATGCTGATCGCCAATCAGAGCGGCTGGGAACTCCGCAATCCGTCCGGTTTCACCGCGACATGGATGGGCGGGAACGACCGCGCAAAGGTGACGGTCGCGCCGGATCGGCCCGCACCCGGACAGTTTCTTCCCGTCAGCAATTTCGGATACGGCATTCTGACCTGGCATCTGCCGATCCTGTTTCGCACTCCCCCCGGCTACGACCTGTTGGTCCGTGGGCCGGCGAATCATCCAAAGGACGCCATCTCACCCCTTGAGGGCATCGTCGAAACAGACTGGGCCAGCTCGGCTTTCAGCATCAACTGGAAGTTCACCCGCGAGTTCATGCCGGTCCGATTCGAGATCGACGAGCCGATCTGCATGATCGTCCCGCAGCGCCGCGGCGAGTTGGAGGAGTTCACGCCCGAATTCCGACCAATCGCGTCTGACGACGATGCGCACCGTCGGCACGAATCCTTCATCCTGTCTCGCCAGGAGCTGGGTCAGGCCCAGGCGGCGACCGACACGACCGTCGGCGACAAGGTGCCGTGGCAGGGCGACTACACGCGAGGCGTCCACGCGAACGGCGAGGCCGGGGCGCCCGATCACCGGACGCGCCGCGGGCTTCGCCCGTTCGTTCAGCCACCGGACGAGCAAGTCCGCTAGGTGCCGACGCGGCCGATTCGGTGTGAACGCCTTCGCGGACTCGCGGCGTTCGTCATCTACCTGCTCGGGGCCGTGGCCGTCACCTTCCCCGCGTGGCGCGGCCCGACGTCCGGCTGGGCCGGCAACTGCTGCGACCCGGAACAAGCGATCTGGTATCTCGGCTGGACGCCACACGCGCTGGCGAACGGTCTCGACCCGTTCTTCACCACCCAGATCGGCGCGCCCGCCGGCGTGAATCTGATGTGGAACCCGTCCATGCCTTTGCTCGGAATCCTCGGCTGGCTACCCGCCAGAATCGGCGGACCGATCTTCGCCTTCAACATCCTTGTGGTGCTTGGCATTTCGCTCAGCGGATACACAGCGTGGCTGGCGATCCGCCGCTGGACCGGCGATGGCGCCGGTCCGCTCGTCGGCGGGGCGGTCTACGCCTTCTCGCCCTACGTCGTTTCGCACGCGTCGTTGCATCTGAACCTGGCCACCGCGTGGGTGCCGCCGCTGTTTCTGATCGTCATCGACGACCTGGTCGTGACGCGCCGTCACCCGGCGTGGCAGTCGGGTCTGGCCCTGGGGATCCTCGGCGTCGCCCAGCTGCTGATCAGCGAGGAGCTGCTCGCCACCAGCGTGGTGGCGGCCACGGTGCTCGTCGGCGTGATGGCGTCGACGCGCCACGGGCCGGGGTGGGACCGCCTCCTGCGCGCGCTCGCGGTGGCGAGCGGGACATTCCTGCTGCTCGCGGCTTGGCCGCTGGCCGTGCAGTTCTTCGGGCCGCAACGCGTCAGCGCGCAGGTTCAAAACCCAACGACCTTCTCGACCGGCCTGCTGAATCTCGTCCTTCCGACGCCCTACCAGCTCATCGCTCCGGCGGCGGCGACGCGGGCATCGCGTGACTTCAGCAATTTCTCCCACGAGGCGACGGCATATCTCGGCGTGCCGCTGATCGTCCTGCTGCTGGTCGCGGCCGTTCTCCGCTGGCGTGATGCGCGCATCCGGATCGCCTGCATCACGGGCGCGGTGCTGCTCGTGCTGTCGCTGGGGCCGTGGCTGCACATCGGCAAAGATGTTGTGCGCGTCCCACTTCCGTGGCTGCCGCTGGGGAAGCTACCCCTGCTCGAGCATGTGCTGCCGGGACGCCTCACCGTCTTCGTCTGGCTCGCAGTGGCCGTCGTGGTGGCGATCGTCATCGCACGAGCGACCCGCCTCGCCCCGCGACCGGCCGCGTTGTGGCTGCTGGCCGTCGGCACGTCGCTGGCGCTGCTGATCCCCGCGCCGCTTCCCCGGGCGCCGTTCACCACACCGGCATTCTTCCGGAACTGGTCGAACCATCACATCGGTGCCGACGAAACGGTGCTCGTCGCACCATATTTCGTCAACGGCGGCGAGGCCGCACCGATGGTGTGGGCGGCCGAGGCCGGCTACGGGCTACGGATGCCCGAGGCTTACGCGTACGTGCCACAACCCAACGGCCGAACATTTTCTGGGCCGGCGCAATCGCAGCTCACGTTCACCATGTTCGTGATCCAACAGCGGGGGGCCTGGCTGGTGGCGCGCGGCGATATCCGTGCGCGGATCGCTGACGACCTCAAGGCTGCCGACGTGCGCCACGTCATCGTCGGACCCGGTCAGCACTGGCAGCCGATGATCGCCTTCTTCACCGACCTCTTCGGGCGCTCCCCCGAGATCGTCGAGGGAGTCGCCTTTTGGCGAGACGTCACAGTCCGGTGAGCAACGCCTCCGGCCGGGCACCCACTAACCTGAATCGGGTGAACCTCGAGGGCAATCAAACGTCCATCCGCGAAGCCTGCGATGCCGGCCTGCTCGCGGGTGCGGTGACGATGGTCTGGCAGGACGGAAAAGTGCTGCAGGTCAACGAGATCGGCTACCGGGATGTCGATGCTCAGCTACCCATGCAGCGCGACACGCTGTTCCGTATCGCGTCGATGACCAAGCCGGTCACCGTCGCCGCCCTGATGACGTTGGTCGACGACGGCAAGCTGACACTGCGCGACCCGATCGTGCGCTGGTTGCCGGAGTTCGCCGATATGCGGGTACTCGACGATCCGACCGGACCACTGGATCGAACCCATCCAGCCGGGCGCGCCATTCTGGTCGAAGATCTGCTCACCCACACCAGCGGGCTGGGCTACGGCTTCTCGGTCAGCGGTCCGATCTCCCGGGCCTACGTCCGGTTGCCGTTCGGCCAGGGGCCAGACCCATGGCTGGCGGCGCTCGCCGAGCTGCCGCTGGTGCATCAACCGGGCGAGCGTCTGACCTACGGCCACTCCACCGATGTGGTCGGCGTACTTGCCTCGCGGGTCGAGGGCAAGCCGTTCGATCAGGTGCTCTACGAGCGAATCCTGCAGCCGCTGGGCATGATCGACACCGGCTTCCATGTGACGCTCGATGGCCGTCGGCGCGCCGCGACGATGTACCAGCTCGACGGCAACGATCAGCTCCAGCATGGCGTGATGGGTCCACCGCATATCACGCCGCCCGCGTTCAGCAACGCCGGCGGTGGATTGTGGTCGACCGCGGACGACTATCTGCGCTTCATCGAAATGCTGCTGCGCGACGGGACATTGGACGGTGTGCGAGTCCTCTCGCCGGAGTCGGTGCGGCTGATGCGCACCGACCGGCTCACCGACGAACACAAGCGCCACAACTTCCTGGGCTCGCCGTTCTGGATCGGGCGCGGGTTCGGGCTCAACCTGTCGGTGGTGACCGACCCGTCGAAGTCGACGCCGCTGTTCGGGCCGGGCGGCCTCGGCACATTCAGTTGGCCGGGAGCCTACGGAACGTGGTGGCAGGCCGACCCGTCCGCCGGCCTCATCTTGCTGTACCTGATCCAGAACATGCCGGCGTTGTCGGCTGATGCCGCTGCCGCGGTCGCGGGCAACACCTCGCGAGCGAAACTTCAGGCGGTGCAACCGAAGTTCGTGCACCGAACCTATCGGGCGCTGGGACGGTAGTGGCCGAGTTCACGCCCGAGCGCATCCAAGGTCCGCGACTTCTGCTGCGCCCGCCCGTGATTGGCGACGCCGGGCCCCTGTTTCAGCGAGTCGCCCATGATCCGCAGGTCACCAAGTATCTGCTGTGGACGCCACATCCGAATGTCGCGACGACACAGCGAGTGATCACCGAACGGATGAATGTCGATCCACACCTGCGGACCTGGGTGATCGAGTTGCAGCACAGCGACGAGATCGTGGGAATGCTCAGTTGCGCGCGCCCAATGCAGTATGCCGCCGAGATCGGCTATTGCATCGGCAAACGTTGGTGGGGCAAGGGTTTGATGTCCGAAGCGCTCGACCTGCTGATGGACACCCTGAGCGCCGATCCCGACGTGTACCGCGTCTGGGCGACCTGCCATGTCGACAACGAGCGGTCGGTGCGCCTGCTGTTGCGCGCCGGGTTCACTTGCGAGGGACGAATGGCGCGTCATGGGATCTACCCTCACTTCGGCACCGAACCCCTCGACAGCCTGCTGTTCGGCAAGGCGATGCGCTAGAGCACTCAGTGCTCGGAACTAAACCATTGCGAACGGCGAAACTTTCGCGCCGATCTCCAAGGCACCGGCCAGTTCCCTGCTGCCGTCGTAGTCGAACACGACGTGTCCAGAGATCACGTCGACGTCCCGCTTGGCCCGTTGCAGGGGGTGGTTCAGGAATTGCGCGCCGGCACCGGAGGCCTCGAGGAGGTCGGCGATCACCGAGCGGGATTCGTGCACGATGTGCGCAGCGGCCACCCGCACCCCGGCCCGCGCCGTGCGGCCGACGTGCTCGCCGTTGCCGACCCGCATCTGGATGTCCGCAGCGGCCGAATCGGCCAGGGCACGCATGGCGCGCAGTCGCGCCCGGGCATCACCCAGCCGCACCTGCGCGGTGGCCTGATCCTTCTGCGCCGCACCGGAATACGCGATCACCCGCTCGCTGAGCCGACGGGCGAACAGGTCGGCGACCAACTCCGCGGACCCCAGTGCGGGCATCGCCGCGGTCAACGCCAATGCCGGGACCATCGGCCATCGGTACACCACCGCGCCATGGAGGGCGGCTCCGGGTGCGGTGCCGCCGTAGATGTCGGTCACCGCGACCAGCCGATGCCCGGGCACCCAGACGTCGTCGACGATGACGTCGTTGGAACCGGTGGCGCACATGCCGGCGGTGTGCCAGACATCCTCGACGCGTACATCGGCCATCGGCACCAGCACCAACGCGGGATACGGCGCATCGTCGGGGCCGCAGATGGCGCCGACCAGCACCCAGTCGGCATCCATGACTCCGGTGGCCCACGACCACCGACCGGTCAGCCGGAGTCCGCCGTCATCAGGAATCGCGCGACCGGTCGGCGCCAGCGGAGCGGGGCACAACACCGGGCCGTCGGCGAACACTTCGTCCTGGGCCTGCTCGTCGAACAGCGACAGCATCCAGTTGTGCAGCGTGTAAAAGCCGAGCGTCCAGGCACTCGACGTGCAGCCATGCGCCATCAGGCGCACCGTCTCGAGGATTTCCGGAAAGTCCGCCTGGCTGCCGCCGTAGCGCTTGGGCAGCAACAGCCGGGCCAGACCGGAACTCCGATAGTCGTCGACGGTGGCCCGCGGCAGCCGCCGCAGCTTCTCCGCTTGCTCCGCACGATCGGCCAGTCGCGCGACAAAATCCGCGCTGACCTCGGGATGCGGCGACTGCCGTGGCGTCATCGCCCGAACACTACCATACCTTTTGGTATGGATTGGTGGGCCGGAACTCAGTGCCGCAGCATGACTTCCAGAAACTTCTCGCGTCGCCCTGCGGCCATCGGACTCGGCCGCGAGCCGGACAGGTGCAAAAAGCCAATGCCCGCAGCGAATGTCGCGGCGGCGCGCATCTCGGCTTCCTCGCTCTCGAAACCCGCATCGAGGAACGCCTGCCGCACGGCGGCCACCACGCTACGGTCGGATGCCCGCACCGCGGCGCCCACGCTTGGCTCGGACCGTGCCCATTCCCGCATCGCGCGCTCCAGCATCCAGTGCCGCGGACCCACGAGGGTGGTCATCATCCGCGACAGCCGCTCGCGCGGAGGCAGACTCGCGAGTCGCTCGAATGACCGGTCCTCATCGCGAACGACGGCCCACGTGTCGATCAACGCGGTCCGATAGGCCGTCATGTCACTGAAGTGCCAGTAGAAGCTGCCTTTGGTGACACGCAGTCGGCTGCACAGGTGGCCCAGCGTCAGCCCTTTGACGCCGTCTTCGGCCAGCACCCGAAAACCCTCTTGCACCCAGTCATTCACCGACAGGCGGGAGTTGGTCGCACTCGCCGAAGACGCCATGGGCGGTAAGCCTAGCGACGACCACCCGGGTTCAGTTGCCTAATGCTCGTCGGGCGTAGGCCCGCACGTCCGCGTCGTCGTCTTTGAGGGCCGTGCTCAGCGCATCGCGCGCGGCGTCCTCGTCCGCCCAGCGGCTGAGGCTGAGCACCGCGGCCTTGCGGACGTCGAGGTGCTCGTCGACCAGCGTCTGCGACAGCCGCGGAACCGCATGCTCGGCCGCCGCGCCCGACAACGCGCGGGCCGCACCCTCGCGGACCTGCCAGGCAGGGGCTCGCAGCGCCTGCTCGATGGCGGCGAGTTCGCCATCGCTGCAACCCAACTGGCCCAGGGCTGCGAACGCCGCCGCGCGCACCAGCGGGTCGGTGTCGGCAAGCAGCTCACGGACCGCGGCTCGACCGGCCCGCAAGGTGGCCAGACCGTTGGCCGCGACGATGCGGACCTCGCGATTCGGGTCGCGGGTGGCGTTGGCGACTCCGTCCGCGTCGTCGACGGACACCAGTGCCCGCACTGCTTCGATTCGCACCCGGTGGTCGACGTCGGTGAGTGCATCCCGAAACGCGGCGGGGTCGCCGACAGACCGGGCGGCCAGCAGGTACACGCTGACCGACCGCACGACCGGATCGGTCGACGCGAGGAACTCGCGGGTTGCCTGCGGATCCGGGAGTACCTCGACCAGTTCGCGGACTCCCTCCGCAGCGGCCCGGCGCACCGACCCGTCGTCGTCGTGCAGGGCCCGTAACAGCTCAGCCGCGTAACCGTCCGGCGTGTGCTCGGTGAGTGTCGCGACGGCGGTGCGCCGCACGCCAGCGTCGGCGTCGCGAAGGAACTCGGCCAGCGCGGCCACCGTCGGCTCCTGGATCGCCAGCACCGCCACGATGCGAGGCGACGGCGGTTCGCTCGGCCTCGCGGTTATCCGGGACGGTGCCTCGACGGGGGCCCGGCCGCCGACCAGCGGCGGCTGTTCGACCGGCCACACCGTGCGGTCGGTGGGCGGCAATGAATCCAACTCGGGCACCGAGATGAAGTACGGGGCGACGGGGCGCTTGAAGAATTCCATCGACCCGTCGGACGCCTTGCGCAGGTTCAGGTGATACCCCCACTCCAGGTCGTCGCGGACCGGGAGGTCGGCACGCTCGTGATACAGACCCCAGCGCGACTCGGTACGGGTCAGCGACGAGCGGGCCGCGAACTCTGCGCAGTCGCGGATGAAGGACACTTCGATGCTGCGCATCAGTTCGTGCGGGGTGCGCGCGCCCATCTCGGCGATCTCGTCGCGCATCCGCTCGAAGGTGTGCACGGCGATCGACATCTTGGCCGCCGTCTTCGGCGGTGCGACATAGTCGTTGACGAAGCGCCGCAGCTTGTATTCGACCTGTGGTTGCGGTGGACCGTCCGGGTGTCGCAGTGGACGGTAGATCAGCTCGTGCGCCTCGTTCAGCTGGTCCTGCGGAAGCTGTTGCGGGGCAATCGCGTCGGGCAGGGTCGCGGCCGCGTCGGCGCCGGCCAGGTCGCCGAAGACGAACGCGCCGATCATGTAGTTGTGCGGCACACAGGCCAGATCACCCGCGGCGTACAGACCGGGCACCGTGGTGCGGGCGTTCTCGTCGACCCACACCCCGGATGCGGAATGCCCGGAGCACAAGCCGATTTCGGAGATGTGCATCTCCACGTCGTGGGTGCGGTAGTCGTGGCCGCGGTTGGCGTGGAAGGTGCCGCGAGTCGGCCGCTCGGTGGTATGCAGGATGCCTTCCAGCGCGGTCAGCGTCTCGTCCGGCAGATGCGACACCTTCAGGTAGATCGGCCCGCGCGCCGACTCGATCTCGCTGCGCACCTCGGCCATCATCTGGCCCGACCAGTAATCCGAGTCCACGAACCGCTCGCCGAGCGCGTTGACCTGATACCCGCCGAATGGGTTGGCCACATACGCGCACGCCGGGCCGTTGTAATCCTTGATCAGCGGGTTGACCTGGAAGCATTCGATACCGGAGAGTTCGGCGCCGGCGTGGTAGGCCATCGAGTAGCCGTCGCCGGCGTTGGTCGGGTTCTCGTAGGTGCCATAGAGATATCCCGACGCGGGCAAGCCCAGCCGGCCGCAGGCACCGGTCGCCAGGATCACCGCCTTGGCGCCGACCGCGACGAATTCGCCGGTGCGGGTGTGCAACGCGGCGGCGCCGACGGCCCGGCCGTTCTCGGTGAGCACTCGCACTGGCATCAGTCGGTTTTCGATGCGAATCTTTTCGCGCATCGACTTCTGCCGCATCACCCGGTAGAGCGCCTTCTTGACGTCCTTGCCCTCGGGCATCGGCAGCACGTAGGAGCCGGAGCGGTGCACGCGACGCACCGCGTATTCGCCGTGCTCGTCTTTCTCGAACTTCACGCCGTAGCGCTCCAGCCGCTGCACCATCGCGAAGCCGCGAGTGGCGGTCTGATAGATGGTGCGCTGGTTGACGATTCCGTCGTTGGCGCGGGTGATTTCGGCGACGTAGTCCTCGGGTTCGGCCTTGCCCGGGATGACGGCGTTGTTGACGCCGTCCATCCCCATCGCGAGCGCCCCGGAATGCCGCACGTGCGCTTTCTCGAGCAGCAGGACCTGCGCGCCGTGCTCGGCGGCGGTCAGCGCGGCCATGGTGCCGGCGGTGCCGCCGCCGATGACCAGGACGTCGCAGTCTAGCCGGGTGGGCTGGGTGGAATCGGGAATCTGCATCAGACGGCCACCAGATCGTGGAGTGCGGCGATGATTTCCGCGCGTTGCTCGGGATGCTCCCGGTCGCTGCGCGGTTGCGGGACATCGACGATCGCGCGCAGCGGCTGACCGGCCCGCCCCAGCACGGCGATCCGGTCTCCTAGCGTCAGCGCTTCGTCGACGTCGTGGGTGACGAAGACGATCGTGGTCGGATGTTGCCGCCAGGACTCGATCAACAGCCGCTGCATGGCCGCCCGGGTTTGGGTGTCGAGGGCACCGAACGGCTCGTCCATCATCACCGCACGCGGGGCGCCGGCCAGTCCGCGGGCCAGCTGTACACGCTGGCGCATCCCGCCGGACAGGTTCTTGGGAAGATAATCGCCGAACCCGGTCAGCCCCAGTTCGCTGATCCACCGGTCGGCCTGCGCGGTACGGGTCGCGCGCGGCTCGCCACGCAGCCGCAACGCCAGCTCGATGTTGGAACGCACACTGCGCCATGGCAGTAGCGCGTTGTCCTGGAACACCACACCGCGGTCGCCCGACGTGTCAATCACCGAAATGCCGTCGGCCAGCACCCGGCCCGCGTCAGGTTTCAGCAGGCCCGCCAGTGCGCGCAACACGGTGGTCTTGCCACAGCCCGACGGCCCGGTGAGAACCAGGATCTCCCCCGGCCGGACCGCGAAGCTGAGTTCATCGATGACCGTAACGCCGTTGTAGGACAACCCCACTCGATCCAGTTCCAGCCGCATGCCCAAACCCTGCTGCGTCATCTGCTTCGCTCCTCTCCGCGTGGAAGCCACCGCGTTGCTCGGCGACCGATCAACTCCACCGCCGCCGATGTCGCGAAGCCGAGCACACCGATGGTGATAATGCCGACGAACACCTGCGGGTAGGCCAGCACCGTGTACGCCTGCCAGGTTCGGTAGCCCACCCCGAGCCGGCCGGAGATCATCTCCGCCGAGATCACACAGATCCAGGCCACTCCCATACCCACTGACAATCCGCCGAAGACGCCCGGCAGAATTCCGGGCAGCACAACCTGACTCAGCACATCCCAGCGACCTCCGCCCAACGTCCGCACTGAGTCCTCCCAGAGCGTCGGCAGCGCACGCACCGCATGCCGGGCGCTGACCATGATCGGGAAGAACGCGGCGAGGAACGTGATGAACACGATCCCGGCCTCATCGGTGGGGAACAGCAGAATAGCCACCGGCACAACCGCTATCGCGGGAATCGGCCGGGCGAGCTCGGTCAGTGGACCGAACAGATCACCGGCCAGTCGGGACCGGCCGAGCAGGATGCCGCTGGCCACCCCGACGACCGCCGCCAAGCCGAAGCCGGTGAGGATGCGGATCAAAGACTGCCCCAAGTCAAGCCAGTACGCGTGGGTGCCTACCGCACGGCTCAGCGCGCCGACGATGTCGGTGATGGTCGGCAGCGTGTCGAAGCGCAGCCAGAACCGGACGTGGCCGGCGGTGAGGAGTTGCCACAGACCCACCACCGCCAACACCGACGTCAACCGCAGCGCCCGAGACCGCCATGCCGATGCGGGCGTGCGCACCTTGGCAATACCGGCCACCGGCACGGCGACCGCTGGGCCGGTGATGCTCACGTCGACGGCGGTCATGCCGCACCTGCCAATGCTTGTTGGTAGTCGATGGTGGTAGTGCCTGGGTGGGCGCCGAGGTATCGTTGCGCCCCCGCGACGGTGTCGAACGGCAGAAAGTTCGCTCCGTCGCGCACCCACACCGACTTGTCGGCGAACCAGCGGGTGCCCAGCTCGCTGTCTGGGACGTAGGCCGCCCGTACCTTGGATCCGCGGACGGTGGCGTCTCGAATGGCCTTCAGCAGTTCAGCCGGGGTGGCGACGGGCTGGGTGCTGTTGGATCCCTGCAGCCAGAGTTCGCTTCCGCGTACCGGCGCGGCAGCGTGCAACGCTGCGGCGTAGTCGAGCTTGCGGGTAGCGAAAGCCGCACGCAGCGGGCCGTCCTGAACGAAGTTCGACACATCCAGATCGGCGAACTCCCCGATCGACTTCAGGTATGGCACATCGTTTTTCAGCGCGTCGATCAGTGACGGCTTGAGCGTGGAGTCAAAGGCGGTGCCGCCCGGGCCGTTGTAGAGGTAGACGACCTCCTGGGGCAGCCCGCTGGACTCGGCGACGATGCGGGCGGCTTCCAGGGGTGTGGAGTTGAGGAAATCGGTGGCGTCTAGCTGGGCCTGCAGGAAGGCGTCGAGCACGTCGGGGTGCGCGGCCGCGTAAGCGCGGCGGACCACCACGCCGTGCAGGGTGGGGTAGTTCAGTTCGGCGCCGTCGTAGAGCAGTGTGGCCTTACCCTGCTCGACCAGCAGGCCCGGCCAGGCCACGAACTGCGAAAGTGCCTGCGCCTGACCGGCTTGCAGAGCCGATGCTCCGACCTGCGGCTGCTGGTTGAGCACGTCGACTCCGGTGGTCGGGTTGATTCCAGCCTTGGTCAACGCGCGTACCAGGGTGCCGTGGCCGGCGGAGCCGACGCTGGCGGAGATCTTGGTGCCGGCCAGATCCGTCAACGTGGTCGACCGCGAATTCGGTGCGACCACAACCATGTTCAGCGCACCCTTGGGGTTGTAGCCGGTGACGGAGACGATCTCGGTGGCGGCGCGCGGGTTGGCCTGTGTTTTGGATCCGTTGATCAGCATCGGGTAATCACCCATCGAACCGATGTCGATCTTCTCGGCGACCATCTGCGCTGTGATCGGTGCGCCGGTGTCGTAGTCCTCCCACACCACACGGAATTTGGTGCCGGTGCGTTTGGTGACGTCGGCGAGCCGGTGCTCGAAGTACCCTTGAGCGCGCAGCAGCGTGCCCGCGGTGACGGTGTTGATGGTTTTGGACTGATAGCCGACAACGACATTGACGGCGCTGCCGGAGTCCAGGGCGCAGCCGGCGGCTACCACCATGACGGCGGCAGCGGCCGACGCCAGCCGGACGGCCGATGTCTTCATGCGGGGTCCCGTTTCAGCGGATGAGGTAGGGCATGTTGACGGTGACGGCGCCGGTCGGACAGCGGGCCGCGCAGGGGCCGCAGTACCAGCATTCGTCGACGTGCATGAAGGCCTTGCCGGTGTCGGGGTTGATGGCCAGCGAATCCAGTGGGCAGATGTCGACGCACAGGGTGCACCCGTCGATGCACAGCGATTCGTCGATCGTGACCGGAACGTCGGATCGGTTGTTGACCAATGTCATAGCTCAGTCCTCATCATGTTGCCGCGCATGGTGATTCGATCACCACGCATCCGGATGTACTCCAAGTCCACCGGCCTGCCGTCGTCCAGGCTGGTCAGCCGTTCCAGCATCAGCAGCGGCGCACCGTCGGGAACCTGCAGCGCCGCGGCGGAGTGCGCGTCAGCCGGAATCGCCTCCAGCGCCAGCGATGCCGCGCCCAGGCGTCGTCCGGTCAGCTGTTCGATCAGCGCGAAGATGTCGTTGCTCTCCAGCGCGTGCGTCAACACCTGCGTGCCGATGTCCGGCTCGAGATACGTCACATCGAGACTCAGCGGCAGGCCGCCGAGATAACGCAGTCGTTCGACGAACACCACATGCTGACCAGGCTCCAGGCGTAGCCGTTGCGCTACCGTCGGCGGCGCGGATACGGTCATCGCGCCGCGCACCTCGTTGTGGACCTCGCCGTAACTCTTGAACGTCTCTTTCAGGCCCCGCAAGGTGTCCAGGCCGTGGTCGTACTTGCGCTGCGCAACGTGGGTGCCGACCTTGGGACCGCGCTCGATCAGTCCCTCGTTTTTCAAGCTAATGAGCGCCTCACGAATGGTGTTGCGCGACATGGAGAATTCGGCGGCCAGCTCTGTCTCACCGGGCAGGCCGTCGTCATAGGTCCCGGCGTGGATTTGGTGGCGCAGCACGTCGGCCACTTGACGCGCACGATCGGCGCGCGGTTGCCGGATCGGCAATGGTACGGGTTCGCCCACGTCGTCAAGCTATCGACCTTTGTAGACCGGGCCCGGTCGTCCGACTGTCACCGGAATCGAGTGCCGGCGATTGCGCCGCCTGACGTCGCGCGCGACCAGCTAAAACCCGAGGGGTGCGAGCCATTGCGCCACCTGGGCCAGGACACCGCGGTTCTGATCCCGGTGAGCGAAACCCGCAGCGGCACAATCACCGCTCGCTGCCGGCTCGCAGCGGCTGCGCCTAGTGGCCGGACCTCAGCCGGTGATCACCGGTGCGGTGGCGACCACCTGCGCGGGGTGCCCGTTGCCATTGACGCTGGCGACGGCGCAGCGAGCGGCGTGGATGCGTTTGAGCGCATCCTCGGTGAACACCGACAATCCCAGGTCGGGGTTATAGCCGTGAATCTCCTTGACGTCGAGTTGAGCCAAAAAATAGAGAATCTGCTTGGAGACCACTTGGCCGGGCACCAGCACCGGAAAACCCGGCGGATAGGGCACCACGAATCCGGTTGACACCAACGACTTTCCATCGGCGAGCCGACGGCCCGCCTCCCCGATCATGACGTGCTCGCGGTCACTGTCCTCGTAGCCCGCGTAGAACGCCGACCGCATGTCACCGAAAGAGCTCGCCTTATCGGGCTTGAAGGTGCTGTCGAACTCGCTGAAGTCCGGCAGCGCGGGCAGATCCTCGGTGATCTCCTCGACGTGACGCCGGTGCAAGGCACGGTCGTCGCGGCTGGCCGCCGCTTCGGTGTGGTCGAAATCGGTGGCGATCCGGCGTAACACGTCGAGCAGGTAGTGCACGCTCGACCACGTCACCCCGATGGTGAAGATCAGCAGCACACTGTTGATCGATGTCTTGTTGATCTGGATGCCGAACCGCTCCATCAAAACTTTCTCGCGGAAGTCGTAGCCGTTCATGCCGGTCTTGCCGATGAACAGCGTGACCCGCGTGGGATCGAGCACGAACTGGTCGGACCGCCACGCCTCGTTCCAGTCCGCCAAGGCTCCTTGGCGCACCTGCCGATACGAGCTGACCGCCGACAGCCTGAATTCGTCTGGCACCAAATCGGATTCGTCCAGGATGCGGAACCACTTGCTGATCAACCGGTCCTTGCGAACGCGGTGGCGAAAAACCAGCGCCATGTCGTAGACGTAGCGCACCATCTGGAAGCCCTCGATGTCGACCTGACGGCGGGCCAGATCCAGCGAGGCGAGCAGCTGCTGATTGGGCGACGTCGAGGTGTGCGTCAGGAACGCCTCGCCGAACGCGTCGCGGGACTGCGAATTGAAGTCCTGGTCGCGGATGTGGATCATCGACGCCTGTCGCAGCGCCGACAGCGACTTGTGGGTCGAATGTGTGGCGTAAACCCGCACTCGCGCCTTGCTGGGGTCGGGAAGCAGCCGATGCTCCCCCCATTCGCTGCGGGGCACGTCCTTCATCGACTCACGCCACTGCAGGTACTCCTGCGCGTAGGCCGGCGAGGACAGCATGGATTCGAGTCGTTCGGCGGCGACCATCGCGGTGCGCTGCCGGGCCCAGGGCACCGCGGTGGCGAACGCATACCACGCCTCGTCCCATAGGAAGCAGATGTCCGGCTTGATCGCCAGCACCTCCTCCATCACCCGGCGCGGGTTGTAGACGACGCCGTCGAACGTGCAGTTGGTGAGCAACAGCATGCGCACCTTGTTCAGCTGCCCGGCCGCTTCGAGGTCGAGCAACGCCTTCTTGATGGTCTGCAGCGACACCGCGCCATAAATCGCAAACGGTTGCAGCTCATAGGCATCCAGATACAACGGGTACGCACCGGCGAGCACCAGGCCGTAGTGATGCGACTTGTGGCAATTACGGTCGATCAGCACGATGTCGCCGGGCCGGGTCAACGACTGTACGACGATCTTGTTCGCGGTCGATGTTCCGTTGGTGACGAAGTAGGTGTGGTCGGAGTTCCAGGTGTGCGCGGCCTTGTCCATCGCCTTCTTGATGTTGCCGTGCGGGTCCAGCAGCGAATCCAGGCCGCCCGAGGTGGTCGAGGTCTCGGCCATGAAGATGTTGCGCCCGTAGAACTCCCCCATGTCCCGCAGCGTCTTGGAGTTGAAGATGCTGGCGCCGCGCGCGACGGGCAACGCGTGGAACTGGCCGGCCGGGCGGGCCGCATAGGCTCGCAGCGCGTCGAAAAACGGTGTGGCATAGCGGTTTCTAATGCCGGCGAGCACGGTGCTGTGCAGATCGGTGACGTCGTTGAGCCGGTAGAAGGTGCGGTCGTAGACGTCGGAGTCGTCTTCGGCCTCGGAGGCGATCGACTCGTCGGTGAGTAGGTACAGGTCGATGTGCGGCCGAAGCTCGCGGATCCATTCGCCGCATTCCACCCAGTCGTGGGTGCGGTCGGTGGCGATCACAGCGTCGTTCGGGCCGAGCAGCGTAGTCATCAGCGGCACCCGGTCGTGTGAGCGCAACGGGATGTCATGCCGGATGATCGCGGCCTGGATCTCCCCGTTCAACGCGACCGCGGTGATGGCGTCCTCGACGCTGGAGACCACGAGCAGTTCGAATTGCACGTCGTCACCGACGTCGCGGATCGCCCGCAGGCTCTCGGCCAGGCCTTCGGGCGCGTTGGTCGGGGCGTCGTCGGCAAGCAGCACGGTGTAGAACTGCTGCTCCTTGGCGCGCGCCACCAGTTCCTGGTCGGCCAGCGATGCGGAGGTGTCGAACAGCGCTGCGCGGTCGCCGTATTCGGACAGTAACCGCACGGCCAGCGACACCTGTTCGGCCAGGCTCACCGTGGCGAGTTGGTCGAGGTACCCGCAGTAGGTGGTGAGGTTCTCCGGGCCCGGGTAGATCCAGTAGCGCTCGTAGGCGCTGAGCCGGTTCAGCAGCCGCCGCACCCGGGCGGCTTCGTGCTCGGTGTCCATCCCGGCGCGGTCCACGACGGCCAGTTGGTGGCACGCATCGTCGAGCAGATTCCAGGTGTCGACGCGCGAGTAGGACGGGTTCGCCACCGCCGCCAGCGCGGACACAGACAGCCGTCTGGGGTGCCTGCCGTCTCGGTCCATATCGCCAGTGTGTCCCTCAGCTTACGAAGATGCGCGTGTTTCGCCGTGGACGATTTGGACCGCCCGACCCGACAGTCAGAATGAAGGCATGTCACGCCTGGTTTTCAACGGACATATCGCGGGGTTCGGCACCCGGGCCGGTGTCCGGTTCGTGGTCGGATCCTGGCTCGAGTCGCCCTTCGGCCGGTTCGCCGATGTCATGGTCGAGGCCGCGGACGGCCGACGCTCGCTGCTGGCACCGAACACCGACATCGCCGAGTTCGTCTCCGCCACATACAACTTCGATTCGATCGAATTGGGCGACGTCGCGGTGGAGCAAAGTACCGGCAGCTTTCGCGTGGTGGCTCCGGGGCTCGAGGCGGCGGGCACCCTCGGGGGCGCCGCGCCGTTTGACTGGCTGCTCAGATGGGTGCCCGGCCGGTTGGCCACGGCTCCCGCATGGCTGCGCGCCATCGATCCGGTGGCTGCGCGGCTGGTGCCGGGCGTGCGCACCGCGGGTAGCGCGGGCAGCGGGCGCCGCGAGTACTACGGGGTCCGCCGCGCGCGTCGCATCGTGTCGCTCGAGGGCACCTTCCGCGGCGTCGACCTCTCGGGATTGGCCGATCTGGATCCACCGGTGCGGTTCGGTTTCTCGTCCGCGCCTACAACCCCGCAGCTGGTGTCGGTGACGACGACGATCGACGTGCCGTGACGTGTCAGGCGCCGACGTCGTCGTCAGCTTTTCGCCCGCGGGTGATCGGGATCCAGCGCCGCGGCGGCGCCACCTCGGTCACGTCGGACAGCGACCGCACGACGGCCTGGCTCAGCGCCATGATCGCGGCCATCACCGGCAGCAGCGGCCGGAACGGGGTCGCGGCCGTGCGGACGGTCTCGATGCGGCGGGCCAGGATGAGTCGCTCGACCGAGTGGTACAGCCAGGCGCCCACGCCGAGCGCGTAGATCGCCAGTGCCGCAGCGATCGCCGCCTGCCCATAGGCCGCGCACATCACCGCGCCCAAGATGACCGTCGCCGCCAGGATGCTGGCGATTAAGGCGCGCAGCTCCAAGCGGGTCATGACTCGCCGGCGTCCCGTACCGCTTGGGCCGCCGCTCGGATCTGCGGTGTCACCAACATGACCTGGCCCAGCACGCCGTTCACGAAGCCCGGTGAGTCGTCGGTGGACAGCTGCTTGGCCAGCTCCACCGCCTCGTCGACGGCGACCGGCGCCGGCACGTCGTCGGCGTGCAACAGCTCGAATACCGCGACCCGCAGGATCGCGCGGTCGACGGCCGGGAGCCGATCCAACGTCCAGCCCTGCAGGTGCGAGGAGATCAGGTCGTCGACGTGCGCGGCATGCTCGGTGACGCCATGAGCCACGGCCACCGTGTACGGATGTGGCGGTGCCACATCGTCGTTGGCCTCCGCCAGCGCGGTGCGGGCGTCGGCCGCCTCGGCCGCGGTCAATCCGCGGGCCTCGGCTTCGAATAACAAGTCGACGGCGCGCTTACGTGCCTGATGCCGTCCCTTGACGGGGCGACTCACGCGTTGACACGTCCCAGGTAGCTGCCGTCGCGCGAGTCGACCTTGAGCTTGTCGCCGGTATTGATGAACAGCGGCACCTGAAGCTCGGCGCCGGTCTCCACAGTGGCCGGCTTGGTGCCGGCGCTGGAGCGGTCGCCCTGCAGACCCGGCTCGGTGTGGGTGACCACGAGTTCGACGGTCACCGGCAACTCGAGGTACAGCGGTGCGCCGTTGTGGAAGGCCACCTGCACCGGCAGCCCCTCGAGCAGGAACCGGGCATTGTCGCCGACCAGCGACTCCGACAGCGGGTGCTGCTCGTAGTCCTGGCTGTCCATGAAGACGAAGTCGGTGCCGTCGCGGTAGAGGAAGGTGGCGTCGCGCCGGTCCACCGTCGCGGTCTCCACCTTCACTCCGGCGTTGTAGGTCTTGTCGACGACCTTGCCGGTGAGCACGTTCTTCAGCTTGGTGCGCACGAACGCCGGGCCCTTGCCGGGCTTGACGTGCTGGAAGTCGGTGATCTGCCACAGCTGGCCGTCGATCACCAGTACAAGTCCATTTTTGAAATCGGCAGTGCTTGGCACGGTCGGCGAATCTCCTACACGATGGCCAGTTCTTTGGGGAACCGGGTGAGTAATTCCGGTGCGTTACCGGAGGTTTCGTCTGCCACCACCAGCGTGTCCTCAATGCGGACGCCGCCACGGTCGGGCAAATAGATGCCGGGTTCCACGGTTACCACGGAGCCCGCACGCAGTGTACCGGCGGCACTGGCGTTGATCCCCGGCGCTTCGTGGATCTGCAGGCCCACCCCGTGGCCTAGGCCATGACCGAAGTGCCCGCCATGCCCCGCTTCGACGATCACCGCGCGGGCGGCGAGGTCGATGTCGGCCAGGCTCGCGCCGGCTGCCAGCGCATCCCGTCCGGCCCGTTGGGCGTCCCTGACGAGCTCGTATACCTCGAGCTGCCAGTCCGCAGCTTTTTCCAGCACGAAGGTGCGAGTCATGTCGGAGTGATAGCCGCCGACCAGGGCGCCGAAGTCGATCTTCACGAAGTCGCCACCGGCCAGCACCGCGTCGGTCGGGCGGTGATGCGGGATCGCCGAATTGGCTCCGCTGGCCACGATGGTCTCGAAGGAGACACCGTCGGCCCCGTGGTCGAGCATCAGCGCCTCGAGCGCGCGGCCCACTTCTCGTTCGGTGCGGCCCGGACGCAGCCCGCCGCCCTCGATCAGGGCGGCCAGGGCCGCGTCGGCCGCCTCGCACGCCAAGCGCAGCAAGGCCACCTCGCCAGCGTCTTTGACCTCGCGCAGCGCTTCGACGGTGTGCGATGCCCGGACCAGCTCGGTGCCATCCGCCGCGGAAAGGCTGGCCGCCAGCGCGTCGTAGCCGTCCACGGTGACCACGTGGCTTTCGAAGCCCACCCGCTTCGCCTTGGCGGACGCCGCGCGCCCGGCGAGATAACGTCCGCAGGCCCGCTCGATCGCGACTTGCAGGTCGGGTGCCTGCTGCGCGGCCTGAGTTCGGTAGCGCCCGTCGGTCGCCAAAACGGCGTCCCGGTCGTCGGCGAACACCAGCAACGCCGCATTGGAGCCAGTGAACCCGGACAGGTAACGCACGTTGATCAGGTCTGTGACCAGCATCGCGTCCAGTTCTGCCGCGCGGAGTCGGGCTCCGAGTGCGGCTCGCCGCTGGGAATGTGTCACGCCAGCTGACGGTACTCGCTACGCTGTGGCCCCATGACTAACTGGATGCTGCGTGGCCTGGTGTTCGGCGCCGCGATGGTCGTCGTTCGGCTGTTCCAGGGAACGTTGATCAGCGTGTGGCAGACGCAGGCCGCAGTGATCAGCATCGTGCTACTGGTTCTGTTCATCGTGGGCGTGGTCGCGTGGGGTTTCATCGACGGCCGTGAAGACGCCGCCTCCAATCCCGACCCGGACCGCCGCGGTGACCTGGCGATGACCTGGCTGCTGGCCGGTCTGGTCGCCGGCCTGCTCAGCGGGGTGGTGACCTGGGTGGTCGCGTTGTTCTACAAGGCGGTTTACGCGGGTGGGCTGATCAACGAGCTCACCACGTTTGCGGCGTTCACCGCCCTGGTGGTGTTCCTGGGCGCGATCGCCGGCGTGGCCGTCGGCCGCTGGCGGGTTGACAAGAAAGGCGCCTACAAGTCCCAGAGTGGCACCCAAGGTGGCGACGAAGACCGCGCCGACACCGACGTGTTCGCCGCCGTACGGTCCGAGCAGCCCCATGGCGACGGCGCCGTCGCCGAGTGGCCCGAGGAGCAGACCAGCTCCGTTGCGACCGCGGAGCGCAGCGAGCACGAAGCCCCTACCGCCTACAGCGAGGACGCCGCGGAGACGTCGCAGGCGCACGCGGCGCACAGCGAGGCCAAGACCACCGAGGTCCCGGCCCACGAGCACGCCGAGCCGGCCACCGAGCACATCGAGAAGCCGAAGACCGACTAGCCGTTCAGGCTGGCGAGATGCCGCAGGGCCAGCAGGTATCCCTGCACACCGCAGCCCACGATGACACCGCTCGCGATCGGGCTCAAATACGAGTGATGCCGAAACTCTTCGCGGGCAAAGACATTGGAGATGTGCACCTCGATCAACGGGGCGCTCAACTCTGCGCATGCGTCGCGTAGCGCGATCGACGTGTGGGTCAGCCCGCCGGCGTTGAGGACCACCGGCTCGTCGGCGTCCACGGCGTGGTGGATCCAATCCAGCAGTTGGCCTTCGCTGTCGCTCTGCCGCACAACGACTTTCACCCCGAGCTCGGCCGCTTCGCGCTCGATCAATGCGACAAGGTCGTCGTGGGTGGTGTCGCCGTACAGTTCTGGCTCGCGACGGCCGAGCCGGCCGAGGTTGGGGCCGTTGATCACGTTGATCGTCGTCGGCGGTGTCATCGGGTGCCCACCTCCGCGTAGGCGGCCGCCAGCAGCGTCGGGTCCGGACCCTCCAGCCGGCCCGGTTTGGCCAGCCCGTCGAGCACCACGAACCGCAGCACTCCTGCCCGGGTCTTCTTGTCGCCGGCCATCGATTCGATCAGTTGCGGCAACGCGTCGGCGTCGTAGCTGGTCGGCAGGCCGATCGAGGTCAGGATGTCGCGGTGGCGTCGCGCGGTGGCGTCGTCGAGGCGACCGGCCAGCCGGCCCAGTTCGGCCGCGAACACCATGCCAACCGAGACCGCGGCGCCATGACGCCACTGATAGCGTTCGCGACGCTCGATGGCGTGGCCCAAAGTGTGGCCGTAGTTCAGGATTTCGCGCAATTCCGATTCCTTTTCGTCAGCCGCGACGACCTCGGCCTTGACCGTGATCGCACGCCGGATCAATTCCGGCAGCACCGTCCCCCGTCGGGTTCAGCGCGGCCTGCGGGTCGGCCTCGATCAGGTCCAGGATCACCGGATCGGCGATGAATCCGGCCTTGACGACCTCGGCCATGCCGGCGGCGATTTCGTTGCGCGGCAACGTCTGCAGCGTGGCGAGGTCGACCAGAACGGCGGGCGGCTGATGGAATGCGCCGACCAGATTCTTGCCCGCGTCGGTGTTGATTCCGGTCTTCCCGCCGACCGCCGCGTCGACCATCGCCAGCAGCGTGGTCGGCACGTGGACGATCGACACCCCGCGCAGCCAGGTCGCCGCGGCGAAGCCGGCGACATCGGTCGCGGCGCCGCCGCCAAGGCTGACCAGCGCGTCCTTTCGACCAATGCCGATGCGGCCCAGCACTTCCCAGATGTACCCGACGACGGGCAGGTCTTTGCCCGCTTCGGCGTCCGGGATTTCGATCTGGTGTGCCTCAATGCCCTTGTCGGCCAGATGGTTTCGGACGGCTTCGGCGGTCTGCGTCAGGATCGGTTGATGCAGGATGGCGACGCGGTGCCGACCGGCGAGCAGCTCGCCGAGTTCGCCGAGCAGACCACTGCCGATGATGACCGGGTAGGGCGGGTCGACGTTCACCTGGACGGTGACCGGTTCGCGGTGCTCCGTCATTTCTTTGCCTCGGCGCGACGTGCGGCGGCCAGCGCGGCCGGGGTCGCGGGTGTCGGCGGCGGGCCGGTCCGGGGCTCTGGCACGCTGAGCGTTGCGGGCGCCGATGAGCGCCGCCACGGTGGTCGGCGCCGATGACCCACTTTTGAGTCATTCAAACGGCACACGATGTGGCGGACGACGGCGCCGGGATTGCGACGGTTGGTGTTCACCCGGATCGTGGCGACCTTTCGATAGAGCGGCACCCGCTGTGTCATCAGCGCGCGGAACTTCTCGGCGCGGTCGGGCCCGGCAAGCAGCGGCCGCACGGTGTTGCCTCCCGTGCGCCGAATCCCTTCGGCCGCATTGATTTCCAAGTAGACCACGGTGTGCCCGGCCAGCGCGGCCTGCACGCCCGGGGTGGTGACGGCGCCGCCGCCCAACGACAGCACCCCGTCGTGCGAGGCCAGCGCGGCCCGGATCACTTCTTCCTCGATCCGGCGGAACTCGGGCTCGCCGTCGGTGGCGAAGATGTCGGCAATCTTGCGGCCGGTCTTCTCCTCGATCGCGGCGTCGGTGTCGAGCATGGCGACGCCCAGGGCCTTGGCCAGCCGTCGACCGATCGTGGACTTACCGGATCCCGGCAGTCCCACCAGCACGGCTTTGGGCGCCATCAGCGTTACCCGGACGCCCGCGCTTCGGTGACCGGTTCTCGCTCGGCGACCGAACGGCGGTAGGCGTCGATGTTGCGGCGGGTCTCGATCAGCGAATCGCCGCCGAACTTCTCCAGCGCCGCACGCGCCAACACCAACGCCACCATGGTCTCGACGACGACACCGGCGGCCGGGACCGCGCAGACATCTGAGCGCTGGTTGATCGCGACGGCCTCGTCGCCGGTGGCCATGTCCACCGTGGCCAACGCCCGCGGCACGGTCGAGATCGGCTTCATCGCGGCGCGCACCCGCAGCGGCTCGCCATTGGTCATGCCGCCTTCCAGGCCGCCGGCCCGGTTGGTCGAGCGGACGATGCCGTCGGGTCCGGGGTACATCTCGTCGTGCGCGCGACTGCCGCGCCGGCGCGCGGTAGCAAAGCCGTCGCCGATCTCGACACCCTTGATCGCCTGAATGCCCATGACGGCGGCCGCAAGCTGGCTGTCCAGCCGATTGTCACCGCTGGTGAAGAGCCCAGACCGATCGGCAGGCCGGTCACGACGGCCTCCACGACGCCGCCCAGGGTGTCGCCGTCCTTCTTGGCGGCTTCGATCTCGGCGATCATCGACGCTTCGGCGGCCTTGTCGAAGGCCCGAACCCGCTGTCGTCGATCGCGGCCAGGTCGCCCGGCTGCGGCGGCGGTCCGTCGTACGGCGTGGAGTCGCCGATCGAGATGACGTGCGAGAGCACCTCGACGCCGAGCGCCTGTCGGAGGAATTGGCGGGCGACGGTGCCGGCCGCGACGCGGGCGGCCGTCTCGCGGGCGCTGGCCCGCTCCAGAACCGGTCGGGCGTCGTCGAATTCGTACTTGAGCATGCCGGCGTAGTCGGCGTGGCCGGGCCGCGGACGGGTCAGCGGCGCGTTGCGCGCGACCTCGAGTTCGGCGGCGTCGACCGGGTCGGGGGCCATCACGGTCTCCCACTTGGGCCACTCGGTGTTGCCGATCTCGATGGCGATCGGTCCGCCGAGCGTGACGCCGTGGCGCACCCCGGCCAGCACGGTGACCTGGTCGCGCTCGAACTTCATCCGGGCGCCGCGGCCGTAGCCGAGGCGGCGGCGGGCCAGCTGGTCGGCGATGTCGTCGGAGGTGATCGTCAGCCCGGCGACCATGCCTTCGACCACGGCCACCAGAGCTCGGCCGTGAGATTCACCAGCGGTAGTCCATCGCAACACGAGTCCCATCTTCCCATGACGGGCATCGACAGGGAAAAACGTCGGGGTTCTACGGGACGGTTGATGGGAGTACTCGAGCTAGCGGTCAGTAGCGATCCTTGGCGAGTCTTGGACCGATTTCGTCCGAATGGCCGGTCGTACCAGCTACGCGGCGGGTTGCCGTATCCGAGACGCCCTCAGAGAAACCCGTCCCTACAACGGTCTGCGTGCCACAAAACTCATGCTCCTCGTATGCGGGAAAGAATTTCGGCAAACAATGGCCTCTTGTCGCGAAGAGTTGAAGGGTCGAAAAGCTCGTCGGTTGCGTCGCACTGTTAGACAAGCTTTAGTGGCCACCCACGCCGAAAACTTCGCCGAATCCGCATCCAACGCCATCGGCGCCGGCACCAACGCCGCCGACACCCCGGTCGCCACACCCGCCGACTCCGCCGCCAACCCGCTCTCGCACGCCGCCGAACCCGCTACCGCCGCCGGCTCCATCGAAAACACCACGACAAACCTTCTCCGACAAGCCAGAACTTCCTGGATCGTAACCGGATTACGGAGTCGACGCTTACACCGAAATAGGGACAGCAGCGGCCTCAGCGTCAGCGCCGCAAAGACCGCAAGGCGGTGTACTGCCACCCGCCCAGCACCACCATCACGAGTCCCGCGTCGGCTAACGCCCAGTTGCCCGACCGGGTGAGGCCGAGCCAGTCGAGGCCCGCAGCGACCAGCGCGAGCGGGGCCAACACGACGTTGGTCACCACGAACCCGGCCACGAGCCCGCGGGTCGGGCGCATGCGATTCAAGCCGAGCAACATGAATGGCCCGAGAATGGCAAAAGCAAGTCCGACGCCGAGAAGCACCGCCCGGGGCACGGCCCATGAGTGGGACAGCGGACCGCTCAACGCGGCAACGACGGCTCCGGCGGCGGTCCAGAACAGGAGATCAGCGCGAAGCGATCGCCGACGGGATGAATCAACGGAGTGTGAAATCGCTGTAGTTGTCATGCCCTCGATCGTGCGATCAAACCCACTGCCACCGGAAGCACCGGCACTGCCAGATGCTGCCAACGTTGTCGCGCTCGACGGGTTTGCCTGCGTCGCTATTGGGAACGTGAGAGGGGTTGCCCTCTGAAGCCGCCGGTGGGTGCATTGCACGATCCGCCGATTGAGGAGCAGTCATGGCAGAGGACAGTGGGCGCAGCAACCCGATCAAGGGCGTTGTAGAAGGCGCCAAGGCAGTAGCCAAACAGGCCATCGGTGCGGTGGCAGGTCAGGAATACCTCGTTCGGGAAGGCAAGGCGCAGGCAGCCCAGGCCAGCGGCTATATCCCCAGCGCCCCAGGCGCGCAGCCACCGGAGATCGACGAACCCACTGCACCCGCATCCGCCGCTGCCACCGAAACCCGATCAGGTTGCACCCGAGCTTCGCACCGCAACGGGGACGCCGGTGGAAGGACCTCAGACCGCGCGCGGACAGCAGGACGAATACCTCACCACCGCGCAGGGCGCCCGCCTCCACGACACCGACCACTCGCTGAAGGCCGGCGCGCGCGGGCCGACGCTGCTGCAGGACCACCACCTGCGCGAGAAGATCACCCACTTCGACCACGAGCGCATCCCCGAGCGGGTGGTGCACGCCCGCGGCGCCGGCGCGCACGGCGTGTTCCGTCGGCTACGGCACCGCCGAGAACGATCTGCCAGGCCGGCGTTCCTGCAGCCAGGGCGTCGAGACGCCGGTGTTCGTCCGCTTCTCCACCGTGCTGGGCTCGCGCGGCTCGGCCGACACCGTGCGCGACACCCGCGGCTTCGCCACCAAGTTCTACACCGAGCGAGGGCACCTTCGACCTGGTCGGCAACAACATCCCGGTGTTCTTCATCCAGGACGGCATCAAGTTCCCCGACGTCATCCACGCCGGCAAGCCGCATCCGGACCGCGAGATCCCGCAGGCGCAGAGCGCGCACGACACGTTCTGGGACTTCGTCTCGCTGCACACCGAGGCGCACGCACCACACGCATGTGGAACATGTCCGACCGCGGCATCCCGCGCTCCTACCGGACGATGGAGGGCTTCGGCGTCCACACCTTCCGGCTGGTCAACGCCGACGGCGACGACCATCGCTGGTGAAGTTCCACTGGAAGCCGCGAGCTGGGCGTGCACTCGCTGGTCTGGGAGGAGGCGCAGATCGCCGCCGGCGTCGACCCCGACTTCCACCGCCGCGACCTCGCCGACGCGATCGAGGCCGGGCGCCTACCCGCAGTGGGAGCTCGGCGTCCAGGTCTTCCCGGACACCGAGGACCAGATGTTCGAGGGCATCGACCTGCTCGACCCGACCAAGATCGTGCCCGAGGAGCTGGCCCCGGTGCAGCTCGATCGGCACGATGACGCTCAACGCGCAACCCGACCAACTACTTCGCCGAGACCGAGCAGGTCGCCTTCCACGTCGGCCACCTGGTGCCCGGCATCGACGTCACCGACGACCCGCTGCTGCAGGCGCGGCTGTTCTCCTACCTCGACACCCAGATCACCCGGCTGGGCGGCCCGAACTTCGCGCCAGCTCCCGATCAACCGCCCGCACGCGCCGGTCAACGACATGCTGCGCGACGGCTTCCACCAGCACGCGGTGCACCGCGGGCGTGGCGCCGTACCAGCCCGAACTCCCTCGACGGCGGCTGCCCGTTCCTGCGCCGGCGCCGACACCGGCGCGTTCATCGAGGTGCCGGTGCCGGTGCCCGCGTCGGCCAAGGTGCGCGCGAGCGCCGGCGTCGCTTCGACGACCACTTCAGCCAGGCGCGCTGTTCTACCGCAGCATGACGCCCGGTCGAGCAGGACCACATCGTCGCGCGCGTACACCTTCGAGCTGGGCAAGTGCTACGAGCAGGCGATCAAGGAGCGCGCCGTCGCGGTGCTGGCGCGACATCGACGCCGAACTGTGCGAGGCAGGTCGCCGCGCGACTCGGCCTCAAGGCGCCTGTCCCGGTTACACCGCCGGTGGCCCCAGCAGCCAGCCCGGCGCTGTCGCAAGTGGGCGAGCGGTGGCCGGTGGCGGGCCGCCGGATCGGCATCCTCACCGACGCGGACTCCGACATCGGTGACGTCGCGGCAGCGGTCGCATCGATCACCGCGGCGAAGGTCGTTCCGCTGGTGTTCGCCCAGCACGGCGGCACCCTGCAACACGAGGGCGGCCCTGTGCCGATCTCGCGGACGTATTTCACCGGGCGTTCGATCGAGGTGGACGCCGTCCTGATTGCCGGATCACCAGAGGAAGCCAACGCGCGGATCATCGTCGACGAAGCGTTCCGCCACCTCAAGCCGATCGGCGTACTACCGCCGGGGTGCCAAACTGCTTGCGGCAGCCGGTGTTCCGCTGGAGGCTCCGGGCATATTCGCCGAATCGGGCACCTCGCAGCTCGTCGATTCGCTGATCGCCGGCCTCGAACAACACCGCGTCTGGGACCGCGTCGTCGCCAACTGACGGCGAGGCTTTCGCGTTCGGTCAGAACACGGCCGGCGTCAGTGCGGCGGCACTCGCCAGACACATCGCCGGTCCGTGCGGCAGCGTCCGCACGGACCAGCCGATCCGCGCCACGGTGCCCGACCACAGCGGTCAGCCGGGCGCGCCGATCGCGCGCCGAGCAGTCCACACGTCGGCGCCGAAACACGCCGGTCAGCGCGCCCATCCCGAGGGCCAGCTTGACATCGCCGGCGCCCATCGCCGCCGGGGCCACCAGGTGCACCGCAAGGTAGACGGCGCCCAGCGCGGCCGCACCGGCCAGCGCTGTCCAGCCGTGCCCGAACCGAGTCGCCGATCAACGCGATCACCGCAAACCCCGGAATGGTCAGCCAATTGGGCAAGCGATGTTCGCGAACGTCATAGCCACTCAGCGCCACCATCCACCCAAGCACAAGCCCAATCAGCATGCGCGGCACGCTAATCCAGTGCGGCCTCCATCGCCGCTCGCGGTGCGGGTAGGCCTGTGAATTGTTCGACTTGGGCGAACGCCTGATGCAGCAGCATCTGCAGGCCGCTGATCACCCGGCCGCCCGCGGCGGCCAACGCCGCGGCCAGCGGCGTCGGCCACGGGTCGTAGATCGCGTCCAGCAGTACCGGCGCGGCGGCGAAGTCGTCGGCGTATCCCGCGGCCACCTCGGCGGGCAATCGTGCTGACCACGACCTGACGTCGGCCAGCGGCGCGCCCAGCTCACCGCACCGCGTCGAGTCGCAGGACCGGGCCGCGGCACCGACCCGGGCCAGTTCGACCAGCCCGGCCGCCTTGTCCGGGTTGCGGGCGGCGACGGTGATGTCGGTGACGCCGAGTTCGGCCAGTGCCGACGATCGCCGCCGGAGCGGTGCCGCCCGATCCGGCGACGACGGCCGCGCCGCGTCACCGCGCCGAGCGCGCCCTTGACGCCGTCGACGTCGGTGTTGTCGGCCCGCCAACCCCGGGGAGTCCGCAGCAGCGTGTTGGCGGACCCGACCAACTCGGCCCGTCCGGTGCGCTCGTCGGCGAATCGCAGCGCGGCGAACTTGCCCGGCATCGTCACCGAGACGCCCACCCAGTCCGGCCCCAATCCGCTTACCACGCTGGGTAATTCGTCGGCGTCGCATTCGATGCGGTCGTAGGTCCAGCCGGTCAGGCCAAGCGCTCGATAGGCGGCCAGGTGCAGTTGCGGAGAGCGCGAATGCGCGATCGGCGAGCCGAGAACTGCTGCTTTTTTCGGTTCCCGGTTACCGGGCACTGTCGAGGACACCGTTGCGCTTGGCCAACTCGATATTGGCCAGATGCTGTTGATAATCGCGGGTGAACAACGTCGTGCCCTGCGCATCGATCGTCACGAAGTACAGCCAATCGCCGGCCTCGGGATGTTCGGCGGCCTTGCAGCGCGTCGGTGCCGGGCGAACAGATCGGCGTGACGGGCAATCCGTCGGCAGCGTAGGTGTTCCACGGCGTGGTCTGTGCCGCGGTCGGCGTCGGTGGTGGCCACCTCGCGGCGGTCCAGCGGATAGTTCACCGTCGAGTCGAACTCCAACTTGCGATGCTCGGCGAGCCGGTTGTAGATCACCCGCGCCACCTTCGCGAAGTCCTGGGGCTTGGCCTCACGCTGTACCAGCGAGGCGACCACCAGCACGTTGTACGGCGAGATGTTCATCGCGGACGCGGTGTCCTGCAGGCCCGAGCGCATGTACAGCTCGGCACTGGCGCTGATCAGCGTCGACAGGATCTCTTCTGGAGACGCCGACGGGTTGATGTTCCAGGTGCCCGGCGCGATCAGACCTTCGATTCGACGGTGGTCGTTGCCCATCGCCGTCACCGAGCGCAGCCGCCCAGGGGGGCACCGACAGTGACGGCAGCGCGGATTTTTCGGCGGCCGCCCGCAAATCGACGCCTGACACGCAATGCTTGTTGCCGTCCAGCTCGACGCAGCTGGCCTGGGCGATCAGCGTGAAAATGCCCGGCGTGGTCTCGTTGGTCTTGACGTCGGAGGTGTCGTCGAGCTGCTGCCCCTCGGGGATCACCAGCTTGCCGACCCGGCTGCTCGGGATCGACGAGCCGATTCACCGCCTCCGCCGCCGGGATCTCGGTGCGCAGCCGGTAGTAGCCGGGCTGGATCGACGAGATCTTCTGATTGTCTTGCGCTGCACCGAGAAACGCCTTGACGGTCTTGACCACGTCCTGCTTGTGTAGCGTCTCGCCGATCGCAGTGGTCGAATCGCCGGCATGCACCTCGACCACCAGATCCTGTTTGCCGTCACCGGCGAAGTCGTAGCGCGAGCCACCGCCATGCCAGAGCCGGGAGCCGACAAACACCGCCGCGATGAGCACCCCGATGGCCAGACTCAGCAGAATTCCCCGGGTGGTACGCCGGCGACGACGCTCGCGCTCGGCGCGCAGCCGGTCGGCGCGCGAGCTGTCGCGGCGCGTCGACCTCACCGCTACCGGTCCTGGTCGCGACCCGCCGCGTCCGGCTCCGCCGCGCTGGCGATCGTCACGCGGCCCAAGGCGGGACCGGGCGCGGTCGCGGCTGTCAGACACCGTTGACCTCCCCGGGCAGCATGGCACGGCGTTCGTCGAGCCAACCCTGCAGGATTGCCACTGCCGCCGCTTGGTCGATGACCCTACGCTGACCCTTTGCCCGCACCCCGGCCTGCCGCAGCGAGCGCTGCGCACTCACGGTCGTCAACCGCTCGTCGGCCATCCGCACCGGGACCGGCCCAATTCGGTCGGCCAGGACGTCGGCCACCTCGATTGCGTCGAGGGCGGACGGGCCGGTGCGGTCAGCCAGCGTTCGCGGCAGTCCGACGATCACTTCGACCGCCTGCAGGTCGGCGACCAGCTCGGCCAATCGCCGGATGTGCTTCGCGGACCTGTCTCGGCGAACCGTCTCGACCGGAGTCGCCAGGATCCCATCGGGGTCGCTGGCGGCCACGCCGATGCGAACACTGCCGACATCGATGCCGAGCCGTCGCCCTGGGCCGGGATCGTCCCCACCCGGCCGGTCCGGCAGGCGATGCGGCGAGTCCACTCAGCTGGTCCTGGTGATCTCTGTGCGGAGTGCATCCAGTGCGGTGTCGATACCCGACGCATCCTTACCGGACCCCTGCGCGAGATCTGGCTTGCCGCCGCCTCGACCGTCGACCGCGGCGGCCAGCGGCTTGATCAGATCGTTGGCGCGTAGGCCGAGATCCTGAGCGGCGGGATTGGCGGCGACAGCGTAGGGAACGCTGCCGCCATCCCCTTCGGCGATCAGGGCGACCACGGCGGGGTCGCTGCCGAGCTTGCCGCGGATGTCACCGGCCAGCGAGCGCAGATCGCCCGCCGTCATGCCGGCCGACATCCGCTGCGCCACCAGACGGACGTTACCGATGTGCTGTGCTCCTGCGGCGGCGTTTGCGGCTGCTGCCCGCGCGTTCGCCAGTCGGTTGCGCTCGATTTCCTTTTCGGCGGCTTTCAACCGTTCCACCAGGTTCGCCACCCGGGCCGGCACCTCGTCGGAGGGCACCTTGAGTGACGAGGCCAGCCCGGCCATCAGCGCACGTTCCTTGGCCAGATGCTTGAACGACTCCAGCCCGACGTAGGCCTCGACCCGGCGTACGCCCGACCCGACCGAGGATTCTCCGAGGATGGTCACCGGCCCGATCTGCGCGGAGTTGTGCACGTGGGTGCCGCCGCACAACTCCAGCGAGAACGGGCCGCCGATCTCCACCACCCGCACCTCGTCGGGGTAGGCCTCGCCGAACATGGCCATCGCGCCCATCGCCTTGGCCTTCTCCAGCTTGCTCGAGGAAGGTGTGCACCTCGTAGTCGGCCTGCACGGCCTCGTTGGTCACATCTTCGACCTGGCTGAGCTGTTCGGCGACTCAGCGCGCCCTGCCGGTTGAAGTCGAAGCGAAGGTAGCCCGGCCGGTTCAGCGATCCGGCTTGAACAGCGTTGGGGCCCAAGACTTGTCGCAGCGCGGCGTGCACCATGTGGGTACCGGAGTGCCCTTGGGTGGCGCCCTTGCGCCAGTCGGGGTCCACGGCCGCAACGATGGTGTCGCCTTCGACGAACTCCCCCGACTCCACGTTGACGCGGTGCACCCACAGGGTTTTCGCGATCTTCTGCACGTCGGTGACGGCGGCCTTGGCGCTCTCGCTGGACCCGGTCCCGCTGATGGTGCCGGCGTCGGCGACCTGACCACCGGACTCGGCGTACAGCGGGGTGCGGTCGAGTACGAGCTCGACGCGGTCGGCGCCCGCGGACTCTTCGGTCCCATGCGTCGACCACCGGCACCCGCTTGCCATCGACGAAGATCCCCAGAATCTTTGCCTGCGAGGTTAATTCGTCGAAGCCGGTGAATTCGGTGGGCCCGGCGTCGACCAGCTCACGGTAGGCGGTCAAGTCGGCGTGCGCATGCTTGCGAGCGGCGGCGTCGGCTTTCGCGCGGCGGCGCTGCTCGGCCATCAGCTCACGGAACCCCGCTCGTCGACCTGTAGATCCGCTTCGGCGGCCATCTCTAGGGTGAGCTCGATCGGGAACCCGTAGGTGTCGTGCAGCGTGAATGCATCCGATCCGGACAGCACGGTCGCGCCGGAGGCTTTGGTGGCGGCCGCCGCCTCTTCGAAAAGCCGCGAACCCGATTGCAGCGTCCGGTTGAACGCGCTCTCCTCGGCGACCGCGACGCGGGTGATCCGGTCGAAGTCCGCTTCCAACTCGGGGTAGGACGGGCCCATGGCGTCGCGGACGGTGGCCATCAATTCGCTGACGATCGGGCCGCCGATGTCGAGCAGCCGGGCCGAGCGGATGACTCGCCGCAGCAGCCGGCGCAGCACGTAGCCGCGTCCGTCGTTGCCGGGGCTGACGCCGTCGCCGATCAGGATGGCGGCCGTGCGGCTGTGGTCGGCGATGATGCGGTAGCGCACGTCGTCTTCGTGGTTGCCGGCGTCGTACCCGCGGGGTGCGCGATCGGCCACCACATCGATGACGGGACGCAGCAGGTCGGTTTCGTAGACGTTGGCCACGCCCTGCAGGAGGAACGCGACCCGCTCTACTCCCATGCCGGTGTCGATGTTCTTGCGCGGCAACGGCCCCAGGATCTCGAAGTCGTCCTTGCCGGTGCCGTCACCGCGTTCGTTCTGCATGAACACGAGATTCCAGATCTCGATGTAGCGGTCTTCGTTGGCTTCTGGGCCGCCCTCGATGCCGAATTCCGGTCCGCGGTCGTAATAGATCTCCGACGACGGGCCACACGGGCCGGGGATGCCCATCGACCAGTAGTTGTCGGCCATGCCGCGTCGCTGGATCCGCTCGATCGGCAGGTCGGCGATCTCACGCCACAGCTCGATGGCTTCGTCGTCGTCGAAATAGACGGTGGCCCAGAGCTTCTCGGGATCGAAGCCGTAACCACCCTGTTCGACGTCATTGGTCAGCAGTGTCCAGGCGAGCTCGATCGCTTCGCGTTTGAAGTAGTCGCCGAACGAGAAGTTCCCGGCCATTTGGAAGAAGGTGTTGTGCCGGGTGGTGATCCCGACCTCGTCGATATCCGGTGTGCGGATGCATTTCTGGATGCTGGTGGCAGTCGGATACGGGGGCGTGCGCTGGCCGAGGAAGAACGGGACAAACTGCACCATGCCGGCGTTGACGAACAGCAGGTTGGGATCGTCGAGAATCACCGAGGCACTCGGCACCTCGGTGTGACCCGCTTTCACGAAATGATCGAGGAACCTCTTCCTGATCTCGTGTGTCTGCACTTCTCCGCTTCCTCTTCAGCCTGGCTGGTCGCAGCCTCTTTCGACCGCACTACAGTACCGGTCCCGCTGACCGACCCGGACATCCGACGAGTCCGTCTAGCCCTGCACGAAGGACAGGCGCACCGAGCGCCGCGGGTTGTCCCGGTTCAGGTCGACCAGGACCACGCTCTGCCAGGTGCCCAGCAGCGGCTCGCCCGCCTGGACCGGCACGGTGATCGACGGCGCGACAATTGCCGGCATCACATGATCGGCGCCGTGTCCGAACGATCCGTGGGCGTGCCGGTAGCGGTCGTCGCGCGGCAGCAGCCGTTCCAGGGCATCGATCAGGTCGTCGTCCGAACCGGCGCCGGTTTCGATGATCGCGACACCAGCCGTCGCGTGCGGTACGAAGACGTTGCACAGGCCGTCGCCTTTGGGAAAACAGAACGCGCGCACTGACTCGGTCAAATCGACGATACGGCGACGCGCGGTGTCCACATCCAGCACATCGGTATTCATTCGACCAGCCTACGTATCTGCCCATTGTGATGATGAATCCAGGGGAGGAAGGTGGTTGAAGGACCGGTGGCGTCACCGGGCGCCGCCATCCGGGCAAGTCGGCTCGGAGAGAGAGGTGTGATCATGTACGCGCGCTCCACGACAATCCAGGCGCAGCCGTCGTCCGTCGACGCCGGAATCGCGCACATCCGCGACGCGGTGCTACCCGCGCTGAATGAGGTCGACGGCTGCGTCGGCCTGTCGTTGTTGGTCGACCGCGAGTCGGGGCGCTGCATCGCGACCTCGGCATGGGAAAACGAAGCAGCCATGCACGCCAGCGCCAGAGTGGCCCGCTCGCTGCGCGATCAGGCCGCCCACACGTTCGGCGGCAGCCCGACAATCGATGAATGGGAGATCGCCGTCTTGCACCGCGACCGCCGTTCGAGCCCGGGCGCCTGCGTGCGCGCCACGTGGTTGATGATGCGGCCCGACCAGTTCGACCGGGCCATCGAGTTCTACCGCGAGTCGGTGCTGCCTGGGATCGAAGAACTCGAGGGCTTCTGCAGTGCCAGCCTGATGATCGATCGCGCTTCGTGGCGGGCGGTGTCGTCGTCGACGTTCGCCAGTCGGGAGGCGATGCAGCGCAACGAAGATCGGGCCCGGTCGTTGCGAACGTCTCGGCTACGCGACCTCGGCGCCGACCAGCACGACGTCGGCGAGTTCGAGCTGGCACTGGCACACCTGCGGGTGCCCGAGCTGGTTTAGCGTCTGCCGTTGGTTCGCCCAAATCGACGTCAGCGCGAAGTTCTACGAGAGGGCAGCACGCTGGTGTCGATCTCGACGGCGTCAAGCCGACGGGCTGGGTCGACCGATCAGCGCGGCGCGCGCGAGGGTGGCCTGAGCCATCTTGACGTGCGCCGCGTCGACCAGCACCCCGTTGACACCGACCGCGCCGAGACCTTTCTGCTCGCCTTCGCGATAGGCGGCGACGTTGCGCTCGGCGAGCGCGATCTCTTCGTCGGTCGGCGCATAGACCTTGTTGGCCACCTCGATCTGGCTCGGGTGGATGGCCCATTTACCGGTGTAGCCCATCAGACCGGCCCGTCGCGCGTCCCGCTCATAGCCCGCCAAGTTGCCGTAGTCCGGGTAGGGCGCGTCGATCGCGTCGATGCCCGCGATTCGGGCGGCGACGATCACCTTGTTGCGGGCGTAGGACCAGAAGTCACCCGGGTATTCGCCGAGCGGGTCGAAATTGGTGTCCACCCTGGCTCCCTGCGACAGCGAAAAGTCGCCGACACCGAAGATCAGCGCATCCAGCCGCGGGCTTGCAACAGCGATCTCTTCGGCGTTGGCTAGACCTTCGACCTCTTCGATGAGCACCTCGAGGCGGATTTGACGGGTCAGGCCGAGCTTGGTCTCCAGCTGGGTGAGCAGCACGTCGACCCACCAAACATCGCGTGCCCGAAGCGCTTTCGGGATGATGATGGTGTCGAGGTTGTCCCGGGCCCCGGTGACCACCTCGACGATGTCGTCGTGGCACCACTGGGTGTCGAGCCCGTTGATGCGGATCGCGCGCGCGGTGTGACCCCAGTCAAGCTCGTTGAGCGCCGCGATGGCCTTGCCGCGGGCCGCCTCCTTGTGTGCCGGCGCGGTGGCGTCCTCCAGGTCCAGGAACACCAGGTCGGCCTGTGAGGCAGCGGCCTTGGCGAACATGTGGTCGTTGGCGGCGGGCACGGCAAGTTCCGAGCGGCGCAACAGTGCTTGTTTCGAGGTCAACCGACCGGCTCCTTTCACAGCACACCCTGGGCATGCAGGTCGTCGAGGTCGTGGCCGGCCAAGCCGAGCAGCTCGCCGTACACCTCAGCATTGTTCTCGCCGATCCGCGGGCCGAGATGGTCCACCCGACCGGTCGCGCCGGAGAATCGCGGCACCGGCGCCTGGACGGTCATCGCGCCGAGTTCGTCGTCGGCGACCTGTACGAAGACTTCACGGTGCGCGAGTTGCTCGTCGGCGACCAGTTGGGTGATGTCGTATACCGGGGCGGCGGCGACTTCGGCCTCGTCGAAGATAGCCATCGCTTCGTCGAGAGTCTTGGTGACCACCCAGTCGGCGACGACCTGGTCCACTTCGCGGGCCCGCGCCAGTCGGCGCTGCGGGTCGGAGAAGTCGGCGTCGTCGACCAGGTCAGCATGCCCGATTGCGCGAAAGACCCTCAGCGCCAACCGCGGTGAGCTGCCGGACAGCGCCAACCATTTGTCATCGGCGGTGCGGTAGGTGTTGCGCGGCGCCGAGATATCCCAGCGGTTGCCCGCTCTGGTGGGCACCAGACCGAGTTGGTCGTAGCCCAGCAGCGTCTGCTCCAGCAGCCGCGCCAGCGGATCGATGAGGTTGATGTCGATCAGCTGCCCCGGGGCGTCGTGCACGTCGCGGTGATAGAGCGCCATCATGACCGCGTAGGCCGCGTTCAGTGACGCCACTCCGTCGGCAAGCATGAAGGGCGGCAACGTCGGTGGGCCGTTCTCCTCGCCGGTGATGTTGGCGAACCCGCTTATCGCCTCGCCGAGCGTGCCGAAGCCGGGGCGCTCGCTCTTGGGGCCGGACAGCCCGTAGCCGGTGATGTGCAGCATGACGATCTTGTCGTTGACGGCCCGCAGCGCTTCGTAGTCCAGACCCCACTTGCGTAGGGTCGCGGGCCGGGTGTTGACGATCACCACGTCGGCGTGTTCCACCAGTCGTCGCAGCAGCGCCTGACCCTCGGCGACGCGCAGGTTGAGGGTGACCGATCGCTTATTGCGCGACAATGACTTCCACATCAGGCCGACGCCGTCGACCTGGTTGCCCCAGGTGCGGATCGGGTCGCCCCCGTCGGGCTGCTCGATCTTGATGACGTCGGCGCCGAACTCGCCGAGGTAGGTGGCGGCAAGCGGCGCGGCGGCCAGCGTGGCGACGTCGAGGACCCGGATGCCTTCGAGCATCATGCTCCGACAGGGACGCCGAGCGGCTGCTGCAATCCGAGGTGATCGCGCAACGTCGACCCGCTGTAGGAGTCACGGAACAGCTTGCGGCGCTGCAGTTCCGGGATCACCATCCGAACCACGTCCTCGAACGCACCGGGCAAATGCGTTGCGGCCAAGACGAATCCGTCACAAGCGCCGCCATGGAACCATTCCTCCATCTGATCGGCGACCTGCTTTCCGGTGCCGACAAAACGGGGGCCCTGCAGCAGGGTGGCACGGTGGCCGGCCAGGTCGCGCAGTGTGATCTTGTCACCGATGTGGGCGCGCAGGTTCTGCACCAAGCCGCGGATGCCCGACACGTTTTCGATCAGTTCGTCGGTGATCGGGTCGTCGAGTTTGTGCTTGGCGAAGTCGTAATTCATCAGCTCCGACAATAAGGTCAGCGATGCCATCGGGTGCACCAGGTCGTTGAGAAACACCTGCTCGCGTTCCCTGGCGTGCTCTTCGGTCTCGCCGACCACGGCGTAGGCCATCGGGCAGAGTTTGACCGAATCCGGGTCGCGTCCGGTGGCGCCGATGCGCTCCTTCTGGTCGGCGTAGTGGCTGCGGGCGACCTCGAGGCCCGGGTCTCCGGTGAAGATCAAATCGGCCCAGCGCGAGGCGAATTCGCGTCCGCGGCCTGAGGATCCGGCCTGGATGAGGACCGGCCGGCCCTGCGGGGTTCGCGGCACCGTGAGCGGCCCACGCACCGAGAAGAATTCGCCGACGTGGTTGAGTTCGTGAACTTTGTCCGGATCGGCGTAGATGCCGTTGACCCGGTCGTGCAGGATCGCGTCGTCCTCCCAGGTGTCCCACAGCCCGACCGTCGCCTCGAGAAACTCCTCGGCGCGGTCGTAGCGGGCGTCATGGCCCAGATGCGTTTCGAGGCCGAAGTTTTGCGCCTCCCCGTCGTTGACGGAGGTGACGATGTTCCACGCCGCCCGACCGCCGGACAGATGGTCGAGCGTGGCGAAGGTCCGGGCGATGTGGAACGGCGTGTAGTAGGTCGTGGAACCGGTGGCGCCCAGCCCGATGTGCGAGGTCGCCTGCGCGAGCACGCCCAGCACGATCGAGAGGTCGAGCTTCACCGGACGGGCGCCGTACTTGACCGCTTCGGCGACCGAGCCGCCGTAAATGGCGGGCATGGCCAGGCGATCATCGAAGAACATCAGGTCGAAGCAGCCCTGCTCGAGTTGTCGGCCGATCTTCGCGTAGTACGACGCGTCGAGATAGCCGTGCTCGGTGGCCGGGTGACGCCACGATCCGGCATACACCGATGAGCTGCCTGCTTGCATGAAGGCGACCAGTGCCATGTGTCGTGTACTCATCGTTGATGTCTAACATCTGATATATCAGATTTCAAGTTGTCGAATCCGCCGATCGGCTTGGCGAAGGTGCCCTCAGCGCTTGCGTCGGACGATGGCCCGCAGCTTCTCCAGACGCGCGCCGATATCCCGCTCCGCGCCGTGATCGGTGGGCCGGTAGTAGTCCACACCGACCAGCTCGTTAGGGGGATATTGTTGCGGCACAACGCCATCGGGGTCGTCGTGCGAGTACTTGTAGCCTTTGGCGTTGCCCAGCGCCGCGGCGCCCGAGTAGTGCCCGTCGCGCAGATGAGGCGGCACCAGGCCCGCCTTGCCGGCGCTGATGTCCTGCATCGCGGCCCCGATCGCTGACGTGACGGCGTTCGACTTCGGCGCGGTCGCCAGGTAGACGGTGGCGTGGGCCAACGTCAACTTGGCCTCGGGCATCCCGATCAGCGCGACCGTTTGCGCCGCCGCGACCGCGGTCTGCAAGCCCATCGGATCGGCCATGCCGATGTCCTCACTGGCCAGGATCACCAGCCGGCGGGCGATGAATCGCGGATCCTCGCCGGCGACCAGCATGCGGGCCAGGTAGTGCAGTGCGGCGTCGACGTCGCTACCGCGCACCGACTTGATGAAGGCGCTGATCACGTCGTAGTGCTGGTCGCCGTCGCGGTCGTAACGCACCGCGGCCTTATCCAGCGACTGTTCGATGGTTTCGACCGTAACCCGCTCCCCCGCCTCCGCGGCCACCTCCAACGCGGTCAGCGCCCGACGGGCGTCCCCGGCAGCCAACCGGACCAGCACGTCGACGGCCTCGGGTGTCACCGGCACCCGACCGTCCAGCCCTCGCGGATCGTCGATCGCGCGCTGCACCACCGCACGGACGTCATCGGAGGTCAACGGGTGCAATTGCAGGATCAGCGATCGCGACAACAGCGGCGCGACAACGGAAAACGACGGATTCTCGGTTGTCGCCGCCACCAGCAGCACGATCCGGTTCTCGACGGCGGCCAGCAACGCGTCCTGCTGGGTCTTGGAGAACCGGTGCACCTCGTCGATGAACAACACAGTCTGGTCGCCGTGGGCGGCGGCGCGCCGCGCCGTGTCGATGACCGCGCGAACCTCCTTGACCCCCGCTGACAAAGCCGACAGCGCCTCGAAACGACGCCCCGTGGCCCGCGACACCAGCGACGCCAGCGTCGTCTTCCCGCTCCCCGGCGGGCCGTACAGGATGGCCGACGCCATCCCCGAGCCCTCGACCAGCCGTCGCAGCGGCGAGCCGGGTTGCAGCAGGTGATCCTGCCCGACGACCTCCTCGAGGCTGGCTGGCCGCATCCGCACGGCCAGTGGCGCGCCGGCCGATCCGCCGACCGCAGGATCGCCGAGACTGTCCTCGTCGGGGACGTCGAACAGACCGTCAGGCACGGACTCAGGCATACCACGTCGGAACGACACGTAAGCGCCCAGTGTGAGGTCTGAGCACGGTCGCCGAATACTTGCTAAGTTCGCCAATGCGCACGCCTGGACAACTTCCGACGACGAGGCAGGAGCGGCAATGAGCCAACCTCCGGAGCACCCCGGCTACCCGAGCGAGCCGTACGGAGGTAACCCCAACCCGGGTGACTATCCGCCGCCCCCCGGCTACGGACCGCCCGCCGGTCCACCGCCTGGGTATGGGCCACCGCCGGGCCAGTCGCAGCCCGGCTACGGGCCGCCTCCGGGATACGGCACGCCGCCGCCTCCGCCCGGATATGGCGCACCACCACCTCCTCCCGGCTACGGCCCACCACCGGGTTACGGACCTCCGCCCGGCTACGGCCCGCCACCGGGCTACGGGCCGCCGCCCGGCTACCCGGGCGTTCCCGGTTACGCGTCCGGGCCGGGTTCGGTGTTCAACATCGGTGACGCGTTCAGCTGGTCGTGGAACAAGTTCAGCAAGAACGTTGGTCCGCTGGTGTTGGCGGCACTCGTCTACGGCGTGATCGGCGTGGTCGTGCACGGTCTGGTCTTTGTGATCCTGGGCGGCGCGACGGCCAACACCGCGACGGACGGCGACTACGGCACTTCGTTCGCTGCGAGCCTGGGCGCGGGCGGCACATTGGTGCTGTCCATCGTGTTGTTCGTGTTCGGCATCTTCGTGCAGGCCGCGTTTCTGTCCGGTGGGCTCGACCTCGCCGACGGCAGGCCAGTCACGGTCGGGTCGTTCTTCAAGCCGCGCAACTTCGGCAATGTGATTTTGGCCGGCGCGCTGCTCAGCGTGATCAGCGCAGTGCTGGATCTGATCTCGCTGCTGGGCTTCCTGTTCGCAGTGCTGTCGTTCATCGCGATCGTCGTGTTCACCTTTTTCGCGCTGTTCACCATTGCGTTCGCGACCGACCGCGCGCTGCCGCCGATCGATGCGCTCAAGGCCAGCGTCAGCACCGTCCGGGCGCACGTCGGCGAAACGCTGATCTCGTTCGTGGTGCAGGCCCTGGTGGTGGTGGTGGGCTTTTTCGCTTGCGGCGTCGGCATTTTGGTCGCCGGTCCGTTGGCGTTGCTGATCCAGGTGTACACCTACCGCCGGCTCTCCGGCGGTCCTGTCGCGCCGCCCACTGCCTAGCGGCCCGAACGCCGCTAGGCAGTGGTGACGAAGTCGATCAGCTCTTCCACTCGCCCGATCAGCGCCGCGTCCAGGTCGGTCCAGTCCCGTACCCGCCCGCGGATGCGACGCCACGCCGCGGCGATGTCGGCCTGGTCGTGGTGCGGCCAGCCGAGGGCCTGGCAGATGCCGTGCTTCCACTCGGTTTGGCGTGGGATCACCGGCCATTCCGACAGTCCGAGCCGACCCGGCTTGACCGCTTGCCAGATGTCGACGAACGGGTGACCGACGACCAGCGTGTGCGCGCCCGCAGCGCTGCGCTGTACCGCGTCGGCCAGTCGCGATTCCTTCGATCCGGCCACCAGATGGTCGACGAGCACGCCCAGTCGACGTTGCGGGCCGGGCCGGAATTGCTGGACGATATCGACGAGATCGTCGACACCGCCCAGGTATTCAACCACCACCCCTTCGATGCGTAGGTCGTCGCCCCACACCTGCTCGACCAGCTCGGCATCGTGGCGTCCCTCGACGTAGATCCGGCCGGTCCTGGCGACTCGGGCGCGCGCTCCGGCCACCGCGACCGAGCCGGACGCCGTGCGGGTCGCGGCCTTCGGCGACGGGCCCCGCGGCGCGGTCAGGATCACCGGTTTACCGTCGAGGAGATAGCCCGGTCCCACCGGGAACGACTTGCGGCGGCCGTGGCGGTCCTCGAGCTGCATCCGGCCGTACTCGACGCTGACGATCGCGCCCACATAACCGGTTTGGGCGTCCTCGACGACCATCCCGAGTTCTATTGCCGTTTCGGCAGACCGGGGCTTGCGCGCGGGATGCGGGTCGCGTGCCAGGACGTCGGAACCGTAGCGATCAGTCACGCGAGTGATCCTAGAAAGGATCGGCGGTCAACCGGGGTGCGCCACTCCGCTGACGCCACACCGAAATACGGAGTTGGCCACGCTGCAACCCGGCAGCCGATGTGATGAGATCTGCGGTATGACCACCTGTCCGGGTTTCAGCGCGCCGGACGTTGTCGACCCTCGGCACGTGCGTAGCGTTACGCAGTGATGTCTTCGGCAGATATGGCAGTGCACTCCAGCGACTTGTCCGCGGCCGCTCATCCCCGCACCGACGTCGATCGGCTGCTGGCCGGATACCGCGCGGCGCGTGCGCAGGAGACATTGTTCGATCTGCGTCCGCCTTCGCAACGCGGACCAGTGATCGGCTACGACGAATTTGTCGATGCGGCCGGAAATGTCCGCCCGGCGTGGGCGGAACTCGCGGACGCCGTGGGCGACCGCGGGCGAGACGGACTGAGTCGGCTCGGCTCCGCAGTGCGCCAACTGGTCGGCAACGACGACATCACCTACACCCGAGTCGATCCCGCGAAAGGCGCCGCAATCGGCGTCCAGGGTGAGCCACGACCCTGGCGGCTGGACTCATTGCCGCTGGTGGTTTCCGCTCCTGATTGGGACCTGCTCGAAACCGGCCTGGTGCAACGGTCGCGAGTGCTCAACGCGGTGCTGGCCGACGTGTACGGCGGCCGCCGCTCGCTGACCGAGGGCGTGTTACCGCCCGAGCTGCTGTTCGCTCATCCCGGTTATGTGCGCGCCGCCAATGGAATCGAGGTGCCGGGGCACCACCAGCTCTTCATGCATGCCTGCGATGTCAGCCGGCTTTCCGATGGCAACTTCGTGGTCAACGCCGACTGGACCCAGGCCCCGTCGGGCGCCGGTTACGCGCTCGCCGATCGGCGGGTGCTGGCGCAGGCGCTGCCCGACCTCTATGAGCAGTTCGGTCCGCGCCCGACGACACCGTTCGCTCAGGCATTGCGGCTGGCCCTGATCGACGCGGCACCCGATGGCGTGCAAGACCCGGTCGTGGTGGTGCTCAGCCCGGGAATCTATTCCGAAACCTCGTTCGATCAGGCGTATCTCGCGACGCTGCTTGGTTTTCCGCTCGTGGAGAGCGCCGACCTGGTGGTTCGCGACGGCAAACTATGGATGCGCTCGCTCGGCACGCTCAAACGCGTCGACGTGGTCTTTCGCCGCGTCGACGCCACCTACACCGACCCGCTCGACCTTCGGGCCGATTCCCGGCTCGGGGTGGCCGGCCTGGTGGAGGCACAGCACCGCGGGACGGTGACCGTGGTGAACACCGTGGGCAGCGGTATTTTGGAAAGTGCTGGGCTACAACGCTTTCTGCCTCAGCTGGCGACCCGTCTGCTCGGTGAAACCCCCCTGCTGTCCACCGCGCCCAGCTACTGGGGCGGCATCGACAGCGAACGCTCGCATCTACTGGCGAACCTCTCGTCACTGTTGATCAGGCCCACCATCGGCGGCCAAACGATTGTCGGCCCGACGCTTTCGGCCGAGCGCCTGGCCGACCTCGCGGCCGCAATCACCGCGATGCCGTGGCAGTGGGTCGGTCAGGAGTTACCGCAGTTTTCCTCGGCGCCCACGAGCCACGCCGCCGAGTTGTCCGCGAGCGGCGTGGGTCTGCGGTTGTTCACCGTGGCCCAACGCGGCGGCTATGCGCCAATGCTCGGCGGGCTCGGTTACGTGCTGGCGCCGGGCCCGACGGCATACAACCTGAAAACGGTTGCGGCAAAGGATGTCTGGGTCAAGCCCACGGACCGGTCGCGGGCCGAGTCGGTGACATTGCCCGCCCCGGAGACGCCGGCCAAGGCGGGTGCGGGCACCCTGGCGGTCAGCTCGCCACGGGTGCTCTCCGACCTGTTTTGGATGGGGCGATACGGTGAGCGCGCCGAGAACATGGCCCGACTACTGATCGTGACCCGGCGGCGCTACCACGAATTCCGCCACCGGCAAGAGATTTCGGAAAGCCAGTGCGTGCCGGTGCTGATGGCGGCAATCGGTCACATCACCGGCACCGATCCCGGACCCGACGACCACACCGAGACGATCGCGATCGCGCCGTCGACGTTGTGGTCGTTGACCATGGACCGTGATCGACCGGGCGCTCTGGTGCACTCGGTGGACCGGCTGGCGCTGGCGGCCAGGGCGGTGCGCGATCAGCTGTCCAGCGACACCTGGGTGGTGCTGGCTGGGGTCGAACGCGCACTGGCACACGAGGCCGAGCCGCCGGACTCGCTGGCCGAAGCGGACGCGGTCCTGTCGGCGGCGCAGTCACAGACCTTGACGGGGATGCTGACGCTGGCCGGCGTGGCCGCCGAGTCGATGGTGCAGGACGTCGGCTGGACGATCATGGACATCGGCAAGCGCATCGAACGCGGCCTAGCCCTGACCGCACTGCTGAACGCCACGTTGACCACCGTCCTGGCGCCGGCCGCCGAACGCACCGTAATCGAATCCACTCTCATCGCAACGGAATCCGCGGTGACCTACCGGCGCCGTACCGCGGGTCAGGTCAGCGTGGCCGCGCTGGCGGAGCTGATGCTGTTCGACGCGACCAACCCTCGGTCGCTGGTCTATCAACTCGAGCGGCTCCAGGTCGACCTCGGCGACCTACCCGGATCGTCGGGCTCGTCACGTCCGCAGCGCATGGTCGCCGAGATCAGCACCCTGTTGCGGCGCTCGCATCCCGCCGAATTGGAATCGATTTCCGGGACCGGGCGCCGTCGACAATTGGCCAAGCTGCTGAACGCGGTTCACGACGCGCTGCGCGAACTGGCCGACGTGATCACCGCGACGCAGTTGGCCCTGCCGGGCGGCATGCAGCCGTTGTGGGGTGGAGAAGAACGGCGGATCATGCCCTGACCGGATCGGCCCTGCCCGACAGCGCGGTCACCTCGTCGATGACGCCATGAATGAACTTCATCTTGGCCAGCACGGCGACCGGCAGCACGAACGGATACAGGTCGTCGTGACCCATCGACCGGTTCACCATGTTCAGCGACCATGACACCGGGAGCCACATGTCGATGATGGTCATGAAGGCACTAGGCCCCAGTACCGGACGGTCGAAAGTGGCTGTCGCCGGGGCGAATCCCGACCACGCCGCGGTGTCCAGAGTGTCGCGGATATGGAGGTAGTGCGCGAACGTCTCGGCCCAGTCTTCGGCTGGGTGCATGGTCGCGTACGACGACACGTAATTCTGCTCCCAGCCCGCCGGCGCTCCTTCGCTGTAGTGCCGGTCCAACGCCTTTTGGTAGTCAGCATTGGGGTCGCCGAACAACTCCTCGAACCGCTCAGAGAAGTCCGCCGACGGCGCCACCAACCGGTAGAAGTAGTAGTGCCCGACCTCGTGGCGGAAGTGTCCGAGCAGGGTGCGATACGGCTCGTCCATCTCAACCCGGAGTTGCTCGCGGTGCACGTCGTCGCCCTCCGCCAGATCCAGGGTGATGACGCCGTTGGCGTGGCCGGTTGTCACCGACTCGTGCGCGCTGGACAGCAGGCGGAAAGCCAGCCCGTAGTTCGGATCCTCGTACCGACCGATGATCGGCAGCTTGAGTTCGTGCAGCTCGGCGATCAACCGGCGTTTGGCCGCCTCAGCCCGGGCGAACTCCGCTAACCCCGGCTTGTCGGCGTCGTTCGGCCGTTCCATGGTCAGCGAGCAGGACGCGCACAGACCCCCGGGATGGGGGATGCGGACCAACCAATTGCACTCTGCGAGATAACGATTGGCGCACAGCTCATATTCGCTGGCGCTGACGAACCCGGCGTGCCGGGCGTCCTCACCGGTGGTGATCACCAGCAGCGCCATCTCGTCGAGCGAGAATCCCAGCGCGCTGCCACACGCCAGGCACGCCGAGTTCTCGAACGTCAGGCGCTGGCCGCAGTTGGGACAGTGGAAATCACGCATACAACTCGTCACCTTCATACGGCGCTACGTCGACGGTGACGTCGATCACGCTGTTCTGGGAATTGGTGTAAATGATGCCGCGAAGCGGCGGGACATCAGCGTAGTCACGGCCGCGACCGACGATCACGTACCGCTCGTCGACCATCTGATTGTTGGTGGGATCCATTCCCAGCCATTCGAATTGGCCGGGTGGCTGTGGTGTCCAGATCGCGGCCCAGGCGTGGGTCGCGTCGATACCGATCATGCGTTCCTTTCCTGGCGGCGGGTTGGTGGCCAGGTATCCGGACACATAACTGGCTGCCAGACCGTTGGCGCGCAAGCAGGCGATGGCCAAGCGAGCGAAATCCTGACATACCCCTTCGCGCGCACTCAGAACCTCATTGACTCCCGTCGACACCGTGGTCGAGCCGGATCGATAGGTGAAGTCGGTGTAGATCCGCGACGTCAGGTCACGCAATACCTCGACCAGCGGGCGTCCCGGCGTGAAACTCGGCGCCGCGTAGTCACGGACCTCGTCGGTGATTTCGGCCGGATTCAGGTCGAGCGCGAATTCGGTGGCCAACGCCCCGCGCACGCCTACCGGGCGGGCGAGCTCCCACGGCTCCAGCGCCGGTCCACCACCCCAGCGCTCCGGCGGCGACGGATACACCTCGACGATCGACGCACCGGTGACGGTCAGCTGTCGATGCGGCTCGGTGACGTGAAAGTAGGAGCTGATGTTTCCGTAGCTGTCCTGACTCGTCGAGCTGTCCGACGGCGTGGGTGAAATCCGCAGCTCGTGGAAGAGGCAGCGCTGCCGCGGCAGGTCGCGCGGTGTGAGAAAGCCGCGACCGTAGGAACTGCTCACCACATCCGAGTACCGGTATTCGGTTCGATGGGTGATCCGGTAGCGGGCTCCCGGGCCCGACGGACGCTGACCCGGTGATCGCCCTGAATCGCTGGCCTGGCTCAACGATGTCACGGTGCAACACTAGTGACGGTCAGGACCGCCCGCAGCGGCGCAGCCCGATCCGCCCCTGGCCCCGCCGGACGGGAGCACAATGGTTCATGGCCACCTGGGACGACGTCGCCAGCGTCGTTGGAGCGCTGCCACTCACCGAGGAGCAGTCGCCGCATGAGTGGCGAATCGGCAAGAAGCTGATCGCCTGGGAACGCCCGCTGCGGACATCCGAGCAAGACGCGCTGCGCGCGCTCGAGATCGAGCCACCCCAGGGCGACATCCTTGGGGTTCGGGTTGCCGACGAGGGCGTCAAGTTCGCGCTGATCGCCGACGAACCCGGGGTGTATTTCACGACTCCCCACTTCGACGGCTACCCAGCCGTGTTGCTACGGCTGGCGGCGATCGACGAGCACGGACTGCGCGAGCTGATCGTCGAGGCGTGGCTGAACCAGGCGCCAAAACGCCTGGTCCAAGAGTTTCTCGGCACCGACGAGTAAACGCCATCTACGCACCTCCTGACACTTGAGTAACAGGAGTATCACAGGCCACTCTAATTGACTCCATCACGACGAGATAACTTCATACTCAAATAACTCACTAGTTATAAACTGCATCAACAAGCTCATAAATTAACTCTAATCGCCTCCAGCAACAGAAAACACGTTATTAAACTTTAATCTCATTAATTGCTAAAGCCCCACTCATTGACTCCTTTCACTCCCGCTTGTTAGACCTGTTAAATGAGTCATTTAGGCGGGCTGCTGAGCACCATGTGCAAGCACCTGGCGATAGCCACACTGGTTGTCCTGGGCATGACACTGCTGGTCAATCCGACCACCGGCGTGGCCTATGCGGACGGCATGAACTGGGATGCTGTGGCGCAGTGCGAATCGGGCGGAAACTGGCACGCGAACACCGGCAACGGATTTTATGGCGGACTGCAATTCAAGCCGTCCACCTGGGCCGCCAACGGCGGCGTCGGCGACCCGGCGATGGCGTCGCGTGAGCAACAGATCGCGGTGGCGAATCGGGTGATTGCCACCCAGGGGCCTGGCGCGTGGCCCAAGTGCGGCGGAAACGGCCAGCTGTTCCCGATCCAAATCGTCAACATCTTCATGCACCCGGTGCGCGGCACGTTGCAGACGCTGTGGTCGCTGGTTCCGCATTAAGTCGTTCACGGGCGACGTGACAATGCCGTGATAGGTGCCGTGATAGCTCCGTAACCGCGTGGTTCGAGGGGTCGGTTGACGGGCTAACTATCCGGCGGGGCTAACTGGTCGGTTGCAGCTCGAAGACCGGGATGACCCGGGTGGTCTTGTCCTGGTAGTCAGCGAAACCCGGGGCGACCGCGGCGATCTTGGTAAAGAGGGCGTCGCGTTCGGCCCGCGGCAGCTCGCGCGCAATGACATCGGAGGAGTCGTTGCCGATCTCGATCTGCGCGGACGGGTTGGCCCGCAGATTGTGCACCCACGCGGGATTCACGTCCGCGCCGGCGAACGATCCGATGATCACCAGCTTGTCGTCGATCCGGAAGTAGGCCAGCGGGGACACCCGGGGCCGGCCCGATTTGGCGCCGGTCGTGGTGAGCAACAGCAGGTTGGCACCCTCGAACTGGCCCCCGACCTTGCCGTCGTTGGCTCGGAACTCGTCGGTGATGCTTTCGTTGAACGCTTTGATCGATTCGTTGTCAGGAAATCCTTGAGCCATGCCCGGACAACCTGGCCACAGCGGTTGACTATTCCTTGTCGTCGGGCGTGGGCTTGGGTGTCCGCTTCTGGTCGGGTTTGGCGTCGATGCCCGATTCCTTGCGCTGTTGCGGGGTGATCGGCGCCGGGGCGTCGGTCAGCGGGTCGACGCCGCCGCCGGACTTGGGGAACGCGATCACCTCGCGGATGGAGTCGGCGCCAGAAAGCAGCTGGACAATCCGGTCCCATCCGAACGCGATGCCGCCGTGCGGCGGAGCGCCAAAGGTGAAGGCGTCCAACAGGAATCCAAACTTCTCCTGCGCTTCGGCGGCGCCGATGCCCATCATCTCGAATACGCGTTCCTGAACATCGCGACGGTGGATGCGGATCGAGCCGCCACCGATCTCGTTGCCGTTGCAAACGATGTCGTAGGCATCGGCGAGCGCGTTGCCCGGATCGCTGTCGAAGGTGGCCTCCGACTCGGGCTTGGGCGAGGTGAAGGCATGGTGCACGGCGGTCCAGGCGCCGCTGCCCAGCGCGACGTCACCGGCGGCGGTGGCGTCGTCGGCCGCCTCGAACAACGGAAAGTCCACCACCCAGGTGAACGCCCAGGTGTCCGGGTCGATGAGATCCAGTCGCTTCGCGATCTCGTCACGGGCCGCTCCCAGCAGTGCGCGGGACGACTTCGCCGCGCCTGCCGAGAAGAACACGCAGTCTCCGGGTTCGGCGCCGACGTGGGCAGCCAACCCGTCGCGTTCGGCGTCCGACAGGTTCTTGGCGACCGGACCGCCCAGCGTGCCGTCGTCACCGACCAGCACGTAGGCCAATCCTTTGTGACCGCGCTGCTTGGCGAACTCCTGCCAGCCGTCCAGCGTGCGGCGCGGCTGCGACGCCCCGCCGGACATCACGACCGCGCCAACATAGGGCGCCTGGAATACTCGAAAAGTGGTGTCGGAGAAGAACTCTGTGCATTCGACGAGTTCGACTCCGAACCGCAGGTCGGGTCGGTCGGTGCCGAAGCGCCGCATCGCCTCGGCATAGCTGATTCGCGGTACCGGCAGGGGCAAGTCGTAGCCGATCAACGCCCAGACCGCCTTGAGCACCTGCTCGGCGGTCGCAATGACATCGTCGGCGTCGACGAAACTCATCTCCATGTCGAGCTGGGTGAACTCCGGCTGGCGGTCGGCGCGGAAATCCTCGTCGCGGTAGCAGCGGGCGATCTGGTAGTACCGCTCCATGCCGGCCACCATCAGCAGCTGCTTGAACAGCTGAGGACTCTGGGGCAGCGCATAGAAGGAGCCTGGCTGCAGCCGGGCCGGCACCAAGAAGTCCCGCGCGCCTTCCGGTGTCGAGCGCGTCATCGTCGGGGTTTCGATCTCGACGAAGTCCTGGCCGGCCAGCACGCCGCGCGCCGCCGCATTCACCTTGGAGCGCAACCGGATTGCGTTGCCCGGGCCTTCACGACGCAGATCCAGGTAGCGATAGCGCAGCCGGACTTCCTCACCGGCGGGCTCGTCGAGCTGGAAAGGCAGCGGAGCGCACTCCCCCAACACCGTCAGCGACGTCGCGTTGACTTCGATCTCGCCGGTAGCGATCTCGGCGTTGGCGTTACCCTCCGGCCGGATCTCGACGACACCCGCCACGGCGATGCAGAACTCGGCGCGTAGTCGATGCGCCTGGGACAATACGTCCTCGGCGCGGAAGACCACCTGGGACACACCCGTCGCGTCGCGCAGGTCGATGAAGATCACCCCACCGTGGTCGCGCCGACGCGCGACCCATCCCGCCAGCGTCACCTGTTGCCCGGCGTCGGTGGCCCGCAATGACCCGGCGGCATGACTGCGCAGCACAAATACTCCTCGTAATGGTGGGAACGACAGCCCAGTCTAGAGCCGGGAATTTCAGGAGGAACGATGGATCACATGGATGTAGCTGTTGTTGGTCCCGGGGCTGTCGGCACGACGGTCGCTGCTTACTTGTGCGCTGCCGGCCACCAGGTTCTGGTCTGCGGCCGGACGGCGCGAGCACAAATCGAGTTAAGGCCCGACGGTGCCGACGCGATCGTCGTGCCCGGCCCCGTTCGCACCGATCCCACCGACATCGCGGGTCCGGTCGAGGTGGTCTTGCTGGCGGTGAAAGCGACCCAGAACGCGGACGCAGCCAGGTGGCTGGCGCAACTGTGCGATGAGCGCACAAGCGTCGTCGTCTTGCAGAACGGCGTCGAACAGGTCGAACAGGTGCAACCTTTCTGCTCGTCGTCGACCGTGATCCCGGGCATTGTCTGGTTCTCGGCCGAGACTCAGCCGGAGGGTTGGGTGCGCCTACGCGGCGAGGCGCGGCTGGCCCTGCCGACCGGCCCGGCCGCAAGCACGTTCGCCGACCTGTGGCGCGCGGCCGGCGGCACCGCCGACTGCGATCCGGACTTCGTCACCGCCGCCTGGCGCAAGCTGCTGGTCAACGCGGTCGCCGGCTTGATGGTGCTGACTGGTCGTCGTTCCGGCATGTTCCGCCGTGACGACCTCGCGGAAATGGCACAGCGCTACGCGGCGGAATGCCTCGTAGTGGCCCGCGCCGAAGGGGCTCAGCTGCCCGACGATGTCGCTGTCGCCACGGTGGAGATGTTCCGGCAGGCGCCGGCCGACATGGGCACCTCGATGCTGGCCGACCGCGAGGCCGGCCGCCCGCAAGAGTGGGACATCCGCAACGGTGTGATCATCCGCAAGGCCCGCGCTCACGGAATCGCGACACCGATCAGCGATGTGTTAGTGCCGCTACTGGCGGCCTCCAGCGACGGCCCGGGCTAGTTGTACTGCCCAGGCAGGTTGGTCAACCGTGTGATGATGATGAGCGACCGAACGCAGCCTCGGGTCCGAAAATAAAGGGTCCGAGACCTTTTCCCGCTTCTCGGTTGAGTGCTTGCCCATGTTGCTGATCCTTCGGTGGTCGTGCTGGGTTAAGGAAGGTCACTCAAATACCCGGCACCACGGATATCGGCGTCGACCATCCGGATCGTCGAGGATGGTGTCGCGGCGAGACTGAATGATGCGCGTAGCTCGTCGCGAAATGTCGTAGCGCGGCCATTCATCGGCCCAGGGTTCATCGTTCTCGCCGGCCGCCGAGGCGAACGCCGACCACGTCCGCTGCAGTCGCCGCCCGACCGCGGGCGTCCACCACGTGCCCAGCGGATGCAGCCGTCGACCCAGATGCGAGCCATAGGTGTGCAGGATGTGCACGATCTCGCTGCCGTGTACCGCGCCGAGACCGGTCAGCCGCAACGTCATCGGTGTGTGGTCGTACCGATACATATAGGTCGGCGCCTGCACGCTGTAGGCGTCGGCGAACGCCCACGTCGGCGCGACGAACATCGCGTCGGCACCAAAAGCTTCCAGTGCGCGGCGGCCCGGATAACCCGAATAGGCCGCCATCAGCTGGGCCTGGACAGTCTGGCGCCACGTGACCGAGGAAGCGCTCGACAGACTCCGGTGTGGTCGGCAGCATGGGCGGCTTGTCGCGGGCGAATAGCGCGGCCTCGCGCCGATTGGTACCGATGATCAGCGGCATGCGAGCGATCGCGCCGGCCCGCGCCGCATCGATCGGATGCTGTGGCAGCAGGTCGACGCCGTAGGTCAACCCGTGTGCGAGCGTCGGTGAAGACGCCACGCTCGCGAGCTGGAATTGCCCTGCGGCGCGGCGTAATTCACGTTGCGGTAGCTCCTTCAACTCCCCCGCTGTCACCCCGAGCAGCGCGAGGAATTGCTGCGCCTGTTCCGTGCGGGTCTCGCGGTCGGCGATCAGCGGCAGGGCGGGACTCTGGGCGATCGCGCGGACGAACAGGCCGGCGGCGGCCGGGCTGGCCAGTAACGCCAGTACTGAAGTGGCACCGGCGGATTCACCGAAAACCGTCACCCGATCGGGGTCACCGCCGAACGCGGCGATGTTGTCCCGCACCCAGGCCAACGCGGCAATCTGGTCACGCAGGCCGAGGTTGTCGTCGAACCCCGCGCCGAGGGAGCCGAGTTCGAAGCCACCGAAAACACCGACCCGGTAGGTGACATTGACGACGACGACATCGCCATTGGCGGCCAGCCCCGATCCGTCGTAGAGCTGAAGTTGTCCCGCGCCGTTGAGAAATGCGCCACCGGGGATCCAGACCATCACCGGCCGCGCGCCGCTCAGGTCCGGCGACCACACGGTCGCCGTCAGGCATGCTTCGTCGCGAATCTTCGGGTCGTTTCGGTCCCCCGCGACCATTGATCGGCTTTGCGGCGGCAGCGGCCCGTGCTCGAGCGCATCGCGGACACCGGTCCACGGCGACAGCGGCGCCGGCGCGGCAAATCGACGCTCGCCGACCGGTTGTTGCGCGTAGGCCACCCCACGCCACACGGCGACACCGTCTTCGACAATCCCACGAAGATCGCCGTGCGCCGTGTGGGCGATGGCGGGAACTTCGACAACCGCGGGCACGCCCGAATCGTAGTGTGCGAAGCTGATGTCGCCGGGCCAGCAAGACGTGATGAACCGCGACGGAGAATGCGATGACCTTCAACGAGGGTATGCAAATCGACACCAGTACGACGGCGTCATCTGGCGGGGGCGGAGGCCGAGGAATTGCCATCGGCGGTGGCCTTGGCGGGTTGTTGTTCCTCGTGGTCGCGTTGCTGCTCGGGGTCGACCCCGGCAAAGTCGCGAACCAGTTGCCCGCACCGAGTGCCGGCCAGGACGTCGCGCCCGGGTTCGACTTGAGCAAGTGTAAAACCGGGGCCGACGCCAACCAATACGTGCAGTGCCGGGTGGTCGCTACCGGCAACTCCGTCGATGCGGTGTGGAAGCAACTGATGCGCGGCTACACCCGCCCCCGGGTACGGCTTTTCAGCGGCCAGGTGAACACTGGCTGCGGCCCGGCGACCACCGAGGTTGGCCCGTTCTACTGCCCGGTGGATCAGACCGCCTACTTCGATACCGGCTTCTTCGATGTGTTGAAAACCCAATTCGGTTCAAGCGGTGGGCCATTGGCGCAGGAATACGTGGTCGCCCACGAGTTCGGGCACCATGTGCAAGACCTGCAGGGCTCGCTTGGCCGCGCACAGCAGGGCGCGCAGGGTGCGAACGGCAACGGCGTACGCACAGAACTGCAGGCTGACTGCTACGCGGGGGTGTGGGCGCACTACGCCTCCACGACCAAGCAGGAAAGTACCGGTGTTCCCTTTCTGGAACCGTTGAGCGACAAAGACATTGCCGATGCGCTCTCAGCAGCGTCATCGGTCGGCGACGACCGGATCCAGAAGACCGCGACCGGCCGGGTCAACCCGGAGTCGTGGACCCACGGATCCTCGGAGCAGCGTCAACATTGGTTCACTGTCGGCTACCAGACCGGCGACCCCAACCAGTGCGACACCTACCGCGCACCGGATCTGAACTAGGTCAAAACAGCGTCGGGGCCGCGATCTCGGCGGCGGCCCGAGGAGTCGCGGTTTGGAACCGCCGCGACGATCCACCCAGCCCGTGTGCGGCGATCAGCGGCGTTGCGCGCGCCCGCAGCTCGTCGCGGTACGACGGTGGCAAATACGCTCCGCGCCGGTACAATTCGCGGTACTTGCCCAAGAGTTGTGGATAAGCTTGCGACAGCCAAGACATGAACCAGCCGCGGGTCGATGCCCGCAGATGCAGACCGAACACCGTGACACCGCTGGCCCCTGCTGCCGCGATCTGCCGCAACAGACCGTCGAGGTGTTCAACCGAATCGGTCAGGTATGGCAGCACCGGCGCGACCATCACGTGACAGTCCAAGCCTGCTTCGCGAATGGCGGCGATCAGCCCGAGCCGTGCCTGCGGACTGGGTGTGCCCGGTTCTACCTGCTTGTGCAATTCCGGGTCGCCGACCGCAAGGGACACCGAGACTCCGACCGGAACCTGCGCGGCGGCGTCGCCGATGAGCGGCAGATCGCGGCGTAGCAGTGTGCCCTTGGTCAGAATCGACAGCGGAGTGCCTGACTCCGCAAGCGCACCGATGATGCCCGGCATCAGCGCGTAACGGCCCTCGGCGCGTTGGTAGGGGTCGGTATTGGTGCCCAGCGCGACGGTGTCACGATTCCACGACCGTCGACTCAGCTCGCGGCGCAGAACATCGACCACGTTCGTCTTGACGACGACTTGAGTGTCGAAGTCGTTGCCACAGTTGAACTCCAGATATTCGTGAGTCGGCCGGGCGAAGCAGTACCGACAGGCGTGCGAGCAGCCACGGTAGCCGTTGACGGTGTATTGGAACGGCAACGCAGCGGAGTGCGGGACCTTGTTCAGCGCGGATTTGCACAACACCTCATGAAAAGTGATGCCATCGAACTGCGGCGTGCTGACGCTACGGACAAAGCCGATCCGCTCAAGTCCAGGCAGAGCGCCGTCGTCAACCCTTACCTGTTGGGAATCCCAACGCATGAACATATTCGAACGCACGTTCGATAAAAAGTCAATCCAGCCAAGCAGGATGCGGGACTACGGTCAACGTCGGCGCTCGTCGCCAATACGCCTGCGGTGAGCGGGTTGTCATTTAAGCTGGACCATCGTGACGTCTAATACTGACGGCCCAAAAGACAACAAAAATCTTAAGTGGGCTATGGGTGGGGTGGCCGCGGTTGCCGTACTGGCGACGATCGTTGCGGCTGTATTGCTATTCGGCGACGGAGGTTCCGGGGGGCCAAAAGGCGGGTCCGACAACGGACCGGGCCAGGAAACGGCAGCCGTTGCCAGCGCGCGAGACACGGGGCCGGTTGCAGTGATCACCGATGACCCGAGTTGTACTGCGTGGTCGTCGATCAACAACGAGTTGGCGAACGGCGGGCAAGGGCTGTGGAATGACCGCGACCGATCCGTGCCGGCGTCAGCCTGGAACCCGAAGCAGCGTGCGATGTTCATTGCCGCCGGGCAATCGATGCGCAACGCGGCGGCGCAGGCGGTCGGTTTGGTGAAGCTGACACCGCACCGCGTCATGCGCGAGCTCTATCAACAGTTCATCGCCTACGCGCGCGCGTACTCCGAGCGGATCCCGAAATACAGGCCGGCAGACAACAATTTGGCCGGCGCCGCGAACAGCGCCTCCTCCGCGCTGGGGGCGATCTGCGCTGCCATCAGCGATGGATCGGCCGCGGCCCGCGGCCCGCTGGTGTCGCCGTCGCCGCCTCCGTCGGACATCGCGCCGGTAGGCAATCTGGCAAGCCCGCAGCCGTTTCTCACCTCGGACAACAACGTGTGCCCGGAATGGAAAGCGGCACTGGACCAGTTCGGCCAACGGACTGCGCAATGGCAGCAAATGGATCCCAACGTTCCGTCGATCTACTGGAACAAGGAACAGAAGGCGGTCAACTACGCAGTGGGACCGGTGATGAACTCGTTCGCCGGCAAATTGGAAGAGCTTGGGAAGCAAAGCGATAACGCGATCTGGCAGGACCTTGCCAACCTGTCGGCCCAGTACCGTCGCGCGTTTGTCACCGCACTGCCGACCTATACGCCGACCGACAACCATCTGGCCAACGCAGCCAACTTCGCGTCCACGACCATTCTCGGGGGTTGCGCAGCCGTCGCGGAGTAGGCCAGCCAGTCGCCGCTCGCCTCAGACGACATCGGCGCTGAGTTGCCGCCGGATGCAACAGCGTTGAGCGCGCTGGCGCGACGGATACCTCGTCATACGACAACGCACCGGGCATTGAACTGCCCGGTGCGTTGACCCGCGAAGAGGTTCTGGGTCAGGCCCAGCTGGACCCGACGGCGGAGTCGGTGGACGACATGTTGTTGCCTGCCGTTTGCACCTTCTGGCCGTGGGAGTTGGCCTGCTCGTAGATCACCTGGAAGTTGCGGCCCAACTGAGTGATGAACTCCTGGCAAGCCACCGAACCCGAGCCACCCCAGAAGTCACCGGCGGCCAGCACATCGCGAACGATGGCCTGGTGCTCGGCCTCCAACGAGGCGGCCTGGGCACGGATCAACGCGCCGTGGGCATCGACATCACCGAACTGGTAACTGATCGACATGTTGTTTCTCCTACAAAGTTTCGGTGCTGGGCTAGCTGGACAGGATCTGCTGAGAACCCTGCTCTTGGGCCTCGTAGTTGTTGGCGTCGCGGATCAAGCCGTCGCGCACCCCGTGCAGCATGTTCACGATGTTGCGGAACGCGGTGTTCATCTGACCCATGGTGTCGAACGAGGTGGCCTGAGCGGTCCCGCTCCAGCCCGCCCCGGCAATATTCTGGCTCGACGCCCACATCTTGCGGGCCTCGTCCTCAACGGTCTGCGCGTGAACGTCGAAACGTCCCGCCATCGCCCGCATCTCGTGCGGATCAGTCATAAAACGCGTAGGCATAACTCTCTCCTTCTATTTCACTGTCATGTCTTGGGTTAATGCGTCCTGCAGCAAAGGCATCCCCCCGGTTCTCATCCGCCGGCCGGCGTGCGAGTCTCAACTTTCACGGACGCCGTCTTGGCGGCCTGTGTGCCCATGCCACGTCCGTTCATCGCACCCATCAGGGCCTGGGTGTACGGGCTGGTGGGAAGGTTCGCCGCGGACGCCATCGGCGGCGCAACGCTGGTGGCCGGCAGCACCGGCGCCGCGCGCACCATCTCGGGAGCATTCTGGGCCCACCCGTGCGGGACCGACAGGCCGCTGAGGCGTCCTGCCCCGGCAAGCTGGGCGGTGATCTGCGATCCGAATCCGCGCATCTGACCGGAGATGCTGCCCAACAGGGCTTTCAACTTACCGTCGACGAGCGACTGCACGTCGGCAAGCATCGCCTGCTGGCTTGCCTGCATCGCCTGGCTCGCGCTCATGGAGTTACTGAGGCTGATAAGCATTTTGGCGGGCATGCTGGCGAGCATGGTCGCGTAGTAGGTGCCCTGAATCGGAAGCAACGTACCGGCGGTCGATTGGACCACGCCGGTCGCCGCTGTGCTGGCGCCCGTCGTAGCGGCGCCCGAGGTAGCTGCGGCGGTGTGAGCGGTCGTCGCGCCGGTCGCGTTCGTCATCGCCGATGACAGCGCCGAGGTAAGGCTGTTGGCGGAGGTACCCGCCGTGCCATTTCCACTCAACAGTCCTTGCAGCGCGGAAGTCAGGTTGTTCACGGTGGTGGTGAAGGAGTTCTCGAGTGACTGCACCGCAGCGGCCAGGTCGGACGCCAGCCCACCGTCACTCGTCGAGGGCGCCGGCGTCTGTTGCGGCAACACGACGGCCTGCTCTGAAGCGGCCGCGTAGGTATCCATCGTCACGCCGTCCTGAAACCACATCTCCATGTAGTGGGCTTCGGTCGCCATGATCGCAGGGGTGTTCTGGCCCAGGAAGTTGGTCGCGACCAACGCCGCCAGCAACGCCCGGTTGGCCGCGATCACAGCCGGCGGCACCGTCGAAGCGAACGCTCCTTCGTAGGCCGCGGCGGCGAACTGCGCCTGCGCGGAGGTCTGCGCGGCCTGTCCCGCTGTCGTTGCCAGCCACTCGACATAGGGAGCCGTCGCCGCCGCCATTCGCGCTGACGACGGACCCAACCACGTTGACCCGGTCAGTTGCGCGAGCACCGACTGGTATGACGCGGCGGTTGACTCGAGATCAGCGGCCAGCTCACTCCACGCCGACGCGGCCGCCATCAGCGGCCCCGATCCCGCGCCGCTATACATCAAGCTGGAGTTGATCTCCGGTGGAAAAATTATGAAACTCATCGACCCAGGCCCCCCTTAGTGGCCAGCAGCTGCATTCGCCGCCTCGGTCAGCGCGTACGCCCCCGCCCCGGAACGCAACGCGGCTACCACTTGTTCGTGTACTGCCGCCGCTTGAGCGGCGATCTGCTGATACGCGGCACCGTGATTACCGAATTGCGCTGCCGTCATCGCCGAAACAATATCTGACGCGGCAGGAGCCAGACCGGTAGTTGGCGTCGCCGCTGCGGCGTTTCTCGCCGCCATCGCATCGCCAAGCCCGGCCAGACCGCTCGCGGCTCCGGCCACATCCTCCGGTTGCGCAGTTACGAACGACACCGATCCTCCTTCAGCACAGGGGTCAGACCGTGCCGGCCGCCGGGTCAGTTAATGGAATTAACCGATCCGCGAAGTGCGCACGTTTGAGGTCTGACAGTTGCGCAAGCTTAAATCACGGAAGCGCATCTTGTGCTGAGAAAAGGCAAAGAGACATTGCACCAGCGACAATTTTATCGGCCGCCCATAGAGGGCGTTCTCACCGGCGGCCCAGGTACCTGAAAACGTCCCTAACCGACGATAGCTATTGGACGTATGCCAGTAGTTCGGTCCACGCCCACCGGTCAAGGTCTTCCGGTCGACACGGTGTCGCAGCCCACGCGCCAACGCGCGAACGACACTTGTCCCGCTCAGCGAACCCGCTGCTGCTGCGCGATGGCGTAAAACCCCCTGATGTCAGAGCAATTCGCTGAGGGACGCTGCGCTTATCGGCCGGCGGGCGGCAAGCGCCGCGGGTTGGCGACGCGTTAGAGGCGACGGCCTGCACCCGTGCCTACGCCGTCGCGAAGCGGACGCCCCCTCATGCGAACGAACGACCTCGGGGCGCCGGCGGTAAGCCGCCTCCGGAAAAGGAGCGAGCGCCATTGTGCGGTAGACATATTTCAAACTGAACCCGTTGTTTTTGATCGGTAGATACGCATCATGATCAAAATCTCGCGCCGATCACATACCTGAGAAAATGCTTAAAAAGTCTGGGTTAGAACGTTTCGGGGGCGCGACCGTACGGCGCTGCGTTGGCGTATCGAGCGAGAAGGTGCCAGACCGCGCCAATCAACCGCCTCACCGACCAATGTCCCGCCGCGTTGACGTCGGCTGTACCGGGTCTAGGTATTCGCCGCAGCGTTCACTGGTCTTCGGCAACGCGGGAGGTATGAAAGAGGCATGGTCGACGAGCCGCAACCGGACGAGGGCGCCAAGCCCGCCTCGGGCATCAGCCGCCGAACGCTGCTGACCACCGGCGCGACGACGACAATCATCGGCGCCGGGCTGGGAGCGGGCGCCGTCGCACTCGTGAGCCCGTCCAGGCGCGAGCCGAGCTTGTGGCGCCAGCCCACCCGCAGCGGAGCCCAACCGGTGGGCGGCCTGCACCTGCAATTCGGTCGCGACGCGTCCAGCGAAGTTGTCGTGTCATGGCACACCACCGATCCCGTGAGCAACCCACGTGTCATGGCGGGCACGTCCACCGGAGGCTTCGGCCGCACCGTACCCGCTGAGACCCGCACTTACCGTGACGCCAAATCCAAGACCGAAGTCCGGGTGCACCACGCGAGACTCGATAACCTCGCGCCCGATACCGACTACGTCTACGCCGCCGTGCACGACGGCACGGACCCACAGCTGGGTGCCGTGCGCACCGCACCGTCAGGGCGAAGGCCGTTGCGGTTCACCAGTTTCGGTGACCAAGCAACGCCGACACTGGGCCGGCTGCAGAACGGCAGCTATCGCAGCGACAACCTGGGGTCTCCGGCCGCCGGAGACATCACCTCCGCGATCGAACGCATCGGACCGCTGTTCAACTTGGTCAACGGCGACCTGTGCTACGCGAACCTGGCCCACGACCGCATTCGCACCTGGTCGGACTGGTTCGACAACAACACCCGCTCCGCGCGCTACCGGCCGTGGATGCCGGCAGCGGGCAACCACGAGAATGAATTGGGCAACGGCCCAATCGGTTACGCCGCGTACCAGACTTACTTCGCCGTGCCCGACGCAGGATCGGAGGCTGAACTTCGCGGTCTGTGGTACTCGTTCACCGCCGGCTCAGTGCGGATCATCAGTCTCGCCAACGACGACATCTGCTACCAGGACGGTGGCAACTCGTACGTCCGCAACTATTCCGGCGGCGCGCAAAAGCGTTGGCTCGAAACCGAACTGGCCCAGGCGCGCGCCGACAAGCGAGTGGACTGGGTGATCGTCTGCATGCACCAGACGGCGGTGTCGACGGCCGATCACACCAATGGCGCCGACCTGGGTATCCGCCAGGACTGGCTGCCGCTCTTCGACCGCTACCAAGTCGACCTGGTGGTGTGCGGCCACGAGCATCACTACGAACGCTCCCACCCGATCCGCGGAGCGCAAGACACCGAAACCCGAACGCCGATTCCCGTGCAGAACCACGGCGACACGATCGACACGACGAAGGGAACCGTGCACGTCGTCATCGGCGGCGGCGGAACATCTGCGCCGTCGAACGGCCTGTTCTTTCCCCAACCGCGATGTCGGGTGGTGACCGGTATCGGTGACTCCCAAGACGCACTCGGACGCCATCTGCCCAACTACGTGATCGAAGAAGCACCATGGTCGGCGTTTCGCGACAGCCAAAATCCCTATGGCTTCGTCGCTTTCGACGTCGACCCCGGACCACCGGGCGGCAACACCTCGATCAAGGCGACCCACTACGCCGTGAACGGGCCCTACGGCGCGATCAGCGTGGTGGAGCAGTTCACGTTGGCTCGGCCGCGCGGCGGCTGAACTTTTTCTCCCCGGCCGTGCTGTCCGGCGACGCCCGGTCGCTGACCGTTCGGCCCCTTCCGGCCTACTGATAACGTCATTACCGGTTTACGTCAATGCAACTCTCGGAAGGCGTCATATGGCGGAGTCGGTGGCGGAATTCGCCGAGCGGGCCCGCTCGTGGCTCGCCGAGAACATGCCGCGCATCGAGGACCCGGGCAGCCCGCCGTATGCCGACCGCGGCGACGTGGAATCCTGGCAGCACGTCCGCGCGCTGCAGCGTCGCCTGCACGACGGCGGCTTCGCGGGCATCTGCTTCCCCACCGAATACGGTGGCCTCGGCCTCGACATCGCCTACCAGAAGGCGTTCGACGTGGAGAGTGCCGACTATGAGATGCCGCTGATCCTCAACGTGCCGACGTTCACCATCTGCTGCGCGACGATCCTCGACACCGGCAGCGAAGAGCAGAAGCGCCAACACATTTCGGCGGCACTTCGGGGCGACGAAGTGCTCGTGCAGTTGCTGTCGGAGCCCAGCGGCGGCTCGGATTTGGCCGGCGTGATCACCCGTGCCGAGCGGCGCGGCGACACATGGATCGTCAACGGTGCCAAAACCTGGAGCACCGGAGCCTTCGCCGCCGACTACGGACTACTGCTGGCCCGGACCAATTGGGACGTGCCCAAGCACGAGGGCTTGACGATGTTCCTGGTGCGCCTGGACAGCCCCGGCATCACGCTACGCCGGATCACCCAGGTCAACGGCTCCACCGAGTTCTGCGAGGAGTTCTTCGACGACCTCGAACTGAGCGACGCTGACGTGGTCGGCGAGGTCGACAAGGGCTGGGACGTCGCCTCGCGTCAGCTGTATCACGAGCGACGCGCGGTCGGCGGTGGCTCGGAATTCGCCAGCGGCAGCGGCGCGGAGAACGACCAGGAGCAGGCACCGGACTACCACGCGATGCTTCGCGCGGCGGGGCTGTCGGACAGCGAGCGGGCGCGCGAGGCGGCCGGCCGGGCGCTCACGCGTCGCGCCGTCTGGGAGCAACTGATCGACCACGTCTATCACCGCGTGCTGGACGGCTCGCTGCCGCCGACCGGTGGCACACTCATCCGGCTGTTCCAGGCCGAGGAAGTATCCCTCGAGATCGACACCGCGCTGGCGATCGCCGGTGACGCCGGTGTCGTCGACGGGCCCGCCGAGCTGCTGTCCATCGGTGAGCGCTACCTGTCCCGGCAGACCGCCGCACTCGGCGGTGGCACAACGGAGATGGCGCGCAACGTGATTGGCGAACGGATCCTCGGCTTCCCGCGTGAATTCGCCGCCGACCGCGGAGTGCCGTTCAATCAAGTCAAGCACGGCCGCTCGTGACCTCGGCGAGATCGACGGCAGCGCGCTGCCTTCTCGCATTTTCTCGCGTCAGCGTCGGTTTCGGCGCAGTACCTAGGCCTTGAGACGCGAAATGACCTCGCCGACAACGGAGTCGACCGCGACATCGACCTGCTCGCCTGTCGCCAGGTCCTTGATACCGATGGTTCCCGCGTCGATGTCGCGGTCGCCGGCGACCAATGCCACCCGCGCACCGGACCGGTCGGCGGCCCGCATCGCGCCCTTGAGGCCGCGATCGCCGTAGGCAAGGTCCACCCGCACCCCGGCCGCGCGCAGCTGGCCGGCCAGCACCGCCAGCCGCAGCTTGGCCTGCTCGCCCAGCGGCGCGCCGAACACGTCGCAGCGCGCGGTCGGCCCGATGTCCTTGCCTTCGGCCCGCAACGCCAGCAGCGTCCGGTCGACACCGAGCCCGAACCCGATGCCGGACAGATCCTGTCCGCCGAGTTGGCGCATCAGCCCGTCGTAGCGACCACCGCCGCCGATGCCCGACTGCGCACCCAACCCGTCGTGCACGAATTCGAAGGTGGTCTTGGTGTAGTAGTCCAGTCCGCGAACCATCCGCGGATTGATCACATACGGCACACCCAGCCCGTCGAGGTGGGCCAGCACCGTCTCGAAGTGCTGCTTGGCTTCATCGGACAGATGGTCCAGCATCACCGGAGCGTCGGCCGTCATCGCCTTGACCTCGGGACGCTTGTCGTCGAGCACCCTTAGCGGGTTGATCTCGGCGCGCTTGCGGGTCTCCTCGTCGAGGTCGAGGTGGAAACAGGAAGTCCTGCAACAGCTCCCGATACTGCGGCCGGCATGTGTCATCGCCCAGCGAGGTGATCTCCAGCCGGAACCCGTCGAGGCCCAGCGATCGGAAGCCCGCGTCGGCGACGGCGATCACCTCGGCGTCCAGGGCGGGGTCGTCGACCCCGATGGCCTCGACACCGACCTGCTGCAGTTGGCGGTAGCGGCCGGCCTGGGGCCGCTCGTAGCGGAAGAACGGGCCCGCGTAACAGAGCTTGACCGGCAGCGCGCCGCGATCCAGACCATGCTCGATCACCGCGCGCACCACCCCGGCGGTGCCCTCGGGCCGCAGCGTCACCGAGCGGTCACCGCGGTCGGCGAAGGTGTACATCTCCTTGGACACCACGTCGGTGGACTCCCCCACCCCGCGGGCGAACAGCGCGGTGTCCTCGAAGATCGGCAACTCGATATCGCTGTAGCCGGCCCGGCGGGCGGCGTCCAGCAGGGCCGAGCGCACGGCGACGAACCGCGCCGAATCCGGCGGGACGTAGTCCGGGACGCCCTTGGGCGCCGAGAACTAGTCAGGCGTCACGCCTATCGTCGCGCGGCTCACGGGCTCAGTCCTTCGAGGAACGGATTGAACCGCCGCTCGTCGCCGATGGTGGTGGAGTTGCCGTGCCCGGGTAGTACCACCGTGCTCGTCGTCGAGCACCAACAGCTTGTCGACGATCGAGCGCAGCAGGTCGCGTCCGCTGCCGCCGAACAGGTCGGTGCGGCCCACCGACCGCTGGAACAGGGTGTCGCCGGTGAAGGCCAGCTCTTTGTCGCCTGCCACCCGGAACACCACCGATCCGCGGGTATGGCCGGGCGTGTGGTCGACGGTGACGCTGATCCCGCCGAGGTCGATCTTGTCGCCGTCGCGGTCCAGCTCGACGACCTGCTTGGGCTCGCGGAAGATCGCGGCGAGCAGCAGCTGACCGATCTTCGGCCCGAAGTCCTTGATCGGGTCGGTCAGCATGAACCGGTCTTCGGGATGGATGTAGGTCGGGCAGCCGAAGGTGTCGGACACCTTCTGAGCAGACCAGATGTGGTCGATGTGGCCGTGGGTGAGCAGCACCGCCGCCGGGGTCAGCCGATTCTCGTCCAGGATGCGACGCAGCTGGCCCATCGCGCGCTGGCCTGGGTCGACGACGATCGCGTCGGCTCCGGGGTGCGGCGCCAGCACGTAGCAGTTGCACTGCAGCAACCCGGCGGGAAATCCGGTGATCAACACGATGCCCAGTTTCCCATCCAGGCGATCGCCGACGGGTCGCGCCACCCTTATTGGGCTGAACTGGCACACTCGTCGCGACCCAGCCCGCGATCATGAAGGGACACGGCGGTGCCGACCAACGAACAGCGACGTGCGTCAGCCAAGCGCAAATTGGAGCGGCAACTCGAACGCCGCGCCCAGCAGGCCCGTCGTCGTCGAACCCTGGCAATCATCGGAGGATCGGTCGCGGCCGTCGTCGCGATCGCCGCGATCGTGGCAACCGTGGTTTTGACCAACCACGACGACAAGAAGACATCGGCAAGTACGGACACCTCCTCCAGCGCGGCACCCAGCGCGAAGGGCGCTCCACTACCGGCTTTCACGCCGAGCGACGCCGTCGGCGCCAACTGCCAGTACCCGCCGTCCGCCGGGCAGCCGGGCAAACCGGCGAAGCCACCCCGGACCGGCAAGGTGCCGACCGACCCGGCGCAGGTCAGCGTCAGCATGGTCACCAATCAGGGTCACATCGGTCTGCTGCTGGCAAACAACGAATCACCCTGCACCGTCAACAGTTTCGCGAGTCTGGCGCAGCAGAAGTTCTTCGACGACACCAAATGCCACCGCCTGACCCTATCGCGATCCTGCAGTGTGGCGACCCCAGCGCCGACGGCACCGGCGGTCCGGGCTACCAGTTCGCCAACGAGTACCCGGCCGACCAGTACAAGCCGGACGACCCGGCGGCGCACGAACCGGTGATCTATCCGCGAGGCACGCTGGCCATGGCCAACAGCGGCCCAACACCAACGGCAGCCAGTTCTTCCTGGTGTACAAGGACACGCCGCTGCCGCCGGCCTACACCGTCTTCGGCAAGATCCAGCAGGACGGACTGGACACTCTGGACAAGATCGCCAAGGGCGGCGTCGCCGGTGGCGGTCAGGACGGACCGCCGGCTTCCGAGGTAGACGTCAAGTCGGTGATGTTGGACTGATGACGATGAACTCACTCGAATCGCAGCCACACTCGCGGCTCTCGCCGTTGCCGTGACGTTGACGTCGTGCACCCATCACGACTCCGGCACGAGGGCCGCCACCACGTCGGCGAGTTCCGCGGCCGGTCGCAACCTCCACCACGCCACCCGCGCCGCCGGTCACCGGCCCGAAGCTGCCGCCGTTCGCTCCGTCGCCCGCCGTGGGCGCGAACTGCCAGTACCCGCGGACCGCCGGCCCGGCCGGCAAACAGGCCGCACCACCACCGAATGGCAAGGCCTCGACCGATCCGGCAACGGTCGGACTGACGATCGTCACCGACCGCGGTCGAATTGCCTTGCAGCTGGCAAACAACGAATCACCCTGCACCGTAACCAGTTTCGTGAGCCTTGCGCAGCAGGCGTATTTCGACAACACCGAATGCCACCGGCTGACCACCGCCCGCGCGCTCTCAGTGTTGCAGTGCGGAGATCCGCGGGGTGACGGAACCGGTTCTCCCGGATACCAATTCGCCAACGAGTACCCGACCACGCAGTATCCGCCCGGCGACCCGGCACTTCAAAAGCCTGTCGTGTATCCACGCGGGACACTGGCGATGGCCAACGCCGGACCCGGCACCAACGGTAGCCAGTTCTTCATGGTCTACCGCGACTCGTTGCTACCCCCCAACTACACGGTGTTCGGCGCGATCACCCAGACCGGGTTGGACGTTTTGGACAAGATCGCCGCGGGCGGCGTTGTCGGCGGGAAAGACGACGGCACACCCGTCAACGAGGTCACCATCACCTCAGCTCGCCGGGACTGACCTCTCGACGTAAGCGTGCGCCGCACGACGGATGAAGTCTTCGGTGGGCGTCGGATGCCAACCGAGTTCACGAGTGGCTTTGGCGTGACTGGCCGGTGAGGTCAGCTCCACCAGTCGCGCGCTCTGTCTGCTCATCGGAAAGTCTCTGCGCAGCAACGCACCCAGCGCGTCATTGACCCACCCCAAGCCATACATGACCGCCATCGGGATACCAAGGCGCGGCGGCTGGGCGCCCACGGCCTGCGCGGCGATCGTCATCAGTTCACGCTGACTCATGTAGCGCTCGGAGATGATGTAGCGCTCGCCGATCCTGCCCTTCTCCGAAGCCAACAGCAGCGCGTCGGCGACGTCGTCGATGCCGACGACCTCCGAGCCGACGCCGCGGACATAGAACGGCATCTTGCCCTGCGCTGCCATCTTGATGAACATCCCTTGACGCGGTTGCCAGTCCGGGGGCCCGTATGGATTCGACACATTGGTAACCACCGCCGGCAGGCCACGATCGGCAGCGTAGGACAGCACGAGATCTTCGGCGGCTCGTCGCGATTCGATGTAGCCGCCGGCCTTGTCGGCCCAATTGAACGGGGTGTCCTCGTCGACGGTCTCACCGTCGAGCCCTACGGCAATGGTGCCAATCGTGCTCAGAAACACGAAGCGCTGAAGGTTCGCGGTCACCGCCACGTCGAGCACCTGCCTGAGCGCCTCGACGTTGGTCTTGAACAGCGGCGTGGGATCCCGCAACTCCGCCCTGGTGTCGACGACGCAGTAGTACACCACGTCGCGGTCCGTCATCGCGGCGGCAACCGCCGCGCTGTCAAAGAGGTCACCGTAGTGCCGGTCAAGGGCAAGGCCGTCGATTCCCTTGGTGGAGCTGGTCTTTCGCAGCAGCACCCGGACGTCGGCACCGTGAGCCGCCAGGTGACGGGTCACGCAGGCGCCGACGTTGCCGCTGGCACCCATGACCAGGGCCCGCTGTCCGGATACGGTCACTCGTCAGGCCGCTGACGTCACCCGGTAGACGTCGTAGACGCCTTCGACGTTGCGAACCACGTCGAGCAGGTGACCGAGATGCTTGGGGTCGCCCATCTCAAAAGTGAAGCGGCTGATCGCCACTCGGTCGCCGGCGGAGGTGGTGACCGATGCCGACAGGATGTTCACCCGTTCGTCGGCGAGCACGCGGGTCACGTCCGAGAGCAACCGGTGCCGGTCGAGCGCCTCGACCTGGATGGCGACCAGGAACACCGACGACGGCGACGGCGCCCAATGCACCTCGATGATGCGCTCGGATTGCTGTTGCAACGATGTGGCGTTGGTGCAGTCGGTGCGGTGCACACTGACTCCCCCACCGCGAGTGACGAATCCGAGGATCTGATCGCCGGGCACCGGCGTGCAGCACTTGGCCAACTTGCTCAGCACACCCGGTGCGCCCGGCACCGAGACCCCGACGTCGTCGCTGCGCGGGCGGCGCGGAATCGCGGTGAGCGTGGAACGCTCGGCGAGGTCCTCCTCGGCCTGGTCGATCCCGCCGAGTTCGACCAGCAACCGCTGCACCACATGCTTGGCCGAGATGTGGCCCTCGCCCACCGCGGTGTAGAGCGCCGATACGTCGGCGTAGTGCAGCTCGTTGGCCACTGCAGCCATCGAGCCGCCATTGACCAAGCGCTGCAACGGAAGTCCACCGCGGCGTACTTCGCGGGTGATCGCGTCTTTACCGGTTTCGAGCGCCTCCTCGCGACGCTCCTTGGCGAACCACTGCCGGATCTTGGTCTTCGCCCGAGGGGAGACGACGAATTGCTGCCAGTCCCGTGACGGCCCGGCGTTAACCGCCTTGGAGGTGAAAACCTCGACCACTTCGCCGTTGTCCAACTTGCGCTCCAGCGCGACCAGCCGGCCGTTGACGCGGGCACCGATACAGCGGTGTCCGACCTCGGTGTGCACGGCGTAGGCGAAGTCCACCGGGGTGGATCCGGTGGGCAGCGTGATCACATCGCCCTTGGGCGTGAACACGAAAATCTCCTGCACCGCGAGGTCATAACGCAGCGATTCGAGAAACTCGCCGGGGTCTGCGGCCTCCCGCTGCCAGTCGAGCAGCTGACGCATCCACGCCATGTCGTCGATTTCGGCTGCGGCATGCACATGCGGCACGCCATTGCGGCCCTTGGTTTCTTTGTAACGCCAGTGCGCGGCGATGCCGTACTCCGCGGTGCGGTGCATGTCGCGGGTGCGGATCTGCACCTCCAGCGGCTTGCCCTCGGGCCCGACGACGGTGGTGTGCAGCGACTGGTACACGCCGTATCGGGGCTGGGCGATGTAGTCCTTGAACCGGCCGGCCATCGGCTGCCAGAGCGAATGCACCACGCCCACAGCGGCATAGCAGTCGCGGGTCTCCTCGCAGAGGATCCGGATGCCGACGAGGTCGTGGATGTCGTCGAAGTCGCGGCCCTTGACGATCATCTTCTGGTAGATCGACCAGTAGTGCTTGGGTCGTCCCTCGACCACCGCATTGATCTTCGACCCGTTGAGCGTGGCGACGATCTCGGCTCGGACCTTGGCCAGGTAGGTGTCACGCGACGGCGCCCGGCCGGCGACCAGTCGCACGATCTCCTCGTACTTCTTGGGGTGCAGGATCGCGAAGGACAAGTCCTCCAATTCCCACTTGACCGTGGCCATACCCAGTCGATGCGCAAGTGGGGCAATCACTTCCAACGTTTCGCGGGCCTTGCGGGCCTGCTTTTCGGGCGGCAGGAAGCGCATGGTCCGCATGTTGTGCAGCCGGTCGGCGACCTTGATCACCAACACCCGCGGATCGCGTGCCATCGCGGTGATCATCTTGCGGATCGTCTCGCCCTCGGCGGCGCTGCCCAGCACCACCCGGTCCAGCTTGGTCACCCCGTCGACGAGGTGGCCGACCTCGTCGCCGAAATCTCCTGACAGCGCCTCCAGGGTGTAGCCGGTGTCTTCGACGGTGTCGTGCAGGAGTGCCGCCACCAGGGTGGTGGTGTCCATGCCCAACTCGGCGAGGATGTTGGCCACCGCCAGCGGGTGGGTGATGTACGGGTCGCCCGAATGCCGCAGCTGATCGGCATGCCGGTGCTCAGCCACCTCGTAGGCTCGCTGCAACAGCGACAGGTCTGCCTTCGGGTAGACCTCCCGGTGCACCGCGACCAGCGGCTCGAGCACCGGGCTGATCGTGCTGCGCTGCGCGGTCATTCGTCGCGCGAGCCGGGCGCGGACCCGCCGCGACGCGCTACTAGGCGCTTTGAGGCCGATGCCGGGCTCATTTGCCGCCTGCGCTGCAGGCGACGGGAGATCGGCGAGCTGCAACGGCTCGGTGGGTGGCTGTATCGCCGTACCCTTGTCGTCCGCCACGCCGCTCACCTCCGAATCTCCAGGATAACGTTCGACGTCTGATGTCCGGCGGCATTACCGCCGCGCTAGAACACGCAGACGCTGTGTACCGGCAGTGGCGCGATGTGGTCGCGGCCGCCGAGGCCGGCGAGTTCGATGACCACCGCTGCGCCGGTGACGCGGGCCCCGGCCTGCTCGAGCAGCCGATGCGCCGCGACCATTGTCCCGCCGGTGGCCAGCACGTCGTCCACGATCACAACGCTTTGGCCGGTCAATTCGATCCCGTCGGCGGGCAGTTCCAGGCTCGCGGTGCCGTACTCGAGCTGGTAGTGCTCGGTGCGTACCGGCGGCGGGAGCTTGCCGCCCTTCCGGATGGCCAGGACGCCGGTCCCGAGCCGAGCGGCGACGGCGCCACCGAGCAGGAATCCCCTGGCGTCGATGCCCGCGATCAGATCGGCGCCGGAGGCGACGTCGGCGATGTCGTCGGTCACCGCGGCCAACCCGCGCGGGTCGGCGAACACCGGGGTCAGATCCTTGAACTGAATTCCCGGCGAAGGGAAGTCGGCGACTTGCCGGGTCAGCGCGACAACCAGGTCGGCCGCCGTCACCTCACCAGGACCCATCGGTCCATGTTCCAGCCGGCTCCCCAGCGGCTGGGGTTGGTGCCGACCGCATACATCTTCTTCGATGCCAGCAAGGTCCGCTGCTGGCGATACAGCGGCAAGGTCGGCATCGCCGCCCACAGCACCGGCGCGCTTTCGGCCAGCAACCGGACCAGGTCGGCCGGGTCGGCCGACACTGCCTGCGAGGCGATGATGCCGTCGATCTGACCGTTGGTGAAACCGGAGGCATTGTTGCCGTTGCCGGTGTGCAGGTCGTAGGCGTCCATGGCCGACGAGCCGGTCGAACCGCTGCCGGTGGCGCCGCCGGTGCTGGCCAGCAGCACGTCGATCTTGCCGTCCCTGAGTGCCTGCGGGCCGACCGAGTCGGACGTGACGTCTGAGACCGTGATTCCGGCCGGGCCGCAGGCCTTGGCGATCGCACCGACGATGGCGGCCAGTCGCGCGTTGGGCCCGCGGTAGCCGATCCGGACCGGCAGCGGCTTGTTCTTCAACTCGGTCCGGGCCGCCACTGGGTCCGCCTTGACGAATCGCCCTGCATCGGGGACGTTCTCGGCTTGGCCGATGGCATCGTCGGCGGTGGTGTGCAGCCGCGCGTTGCTGATCGGTGACTGCGCGTCGCGCGCGATCACGTCGCGCGGGGTGCACGACGCGACGGCACGACGGGCGGCGACGTCCGCGAGCGGCCCGCTCGGCGCGAAGATCAGTTGCTCGATGCCGTCGGACGCCGCGTCGGTGCGACGGTAGTTGTCGGGTGTGGCCAGCGCGCCCGACGAGCCGGCGGCCACGTCGACGACGTCCGCGCTTTTGTCGTTGACCCGATCCTGGATGTCCGCTTTCTGCGGCCACACGGTGATCCGCTTGGTCATCGGCTTGGCGCCCCACCATTTGTCGTTGGCGACGAGAACGACTGCGCCACCGTCCATCACCGACTCGATCTTGTACGGCCCGGATGACGGGAAGTGCGTGGCGACGACACCGGACTTGGTGCCCGGCTTCAGGTTCCAGGTGGTGTTCCACGCCTGCGCGATGCGCGCGATGACGGGTCCGTTGTTGCCCAGCACCGAAGTGGTGACGTCAACGCCGAGTTCCTCGGCGATCACGTGCGACGGCAGGATCGAGGTGGCGGTGAACAGCTGGTTGTAGTCGACGATGTTGCGGTCCGGGGCGAAGGACACCCGCGCCTTCTTCTGCCCGGGCTGGCAATCGATCGACGTGACGTCGACGTAGCCCGCCTGGCTCGCGGCGTCGAACCCGGGAAACCGACCAGACTGGGCGGCCCACGCCAGCACCAGGTCGTCGCAGGTGACCGGCTTGCCGTCGGAGTAGACGGCGTTGTCGGCGATCTGATAGTCGAGGATCAACGGCGATCCGCCGACCAGCGAGATCGCGCCGAAGTCGTGGTCGGCGACGACTTGACCGTCGGGCCCGTGGTAGCCGAACCCGGTGAGCGTGCGGGCGAAAGCCTGGGCCCCGGCCGAGGCGGCGCCGCTCACCGTGTTGGTGTTGTAGGAGTCCAGCGCGCCGTCGACGACGTAGTCGACCTGTCCCGCCGCGCTTCCCGAGCAGCCCGTCAACAGCCCCGGCGCCGCTACCGCAAGCATGACCACCAGACCACTGGCGGCTACACGCCGACGCCAGGCCACCATCGGGCTAGCGTTTGTTCTGCTTGCCGGTCGGCCGCGAGTGGCGGCCGGCGGAGTGCCGCGCCGGCCGCGCACCGGGGGCCGGCTTACTGGGCGCCGGCGCCGCGGCAACAGAAGCGGGCGCCGACGTCGAGGACTCGTCGTCGGACGGGCCGGCCTCATTAGCCTGCTCCTGGTTCTTGGATCCGCTGTCGGCCGCCCTGGCGCCCCCCGGGCCGCGGCGGCGCAGCACCCGGCGGGTGTGAGTCTTGACCAAGTCGGTCCGCTCACGCAGCGTGACCAGCAACGGCGTGGCAAAGAAGATCGACGAGTAAGTGCCGACGATGATGCCAACCAGCTGGACCAGCGCCAGGTCCTTCAGCGTGCCGACACCAAGCAGCCACACCGCCACCACCATCAGCGCCAACACCGGCAGCGTCGACATCAGGCTGGTGTTGATCGACCGCATGAACGTCTGGTTGATCGCGAGGTTGGCTTCCTCGGCGAAGGTGCGCCTCGTGGTGTGCTGGAACCCGTGGGTGTTCTCCTCGACCTTGTCGAACACGATCACCGTGTCGTAAAGCGAGAACCCCAGGATCGTCAACAGACCGATGACCGTTGCCGGAGTGACCTCGAAGCCGACCAGTGAGTAGATCCCGGCGGTGACGGTCAGGTCGAAAACCATTGTGGTGAGCGCCGATATCGCCATGTAGCGCTCGTAGCGGACGGTGATGTAGAGGCTGACGAGTACCAGGAACACCACTAAGGCGATGACCGCCTTGTCGGTGATCTGCCCGCCCCACGTCGAGGACACCGCCGAATCGGAGATGGCCTTCTTGCTGGGTTTCCCGTCGGAGCCTTTGGGCGCGTACTTGTCGAACAGCGCGTCGCGCAGCTTCTCGGTCTTGTCGTTGGACAAGGTCTCGGAGCGAATCTGCACGGTCGCCGACGATCCGCTGCCAACGATCACCACCGTCTCCGGGTCGCTGCCCAGCGTCTGCCGGAAGACCTCCTCGACCTGGCTGACCGTGGCATGTCCCTTGTCACCGACGACGGGCATCGACATCGTCGTGCCGCCCTTGAAGTCGATACCAAAGGTGAAGCCGCGCAACAGGATGCTGATGACCGCGATCGCAACGATCATCCCGCTGATCGCGTACCACAGCTTGCGTCGTCCGACGACCTCGAAAGCACCGGTACCGCTGTAGAGGCGCGACAAGAAACCGTGGTGCGGCAGAACCGCCGAGTCGTTGCCGCTCGGGCGAACCGCCCGCGCCGTCTCCTTGTCGATCTCGACGGCAGTCGTGTCGTCGGTGCCGGTCGTGTCTGCGTTTGACGCCATCTCGCTACCCCCGTCCCGTCGAATAGGCCCCGGACTTCGCCGCACTCCGTTCACGCGCCGCCTGCTGGACCGCCCCCAGGCCGTTGTATGCCGGCTTCGCCAGCCTGGTCGATTTGCCCGCCAGATAGATCAGCGGCCACGTCACCAGGAACACCACGACGGTGTCGAGGGCGGTGGTGAGTCCCAGCGTGAACGCGAACCCCTTGACCTGGCCGATAGCCAGGACGTACAGCACGGCAGCGGCCAGGAACGTCACCGCGTTACCCGACAGGATCGTCCGACGGGCCCGCGCCCAGCCCCGGGGTATCGCGGACCGAAACCGTTTGCCGTCGCGAATCTCGTCTTTGATGCGTTCGAAGAAGACCACGAACGAGTCGGCCGTCGTACCGATACCGATGATCAGACCCGCGATGCCGGCCAGGTCGAGGGTGTAGTTGATGTATCGACCGAGCAGCACGAGGATGGCGAAAACCATTGCGCCAGAGGCTGCCAACGACAACGCCGTCAGCACGCCCAGGACTCGGTAGTACAGCAACGAATACAGCAGAACCAGGATCAGACCGATCCCGCCGGCGATCAGGCCCGCTCGCAGTGACGTCAATCCCAGTGTCGCGGAGACGGTTTGGGCTTCTGACGCCTCGAACGACAGCGGCAGCGAGCCGTATTTGAGGACGTTGGCGAGCTCTTTGGCCGAGCTCGCGGTGAACGGCGGATCGCCCCCAGTGATCTGGGTACGGCCGCCGGGAATCGCTTCCCGAATCTGCGGTGCGCTGACCACTTGGGAGTCCAGCGTGAACGCCGTCTGTGTGCCGATGTGGGCGGCGGTGAAGTCCGCCCAGGTGTTCGCCGCTCCGCTGCGGAATTGGACGTCGACGATGTACCCGCCGCTGTGCTGATCCAGGCCAGAACTGGCGTTTTCGATCTGATCACCACTGATGATCGACGGCGCCAGCAGGTAGGCCTGCTTGTGGTCTTTGTCGCAGGTCACCAATGGCAGTTCGGGATCGTCGTTGCCGGCCAGGATGTCCTTCTGGAAACAGCGGGTGGCCTCGTATTGCAGCGCGAGGAACTGCACGCCCTTGTTGGTGCTCTGCCGCCACTCCCGCTCCTTGGCGATGCGGTCCGCAAGATCCTTGCGGGGGTCCGGCGGACCCGGCTGGATCGGGGGAAGTTCTGGGGACGCCGGCTGCTCAGCGGTCGGTGACGCCGGCGTAGGTGCAGGTGAGCCCGGTGCGGGTGGCGGCGAGGCCGGAGCCGGTGACGGTGGCGCCGGGGTGGGCGTAGCCGGCGCATCCTGCGGATAGGGCCGCGGCTGTGGCGGGACGGCCGGTCCGCCGGGCAACAGCGGCTCGCTGCCAGGCAGACCGGGCTGTACCCCGGGCGCGGGCGCGTTGGGCTGTACCCCGGGCGCTGGTGCATCCGGGATCACTCCTGGCGCGGGGGCACCGGGTTGCCCACCGGGGGCGCCCCTCGGGCCGCGTGGCGCAGGTAGCCGAGGACCATCCTGCGTGCCGGCGCTGTCGACAGGCAGAGCGTTGATCACCGGACGGATGTACAGGCGCGCTGTCTGGCCGAGATTGCGCGCTTCGTTCCCGTCGGTGCCCGGGACGGTGATGACCAGGTTGTCGCCGTCAACGATGACCTCGGAACCCGAGACACCGAGGCCGTTCACCCGGGCGCTGATGATCGACTGCGCCTGCGACAGCGCTTCTTTGGTCGGGCGCGACCCGTCCGGGGTCCGCGCGGTCAAGGTGACCCGGGTGCCACCCTGCAAGTCAATGCCGAGCTTCGGGTCGGGACGCTTGTCGCCGGTGAGGAACACCAACAGGTAGACACCGATCAGCAGGACCAGGAATACCGCCAGGTAGCGGTTAGGGTGCACCGGCGCCGATGGCGATGCCACGTGTTGAGTCTCCTCCGCTTATGCGCGATGCGCTTTTCTGCAGGTCGTCACCCCGCCGTTCGCCTCTCGCGTCCCGTACGGTTCGACTGCAACGAAAAGGGTACGTGGCGGGCCCGCGACCTCAGTCGTTGGGCAGTCGGCCCGGCTCGTCGGCCAGATCGTCGACCTCGTCGGTGTGCGACTCCAAGATCTCCGGTTCGACGCGAGTCGCCACCGCCAACTTGGCCCAGGTGGTCACCATCCCGGGAGCGATCTCGAGGTCGACGATGTCGTCGGTGATGCGCGTGATGGTGCCGTGCAGGCCAGAGGTGGTCTGCACTCGGTCACCAATCCGCAGCGACTCGTGCAGGTCGATGGTGGCTTGCATCGCGCGTTTCTGCCGGCGCGACGCGAAGAACATGAACGCCCCCAAGACGATCAGCATCGGCAGGAAGACAACCGTTTGGTTCATGAAGGCAGGGATCTTTCGTCGACGTGGTTAACGGTCACCAGTGTGCCATCAGGCCGCCGTAGTGCTTGATCATTGAGCGATGGAACTGATACCAGACGGACCGACGCCTCCTGCGGCCGATGCTCGGCCTGCATCGTTGTCGCTCGCCGACGCGTTGCGCACCACCGGTGCCGTCCGCGAATTCACCGACCAAGCCGTCGACGACACCGTGCTGGGCCGCGTGCTCGACACGGCCCGATTTGCGCCCAGCGGAAGCAACGCGCAAGCCTGGCGGGTAGTGGTGATCAAGGATGCCGAGAAACGTCGTCGGCTGCGGGATTGCTATGTCAAGGGTTCGCGCGAGTACCTGGCGCTTGCCTCCGCTGGTCTACGACCGTGGTCACCGACCAACGACCGAGCCGCCGAAGCTCGGGCGCTTGCTGCCGAAAAGCCCGCAGCGCCAAACGTTTTCGCCGAGAAGTTTGACGAGGTTCCGGTATTGCTGGCGCTGCTCGCCGACTTGTCGATGTTGGCGGCAATCGACCGCGACGCGGACCGCTACACGTTCGCCGCGGGCGCGTCTATCTACCCGTTCGCGTGGAACGTCATGCTTGCCGCGCGCGCGGAGGGCCTGGGCGGTGTCATCACCACGATCGCGATCCGTGAAGAGGAGGAGGTGAAAGCGATCCTCGAAGCGGCCGACCCGTTGGCGCTGGCGGCGGTGATCGCACTCGGCTATCCCGTTCGACGGCCTACCCAACTTCGCCGCCAACCTGTGGGCTCCTTTGTTACGGTCGACTCGATCGACGGCCCGGTCTTCCAGGTTTAGACGAAGTCGGAACGTGGCAATTTGACTTACTGCCCTCACGGTTACACACAAGCTATCGAGGAGGTATGAAGTGAGAAGTCTTATTAGCCGGTCGGCAAGTGCGGTTGCACTCGCAGGGGCGGCCGTAGCGTTCGCCATGCCTGTCACCAGCTTGGCCGACCCTCCCCCGAACTGCGAGCCGGGCCAGTACTGGGATGGCTACCGCAATGCCTGCCAGCCGCTCGGACAGGGCCCGGCGAAGAATTGTCCCGGCGGACAATACTGGGACCCGAATGGCGATGTATGCCGCGAGTTGGGGCACACCGCAGCCGGCTGATCTCGCGGCGGCGGGCGTGCGGGGCGGCGACACGACGTCCGGATTGCATCTGATGTTGACATTCTTGATCGAGCCTCGCGGGCGGTGTCGTTGCCGGGCTACCCTGCTGGTGTGCCCGCGATTGAGCAAAGCCGCCACCTCGTTACCGAAATCCCCGGTCCCGCATCGCTTGAACTCACCAAACGTCGCGCCGCCGCGGTGTCAGCCGGTGTGGGCATGACGATGCCGGTTTTCGCAGCGCGCGCCGCGGGCGGCATCGTCGAAGACGTCGACGGCAACCGGCTGATCGACCTCGGATCGGGTATCGCGGTGACAACGGTCGGCAACTCGGCGCCACGAGTGGTCGACGCGGTGCGCGACCAGGTCGCGGACTTCACCCACACCTGCTTCATGGTCACGCCGTACGAGGAGTATGTGGCCGTCGCCGAACAGCTCAACCGACTCGCCCCAGGGTCGGGTGAAAAGCGATCGGTGCTGTTCAATTCGGGCTCCGAGGCGGTAGAAAACGCCATCAAGATCGCCCGCTCGTACACCAAGAAATCTGCGGTGGTGGCCTTCGACCACGCCTACCATGGCCGCACCAACATGACGATGGCGCTGACGGCGAAATCCATGCCGTACAAAAGCGGATTCGGCCCGTTCGCACCAGAGATCTACCGCGCACCGCTGTCCTATCCCTACCGCGACGGGCTGATCGACAAGGAAATGGCGACCGACGGCGGACTGGCCGCCCGCCTGCGATCGACATCATCGCCAAGCAGGTCGGCGCCGACAATCTCGCCGCGGTCATCATTGAACCCATCCAGGGCGAGGGCGGGTTCATCGTGCCGGCCGACGGCTTCCTGCCCGCGCTGCTGTCCTGGTGCCGGGAGAACAACGTGGTGTTCATCGCCGACGAGGTGCAGACCGGGATCGCGCGCACCGGGGCTATGTTCGCCTGCGAGCACGAGGGCATCGAGCCTGACCTGATCTGCATCGCGAAGGGCATCGCCGACGGCCTGCCGCTGTCCGCGGTCACCGGCCGCGCCGAGATCATGGACGCCCCGCACACCAGCGGCCTCGGCGGCACCTACGGCGGCAACCCGTTGGCGTGCGCGGCCGCGTTGGCCACCCTCGAGACGATCGAAGCCGACGGGCTCATCGAGCGGGCCCGTGAGATCGAACGGCTGATGAAGGACCGACTGCACGCCCTGCATGCCTCCGACGACCGGATCGGCGACGTGCGTGGCCGGGGCGCAATGATCGCCGTCGAGTTCGTCAAGCCGGACAGCGCCGAGCCCGATGCCAAGCTGACCAACGCACTTGCCACCGCCGCGCATGCCGCCGGCGTGATCGTGTTGACGGCAGGCACGTTCGGCAACGTCGTGCGTTTTCTGCCGCCGCTGACGATTACTGACGAACTGCTCAACGAAGGCCTTGACGTGGTGATCGGCCTGCTCGCGGACCTCTAGGAGCTACTTGTCCTGGTGCGGGGTCGCGCCGAACACCATGAGGTAGCCGTCGGGGTTCTCGTGTAGCGCTTGGCGCAACGGCGCGAGAGACACTTCCGCTGCGTGAGGCGATACGACGAGAACCGATGCGTTCTGATAGCGGGAAAGCGCGTCGCGAAGCGGGACTAAACCGATCGGGGCGGTGAGTGGCAGGTCTGATTTGTCGGCGGTGAAGGGCATTCGCAGGGTGCCGGGAATCGGCTCCAGCCAACCGAATTCGACCAAGAGGCTGACCCAGCCGTTGTCGCCCAGCTTGTAGTACTCGGCGATCTGCCGGAGTTCTTCGGAGTTGGGAAAATTCTCGTCGAACCCTCGTCCGGTGCCACTGGGCTCGCCGTAGTAGCTCGCCCGCGTCAGGCCGCAGGCCCTGCGCATCTCTTCGATGGTGACGTCGGTCCCGGTGATCTCGGCTTGCAAAAAGGCTTTCAGCGGCCTTCCACGCCTGTCAGTGCGGGTCATGACGGTGAACCGACAGTCAGGATTTCAGGAACACCGGCATCGCACGCGGCAACTGCGTTGTCCAACAACGGCTCGCAGAACGCCAGCTCTGAGATGCGGTTTGACCAAACACCTTTGCGCGTGTTCAGACCGTGGCAACGCCGACGATCAGACGGCTCGCAGGACGTCAGCCCACGCTCATCGCGCAGAAACGAACAACCAAGGGGCGAGCTCCGTGGGCGTGGTCGGCGCATCGACCCTGGGTACCCACAAGCCCTGGTTCCGACGCGACACTTACTGCGGTGCGCATCAGGCCGTGCAATGAGTCACACATGGTCGCCAAGCCGGTAATCCGTGGAATATCGTTACCTTTGCTAACGTAGTATTCATTGCGTGCAGCGTGGCACGGTAGATTTTCCGCAATTCGCACAGTTCTGAGGTTCCGACATGTCACCAGAGATCCACGACGACCAAGAACGTCGCGCAGCAGAGTTGGCCGCCAACGACCCCGAATTCGCGGCCGCGGCACCCGACCCGGCCGTCAGCGCGGCGATCGAGGCCGCCGACCAGCGATTCCCCCGAGTCATCAAGGCCGCGCTGGAGGGCTACTCCGACCGGGCCGCGCTGGCCCAGCGCGCTTTCGAGCTGGTCAAAGATCCTCAGACCGGACGCACGACGACCAAGCTGCTGCCCTGGTTCGAGAAGGTTACCTACGGCGAGCTGGCGCAGCGCGTGGGAGAGTTCTCCCGCGCGCTGAGCGACGGCATGGTCGAGCGTGGAGACCGGGTCTGTGTGCTCGGCTTCACCAGCGTCGACTACACCACTATCGACATCGCCTTGGTCTTGACCGGCGCCGTCTCGGTGCCGCTACAGACCAGTGCTGCGGTCACCCAGCTCCAGCCGATCGTTGCGGAGACCGAGCCCAGCGTCTTTGCCGCCAGCATCGACTACCTTTCCGACGCCGTTGACGTCATCCTCGCCGGTGCCGAAGCCGGTCACACGCCGGCGCGACTGGTGGTCTTCGACTACCACGGCGAGATCGACGAGAACCGCGAAGCCCTGCACGAGGCTCACGACCGGCTGGCCGGCCTCGAGCTGACCATCGAGACCCTCGACGAAGCTCGTGAGCGCGGCGCGACATTGCCCGCGACCGATGTCGCCGAGACCGATGACGATCCGCTGGCGTTGCTCATCTACACCTCGGGCAGCACCGGCGCCCCGAAGGGGGCGATGTACCCGCAGAGCAAGGTCGCCAAGATGTGGCGCCCGGCCGACCAAGAACTGGGACGAGAACCGGGCGTCCTGCCTGCGATCACGCCTGGGCTTCCTGCCGATGAGCCACGTCATGGGTCGCGGCATCCTGTACGGCACGCTCGCCAGCGGCGGCACTGCCTACTTCTCCGCCAAGAGTGACCTGTCGACGCTCCTCGGAGGATCTTCGCCTCGTCCGGCCCACCGCAACTGAACTTCGTCCCGCGCATCTGGGAGATGCTGTACCAGGAATACCAGAGTGAAGTCGGTCGACGGACCGCGGCGGGCGCCGACCGCACGACCGTTGAGGTCAGGTGCTGACCGAACTGCGCCAGAGCTGCTCGGTGGGCGCTACATCTTCGCGATGACCGGCTCCGCTCCGATCTCCCCGAGCTGACGCAGCTGGGTCGAGTCGCTTCTCGACATCCACCTGTTGGACGGCTACGGCTCCACCGAGGCCGGCATCGTCCTGTTCGACGGCGAGATCCGGCGCCCGCCGGTGCTCGACTACAAGCTGGTCGACGTTCCGGACCTGGGCTACTTCGCCACCGACCGGCCGCACCCCCGCGGCGAGCTGCTGGTCAAGTCCGGCAACATGTTCCCCGGCTACTACAAGCGGCCCGAGGCCACCGCCGAGGTCTTCGACGACGACGGCTACTACCGCACCGGCGACGTCTTTGCCGAGACCTCGCCCGACCAGCTGGTCTACGTCGACCGGCGCAACAACGTGCTCAAGCTGTCGCAGGGTGAGTTCGTCACCGTCTCCAAGCTGGAGGCGGCGTTCGGCGACAGCCCGCTGGTCCGCCAGATCTACGTCTACGGCAACAGCGCGCGGCCGTACCTGCTGGCGGTGGTCGTGCCGACCGAGGACGCGCTGGCCACGCTACGACGACGACGAACCTCAAGCCGCGCATTGCCGAGTCGCTGCAGAACGTCGCGAAAGCGGCGGGACTGCAGTCCTACGAGGTGCCGCGTGACTTCATCGTCGAGACCACGCCGTTCAGCCTGGAGAACGGCCTGCTGACCGGTATCCGCAAGCTGGCGTGGCCGAAGCTCAAGCAGCACTACGGCGAGCGCCTGGAGCAGCTCTACGCCGACCTGGCCGACGGCCAGGCCGACGAGCTGCGCGAGCTGCGCCGCGAGCGGCGCCGACGCGCCGGTGCTGCGAGACCGTCAGCCGGGCCGGCAGCGGCACTGCTCGGCGCGGCCGACGTCCGACGTGACACCCGACGCGCACTTCACCGATCTCGGTGGAGACTCGTTGTCCGCGTTGACCTTCGCGCAACCTGCTGCACGAGATCTTCGACGTCGACGTGCCCGTGGGCGTGATCGTCAGCCCGGCCAGCGACCTGCGGCCATCGCCGCGTACGTCGAAGCCGAGCGCGCAGGCGGGCACCAAGCGGCCCACCTTCGACGCGGTGCACGGCCGCGACGCCACCGAGGTGCACGCCGTCGACCTGACGCTGGACAAGTTCATCGACGAGGCCACCCTGGCCGCGGCGCCGTCGCTGCCGCGGCCGGCCAGCGAGGTGCGCACCGTGCTGCTGACCGGCGCGACCGGCTTCCTCGGCCGCTACCTGGCGCTGGAGTGGCTGGAGCGGATGGACCTGGTCGACGGCAAGGTCATCTGCCCTGGTCCGCGCCAAGTCCGACGAGGACGCGCCGGGCCCGGCTGGACGCCACGTTCGACAGCGGCGACCCGAAGCTGTTGGCGCACTACCGCAGCTGGCCGCCGACCACCTCGAGGTGATCGCCGGCGACAAGGGCGAGGCCAACCTCGGCCTCGACCACGCAGACCTGGCAGCGGCTGGCCGACACCGTCGACCTGATCGTCGACCCGGCCGCGCTGGTCAACCACGTGCTGCCCTACAGCCAGCTGTTCGGCCCCAACGCGGTCGGCACCGCGGAGCTGATCCGCATCGCGCTGACCACGAAGATCAAGCCGTTCGTCTACGTGTCGACGATCGGCGTGGGCGACCAGCATCCAGCCCGGCGACGTTCGTCGAGGACGCCGACATCCGGCAGATCAGCGCGACGCGGGCAGTCGACGACAGCTACGCCAACGGCTACGGCAACAGCAAGTGGGCCGGCGAGGTGCTGCTGCGCGAGGCCAACGACCTGTGCGGGCTGCCGGTCTCGGTGTTCCGCTGCGACATGATCCTGGCCGACACCACCTACGCCGGGTCAGCTCAACCTGCCCGACATGTTCACCCGGATGATGCTGAGCCTGGTCGCCACCGGCGTCGCACCCGGGTCGTTCTACGAGCTGGACGCCGACGGCAACCGGCAGCGGGCGCACTACGACGGGCTGCCGGTCGAGTTCATCGCCGAGGCGATCTCGACACTGAGCCCAACGGTGGCCGACGAGCAGGCCGGGTTCCAGACGTACCACGTGATGAACCCTTACGACGACGGCATCGGCCTCGACGAGTACGTCGACTGGCTGATCGACGCCGGATACTCGGTGCAGCGGGTCGGGGACTACGGCACCTGGTTGCAACGGTTCGAGGGCACACTGCGTGGCCTGCCCGAGAGGCAGCGTCAGTACTCGCTACTGCCGCTGCTGCACAACTACCAGTCAGCCGGACAAACCGATCAACGGATCCATGGCTCCGACCGACCGGTTCCGCACCGCTGTGCAGGAAGCGAAAATCGGTCCGGACAAAGACATTCCGCATGTCTCGCAGCCCGTGATCGTCAAGTACATCACCGACCTGCAACTGCTCGGACTGCTCTGACACAAAAGTCGAAGGCCGATCGTCCCTTACCAGGTGGCGGTCGGCCTTCGATTTGTGGCTATCGGAGAGTCAGTGGCCGGTCACGCCGGCGCTGTGCCGGCGAAACAACCGGCTCTTGTGTTCCCGCCGATGGTCCTGCGCGGGCGTCACGACTTCGGTACGGCCCGATTCGGCGGGTGCGTCGAAGGAACTGTAGTCCGCAGTCGCCGGAATACCGGCCGCCTGCTCGGCCAGCTCGACGTCACGCGCGGTCCGGATCGTCACCCGCGCCAGCACCGCTCCCCCGATCAGAATGATCAGCGCGCCGAGTCCGGAGAAATACGCAATGTCGATGACCGCACGCTTGGCGTCCGTCGCCGCCAGTGGGTGGCCGATGTCGCCGAGACGCAGTGTCGACGCCAGGGTGCGACCGACAACGAACCACACGCCGGCGATCACTGCAAGCCAGCCGCCGAACATGCCGGTCGCTCGATTCCCGGAGATCAGCAGCAGAAAGCCCCCCACAGCTGCCGTGATTCCGGGAAACACCTCCAGCCAGGCCCGTGCGGTGCTCCACACCCAGGCTCCGCCCGGCGTGTAGGCGAGATGGAAGTACGGGCCGATGAAGGGAGCCAGCGCTCCCCAAGCACCGAGGAGGAGTAGCAGCAGTCCGCTCACCGCGCCACGGCTGCGCGGCATGCGCAGGCTGCCGAAACCTAACCGCGAATCAGTCATCTTCGAGTTCTCCTCAACCAGTGGACACCGGGGTGTCGGGGCGGGACACCGGGGGGTCGACGCGCGCTGAGTTCTCAAACGCGCCGAGACGACCGGTGCTGTCTGCTCGAAGGTCAAGTTAGCCCTCTCGGCTTAGATCGGCCTCAGAAGCGGCGGTCAAAGACGTCTCGCGAGCAACGGCCCATAGTGCTGCAAAACCGGATGGTTTCGGTCTTTCGCGCAGAATCTCCACACTCAGCAACTGCCGAGTTTATTCAGGATTCCGCGAGTACAGGTCGTTGACAAGCAGCACGACCCCCATAGCCGAAAAAGTAAAGCCGGCCGCCGCCTGTTCGCAGCGACCGGCCTTGTCGTGCCAGGTGCCGGTGGTCAGCGGCCCGCTGTGGTGTGGAGCCGCCGGCGGATGATTCCGCGTTTGGGATTCCGGCGGGTTTCGGCCGTGGTGTCCGCGGCATCCGTTCGCCCTGTGTCTATCACCTCGGTCGGTGCTGCGGCCGACGTCGTCGCGGGCGCGTCGGTTGCATAAGCCTCTGAGGCGGGCGCCACAGGTTCGGCCTCGTATCGCATCGCGTACTCGAGGTCGCGGGCCGTCCGGACCGAAACCCGTCCCAACATCGCTGCGCCCAGGAAGACGATCAGTGCGCCCAGCCCAGAGAAATAACAGATGTCGAGCGCGGCTCGCTTGGCATCGGTAACAGCGACCGGGCTACCGACGCTTTCGATTCGAAGTGTTGCTGCCAGCGAACGACCGACGACGAACCAGGCGCCGCCGACAACGGCCAGCCAGCCGCCGAGCATGGCGGTCGCCCGATTGCCCGAAACAAGCAGCAGCAAACCGCCCACCGCGGCGACGACCCCGGGCAACACCTCCAGCCACCCACGCGCGAGGTTCCACGCCCACGGCTGATCAGGAGTGAAAGCGAAATGGAAGTACGGGCCGATGAAGGGGATCAACGCACCCCATAGCCCGAGTATTACTAGGAGCAGCCCGCTGACTGCACCACGGCTGCGCGGCATGTGCAGGTTGCCAGGGGTACGTCGCCGGTTATTCATTTCAGATCTCCTCGCACAGGACACCAAGTATCAGATTCCTCCGGGATACCCGTTTGGGTCCGCGAAGTAACTGGAGACGCCGTCAGCGGCCCTTCGTGCCGGCGGATGGTAAGGGTCTGACCTGGGTGGTTACCGGGTGAGGAGTCCGATCACCAACAGGACGACCGCGATCGCCGGGAAGATGCCCTGCGTCAGTGCCGCCCGGGCCTTGTCCGGCGCCGATGCCAGCAACACGATGGCCGCGGCGGCCATGGAGCCGACACCCGAAAGTATCAGGGCGGCGCCAATACCCTTGTGTCCCAGCTCGATTGCGCCGATGCCCAGGCCGGTGACGATCGCCAGGAACAAGTTGTAGAAGCCCTGATTGAACGCGAGCAACTTGGTGGTTTCCGCTTCCTCCGCGGTCGTGCCGAAGGCAGCACGGGTGCGCTTGCTGGTCCAGGTCAGCGACTCCATGGTGAAGATGTAGACGTGCAACAGTCCGGCCAGTCCAGCGAATACCAGTGCAGCAGTGATCATCGGATCTCCTAGTCACGAAGTCCAGGTTCAGAGGCCGAGCGATGTGGTGAATCTTCGCTTCCGAACACAGAAATCTGATCCCTGGATAGTCCTTCCGGGATTCGGAGCGTCGGCGTAGCGTGTGAGCCACCTTACACGTGCCTAAGAAATGCTTAGGCGTCTCTCCGATGGGCCGGCCATGGCTAAGCAAGCCCGAAAGCAGAATCTCAGGTCGCGACCTCTCAAGGCCCGCCCTCATAGTCGGGCGATCGGTCTGGGCGCGTGCGCCAGCCTGTTTCTGGCGTTCGGCATGAGCCCGTTGTTGGCCACCGCCCCAGCGCACGCGGATGAGTTTGACCTGGTCATTGATCCGGTCATTAACTCGCTGCACCAGGCACTGACGGCGGCCGTGAGCGATGCGCTGGCGGGGACAGTTCCCAGCGCGGGTGTTGAGGCCTTCGGCGGGCTGGGACTGGAGTGGTCGGCTGGATCTGAGCAGTGTTTGGGGCTAGGGGCTGCGGAAAGTGCCGGCAGTGTAGGTGTGGGGGCGGCGACGTCGATCGATTCATTAGCTGCGGTGTCGTCGTCGGATGCTTCGGCTGCTGCCTGGTTCAACCAGTACGTGTCGGTGCCGCTGCACACCGACATGGAGAACTCGATGACCGCCCGCTGGGTGAGCATGTCGACGGCCTTATCAACCAGGTGTCGGGCGAATATCTCGTCGGCAACGGAGCCAACGGCACGGCCGCAACTCCCGATGGCGGCAATGGCGGATTGTGGTTCGGTGACGGCGGCAATGGCTACGGGGCCGGCGGCGACGGGGGCAACGCCGGGTTGTTGATCGGCAACGGCGGCGACGGCGGCAGCGCCACCGACGGCGGGGACGGGGCCGTGACCACGCAACCTAACGTGCTGAGCGTAGAGACGACCGCCTCGGCGACTCCGAGCCCAATCAACGGCGCGCCGGGTGGCAACGGCGGCAACGCCAGCATGACCGGCGCGGCCGGTAATGGCGGCAACGCCGGGAACGGCCTATACGGCGGTGACGGTGGATCCGGCGGGAACGGGGGCAACGGCAATGCGATGTTCAACACCCCTGGCCACGGCGGCGACGGTGGGGCCGGGGGCGGCGGGACGGCGACCCATCCCGGCGGCGGTAACGGCGGTCCCGGCGGCGAGGGCGGCAACGCCGGGCCGACGGGCAATGGTGGGGCCGGCGGCAACGGCGGTGCGGGCGGGGCGGGTCTTGCGGGCGCCAACGCCACCACCGCGGGTGCTAGCGGCGGCAACGGCGCCACCGGCGGCATGGGCGGCACCGGCGGCAACGGCGGGCTAGGCGGCTCGACCTCGGGCAACGGCGGGGCCGGCGGCATAGGCGGCAGGGGCGGCACCGGCGGCACCGGCGGCAACGGCGCCGCTGGGGTGACGGGCAGCTTTGCCAACGGCGGCACCGGCACCGGCGGCATGGGCGGCACGGGCGGTGCCGCCGGGGCTGGCGGCACCGGCGGGACCGGCGGGGTCGGCGGTGGGGCCCCGCACGGCACGCTAGGCGCCGACGGCACCGGCGGCACCGGCGGAACCGGCGGAACCGGTGGGACCGGCGGCAATGGTTTTGTATGTATGTGTGTGTGTGTATATATATATATATATATATATATATATATATATATATATATATATATATATATATATATATATATATTATATGTGTATCTGTCTGTGTGTGTGTGTGTGTGTGTGTGTGTGTGTGTGTGTGTGTGTGTGTGTGTGTGTGTGTGTGTGTGTATCTATCTATCTATCTATCTATCTATCTATCTATCTATCTATCTATCTATCTATCTATCTATCTATCTATCTATCTATCTATCTATCTATCTATCTATCTATCTATCTATCTATCTATCTATC
>CAWIKT010000007.1:0-99728 GCA_963836555.1 uncultured Actinomycetota bacterium | reverse complement strand
GGACAACCCGCACAAGGTGCGCGCCAGCCAGATCGCCGAGCAGCCACACGGGCCGCTGGTCGGCATTCCCGGAGCGCCGTCTGAGTTCTCGCCGACCAGCCCGGCGACGTCGTCGTGGCTGGTGTGCGACTCGGTGACACCGACGGCCGGCGTCGGTGCGCCGCCGGTGACGGTGACCGTGATCGACGGCAGACCCGACCTGTCGAACCGTCGCCGCGTGCTGAACGGATCCGACGCTGTCGTGCTCAGGTACGAAAAGGACACTTACGTGGTCCGGCAGGGCCGTCGGTCGCGCATCGACTCGTCCAACCGCGCGGTGTTGCTGCCGCTGGGTCTGACCCCGGAGAACGTCAGCCAGGCGCACCCGATGAGCCGTGCGCTGTTCGACTCGTTGCCCGTCGGTCCCGAGTTGTCGGTGCCCAAGGTGCCCGGCGCCGGCCAACCGGCCGCATTCACCGGTGCGCCCGGCCCGGTCGGGACCGTGATCGTGACGCCGCAAATCAGTGGGCCGCAACAGTATTCAGTGGTGCTGGCCGACGGCGTGCAGACGGTCAATCCGGTGGTCGCCCAGATCCTGCAGAACGCCGGCACCCCGGCAGGCAACTCGCCGGTGGTGGTCGCCCCCGCGTCGCTGGCGAAGATGCCGGTCGTCAACGGACTGGACCTGTCGGCCTACCCCGACGCCCCGCTCAGCCCGGTCGATCTGAAGGAGAACCCTGCAACGTGCTGGTGGTGGCAGAAGACCGCCGGTGAGGAGCGCGCCCGCATCCAGGTGATCTCCGGGCCGACGATTCCGGTGCCCAACGGCTCCACCGACAAGGTCGTCTCGCTGGTCAAGGCGGACTCCTCCGGCCGCGAAGCCGATCACGTCTTCTTCGGCCCCGACTACGGCAACTGGGTCGTCGTCACCGGCAACGACCCGGGATCGACCACGTCCGAATCGCTGTGGTGGCTCACGAGTTCCGGCGCGCGCTTCGGCGTCGAGAACACCCGTGACTCCCGGTCCGCACTGGGGCTGACGGCCCAGCCGTCGCCGGCGCCATGGGTCGCGCTGCGCCTGCTGGCACCGGGCCCCGCACTATCCCGCGCCGATGCGTTGGTGCGTCACGACACCCTTCCGACCGATATGAACCCCGCAGAGTTGGTGGTACCCAAGTGAAGCAAGGTTTCGCACGCCCGACGCCCGAGCGGGCGCCTGCCGTCAGGCCGGAGAACATCGTCCTGCCGACACCGCTGAGTGTCCCGCCGCCCGAAGGCAAGCCGTGGTGGCTGATCGTGGTCGGCGTACTGGTAGTCGGCCTGCTAGTCGGCATGGTCGGTATGACCGTCGCCAACGGCTCTCGGATGTTCCTGGGTGCCGGTTCGATCTTCCCGATCTTCATGATCGGCGGCGTCGCGATGATGATGTTCGGCGGCCGTTTCGGTGGCCAGCAGCAGATGAGCCGGCCGAAGCTGGACGCGATGCGCGCCCAGTTCATGTTGATGCTGGACATGCTGCGGGACACCGCGAACGAGTCGGCCGACAGCATGGACGCCAACTACCGCTGGTTCCACCCGGAGCCCACGACTTTGGCCGCCGCGGTGGGCTCAGCCCCGGATGTGGGAACGCAAGCCCGACGGCAAGGACCTCAACTTCGGTGTCGCCCGCATCGGGGTGGGCATGACCCGTCCCGAGGTGACCTGGGGCGAGCCGCAGAACATGCCCACCGACATCGAGCTCGAGCCGGTGACCGGTAAGGCACTGCAGGAATTCGGCCGCTACCAGAGCGTCATCTACAACCTGCCCAAGATGGTGTCGCTGCTGGTCGAGCCGTGGTACGCCCTGATCGGCAATCGCGAGCAGACGCTGGGCGCCATGCGCGCGCTCATCTGTCAGCTGGCCTTCTCACACGGGCCCGACCACCTGCAGATGATCGTGGTCACCTCCGACATGAGCAAGTGGGACTGGGTCAAGTGGCTGCCGCACTTCGGCGACCCGCGCCGCCGCGACGCAGCCGGCAACGCGCGGATGGTCTACGCCTCGGTCCGCGAGTTCGCCGCCGACCAGGCCGAATTGTTCGCTGGGCGCGGATCTTTCACGCCTCGCCACGCCAGCTCCTCGGCCGAGACGCCGACGCCGCACCACGTGATCATCGCCGACGTCGACGACCCGCAGTGGGAGTACGTCATCAGCGTCGACGGCGTTGACGGCGTGACGTTCTTCGACCTGACCGGCTCTGCTCTGTGGACCGGCAACCCCGAGCGCGTGCTCAAGTTCACCAACGACGTCGGCGTGATCGAGGCGTTGCCCCGCGACCGCGACACCTGGATGGTGATCGACGACAATCGCTGGTTCTTCGCGCTCGCCGATCACGTCACCGAGGCCGAGGCAGAGCAGTTCGCGCAGCGGGTGGCTCGCTGGCGACTGGCCGAGGCCTACGAGGAGATCGGGCAGCGCGTCGCGCAGATCGGCGCGCGGGACATCTTGTCGTACTACGGGATCGACGATCCCTCGGAGATCGACTTCGAGTCGCTGTGGAGCAGTCGGCGCGACGCGCTGACGAGTCGCTCCCGGCTGCGGATCCCGTTCGGAAACCGTTCCGACAATGGCGAATTGCTGTTCCTGGACATGAAGTCGCTCGACGAGGGCGGCGACGGCCCGCACGGTGTCATGTCGGGAACAACCGGTTCCGGTAAGTCGACTCTGGTGCGAACCGTGCTCGAGTCGCTGATGCTCTCGCATCCGCCGGACGAGCTGCAGTTCGTGCTCGCCGACCTCAAGGGTGGGTCCGCGGTCAAGCCGTTCTCCGGTGTTCCGCACGTGTCGCGCATCATCACCGACCTCGAAGAGGACCAGGCTCTGATGGAGCGCTTCCTGGACTCGCTGTGGGGTGAGATCGCTCGTCGAAAGGCGGTCTGCGACAACGCCGGTGTCGACGACGCCAAGGAATACAACGAGATGCGCTCGCGCATGCGAGCACGCGGTCAGGACATCCCACCGCTGCCGATGCTCGTGGTTGTCATCGACGAGTTCTACGAGTGGTTCCGCATCATGCCGACCGCTGTCGACGTGCTGGACTCCATCGGCCGTCAGGGTCGTGCTTACTGGATCCACCTGATGATGGCCTCGCAGACTATCGAGAGCCGGGCCGAAAAGCTCATGGAGAACATGGGCTACCGGCTGGTGTTGAAGGCGCGTACCGCTGGTGCGGCGCAGGCGGCCGGTGTGCCCAACGCCGTGAATCTGCCCGCGCAGGCCGGTCTGGGCTACTTCCGTAAAAGCCTCGACGAAATCGTCCGCTTCCAGGCCGAGTTCCTGTGGCGCGACTACCGACGCGGTGTGTCGCTCGATGACGACGGGCCGGCGATGCTGACCCACTCCGTGGATTACATTCGGCCGCAACTGTTTACGACCGGTTTCACGCCGATCGAGGTCAGCGTCACCGGGCCAGACGACTTCGACGTCCTGACCAACGGGGACAGCGGCAACGGCGAAATCTTCTTCGGCAATGGCTCCAGCGAGACGCCGGAGGAGGAGGAAGAAGAGGCGATCCGGACGCCGAAGGTCGGTACCGTGATCATCGACCAGCTTCGACGGATCGACTTCGAGCCGTACCGGTTGTGGCAGCCGCCGCTGGACAGGCCGGTGTCGATCGAGAGTCTGGTCGATCGCTTTCTCGATCACCCGTGGCATGAGCGGTATGGCCAGACCACGGACCTGGTGTTCCCCGTCGGGATCATCGACCGCCCGTTCAAGCACGACCAGCCGCCGTGGACGGTCGACGTCTCCGGGCCCGGTTCCAACGTGCTGATTCTCGGCGCGGGTGGGTCGGGCAAGACCACCGCGCTGCAGACGTTGATCACATCGGCGGCGCTGACTCACACGCCCGAGCAGGTTCAGTTCTACGTGTTGGCGTACAGCAGCACCGCGTTGACGACGGTGGGCGGGCTGCCGCATGTGGGCGAGGTAGTCGGTCCGACCGACCCGTACGGCGTTCGCCGCACCGTGGCCGAGTTGCTTGCCTTGCTCCGCGAGCGCAAGCACACGTTCCTCGAATACGACGTGCCGTCGATGGAGGTCTTCCGCCGACGCAAGTTCGCCGGCGAAGCGGGCCGGGTGCCCAACGACGGCTTCGGTGACATCTTCCTGGTGATCGACAACTACCGGGCGCTCGCCGAAGAGAACGAAGTGCTCATCGAGCAGGTCAACCAGATCATCAACCAGGGACCGTCGTTCGGTATCCACGTAATGGTCACGGCCGACCGCGAATCGGAGCTTCGGCCCCCGGTCCGAAGCGGTTTTGGATCGCGGATCGAGTTGCGGTTGGCTGCGGTCGAGGACGCCAAGCTGGTGCGCTCGCGGTTCGCCAAGGATGTTCCGGTCAAGCCGGGTCGCGGCATGGTCGCGGTCAATTACGTGCGACTGGACAGCGATCCGCAATCCGGTCTGCACACGCTGGTCGCACGGCCTGCGCTGGCCAATACTGCCGACAACGTCTTTTCATCGGAAAGCGTTGCAGCCGCGGTCAGCCAGGTGGCCGTCGGGCACGCGCCTCCGGTGCGTCGGCTTCCCGCGAAGTTCGGCGTGGAGCAGGTGCGGGCGCTCGCGCAGCAGGACCAGCGCCAGAACGTTGGCGTCGGCGGAATCGCTTGGGCCATCAACGAACTGGACCTGCAGCCGGTCTACCTCAACTTCGCCGAGAACGCGCACCTGATGGTGACGGGTCGACGCGAGTGTGGTCGGACGACGACGTTGGCGACGATCATGGCGGAGATCGGACGGGTCTACGAGCCGGGCGCCAGCATCGCCCCACCGACATCGCGTCCGTCGGCGCAGGTGTGGTTGGTCGACCCGCGTCGACAGCTGCTGACCACGCTGGGCACCGACTACGTCGAGAAGTTCGCGTACAACCTCGACGGCGTCTCCGCGATGATGAACGAACTGGGCGAGGTGCTGTCCCGTCGCGAGCCACCGCCAGGCTTGTCGGCCGAGGAGCTGCTGTCCCGTGCCTGGTGGAGCGGCCCGGAGATCTTCCTGATCATCGACGACGTGCAGCAGCTGCCGCCGGGCTTCGACTCGCCGCTCCAGCGGGCCGCGCCGTGGGTGACCCGGGCAGCCGACGTCGGTCTGCACGTCATTGTCACCCGCACCTTCGGTGGGTGGTCGTCGGCGGGCAGCGATCCGATGCTGCGGGCGTTGGCACAGGCCAATGCGCCGTTGCTGGTGATGGACGCCGACCCCGACGAGGGCTTCATCCGCGGAAAGATGAAGGGTGGCCCGCTGCCGCGCGGTCGTGGTCTGCTGATGGCCGAGGACACCGGGGTGTTCGTCCAGGTAGCTGCCACCGACCTGCGTCGATAGCTGGATTTCGGAAAAGTCCCCCCGCCCGACAGGGACCGGGGGGACTTTCTGGCGCGCGGGATTCATCGCCAGACATCTCATAGCCGACGCATAGCCTCGCCATGACGGCGGCCCATCTTTCCTCCTTAACGTTTCTCACCAGTGACAGATGAGGTTCGCGCAGGAGGGAATGCCGATGTCCTATGTGAGCACCCAACCAGTGGAGTTGACGGCAGCTGCGGACAATCTGCAGGGCATCGGATCAACGATGACGGCGCAGAACACCGCCGCGGCGGCCCCGACAACCGGTGTGATACCCGCTGCGGCAGATGAGGTTTCGGCGTTGACGGCGGCGCAGTTCGCCACCCACGCCGAGATGTATCAGGTCGTCAGCGCTCAGGCGGCCGCGATCCACGAGATGTTCGTCAGCACCCTGGGCGCTAGCGCGCGCTCATACGCGGCCACCGAGGCCGCCAACGTGGCCGCGGCCGGCTAGGCGGTCGACGACGATGTTGGATTTCGCCGCTCTGCCGCCTGAAGTCAACTCCGGCCGCATGTATGCGGGTCCGGGTCCAAGCACGTTGCTCGCCGCCGCAACGTCCTGGCAGTCGCTGGCTGACGAGTTGAGTTCTTTTGCGGCGGGCTATGGTTCGATCCTCGCGACGCTGACCAGCGGTCCGTGGACGGGTGTGAGCTCGACCCTGATGACCGCGGCGGCCGCACCGTATGTGACGTGGTTGAGCGCCACCGGAGACCAGGCGCAGCAGGCCGCCGTCCAGGCCACGGCGGCCGTGACCGCATACGAAACCGCCTACGCTGCAACGGTTCCACCTGCCTTGATCGCTGCGAATCGCAGTCTGATGGCAGCACTCGTCGCGACGAACTTCCTGGGGCAGAACACTCCGGCGATCATGTCCACCGAGGCGCTGTACGCCGAGATGTGGGCGCAGGATGCGTCAGCCATGTACGGATACGCCGCCGCTTCGGCCACCGCATCGCAGGTCACCCCGTTCACCACACCGCCGCAGACGACCGATCAGAGTGGATCATCGAGACAGGCGGCAGCCGCGGCCCAGTCGGCGGGCACATCCGGCGGGACCGACCTCGAATCGCTCATGTCCTCGGGCCCGCAATTGATCTCCAGCACACCGCAAGCGCTGCAAAGTCTCTCGTCGCCCCAGACTCTGAGCGGCTTGGCCTCGACGGCGACCGATACTTCATCGTCGTCCTCGTCGCTGTCATCGTCCTCGCTGCTCAACGAACTCAGCACGCCAATGAGGTTGGCGTCGATGCCGATGAGCATGCTGTCAAGGCTGTTCACGGCGGGCAGTACCGCCACCGCCGCGAAAGCCGCGACGACCGCGGCCAACGAACTGGGAGCGGTTCAGTCGGCCGGAATCGGCTCTGGCGCAAAGACCTTGACCCTGGCCGGATTTTCTGGTCTGGGTCAGAGCGTCCCGGCCGTCTCCGCAGGCATGGGCCAGGCCACCACCGCGGGCGCATTGTCGGTCCCGACGGCGTGGAACGCCGCCGCGGCGCCCGCCGCCAGTGCTGTCACCGGCACGCCGCTGGGCGGCACAATTCCGGTAGCGACCGCCGGTGCTCACTCGGGCGTGCCGCCGGTGATGCCGATCACCGCGATGGGTGGCCGGGGAGCCGCACCAACACCGACCCGATTCGAGCTTCGCTCGACCGTCGTCCCCTTTTCCCCGGCCGCCGGGTAACGGTCGTTCTGCGGCCACCCGGTGGCGCGGAATGAAACATCAACTGAACAACAGTTGATCGCGGATGAACACTGCCTGATGAGTAATGAATTGTCGGCGTCGTCGTCGCTGATCGCGCGCGCGGCCATCTAATGTCTCAGTCAGCGACTGTTCAGCGATGAACGTCGGGCTCAATGTTGTTGACGCCGAGGGTTACCGAGAAAAGAAAGCGCATTTCGTCTGTGGCTGCACACCGTGTTCCGCACATCGATGTCCGTCGGGCGGTAATTCAGGTCCTGACGATTGCTGACCAGTTCATGACAATCCCGCACGCCGCCGCTGCCGTGCAAGTGATGACGGGCAGACGCCATCTTGGCTCGCTGACGGAGGATTCCTGTGCTTGATTTCGCCCTGTTGCCGCCTGAGGTCAATTCGGGTCGGATGTACTCCGGGCCCGGGCCCGGGCCGCTATTGGCGGCCTCCGAGGCGTGGGACAGCCTTGCCGCGGAACTGGGTTTCGCGGCCAGCGGTTACGGTTCAGCGCTCGCGGAGCTGACGAGCAACGCCTGGGTTGGCCCGACGTCAGTGGCGATGATGTCCGCCGCCACGCCCTACATCAGCTGGTTGACCTCAACCAGTGCGCAAGCGGAGGAGACCGCCAACCACGCTCGCGCAGCCGTAGCCGCATATGAGGCGGCGTTCACGATGACGGTGCCGCCGCCGGTGATCGCGGCCAATCGCGCGCTACTGGCCACCCTGGTGGCTACTAATTTCTTCGGTCAGAACACTCCCGCGATCATGATGACCGAAGCCCTCTACGCCGAAATGTGGGCGCAGGACGCCGCGGCGATGTACGGCTACGCCGGCGCCTCGGCGACGGCCATGCAGGTGACGCCGTTCGCCGAACCCCCGCACACGACCAACGGTGACGGGACGAGCAGCCAGGCTGACGCGGTTGCCAAGGCTGCCGCTACGCCGGCCAGCCAAGCCGCGACGGTGGCGCAGAATGCGGTCTCGTCGGCGCCCGCCACGACGACCACCCAGACAGTAGCGAGCACCGCTCAGACGGCCGCGAGCAGCACGCTGCCCGCGGCGGCTCCGCCGAATACGCTGATCGGTTGGCTCGAGCAACTTTTCCAAAACACCGCCACCCAATTCCCAAGCGGTGGTTGGGGCGTGGGCCTGACGAACGCGAACCTCAACTCGATGCGGCAGATTCTCCAGGCTTACTTTGCGGTCGGTCTCGGCAACTTCGGCTGGGGCTATGCCCAGCAGTTGGCAACCTCCCAGCAGCTGACGGCACTGCTCAACCCGACTGGTGCCCTCAGTCCGGGGCTTGGCGGCCTAGGCGCGGCCCTAGGCAGCGGCACTGCAGGCGTGAGCGGCGCACCGTTTACGGCCAGCAGTGTGTCGGCCACGATGGGCGAGGCGAACGCGCTCGGGCGCCTGTCGGTGCCCGCGAGTTGGCAAGGAGCGGCGCCCACGGAGACGGTAGAGGCCCGGTTGGCCAGTGCGACGCGCCCTATTTCGCCGCAGGCGAATGGAACGCTCGGCGGTGTTCCGATGGCGGGCAACGCCGGTATGGGGGGAAGCCGCAGCGCGGGCTACACCGTCAAATACGGGGTCCGGCACTCTGTGATGCAGAGACCACCCGTAGGCGGATAACTGGGTGCGGACCCGCACGCCAAAGGCATTGCATTTTCTCGTGATTGACTGCCCAGCGTTCTACGCCGGCGTTGGGATACGCGGGCCGAAAGTCGGCCTGCCCGAACAGTGGATCGAAAGTTCTTGTGGCGGAAGACTGTTCGTGCCATCGTCACCACGACCAGGTCTAGTCACGCGGCAATCGAGCGGCCGAGCCCACCCGCCTGCCGTGTTCGGCCCAAATCGAAGCAATGCCGCAGGTGAAAGGTTTGTCGAACTCGGGATGAACATCCGATATCGGGGGGTGAATACTGGCCGTCGAGGCGTGAACAGTCAGTTCGGTAGCGGTGTTAATCGCGCGTGACCATCTACTCTTTTAATCGAACGACCTTGCCCAAGGTCGTAGACGCGCACGGTTATTAAGGAGGAGACCGGATGTCGTTCGTGACCACACAGCCGGAAGCATTATCGGCAGCGGCCACAAGTTTGCAGGGGATCGGCGCGGGACTGAACGCCCAGAACGCCGCTGCAGCGGCGCCCACCACAGGGGTGGTTCCCGCTGCGGCCGACGAGGTTTCGGCTCTGACGGCGGCTCAGTTCGCCGCTCACGCGCAGCTGTACCAGGCCGTGAGCCAGCAGGCTGCAGCCATCCATGAAATGTTCGTCAACACGTTGGGCACCAGCGCCGGTTCCTACCAAGCCACCGAAGCCGCCAACGCGGCTGCGGCCGGCTAGGAGGCTTCCATGGTCGACTTCGGAGCGCTTCCACCTGAGATCAACTCAGCCCGCATGTACATGGGGCCGGGGTCGTCGTCGTTGCAGACTGCCGCATCGGCATGGAACGGCATCGCCGCCGAGCTGCAGTCGGCTGCCCAGGGCTACGAGACGGTGATCACTCAGCTCGCAACCGACACCTGGAACGGGCCGGCCTCAGCGGCCATGGCCAGCTCGGCTCAGCCCTACGTGACCTGGATGCAGGAGACCGCCGCCCAGGCCGAGGAGGCCGCGGCCCAAGCCCGCACGGCTGCCGCGGCATACGAGCAGGCGTTCGCTGCGACGGTACCGCCGCCGGTCATTGCGGCCAATCGTGCTGAGACGGCAGCGGCGACGCAGGCCAACGTCTTCGGGCAGTACACCCCGTTGATCGCGCAGCTCGAGGCACAGTACGGACAGATGTGGGCGCAGGATGCCGTGGCGATGTACGGCTATGCGGGCCAATCGGCGGCGGCCGCGAAAGTGACCCCGTTTGCCACGCCGGCCGCGACCACAAACCCTGCCGGTACCGCGGGTCAAACCGCCGCGGTCAGTGCGGCCACCGGCAACTCGGCGGCGTCGAGCTCGCAGAGCCTGTTGTCACAGCTGACCTCGTCGATGCCGAGCTCGCTGCAAAACCTCGCGACGCCGGCGGCCACCACCACAACAACACCATTTCAAGATCTTTTCGCCTTGATCTTCGGTACGAGCGCCTTGCCCACGAACCTGTCAGCGTTGGTCACCGATTACTCGCCGTACGCCAGCTTGTTCTACAACACCGAGGGCCTGCCTTACTTCAGCGTTGGTATGGGCAACTTCGGCATTCAGATGGCGAAGAGCGCCGGAATACTGGGCGGAGCGGCCCCCGCTGTCGCTGCCCCAGCACTGCACGGCTTGGGTGGCCTCGGAGCCGGGCTTGGCAGTGGTGCCGGCGCGGCCGCGCATTCGGTGTCCGCCATTTCGGGCGGCGCCGGTTCGGTCGGCAAACTGGCGGTGCCGGCGTCGTGGATCGGTGGAACTTCGCAGGCGGCCCCGGCCGGCGTGCAGCTGGTCAGCAACGTCAGCGCTGCTCCGGAGGCCGCCGCCGGCGGCGGGAACCTGATGGGCGGTATGCCGCTGGCCGGTGCGAGAGCCGGCTTCGGCAACGGCTTGGGCCCGCGCTACGGGTTCAAGCCCACCGTGATGGGCCGTCCACCGATCGGCGGCTGAAAGCCGAATAGCTCTACACCGCTTGGGGTGTCACGTTTCGGCGTGGCACCCCAAGTTGTTTACCGCTCGCAACGCGGGTGGCCCGAGGCGGACTGACTGGCTTCCGGCAATGCTCGAATCTGGATGCTAGACCCCGGTATCGGGTGGTATCCCACCTGCCCAGCGAAGGCAGTTACCATCGCCCCACGACGGCCGGTAAATGAGCCGTCGCTTAGGGGCCGAACTCAGCCGACGCATGACGTGCGCCACGTTTCTGCGCAAGACGGGTCGCGACGGGGGTTCCCACCGAATCGAGGATCCGATGAGTGACAAGTCCGATAGGCCGAGTTATCCACTGATCGGATTCATCACCCGTGACAATCCGCCGCAGATTGCCCCGGCACCGATCAGCCGAGCGTGGATGTCAGAAATGTCGGAGACGCGTAAAGGTTGGCCTAATCGGTGTTTGCCGATGCTCATCGCCAATCAAAGTGGTTGGGAGCTCCGCAATCGGTGCGCATTCACCGCTACGTGGAGCGGTCAGGAAGACGGCGTGGACGTAAGCGTCGTACCCGACAAGCGCGACACGGCTCAGTTCCTGCCCGTCAGCCATTTCGGTAACGGCATCTTGACCTGGCATCTGCCGATCCTGTTTCGCACCCCGCCAGGCTACAACCTGTTGGTCCGCGGGCCGGCGAACTATCCGAAGGACGCCGTATCTCCGTTAGAGGGCGTAGTCGAAACCGATTGGGCAAGCGCCAGTTTCAGTATGAACTGGAAATTCACCCGCAAACTGATGCCAGTGCGATTCGAGGTCGACGAGCCGATCTGCATGATCGTCCCGCAGCGCCGAGCCGAACTTGAAGACTTCGCACCCGAACTCAGGCGCATCGACTCCGACGAAGGCCTGCATCGCAAGCACATGTCTTTCCTTCGCCCACGTGACATGGAAGGGCAGGCCCGGGCAGCGGCGGCCGTCGCCGCGGGAGAGCCAGTGCAGTGGCAAAGCGACTACACGCGCGGCCGACACATCGACGGCGAGGCCGGGGCACCGGACCACCAGACTCGCCGTCACCTTCGTTCTTTTGTTGAGGTGCAGCACGACAGGCAGCGATAAGGCCCCGGCTCGGGACCGGCACCCCCGAAGCGAGGTGAATCATGAACGTCGCAATCATGGCCCAAATATGAACAGTTGGCGCACATTCGGAAGCAGGCGAGAGGCGTGGAGTAGCTTTCCTTGGGATGAACAACCGGGTGAGGGCAGGAGGGATTCGTGGCCAAACGTGCTGATGCATCCGGTTCGCCGGTCTTGTCACCGAGACCCCAAGGCAACGCCCACGCGCTCGCGCAGCGCGTTATCGGTTCCACGGCATTCACCGCAACCAGCGTGTTGCCGCGCAGCCCCGCCCAGCCTGCCGAGGTAGCTCAGGCGCGGGTGTTCGAGCGGCTTCTACAGGCCGAGTTCGCTGAACTCCAGAGACTTGCGCACCGCGTTGAGCCTGGCGATTCTGGTCCGTCGGGGGAGTTGACGCAGATCCGCGCTCGTCTCGAGGAAGTCGATGGCCTGCTGCAGGCTTTGCAAGGACGGTTCCCGCACTCGGCGCCAACAGGTGGCCGTTAGTCGGCGTGAACTCGGGCGGCGTCTTGTCAGTCCTCGTCTAGGATCAGCGCCATCTCCGGACAGGACGCCACTCCGTCACGAGTCACCTGCGCGTTCTCCGGGGCAACCTCGTGTTCTTCGAGGGTGGAGTAGCCAGAATCGTCGATCGGGAAAATCTCGGGGTCAACCGCGTAGCACTGGGCGTGACCAACGCACTTCGATTGCTCGACATGGACCTTCACAATGCGATTCTAAAATACCTGTCGGACATGGTGGCGCCATTCGGCGCCCGCTAGCGCGGCGACGACGACGCCACCGAACCGCGCAGCCGCATACCATGTTTACGTCGCCCGCCCGCCACGGCGCCGGCGACGACGAACCAACCTGCAACGAAAGATCAGGTAATGAGCACCGTTGATGAAAGTCTGTACGGCAAGGGCTTTCATCTTCCGCGGCTGGATTACTACTCCCTGCCGATGAAGGCTGACCGGGGCGCCGGGTGGAAGATACTGCGCGACGCCGGGCCGGTGGTGTTCATGAACGGCTACTACTACCTCACCCGACGTGAGGATGTGCTGGCGGCGTTGCGCAGTCCCAATGTGTTTTCTGCCCGACTGGCGCTTCAGCCCCCGGGAAGCCCAATCCCGGTGATTCCGTTGGGATTCGACCCTCCCGAGCACACTCGGTACCGCAAAATCCTACAGCCGTTTTTCAGCCCGCACGGGTTGCGTAACTCGCTACCAGTGCTGGTTCGTCACGCCGCCGACATGATCGACGCTATCGCCAGCCGCGGTCAATGCGAGGTGATGAAGGACCTGGCGAGGACATATCCCTACCAGGTGTTTCTGGACCTTTACGGTCTGCCGTTGCAGGACCGCGACCGCGTGATCGCCTGGAAAAATCTCGTGCTCTCCGACGACCCGTACGCCAATATGGAGGACGTCGCCTCGGCGGCGCACGCGTTGTACCGATACCTGGCGGACGCGATCCAACAGCGCCGAGAAAATCCGGGCTCGGACATGTTGTCCGCTGTCATGCAGAGCAAAGGCAACTTCTCGGACATCGAACTGTTGGGCATGAGCCACCTGCTCATCCTCGCGGGGTTGGACACCGTGACCGCGGCGATCGGTTTCGCCCTGCTCGAGCTGGCGCGCAGACCGGAGTTGCGCGAACAGCTTCGCGATAACCCGCGGCAGATCAGGGTCTTTATCGAAGAGATCGTCCGGTTGGAGCCATCGGCGCCGGTCGCGCCACGGGTGCTCACCGAGACCGTTGTGGTGGGCGGCATGACGTTGCCCGCCGGCTCGTCAGTGTTTCTGTGCATGGCCTTGATCAACCGCGACGGCAGCGACTCCATCTCCACTGACGAACTCACCATGGACGGTAAGGTCCACCGGCACTGGGGATTTGGCGGCGGCCCGCACCGCTGCCTAGGTTCCCATCTGGCGCGCATGGAGCTGACCGTGATCGTCGACGAGTGGCTCAAGAGAATCCCTCAGTTCGAACTACCGCCCGACTACGAGCCCGAGATCAAGTTTCCGAGCAAGACTTTCGCCCTTCAGGAACTGCCGCTGCGATTGGGCTGAGCCACGAGGCATGGCCGCCCTCGGCGGCGTTATCCGCGGTTAGATTTTTTCGGCTCACCGCGACGCTGAGTCGGTCGGGGCCGCGCCAGGCGCGGCCGCACGGAGATCGACACCAGGCGCGACACTCCATCGACCACCGGACATTTGGCCACTTCAAGGGGCGTTTCCCGCGACTGAGCGGCGCGAGCGGACTTGCGCCGGTTACCGAGCTATTACCCCAGATGAACAGTTGTTGCCAGCGGGTGAACAGTTGCAAACACCCAGCTCCGGGAACAGCGCAGAGCGATGCGCACCGTTATTCTCGTCCACGAACAGATCGCCGGAATTGACTCAGGAGGGATCCCGGAATGTCGTTCGTGACCACACAGCCGGAAGCACTATCGGCCGCGGCCACCAGCCTTCAGGGAATCGGCTCGGCTCTGAACGCCCAGAACACGGCCGCGGCAGCCCCGACCACGGGTGTCGTCCCGGCAGCAGCCGACGAGGTGTCGGCCTTGACCGCCGCTCAGTTCGCTGCCCACGCGCAGCTGTACCAAGCGGTGAGCGCTCAAGCCGCAGCCATCCACGAAGCGTTCGTCAACACCTTGGGCACCAGCGCCGGTTCCTACGCAGCGACTGAGGCTGCCAACGCCGCCGGCGCGGGCTGAGTGTCGCCCGTGAAGACCATCCCACTGTGGCTCCACACACGGTGGCAGCCAATACGCGGGGAAGGGGGGACCAGCCGTGTGTTGCAAGTCGGCGGTTACCTCGGGTGACCGATCCGACTACCACATTCATCGCCGTCAATCTCTACTCAAGCAAGGAGAAAGTTAAGTGCCTACGCGTTTTATGACTGACCCGCACGAGATGCGGGCGATGGCGGGACGTTTCGACGTTCACGCGCAGACCGTTGAGGACGAGGCCCGCAAGATGTGGGCCTCGAGCCAGAATATTGCCGGGGCGGGCTGGAGCGGGACCGCTCAGGCCACCTCTTACGACACCATGGGTCAGATGAACACCGCGTTCCGCAACATCGTGAACATGCTGCACGGGGTGCGCGATGGCTTGATCCGCGACGCCAACAACTACGAGGCCCAAGAGCAGGGTTCTCAGCAGATCTTGAGCAGCTAGCTCGCTGACCAGCGTAAGCTTTCATACACAGGAGGACAGATAGATGTCGATTAGTTACCAGTTCGGTGATGTCGATGCCCACGGCGCGTTGATCCGTGCCCAGGCCGCTTCGCTGGAAGCCGAGCACCAGGCCATCGTTCGCGATGTGCTGGCCGCCGGTGACTTCTGGGGTGGCTCGGGTTCGGTGGCTTGCCAGGAGTTCATCACCCAGTTGGGTCGCAACTTCCAGGTGATCTACGAGCAGGCCAACTCCCACGGTCAGAAGGTGCAGACGGCAGGCAACAACATGTCGTCCACCGACTCCGCTGTGGGCTCAAGCTGGGCCTAATAATCAGCACAGGGCGCGGCAGCACACCGATTCAGGTGTGCTGCCGCGTCGTGCGATAGCCGTACAACTTCTACACGAGGGAAGCGAATGGATCAGAGCACACGCACCGACATCACCGTCAATGTCGAGGGTTTCTGGATGTTGCAAGCGTTGCTGGACATTCGCCACGTCGCGCCCGAATTGCGATGTCGACCATTCGTCTCCACGGATTCCATGGACTGGCTCAACCAGCATCCAGGCATGGCGGTCATGCGCGAACAGGGCATCGTGGAGGGCGAGACGGTCAATGAGGCGGTAGCCGCCAGAATGCGCGTACTTGCCGCGCCAGATCTTGAAATTGTCGCGCTGTTGTCCCGCGGCAAATTGCTCTACGGCGTCAAGGAAAAAGAAGAGGGCGGCGCCGAGGAACAGGTGGGCTCGCGCGACATCCCGGACAACGAATTCCGCGTGCTGCTCGCTCGCCGTGGGCAGCACTGGGTGTCGGCCGTTCGGGTCGGTGACGAGATCACCGTCGACGACGTCGCCATCGCCGACACGACCTCGATCGCGACGTTGGTCTTCGATGCGTTGGAGTCGATCCACCATGCCGAGCCGGCCGCGATCAACGCTGTCAACGTGCCGCTCGACGAAATGCTCGAAATCACGAAAGACTGGCAGAGTTCTGGGTTTAACGTCTTCTCCGGCGGAGATCTGCGCCGGCTGGGAATCAGCGCAGCGACCGTGGCCGCTCTCGGTCAAGCGCTCTCGGACCCGGCCGCCGAAGCAGCGGTCTACGCGCGTCAGTACCGCGACGACGACAAGGCGCCCAGCGCTTCGGTGCTCTCCCTGAAGGACGGGTCAGGCGGCCGGATCGCGATGTATCAACAGGCGCGCACCGCAGGCTCGAACGAGGCCTGGCTCGCGATCTGCCCAGCAACTCCGCAGTTGGTTCAGGTCGGCGTGAAAACCGTTCTGGAAACCCTTCCCTACGGAGAGTGGAAAACGCACAGCAGAGTTTAACCAGTCTTTTACGCAGAGTCCGAGCACGCCAAGGATTTTCGATGCAGCATTAGCAAAGATGCGGATGCCGCGAATTCCTCTTAGAATCTGCTCAACAATTGCGACGCGACGTCGTGATTCCACATAGCGAGGCAAGACACATGGACCCACAATTCGTCGACGGAGGGGTGCAGCGATGACCGCAGTAGCCGAGGCCTCACAGCCTGGCACCGAGGCAGTTTCGTCGCCTCAATCGGCCGTGATCGGGATCATCGCCGGCGAGGGCGTGCAGATCGGTGTCCTGCTGGACGCCAACGCTCCTGTTTCGGTGATGGTGGACCCGCTTCTGAAGGTCGTCAACGTTCGACTGCGGGAACTGGGCCTGACGGCGCTGGAAGCCAAGCAGCGCGGCCGGTGGGCACTGTGCCTCGTTGACGGCACGCCGTTGCGGGCCACCCAGTCGCTCACTGAGCAGGACGTCTATGACGGCGACCGACTCTGGCTGCGGTTCGTCGACGACACCGAGCACCGCTCGCAGGTCATCGAGCACATCTCGACCGCCGTCTCGGTCAACCTGAGCAAGCGGTTCTCCTCGATCAACCCGTCAGTCGCCATCCAGGTGGGCGCGGCGATGGTCGGAACCGGCGTTTTGCTGGCCTCGCTGCTGCTGGGCTGGTTCCGCTACCGGCACGACTCCTGGATCCCGGCGCCATACGCCCTGGTGATATCGATCCTGGTGTTCACCGTTGCGCTGCTGATCCTGAATCGCGCGCACACCCCAGAGAACCGGCGCGCCGGGGACATGCTGCTCTGGAGCGGCATCGCCCCGATCTCGATCGCGGCGGCCTCGGCTCCTCCCGGACCGGTCGGCTCACCACACGCCGTCATGGGCTTTTCGGTCACCACCGTTGCCGCCATGATGATCATGCGGTTCACCGGTCGTCGCCTGGGTACGGGTACGGCGATTGTCACGGTGTCGCTGATCGCGACCATTGCGAGCCTGTGCCGGATGGCCTTCGACACCGGCGCGGTGACGCTGCTGACCACGATCCTGCTGGTCTGCGTTTTCGGCTACCACAGCGCGCCGGCGATGTCTCGTTGGCTGTCGGGTATCCGGTTGCCCGTCTTCCCGTCGGCCACCAGCCGCTGGGTGTTCGAGGCTCGGCCGGACCTGCCGACTACGGTCACGGCCGGCGTTGACGGCGGCCGCCCGACACTGGCGGGCCCCGAGTCCATCCAGGACGTCGTGCTGCGGGCCGAGCGTGCCCGGTCGTTCCTGACCGGACTGCTGGTCGGTTTCGGCGTGCTGACCATCTTCTCGCTGGCCGGGGTGTCCGACCCGCGTACCGCCAACCGTTGGCTGCCGCTGCTACTGGCTGCCTCCACTGCGGGCTTCCTGATGTTACGCGGCCGGTCCTACGTAGACCGTTGGCAGGCAATCATTCTCGCGGTGACGTCGGTCCTGATCGTCGGCTCGGTCATCGTCCGCTACTCGCTGGTGCTGTCCTCGACTGCCTCGGTCTGTGTCGCGGCCGGTCTTGCGGTGCTGCTGCCCGCGGCCGGACTGACCGCCGCGGCAACGGTGCCGAACACCATCTACAGCCCGCTGTTCCGCAAGCTTGTGGAGTGGGTCGAATACCTCTGCCTGATGCCGATCTTCCCGTTGGCATTGTGGTTGATGAATGTTTATGCCGCGATCCGTTACCGCTAGCCGGCGCGTGCCGATCGCAAGCGCGGCGGGTCGGCACAAGAGAGGACTGCGGCCGCTTCGTGCGGCCGCAGTCTCTGCCGCCACGCTGATCGTCGCCACCATCGCGCTGTCCGGGTCACCGGCTTACGCCATCAACCCGCCTGGCATCGACCCGGGCGCGACACCATCAGACAGCACGCCCGGCCCGGGCCAGCCGATGAAGCAAAACTCGTACTGCACGGAAGTCGGCGTCCTGCCGGGCACCGACTTCCGGGTTCAGCCGAAGTACATGGACATGCTGAACCTGAACGAGGCATGGAAATTCGGGCGCGGCGCCGGCGTGAAGGTGGCCGTCATCGACACCGGCGTCACCCCGCATCCGAGGCTGCCGCACCTGATCGCTGGCGGCGACTACGTGATGGGTGGCGGCGACGGACTGTCCGACTGCGACGCTCACGGCACCCTCGTGGCGTCGATGATCGCGGCGTCGCCTGGGAACGTAGCGATTCCGGAAGCGCCCGGCCCCCGTCGGCCGCCGCCGGTCCCCACCAAGGAGCCACCGCCGCCGGCGCCGCCACCGCAGACCATCAGCGTGGCTCCGCCGCCGCCGCAGACCATCACGATGGTTCCGGCGCCACCGGCGTCGCCGGGGGAAGAGGCTCCCGCCTGTCCGTGGTGTCCGCCAGGAGCACCCAAGACTGGCGGAGCCGCCAGCCACGACCACGGCAAAGCGGTGCTGCCCGGATTTTCCGGCAGCAAGCACGGCCAGGTCGTCTCGGTGGATTATCCCCGGCCGGCCGCGCCGCCTCCGCCGCTGGACCCACCGCCTCTGCCGGCACCCAGTGACGCCTACAGCGGTGTCGCCCCGGATGTCGACCTGATCTCAATCCGCCAGACCAGCCAGGCTTTTGGGCTCAAAGACGCCTACACCGGTGACGAAGACCCGCAGACGCGGCAGAAGCGCGACAACATCTTCACGATGGCGCGAGCGATCGTGCACGCCGCCAACATGGGTGCGCGGGTCATCAACATTTCGATGGTGATGTGCATGAGCGCGCGCAGCCTCATCGACGCGCCCGACCTGGGTGCCGCGGTGCGTTATGCCGCAGTCGACAAGGATGCCGTCATCGTTTCGGCCGCCGGCGACACCAGCCAGCGCGACTGCAAAGAAAATCCTCTGGTTGATCCGTTGCACCCCAACGACTCTCGTGACTGGAACGGTGTGACCACTGTGGTGACTCCGTCCTGGTACAGCGACTACGTCTTGACGGTTGGCGCAGTCGACTCCTCCGGCACGCCGATGGAGAAGCTGAGCGTCGCCGGGCCCTGGGTGGGAATCGCAGCACCCGGCACCGACGTGGTCGGGCTCTCGCCGCGAGATGACAGCCTGGTCAACGCCATTGACGGCCCGGACAACTCCCTGCTGGTGCCGGCGGGTACCAGCTTCTCGACAGCGATCGTGTCCGGCGTGGCGGCCCTGGTGCGAGCCAAGTATCCGAACCTGTCAGCGCATCAGATCATCGATCGCCTGATCCGCACGGCGCGGGCACCCGCTCGCGGGGTCGACAACCAAATCGGCCACGGGATCGTCGACCCGGTCGCCGCGCTCACCTGGGATGTGCCCGAAGGCTCTGTGCTGCCGAAGGATTCGGCCAAGCCGCTGAAGCTGCCTCCGGCCCCGGCCCCGCGCAACATGGTGCCGGTGTGGGTCGCCGCGGGCGGGTTGGGTGGCGCGCTGATTTTGGCCGGGCTTGTCTTCGGAGGAGCCGTCTTGATGAGAAAAACAGCAGGGAGACAGGAATGAAGGCACAACGCGAGTACGGCCTGTCGCTCTCGTGGGCGCGGGTCACCACGGTGTTCCTGATTGACGTTGCGCTGCTGGTCATTACGAGTCGTCTGCCCGACTCGTGGCAGGCGGGCCGCAACCTCTGCTTCTGGATCGGTGTCGGCCTGGCGGTCATCCTGACCGTCGTTGCCCTGCTCACCAATGGCGGAGTGCCGGTGTCGTCGGCACCTATCGCGCGCGTCCGCAATTGGTATGCCGACCCCGAGGCGCTGACGGTCGGCTGCACTCCGGCCACCGACCACCGTCGTCAGTTCAGCCGCGAAACGGTCGGAATCCGCGAGCACGAAGGCCAAGTGATCGCCGTGATCTCGGTCGACGGCGCGGGGGAGGTCGGCCGGCATCGTCACCGCGAGGGGCTGTCGCCCAGCATTCCGCTGGAAGCGGTCGTTACGTCGTTGCGCCAGTTCGACGTTCGTCTGGACAGCGTCGACATCGTCTCGGTCGGGACACGCCACGACAACAAGGACGTCAAGTCGGCGGTCGCCGATGACTTCGGCGGGGCTCGTGATCGACGCCCGATCGAGGAGCGCAACACCTGGCTGGTGCTGCGGATGGACCCGCAGCACAACGTCAGTGCCGTTGCCGCCCGCGACTCGGTGGCCTGCACCTTGGCCGCCGCGGCCGAGCGTCTGGCTCACGACCTGGACGGGCGCAGCTGCGCTGCCCGACCGCTGACCGCCGATGAGATCGCCGAGGTCGACGAGGCCGTGCTCGCCGGGCTGCAGCCGGCGCACGTCCGGCCGTTCTGGCGCTACCTCAAGACCCCGGACGGCTTCGTGACCAGCTTTTGGGTGTCGCCTGGTGACATCACCAGCGAGACGCTCGAGGAGCTGTGGCTCACCGACGCTGACGTCACGGTCATGACCATCCGCATCATCGCCGAAGGCCACGAGGCCGACGTATCGGTGTGGGTGCGCTACCACAGCCACCAGCGGCTGCGGAAAGAAGCTTTCAGCGGGCTGAACCGGCTCACCGGACGCCAACTCGGCGCAGTCGCCGCCAGCCTGCCGGCGCCGACCTCCCGTCGGCCGCTGCCGATGCCAAGCCGCACATTGACTCGCAGCGAGGACATTCTGGTGCCGGTCGGGGCAACAGCAGGGGCGCAGGCGAGCAGCGCCTAAGCCTTACGATGACAGGATGACGCGTCCGCAAACCAGCGCGCCGGACTCCCGCAACGCGATGGTCGCGGGGCTCCTCGCATCCGGCATCTCGGTCAATGGGCTACAGCCCAGCCACAATCCGCAGGTGGCCCTGCGCATGTTCACCACGGCCACCAGTCTCGACCCAGACATGTGCGACGCTTGGCTGGCTCGGCTGCTGGCCGGCGATCAGAGCATCGAGGTGCTCACCGGCGCGTGGAATTCCGTTAGGACGTTCGGGTGGGAGATCCGCCGCTTGGGCCTCACCGAGCTGGAGTTCCGGCCCGAGGCTTCCGACGGGATGTTCCTGAAGCTGGCGGTGACCAGTGCGGAATCGCTGGCTGCGAGCTACGCGGCCGCCTTGACCGAGGCGAAGCGGTACGCGGAAGCGGCCGAAGTGCTGGATTCGATCACGCCGCGGCACGGCTCCGACGAGGAACTGATCAAGTATGTCCGCGGGCTGCTCTACTTCCGCACCGGTCGGTGGCCCGACGTGCTGGTGCAGTTCCCGCCGGGGGCCGGCTGGCGTCATCCCGAGTTGAAAGCCGCCGGAGCCGCGATGGCGACCACCGCGCTGGCCTCGCTCGGAGTCTTTGAAGAAGCGGCCCGTCGCGCTCAGGAAGCGATCGAGGGCGACCGGGTGCCCAGCGCAGCCAACGTCGCGATGTACACGCAGGGGATGTGCCTTCGGCACCTAGGGCGCGAAGAAGAGGCGATCGAGTGCCTGCGCCGGGTGTACTCGCGTGACGCGAAGTTCACCCCGGCCCGCGAGGCGCTGGACAACCCCAGCTACCGGCTGGTGCTGACCGACCCGGAAACCATTGAGGCACGAACGGATCCGTGGGACGCCGACAGCGCGCCAACCCGGGAGCAGGCCGAGGCCGCCCGGCACGCCGAGATGGCCAAGAAATATCTGGACGAAGGCGATGCCGAGCTCAATTCGATGCTCGGCATGGAAGCGGCCAAACGGGAAATCAAGCTGATCAAGTCCACCACCAAGGTGAACCTCGCCCGCGCGAAAATGGGTCTTCCGGTCCCGATCACCTCACGTCACACGCTGCTGTTGGGGCCGCCCGGTACCGGTAAAACCTCTGTGGCACGGGCATTTTCGAAGCAGTTGTGCGGCCTGACGGTGCTGCGCAAGCCGTTGGTCGTGGAGACCAGCCGTGCGAAGCTGCTCGGCCGCTACATGGCCGACGCGGAGAAGAACACCGAAGAGATGCTCGAAGAAGCGCGCGGGGGTGCCGTTTTCTTCGACGAGATGCACAACCTGCATGAGAGCGGTTACTCGACCGGCGACGCCTACGGAAACGCGATCATCAACACCCTGCTGCTGTACATGGAGAACCACCGCGACGAGCTGGTGGTCTTCGGCGCCGGATACGCCAGGGCGATGGACAAGATGCTCGAGGTCAACCAGGGTCTGCGACGCCGGTTCTCCACAGTCATCGAGTTCTTCAGCTACAACCCGAAAGAACTCGTCGCGCTGACCCAGCTGATGGGCCGGGAAAACGAGGACATCATCACCGACGACGCCGCCGAGAGTCTATTGCCGTCCTACACCAGGTTCTACGACGACGAGACCATCTCGCCCGATGGTGACCTGATCCGTGGCATCGACACCCTGGGCAACGCGGGGTTCGTGCGCAACGTGGTCGAGAAAGCCCGCGACCACCGCAGCTTCCGCCTCGATGACGAGGATCTGGACGCGGTGCTGGCCAGCGAGGTCGATGAGTTCAGCGACGACCAGTTGCGCCGATTCAAGGAACTGACCCGCGACGACCTCGCCGAGGGGCTCAGTGCCGCGGTGGCGGAGAAGAAGCCGGACTAGCCTCGGCGAATCTTTACGAAATCTTTACGGTCGTTGCGCTGACGAATCGTCTCGCTCGCTGCGACTATCACCTCACATAGACGTATATGCACCTCGCTAGGTGAGGCGTCTGCACGGACACAGGCCACTGACCTCGAACGTCGAGAGACGCCCAGGGTCAGGACAGCTCTTCCCGGCTTAAGGGTTGAGCCCAAGTGGCTTCCGGGAGTCCCGGATACGGCGTGCAGTGCCAAAGCTCCGGCGAGAGGGGTGCTTTCCGGCGGCGCGCGTCGGTAAGACTTCTCTCCGCGAGCCTCCGGACCGGGTGCACCGGTTCGGGGGAGGTGAAACCAGCACGCTAGTTCGTCCGGCTTGCCCCATGCCCGGTGACCGCGCAGCCCGGGCCGTGCGCACATGGGCCGGCAAGCACTTCACCGCAACGATGCGAGTTAAGGGGTTTCACAATGGATTACGGGATTCTGTCGCCAGAAATCAATTCCGGGCGGATGTACGCCGGCCCGGGTTCGGCGCCGATGCTGGCGGCGGCCTCGGCCTGGGACGGTCTGGCCGCCGAATTAAGTGCAGCCGCAACGTCGTATTCGACGGTGGTCTTGGAATTGACCGAGGGGTCGTGGCAAGGATCGGCATCGGCAGCGATGGCCGCAGCGGCCGCACACTACGTCACCTGGATGAATTCGGTTGCCGCACAGGCTAATCAGACGGCCAGTCAGGCACAGTCCGCTGCCGCCGCATTCGAGGCGGCGTACGCGATGACGGTCCCACCGGCGGTTGTCGCCGCCAACCGGGCTCAGCTGGCGGCACTGTTGGCCACGAATGTGCTGGGCCAGAACACCCCGGCGATCGCCGTCAATGAGGCGCAGTATGGGGAGATGTGGGCGCAGGACGCCGCTGCCATGTACGCCTACGCCGGCTCCTCGGCCGCCGCGGCGACGGTGACTCCGTTCAGCTCGCCCCCGGACACGACTAATGCGGCAGCCGCGGCAAGTCAAGGGGGAGCGGTCAGCCAGGCCGCTGCCGCGTCGTCGAGCGCGGGCGTGCAATCAACACTGTCACAGGTCGTGTCCACTGTGCCTTCTGCGTTGCAGGGCCTGGCAACGCCGGTGCAGACTGCGCCCACCAGTTCGATACTCGCCGGCATCGGTGCCCCGCTGGGCCTGGCTCCCGGCGATATCACCAACTTGCTGTCGAACCTTGCCAGCAGCTCGCTCACGCCCATGTCGGTGGCCGGTTTCACCCAGGTCGGCGCGGATTCCTCGGTCATCCGCGCACTGAATGCCATTCCCGTTCCTGGTGATGCCCCGGGTGTGGCCGGTGGGGGGATAGCCGCTATCAACGCCGTCGGGCCGGCGGCGCCAGCGACTGCGGGTGGCGCCCCGGTATCGGCGGGGATCGGTCAAGCCACATTGGTTGCGAAGATGTCGGTGCCGCAAGGTTGGGCCGCCGCGGTTCCGGCCGCGAATCTCCCGACCAATTCCTTGCCCGCGGCGGCCGAAGGCTGGGCCATCCCGCCCGACGCAGGGATGGCCGAGATGGCACCTCCGGCAGGCATGCCCGGTATGCCGGGCGTATCGGGCGGCCTGGGTAATCGGGGCTACGGCTTTGCCGCTCCCCGCTATGGATTCAAGCCGGCCGTGGTCTCTCGCCCGCCAGCGGCCGGGTAAGGCTGCGAGACAATGAGTTTCATGCCCACCGCGGTTCCCGCGGCGATACGATGCCGGTCGGGATTGCGCGGTTTCGGCTCGCCGCACATCTGGATCAGTCCGCGCGACGAGTTGACTCCCTGGGATCCAGATGGAACCATGACCGGAGCAAGCACCTCGCTAGGTGAGGCGTCTGCGCGGATACAGGCCACTGACCTCAAATGTCGAAAGACGCCCAGGGTCAGGACAGCTCTTCCCGGCTTAAGGGTTGAGCCCAAGTGGCTTCCGGCTCTTCGGGATACGCCGCGCAGTGCCAAAGCTCTGTCGAGAGGGGTGCGGCGGCCGGCTCTCTGTCGGATCGCCTCGTCCCGTGTGCACCGAGCGGCACCCCCGTGTGCCCTGGCCGCGAGGAGGTGAGGCGAAATGAGGCCGAGTGACAGTCCATATCCGAGACCGGTGACCGTTTCGTCCGGAGCCGACACCGGCGCCCAAATCATCCTCTGAACCGGCCTTCGCCGCTTCAATCAATAACGCGCGCTTGACCTTTCATGCGTGCGTCAGGCTGTCGTGCCTCGAGACCGGCGCGGCTTCAGCCTGCCCGAAAAAGGAGAAACCCAATGACCTTCGTGACGACGCAGCCCGAAATGATCGCGACGGCAGCCGGTGAGTTGGTGGGCGTCGGTTCAGCGATCGCGGCGCAGAACGCCGCTGCGGTAGGGCCGACGATGGGCGTAGCTCCGGCGGCGGCCGATGAGGTATCGGCCTTGACCGCAGCACAATTCGCATCACACGCGGCGATGTACCAGGAGGTGAGCGCACACGCGGCGGTGGTGCACCAGCTGGTCGTCGACGCACTGAGAACCGGCGCCGATTCGTACGCCGTCACCGAAGCCGCCAACGCCGCCTCAGCGATCTGAAAGGAATGCCACGATGACTGCAGTCTTCGACTTCGGCGCATTCCCGCCAGAAGTCAACTCCGCCAAGATGTACGCCGGTCCAGGATCGGCGTCGATGATGTCTGCCGCAGCCGCCTGGATCGCACTGGCATCCGAATTACGGTCACAAGCAGCCAATTACAGCTCGATCGTGTCGAACTTGACCGGTGACGCCTGGCAGGGCCGGGCTTCGGCGGCGATGGCGGCCGCCGCAGCGCAGTACATATCGTGGATGAACACGACAGCCGCGCAGGCTGAGCAGACCGCCGGCCAGGCGCGGGCCGCCGCGAGTGCGTACGAGGCCGCTCACGGCATGACCGTGCCGCCTCCGGTGATCGCCGCCAACCGCAGCCAGTTGGCGTCGTTGGTTGCAACGAATCTGCTGGGTCAGAACGGTCCGGCAATCGCGGCCGCCGAGGCTTACTACGCCCAGATGTGGGCGCAGGACGCCGCGGCGATGTACGGCTACGCCGGGCAGTCGGCGGCCGCGACCAAGGTCCCGTCGTTCGCCGCTGCGCCGCAGACCACGACGGCGGGAGCGCTCGCCGGACAGGCCGCCGCGACCACGCAGGCCACCGGATCCAGCACGCAGGCGGCGTTGTCGCAGTTGACCTCCACGGTGCCCGGCGCGCTGCAGGGGATGGCCGCACCGGCGGCATCCACACCGTCGTCAACGTCGATGCTCTCCGAGCTCGAGGGTCTGCTGACCGGCAGCTCATCCGGCAACTCTCAGCTCGACAGCTTCTGGAGTACATGGGGGCCAAACGCCAACATCTGGAACACGTTGACCTCGACCGGTGTCATCAACCCGCTGCAGGCGTTGCCGAGCATTCTGGGGCCCAATGCCATGGCAGGAACCGAAGGCCTGGGCGGACTTTCACCGCTGGGCGCGGCTAGCGGGATCGGTGCCGGCTCGCAAGGGCTTTCCGGGGTTGCCGGACTCGGTGCGGCGGGCTCTTCGATGTCGGCAGGCGTGGGTCAAGGCGCCTCCGTCGGATCCTTATCGGTGCCGCCCAGCTGGACTGGCACGGCGCCGTCGGCGGCAGCGCCGCTTACCCCGGCGCTCGGCGGCAACCCGTTGGCCACGCCTCCGGAAGTGACGGGTGTGCCCGGAGTCGCCCCGACGGGAGCCGCTCTGGGTGCTCGCGCCGGCGCGAACGCCGGGATCGCCGACACCCGCTTCCTCATTCGGCCACCGATGGTCCCGTCCTGGGCGGCGGTCGGATGAAGCAAGACAACCTGTTTCGAGCCACGGCGCTGGGCGTTGACGCCGATCATGGACGCCGTCGTCCACACTGGTAGGCACCGCTAGCCCGGGGATAAGGAGATTCGTGCCATGCAGACGATCAGCATCGCGGAGTTCGCGCTGCGGTTGGGGATGGGGTTGGGCTGCGGCGCCCTCGTCGGAATCGAGCGCCAATGGCAGGCGCGACGGGCCGGACTGCGCACCAACGCACTGGTCGCCACTGGTGCGACATTGTTCGTGCTGTACGCCGTTGTGACCAACGACAGCAGCCCGACCCGGGTGGCGTCGTACGTGGTTTCCGGAGTCGGGTTCCTCGGTGGTGGTGTGATCCTGCGTGAGGGCTTCAACGTGCGCGGGCTCAACACCGCCGCGACGCTGTGGTGCTCGGCGGCGGTCGGCGTGCTCGCGGCAAGCGGGCACTACTTGTTCACCCTGATCGCCACCGGCGCGATTCTGGCGATCCACGTCCTGGGACGCCCGCTGGGCCATCTGATCGATCGCGACAACGTGGTCGAGGAAGACGAAGACGACCAGCCTTACCAACTGCAGGTCATCTGTCGGCCTAAATCCGAGAAGTACGCGCGCGCTCAAATCGTGCAGCGCACCGGATTTGGCGGTGACCGCCTGGTGCTGCGCGGTATCCACACCGGTAGCATCGCTGACGGCAGCGTCGCGCTGACCGCCTATCTGCTCAGCGACGGCCACGCGCCGTCCCGGCTCGAGCAACTTGTCGCGGAAATGTCGATACAGGAAGGCGTTCAGGCGGTGCATTGGTACGCCGGCGACGATGACGACCCGATGCCGCAGGCGCGTTAGCCCAATCAGTTCCCAACGCAGGTCAGCGACGTCGTAGGGTATGTGGCGTGAGTGCGATCGCCGGTTTCCTCTCCGTTCTGCCGGAGCAGATGCGGGACCCGGTCTTGTTCGCGATTCCGTTCTTTCTTGTGCTGCTGATTCTGGAGTGGACGGCGGCCCGCAAGCTCGAACGGATCGAGCGAGCAGCGGATGTGCATTCCGATCGTCCGGGCTCGGGTGCCTACCTGACGGCCGATTCGTGGGCCAGTATCCGGATGGGCCTCATCTCGGTGGCGACGACCGCGGGCTGGAAGTTCCTTGCGCTGCTTGGCTACGCCGCGATTTATGCCTACGTGGCGCCGTGGCATTTGGCGGCGACGCGTTGGTACACCTGGGTGATCGCGATTCTCGGTGTCGACCTGCTGTACTACTGCTATCACCGCAGTGCGCACCGGATCCGCGTGATGTGGGCTACCCATCAAGCCCACCACTCCAGTCAGTACTTCAATTTCGCTACTGCGCTGCGGCAGAAATGGAACAACAGCGGCGAGATCCTCATGTGGATTCCCCTGCCGCTCTTGGGCATTCCGCCGTGGGTGGTTTTCTGCAGCTTCTCGGTAAACCTGATCTATCAATTCTGGGTGCACACCGAGCGGATCGGCAGAATGTGGGCGCCTTTCGAATTCGTCTTCAATACGCCGTCGCATCACCGCGTGCATCACGGCATGGACGCCGAATACCTGGACAAGAATTACGGTGGCATTTTCATCGTCTGGGATCGGATGTTCGGCAGCTTCCGGCAAGAGACGTTCCGTCCGCATTACGGGCTGACCAAGCAGGTGAACACGTTCAACGTCTGGCGGCTTCAGACTCACGAATACCTTGCTATCGCCCGCGATTTCCGTTCCGCGACTCGTATGCGGGATCGACTTGGTTACGTGTTCGGGCCGCCCGGTTGGCAGCCCTCGCCGACGACCCGGACCGGGGCCTCGGGACCATTGACAGCGTCGCGCTGATCGCCGCACAGCGGGGAGCCCGCTGTTCACCCGGCGTTTTGATTACCGCGAGCCGAACGCCCCCATGGCTCAGCCAAGATCAGTAAGTTCGACGGCGAGGCTGGTATCCGCCTGCCGTGACCACGAGAAGGGAATTGCTGTGGGAGACACTCTCACCGAGGGGCAAAAACTTGTCAAAGGTGAATCGCTCACCTCGAGCAACGGGGCCTACACCCTGACGTTGCAAGACGACGGAAACCTGGTCCTGGCATCGCGCGGACACGCGATCTGGGCATCGGGCACCAACGGAGAAGAGGTGGTCCGCGCCGAGGTCCAGAGCGACGGCAACTTCGTTCTGTACAGCGCCGACAAACCGGTGTGGCACACCGACACCAAGGGCAAGAAGGACGTGCACCTCGTCCTGCAGGACGACCGCAACTTGGTGCTCTACTCGGGCGACGCCGCGGCCTGGTCGACCAAGACCGAGACCGACGCACCGCCGCCGCCCGAACCGGAAGCCGCCGCACCGGAAGCCGCCGCACCGGCAGCCGCCGAGGAGCCCGCCGCTGAGGAAGCCGCTCACGTGGAGCCCGAGCCCGCGGCCCCGCGCACCTACACCGTCGAGTCCGGCGACACGCTGTGGGCCATCGCCGAGCAGTTCTACGGCGACGGCAACAAGTACCAGATCATCGCCGACGCCAGCGGTATCTCGAACCCTGACTTGATCCAGCCGGGGCAGGTTTTGACGATTCCGTGATCGTTGATGGAGCGCGCCGGCCGTCTACGCGGTCGGCGCCTTTCCATTTGTGCTGCTCCGCGCGATCGGCTCGTTTAATATCAATTAGTTAACTTAAAGGTCGGCCGGTGGGGCACCGGCATCGACGGATCGGAGTCGGCCGTGGGGGGTCCGGTATTCCGCGCTTTCGGCGCGGTGGTCATCGCCGCGGCGGCGTCGGCTGTCGTCCCCGTTCACGCCCACGCCGAGCCGATCGTCGTCTTCCCTGGGATGGAAATCCATCAAGGCCCCCATCTGTGCACCCTGGGTTACGTGGATCCCGGGCTGCGGGTGGCGTTCAGCGCAGGTCACTGCCGCAGCGACGGCCCGGTGCTCGACCGGGCCAACAAAGTCATCGGAAACGTCGCGACCTTCCGCGACAACACACCCAACGGCGCTTTCGTCAACACCGACCAGGAAATCTCCGACTACGAGTCGATCGTGCTGGCTCCCGATGTCACGGTGAACAACATCCTGCCCGGCGGCCGCATGCTGCAGTCCGACCCCGGTCTGGTCGTCACGCCCGGCGAACCGATCTGTCACTTCGGCGTGATCACCGGGGAGAGCTGCGGGACCGTTGAGGCGGTCAACAACGGCTGGTTCACGATGGGCCACGGCGCTGTCAGCCAGCAGGGCGACTCCGGCGGCCCCGTCTACCTGACCGGCGGCCCCGGGCCAGCCCGCATTGTCGGGATCTTCAACAGTGTCTGGGGCAATTTTCCGACCGCGGTGTCGTGGCAGTCCACCACCCTGCAGATCCGCCACGACGTGGGTGTCGGCGGTCCGGCGATCTAGGCGTCGGCCGTCAGCGCGAAGACCGGGATCGACGGTGCCGCTGCGCGAACCTGATCGTCGCTGGAGTCGGGGGTCAGCCCGGCGATATGCCCCTTGACTTCCCAGTACCACCTGTCCAGGTAGCGCCTGAGCAGCTCGGGCTTCGCCGCGTCGTTCACCTCGGTCGCCCGCAAAGGGCGGCGGCGCCAGGCCGGCCCTACTTCGACTGAGCCGGCCGCCCGGACGTTGCGCGCCCACTGGGTGTTGCCGCGTGGTGACACGAGGTAGTCGACGTCGTCGAAGGTCAGCACGTTGACCACGACGCCGCGAACCTGGCCTGAGGTGCGGCCCCGCACCCGCAGAGCCCGGGCGCCGGCCAAGCTGATGCCGGCCTCCGCCAGCCGGCGGATCAGCGCGTTGGCGGCCTTCTCGACGCCGTTGAGTTCGTCATATCGCAGCGGCATGATGACCGTTCCTCCTATGATTTGAGAGCACCGCTCTCTATTGGTCTGACAGTGACACACCGAGATCCAAAAAGCAAGAGCACTGTTCTCTTTCGTGCGAAACTTGCCTGATGGCGAAGCGGCGCGACGCGCGTGAGCGCACCGAAGCCCAGATCATCGAGTTGGGTCGGCGCCATCTGGTCGAACACGGCGCGGCCGGGTTGTCGCTCCGCGCGATCGCCCGCGACCTCGGCATGGTGTCATCCGCGGTATACCGCTACGTGTCCAGCAGGGACGAGTTGCTGACGCTGCTGCTGATCGACGCGTACTCCGAACTCGCCGACGTGGTGGATGGGGCTCGCGATGCCGTGCCGGACGTGTGGAGCGATGACGTCATTGCGATCGCACACGCGGCCCGCTCCTGGGCCGTCGCGCACCCGGCCCGCTGGGCTCTGTTGTACGGAAGTCCGGTACCCGGGTATCACGCACCGGCCGAGCGCACGATCGGGCCCGGAACACGAGTCATCGGAGCCCTTTTCGATGCCGTCGCGGCCGGCATCGCGACCGGAGACATTACACTCACCAATCACTCTGCACCACAACCGATTTCATCCGACTTCGAGCGCATTCGAAACGAATTCGGTTTTCCCGGCGACGATTCCGTCATTGTCAAGTGTTTTGCAATTTGGGCGGGCGTGGTGGGCGCCATCAGCCTGGAGGTGTTCGGTCAGTACGGCGCCGACACGCTCAGCGACGTCCAGGCGGTGTTCGACACCCAGGTGCGGTTGCTCCTCGCGGTGCTGACGCACCCGGAGGTCGACCCGGCCCCGTTCCGCGTCGCAGCCCAAAACTAGAACGTGTTCAGTGTGCTCTTGCAGGGGTCGTACGCTGCGGCGAGGGCAACATTGCTCTGGCGGTTTTAGCCGGGGTGAATGCTGGGTTATTCTGCGAGACGATGAGCCTTCGCTTCGGATCCCCGGTTCAAACCGCTTGGGTGACCAACGGACTGGAAGCCACCGAAACCGCTCTCACCGGGCTGTTAGGGGTGAAGAAGTGGGTTCGGCTGCCCGGCATTCACTTCGCCCCGGAGTCGTGCAGCTACCACGACGCGCCGGCCGACTTCGTCGCCAACATCTCGCTGAGCTACCTAGGCGACATGCAACTCGAACTGATCGAGCCGGTCCGCGGGCCTAATATCTATAGTGACTTTTTGCAGAGCAGCGGACCGGGTCTGCATCACATCTGCGTCGAGGCCGACACCCTCGATGATTTCGACGCCGTGCTGGCCTCGGCGACTGAGCAAGGAGCCACGGTGCCTCAACAGGGTGTGATGCCCGGCGGCCTGCGCTTCGCGTATCTGTCTGCGCCGCAATACGGGGTTCCGTTCGTGGAGCTCGCGCACTTCTCGTCCGAGATGCGTCAGTTTTTCGACTACATCAAGCAGGAGCAGCGCTGAGTCGCTCGGACGACGATGCGCAGCGCGAGCGATGAAAAGGAGTAGCGCCGATGAGCACTGACATTCCAGCGACGTTGAGCGTCAACGACATCGAGTCATGGTCGGACGAGGTCGACGTCGTCGTGATCGGCTTCGGTATCGGGGGTGGCTGTGCGGCGGTCAGCGCGGCCGCCGCCGGCGCGCGGGTGCTGGTGTTGGAACGGGCCGCCGCGGCCGGTGGCACGACCGCGATGGCCGGCGGACACTTCTACCTGGGCGGGGGCACCGCGGTTCAGCAGGCCACCGGACACCCCGACTCGGCCGAGGAGATGTACAAGTACCTGGTCGCGGTGTCCCGAGAACCCGATCACGAGAAGATCCGCGCTTATAGCGACGGGAGTGTCGAGCACTTCAATTGGTTGGAGGACTTGGGTTTTCAATTCGAGCGCAGCTTCTACCCGGGCAAGGTCGTCGTCCCGCCGGGCACCGAAGGCTTGAGCTACACCGGCAACGAGAAAGTCTGGCCGTTCTGTGAGCAGGCCGTTCCGTCGCCGCGCGGGCATTCGGTTCCGGTGCCGGGCGAGCTGGGCGGCGCATCGATGGTCATCGATCTACTGGTCAAGCGGGCCGAGAGCCTCGGCGTGCGATTCCGTTACGAGACCGGGGCCACCAACCTGATCCTGGATGCCGACGGCGCCGTGGTCGGCGTCGCGTGGAAGCACTTCACCGAAACGGGTGCCGTCAACGCCGACTCGGTGATCATCGCCGCCGGCGGTTTCGCGATGAACCCGGAGATGGTCGCCGAACACACACCGGAATTGGGGCAGCCGCGGCGCACCAAGCACCACGGATTGGTGGCGCCGTACATTTTGGGCAATCCCCACGACGACGGGCTCGGCCTGCGGATGGGTGAATCGGCGGGCGGTGTCGCCGAGAACATGAACGAGAAGTTCATCACCGCGGCCGCGTATCCACCCGAGATACTGCTGACGGGTCTGATCGTGAACAAGGAAGGCAAGCGGTTCGTCGCGGAGGATTCCTACCATTCGCGCACATCGGCTTTCGTGTTGGAGCAGCCGGAGCAGACCGCGTACCTGATCGTCGACGAGGCGCATACCGAGATGCCCGCGATGCCGCTGATCAAGTTTCTCGATGGTTACGAGACGATCGCCGAGCTCGAGACCGCACTCGAGATTCCCGCCGGCAATGTCGCCGCGACCCTCGAGCGCTACAACGAGTTCGCGGCCAAGGGTGAAGATCCAGATTTCCACAAGCAGTCGGATTACCTTGCACCGCAAGATAATGGACCGTGGGCGGTGTTCGACTTGTCGCTCGGGCGGGCGATGTACTCCGGTTTCACCATGGGCGGTCTGGCGGTCACTGTCGACGGTCAGGTGCGGCGCGGTGACGACAGCGTCGTCCCGGGCCTCTATGCGGTGGGGGCATGTGCGTCCAACATCGCCCAAGACGGCAAGGGCTACGCCAGCGGCACCCAGCTCGGCGAGGGATCGTTCTTCGGTCGCCGCGCTGGAACGCACGCGGCCGGCACGCGCTAGACCGTCGCCGGCTGCTTGTCCACCTCACCCAATCGCCACGGGCCGCCACCGAGCAGCTCGAGGTGGCGATCGTGGAACAACTCGACCGCGGGTCGGTGACTGACGCTGACCACGACGGAGTCCGGTAATTCGTTGTGCAGCAACTGATAGAGCGCGTGCTCGAGGCCTTCGTCGAGCGCTGACGTGCTCTCATCGAGGAACACCGCTTTGGGTTTCGTAAGGAGGATGCGCGCAAACGCCACGCGCTGTTGCTCGCCGGGGGAGAGCACCTTGGCCCAGTCCCGCTCTTCGTCGAGCCGATCGGCCAACGGAGTGAGCGCGACCTTGCTCAGCGTGTCCTGCAGCGTGGCGTCTGAGACCTCAGCGGGCGAATTCGGATAGCACACCACGGTCCGCAAAGTGCCCAGCGGCACATATGGCAACTGCGACAAGAACATCGTCGCGTTGTCACCCTCCGGGCAGCGCAGCGTCCCCGACGCGTACGGCCACAGTTCGGCGAGGCTACGCAGCAACGTGGTCTTGCCGGCGCCGGAGTGTCCGGTGACAACCAACGACTGACCTGCCTCCAGACGCACATCAAGCACGTCGATCAGAGGATCGCCGTCGGGCGTACGCACTTCGACGCCGTCGAATTCGACCGAGCCGTCGGCGGTGGGACGGGTCAGCACCGCGGGCAGATCGCGACCCTTGGCGTTCGCGTCCACCAAGCCGTGCAGACGGATGATGGCCGCGCGAAAAGCGGCGAAGCCGTCATAGTTGTTGCGGAAGAACGACAACCCGTCGTGGATCTCGCCGAACGCCGAGGCCGTCTGCGTGACGTCCCCGAGTTGGATCTGACCGGCGAACAGCCGCGGGGCCTGGACAAGCCAGGGCAGCGGAACGATCGCCTGCGACATCGAGACGTTCCACCCCAGGAAGCCGATGGTCCGCCGGACGTAGTGCCGGTAGTTGTCAATGATCGGATTGAATCGCGCCGACAATGTCGTCCGCTCGACGTGCTCGCCCCGGTAGAAGCCGACCGCTTCGGCGGCGTCGCGAAGCCGAACCAGTGCGTAACGAAATGCGGCGTTGAGCTTCTCGTTGTTGAAGCTCAGCCAGATCAGCGGACGTCCGATCCAGAACGCTACAACGGTCGAAACGAGCACGTACACAACAACAATCCAGAACATCGCGCGAGGAATTTCGAGGCTTGCCACGCTCAACGTGCCCGATAGGTGCCAAAGGATCGCCGCGAAGGAGATTACCGACACGACTGCCTTCACGGCTCCGAACAGCAGCGTGCTGGTGGTGTCGTTTTGCGGGATGTTGGGCGAGCTCCCGATCCCAGCCGTGAAAATGTCGACGTCCTGCTGGATACGCTGGTCAGGGTTGTCGATGGTGTTGTCGATAAACAGATCCCGGTAATAGGCCCGTCCACGCAGCCAGTCGTCGGTGAGGTGAGCGGTCAGCCAAATCCGCCAGGTGATGATGAACCGCTGGGTCAGATAGATATCGAGCATCACCCGGGCGATGTACAGCGCGGCCAGCACGCTGAAGTGCATGAGTGATGTGTAAAACCCCTCCACGCCAGATCTTTTGACATTCCGGTCTCCGGTGGCAATACCTCCCACCGCCGTCTGCAACGCACTGAACATGTCGTTGCTCTGGAAACTGAGCAGAACGACCAGGCGCACCCCGATCAGCACCAGCAGCAACAGCACCGACAGCTGCAGCCAGGTCCGCACCGCATGACGTCCAGTGAAGAAGCCGCCGGTGATTCGCCAGTACTGGCGGCCCCACGAGGTGAAGAAGCGCAACAGGATCAGCACCGCCAGCACGCACACCGCAGCGATCACCCAGCCCTTTGCCAGCCACCACAACGACTCGGTGGTTGCCGTAGACCAGTCGATGGACGGCTTGAATGGCTTGGGGTCCAAGATCGCGTCTCCTCGCTGACGAGGGCCGTCCGGCCGCCGTCACAGTGGATGCTTCCCCGCGAAAGTACCGTAGGACTGCCGATAGGCTGCGCCCATGGGCAACGACGCCGACAACACCTTCCACGCCGGACAACTGATCGCGCGCCGACTCAAGGCCAGCGGGATCGACACCATCTTCACGTTGTCCGGCGGCCATCTGTTCTCGATCTACGACGGTTGCCGCAGCGAAGGCATCCGGCTGATCGATACCCGCCACGAGCAAACCGCCGCGTTCGCCGCCGAGGGCTGGTCGAAGGTGACACGTCAGCCAGGCGTCGCAGCGCTGACCGCGGGCCCGGGCGTGACGAACGGCATGAGCGCGATGGCCGCCGCCCAGCAGAACTCGTCCCCGCTGCTGGTCCTCGGCGGACGAGCACCCGCCGGACGATGGGGCATGGGCTCCTTGCAGGAGATCGACCACGTGCCATTCGTGGCGCCCCTGACACGATTCGCCGCGACGGCATCCTCAGCCGAGGCCGTCAGCGACCTGATCGACGACGCACTGCGGGCCACCGTCGGTGCTCCGTCCGGGGTGGCGTTCATCGATTTCCCGATGGATCACGTCTTTTCGGTGGCTGTAGACACCGGTCAGCCCGGCGCGTTGACCGCGTCGCCGGAATCGGTGCTGCCGGACGGCGACGCGCTCGATCGCGCAATCGGCCTGCTCGCGTCCGCCGAGCGGCCGGTGATCATGGCCGGCACCAATGTCTGGTGGGGGCACGCCGAGGAGGCGCTGCTGCGGCTGGTCGAACAGCGGCGGATTCCCGTGCTGATGAACGGCATGGCCCGGGGCGCCGTGCCCGCCGATCATCCGCTGGCGTTCTCCCGGGCACGCTCAAAAGCATTGGGAGAAGCCGATGTTGCGGTGGTCGTCGGGGTGCCGATGGATTTCCGGCTCGGATTCGGCGGCGTGTTCGGGCCGGAGACCCAGTTGATCGTGGCCGACCGCGTACAGCCCGGTCGTGAGCATCCGCGGCCGGTCGCCGCCGCGCTCTACGGCGACTTGGCGGCGACCTTGACGGTGCTCGGCGAGACGCCGCGGGCCGAGACATCAGGCCACGAGCAGTGGGTCGCCGAGCTGCGCGCGATCGAGACGGCGGCGCGCGAACGAGAACAGGGCGAACTGGCCGACGACCGCAGCCCGTTGCATCCGATGCGTGTCTACGCCGAGCTCGCCCCGATGCTCGACCGCGACGCGATCGTCGTGGTCGATGCCGGCGATTTCGGCTCCTATGCGGGCCGGGTGATCGACAGCTACGTGCCCGGCGCCTGGCTGGACAGCGGCCCGTTCGGATGCCTCGGCTCCGGCCCTGGGTACGCGTTGGCCGCCAAGCTGGCGCGGCCGGACCGGCAGGTGGTGTTGCTGCAGGGCGACGGCGCCTTCGGATTCAGCGGGATGGAGTGGGATACGTTGGCGCGGCACAACGTTCCCGTTGTCTCGGTGATCGGCAACAACGGAATCTGGGCCCTCGAGCACCACCCGATGATGGCCCTGTACGGCTACTCGGTGGTGGCCGAACTGCGGCCGGAGACCCGCTACGACGAGGTGGTGCGTGCCCTCGGCGGCCATGGTGAGCTGGTCTCGACGCCCGCCGAGCTGCGGCCGGCGCTGACCCGTGCCTTCGACAGCGGCCTGCCGGCCGTCGTCAACGTGCTGACCGATCCCGACGTCGCCTACCCGCGCCGGTCGAATCTGGCGTGACCTTTCTGCCGACCCGCTTGGCAGGCCGGTACCGTTGACCTGTGCCAAAGACCACCAGCTCAACGTCGGGCCGGCTGAGCGGCCGCTTCTGGCGACTGCTCGGCGCCACCACCGAGAGGAACCAGGGCCGTTCGCTGGCGCAGGTCACCGCGTCGGGGGAGTACCACGAGAAGGCGGCGGGACTCGACGACGAGCAGTTGCGGAAAGCCGCCGGCCTGCTCGACCTCGACGACCTGGCCGAGTCGGACGACATTCCTCAGTTCCTGGCCATCGCGCGGGAGGCCGCCGAACGGGCGACCGGTCTGCGGCCGTTCGACGTCCAGCTACTCGGAGCGCTACGCATGCTGGCCGGCGACGTGGTCGAAATGGCGACCGGTGAGGGCAAGACGCTTGCCGGCGCGATCGCGGCCGCTGGTTACGCGCTCGGTGGCCGGCACGTGCACGTCGTCACCATCAACGACTACCTGGCCCGTCGTGACGCCGAGTGGATGGGCCCACTGCTCGAGGCGCTGGGTGTGACCGTCGGCTGGGTGACGGGTGAGTCGACCGCCGCGGAGCGACGCGCGGCCTACACCTGCGATGTCACCTACGCCTCGGTCAACGAGATCGGCTTCGACGTGTTGCGCGACCAGTTGGTTACCGACGTCGTCGACCTGGTGTCGCCAAACCCCGACGTCGCGCTGATCGACGAAGCCGACTCGGTGCTGGTCGACGAGGCGTTGGTTCCGCTCGTTCTGGCCGGCACCAGCCACCGCGAGCAGCCGCGGCTGGAGGTCATCCGCCTGGTCGGGCTGTTGCAGGCCGGCGAGGACTACGACACCGACTCCGACAACCGCAACGTGCACCTCACCGACGCCGGAGCCCGCAAACTCGAAAAGCAGCTCGGCGGAATCGATCTGTACTCCGAAGAGCACGTCGGCACCACGCTCACCGAGGTCAACGTCGCCCTGCACGCGCACGTCCTGCTGCACCGCGACGTGCACTACATCGTGCGCGACGACGCCGTGCATCTGATCAACTCGTCGCGCGGTCGGATCGCTCAGTTGCAACGCTGGCCGGACGGTCTGCAGGCGGCGGTCGAGGCCAAGGAAGGCATCGAGACCACCGAGACCGGCGAGGTGCTCGACACCATCACCGTGCAGGCCTTGGTCAACCGCTATCCCACGGTCTGCGGCATGACGGGAACCGCTTTGGCCGCAGGTGAACAGCTGCGCCAGTTCTACAAGCTCGGGGTGTCACCGATCGACCCGAACACGCCGAACATCCGCGAGGACGAAACCGACCGGGTCTACATCACCGCTGCCGCCAAGATCGACGCGATCATCGCTCACATCATCGAGATCCACGAGACCGGGCAGCCGGTCCTGGTCGGCACGCACGACGTCGCCGAATCCGAAGAGCTGCACGAGCGCCTGCAGCGCCGCGGCGTGCCCGCAGTGGTCCTCAACGCCAAGAACGACGCCGAGGAGGCCTCGGTGATCGCTGAGGCCGGCAAGCTCGGCGCCGTCACGGTCTCCACCCAGATGGCGGGCCGCGGCACCGACATCCGACTCGGCGGATCCGACGAGAGCGACCACGAGAAGGTGGTCGAGCTCGGTGGTCTGCACGTGGTCGGCACGGGCCGGCACCACACCGAGCGGCTGGACAATCAGCTGCGCGGTCGTGCCGGCCGCCAGGGTGATCCGGGTTCCTCGGTGTTCTTCTCCAGTTGGGAAGACGACATCGCGGCGAACAACCTCGAACCCAACAAGCTGCCCAGGCAGACCGACGAGGACGGGCGCATCGTCAGCAACAAGGTGGCCGGACTGCTCGAGCACGCCCAGCGCGTCGCCGAAGGCCGTTTGCTTGACGTGCACGCCAACACCTGGCGGTACAACCAGCTGACCGCCCAGCAGCGCGCGATCATCGTCGAGCGGCGCAACACCTTGCTCAGCACCGCGGCCGCCCGCGAGGAGCTGGCTGAGCTCGCACCCGAGCGTTACGAGGAATTGTCCGAGCGGCTCTCTGAGGAGCAGCTGGAGAAGATCTGCCGGCTGATCATGCTGTTTCATCTCGACCGCGGCTGGGCCGATCACCTCGCCTACCTGGCCGACATCCGGGAAAGCATCCATCTGCGTGCCTTGGGACGGCAGAACCCGCTCGACGAGTTCCACCGGATGGCGGTCGACGCGTTCGCGTCGCTGGCCGCCGACGCGATCGAAGCCGCCCAGCAGACGTTCGAGACCTCGACCTCCATCGAAGACGAGCCGGGCGTCGATCTGTCCAAGTTGGCCCGTCCGACCTCGACGTGGACTTACATGGTGCACGACAACCCGCTGTCCGACGACTCGCTTTCCGCACTGAGCCTTCCCGGCATTTTCAGATAAGGTTCCCGCACATGGACCGGCCCGCACACGACCGGATGCTGACGGTGCCCAATGTGCTCAGCGGCCTCCGTCTGGTCCTGATCCCGGTCTTCATCTACGCGCTGCTGGTCGCGCACGCCGACGCGCTCGCGGTGGCCATCCTGGTTTTCAGCGGAGCCTCCGATTGGGCGGACGGCAAAATCGCTCGGCTGATGAACCAGTCGTCGAAGCTGGGCGCGTACCTCGATCCGCTCGTGGACCGGCTGTACATGGTGACCACCCCGATCGCGTTCGGGTTTGCGCACATCCTGCCCTGGTGGATCATCGCGGTCCTGCTGGTGCGCGATGTGCTGCTGGCCGCCGAGCTGCCGCTGCTGCGCACCCGAGGCATCACCGCGCTGCCGGTGATTTACGTCGGCAAGGCCGCGACGTTCGCGTTGATGTCGGCATTCCCGCTGATCCTGCTGGGCCAATTCGACGCGCAGTGGAGTCGCGTCGTATTGGCTTGCGGCTGGGCGTTTTTGATCTGGGGTACCTATATGTACCTGTGGTCGTTCGTGGTCTACGCCTGGCAGGTGGTCATCGTGCTGCGCCGGATGCCGGCGGTAAGGGTTCGCAATGCCTGACCCAGCTCTCGGCGGCTACGAGCCCTACGCCGGCCTCAACGCGCACGAGGCCGGGCGGGCGCAGCGGATCCCAGTGCCGTCATTGCTGCGTGCGTTGCTCTCCGAACACCTGGACCCTGGATACGCGGCCGCGGCCGCGCAGCGGCAGTCCGGCGATAGGCCGACCGGCCGCGCGCGCGTCCGGGGCTGGTTCTGGCAGGCGCTGGCCGCGCTGCTGGTGGCGGCCGTCTTCGCCGCCGCTGTCGCCCAGGCCCGGCTGGTGGCTCCGGGCGTGAGCGCGGCCCAGCGGGTGCTGGCGTCCGGGGTTCGCTCGGAGGAGGCGGCGACGGGCCGGCTCACCAAGGAGCGCAATACGCTTGCGGCACAACGTGATGACGTGCAGAGGAAAGCCTTGGCCGAGGACAGCGCGGGACGGCAATTGCTGGCCAGCCTCGACCGGCTCAGCCTGGCGGCCGCGAGCACACCGGTCACCGGCCCGGGTTTGAGCGTGACCGTGACCGAGCCCGCCGTCGGGCCGAACTTGTCCGACGTGTCCAAGCAGCGGGTCGCCGGCAGTCAGCAGATCATCCTCGACCGCGACTTGCAGCTGGTGGTCAACTCGCTGTGGGCCAGCGGTGCCGAGGCCATCTCCGTGGACGGCGTCCGGATCGGTCCGAATGTCACCATCCGGCAGGCGGGCGGCGCGATCCTGGTCGACAACAATCCGACCACCAGTCCGTACACGGTCCTCGCGGTCGGGCCGCCGCATGCCATGCAGGACGTGTTCGACAACAGCCCGGGCCTGCGGCGGCTACGCCTCTTGGAAGCCTCGTACGGAGTCGGCGTCGACGTCAGCGCCAAGGACAACCTCGCGCTGCCGGCCGGAGCGGCACGAGATGTCAAGTTCGCTAAAGAGATTGGCTCGTAGTGCGGAAAGTCGAACGAATAGGAGCAGAGCGCCGATGATCGGGATCGCAGCGCTGGCCGTCGGTATCGTGCTGGGTCTGGTCTTCCATCCCAACGTGCCGGAGGTCATCCAGCCGTATCTGCCGATCGCGGTGGTCGCCGCGCTCGACGCGGTCTTCGGCGGGTTGCGAGCTTACCTCGAGCGGATTTTCGACCCCAAGGTGTTTGTGGTGTCGTTCGTGTTCAACGTGTTGGTGGCGGCCCTGGTCGTCTATGTCGGCGACCAATTAGGGGTTGGCACACAACTATCAACCGCGATCATCGTCGTGCTGGGTATCCGCATCTTCGGTAACGCCGCCGCGCTGCGGCGCCGGTTGTTCGGGGCGTAACGGGTATGGATTCACCATGAGCGACACCGATCCCGCGGCAGAGGACGCCTCCCCGAAGATCGAAGCCGCCGACGACACCGCCACCCAGAAACTCGATCGGGTGGTCGCCGAGCCCGACGAGCATGGTCGACACGAGTTGCCACCCCACCAGCCGCAATCCGCGATCGGCGAGCTACAGCCCCGCGGATTCCTGCGACGCGGCCGAACCGTTTTCGGCACGCTCGCGGTGATGCTGTGCCTGTTGCTCGGCGTGGCCATCGCCACCCAGGTGCGCCAAACCACCACCGGCGACTCGCTGGACACGGCGCGCCCCGCAGACCTGCTGGTACTGCTCGACTCGCTGCGTCAACGTGAGGCCACGCTGAGCACCGAAGTCGCAGAACTGCAGCGGTCGTTGAACGCCTTGCAGGCTTCGGGCAGCAGCGACCAGACCGCGATCCAGAACGCCCAGGCCCGGCTCGCGGCGCTGTCGATCCTGATCGGCACTGTCGGGGCCACCGGGCCCGGTGTCACCGTCAAGATCGACGACCCAGGACCGGGGGTGGCACCGCAGGCCATGCTCGACGTGCTCGACGAGTTGCGGGCCGCCGGCGCCGAGGCGATTCAGATCAGCGATCGTCGGCAGGCGGTCCGGACCGGCCTCGACACCTGGATCGTGGGAGCGCCCGGCGCGCTCACCGTCGACGGCAGGACCTTGACGCCGCCGTATTCGGTTGTCGCCATTGGAGATTCACCGACACTCGCCGCGGCGATGAACATCCCCGGCGGCGCCGTGGACAGCGTCAAACGGGTCGGCGGCGCCATGTCGGTACAGCAGGCGGACAAGGTGAGCATCACCGCCTTGCGGCAACCAAAACCGCGCCAATACGCTCAGCCAGTCAAATAGTCACCGACCAGAACAGGAACACCGTGAGCGAAATCCCACCAGATTTGCACTACACCACCGACCACGAGTGGGTTCGGCGAACCGGTGACGACACCGTCCGGGTGGGGATCACGGATTTTGCGCAGTCGGCCTTGGGGGACGTCGTGTTCGTCCGGCTGCCCGACGTGGGGGACCAGTTGAACGCCGGGGAGGCTTTCGGCGAGGTGGAGTCCACCAAATCCGTGTCGGACCTGTACGCGCCCGTCTCGGCGAAAGTCGTTGCCATCAACGAGGATCTGGACGGCACGCCCGAACTGGTCAACAGCGAACCGTACGGCGGTGGCTGGCTGATCGATCTGCAGGTCGACGCCGCTGCGCTCGACACGAGTTTCTCCGAGCTCCTGGACGCCGAGACGTACCGCGGGTCGCTGGCGGAGTGACCCTGTTATCGTTCCCTGCGCGCGGCGACAATGCCGGCCCGACCGGGGCGGAAGTTGCGCGGCTAGCAGATGTAGCCGCCGATCCGGCGGGGGACGGCACATTGGGCTCCTGTGCGCGGTACGGTCGTCACGTCGACGGTCACTGCGGGTGGGAAGCCGGTAGGCCGGACCCAACCAGACAACGCAGCAGCGGCCAGTGAGGAGCAGCGGGTGACGGACAAGGACAACGACCTGACTTCAGATGAAGTCACCGTGGAAACGACTTCTGTTTTCCGCGCCGACTTCCTCAATGAACTCGACGCTCCCGCGCAGACCGGCTCCGAGACCACGGTCTCCGGTGTCGAGGGACTGCCCGCGGGTTCGGCGTTGCTGGTCGTCAAACGGGGGCCCAACGCCGGCTCCCGCTTCCTGCTCGATCAACCGACCACCTCGGCCGGCCGCCACCCCGACAGCGACATCTTCCTCGACGATGTCACGGTCAGCCGTCGGCATGCGGAATTCCGTTTGGAAACCGACGAGTTCCACGTTGTCGACGTCGGCAGCCTGAACGGCACTTACGTCAACCGCGAGCCGGTCGACTCGGCCGTGCTGGCCAATGGCGACGAGGTCCAGATCGGCAAATTCCGTCTGGTCTTCCTGACTGGGCCCAAGGCCGGCGAAGACGGAGGGTCCGGAGGCTAGTGACCGCGCCCGAGACCCCCGCATTGAGCGGGATGTCGATCGGAGCGGTTCTCGACCTGCTGCGGCCGGACTTCCCGGATGTGACGATCTCCAAGATTCGTTTCCTGGAGGCCGAGGGTCTGGTAACACCGCAACGCGCGGCGTCGGGCTATCGCCGGTTCACTGCCTACGACTGCGCTCGCCTGCGTTTCATCTTGACCGCCCAGCGTGACCAGTATTTGCCACTCAAGGTCATCAAGGCGCAGTTGGACGCGCAGCCTGACGGGGAGCTGCCGCTCGCCGGATCGCCTTACGGGGTACCACGATTGGTGACGGTGAGTGACGGCTTCCCGGCCGAAGCCGACTCGGCGGCGGTGACCTCCAGCCGGGTCCGACTCAGCCGCGAAGATCTGCTGGAGCGCTCCGGTGTCGACGATGAGCTGCTGACCGCGCTGGTCAAAGCCGGAGTGATCACGACAGGTCCGGGCGGATACTTCGACGAGCACGCGCCCGTGATCCTGCAGTGCGCACGCGCGCTCGCCGACTACGGGGTTGAGCCGCGCCACTTACGGGCATTCCGCTCGGCCGCCGACCGGCAATCCGACTTGATTGCGCAGATCGCCGGCCCGCTCGTCAAGGCCGGTAAGACCGGTTCGCGGGACCGCGCCGACGACTTGGCTCGCGAGGTCGCCGCCCTTGCGATCACGCTTCATACGTCGTTGATCAAGTCCGCCGTGCGCGACGTTCTACACCGCTGAAGTATTAGACTTCTCCGCACAGACTTGCGTTCGGCGGCTTCGCGTTCCACCGCTGCGTCGGAGTAGGTTCGAGTGAGATAACGCAGCACGTGCGGAGGGCAGACACAGATGGGTGAAGTTCGCGTCGTCGGCATTCGCGTCGAGCAGCCGCAGAACCAGCCGGTGCTGTTGCTGCGCGAGGCCAACGGTGACCGTTACCTACCCATCTGGATCGGCCAGTCCGAAGCCGCCGCAATAGCTCTCGAACAGCAGGGGGTCGAGCCGCCTCGCCCGTTGACCCACGACTTGATCCGCGATCTCATTACCGCACTTGGCCATTCGCTCAAAGAGGTCCGAATCGTCGACCTGCAAGAAGGCACGTTCTATGCGGATCTGATCTTCGACCGCAACATCACCGTCTCTGCGCGGCCGTCGGACTCGGTGGCCATCGCGTTGCGGGTGGGCGTGCCGATCTACGTTGAAGAAGCGGTCCTCGCCGAGGCGGGGCTGCTGATTCCCGACGAGAACGACGACGAGCAGTCCGGCGCCGTCCGCGAGGACGAAGTCGAGAAGTTCAAAGAATTCCTCGACAGCGTGTCGCCCGACGATTTCAAGGCCACCTGACGCGTTAGCAGGTGCGATCGGCGTTCGGGCGCACCTAATGCGGCGCGCCGCGTTCGAGCCGATCTCGATCTGAATCCGCAATATCACGGATGCGTCTCATCTGCGAGTTCGACCTCGACACGCCCATTGGATAGCGTGGGGACACCGTCCTGACCGCCATACTTTGGTTCGACTGATTAGTTCTACAAGCGCGACAGCGAGTCGAAAAGCGTATGCTCACAAGCACTCGATTGAGCAAACGCGACAACGGCAGCCCGTAACGAGCGCGCGATCGGCGAGAGGATGCACCGTGGGTGACCAGCCACGTCAGGATCAACTGGATCTCGAGTCTGTGACCACGCTCGACGACGGTCCAGCAGCCGCGCTCGAACCGGCGATCCGCGTGTCCAGCGAACCCGTGCAGGGCGGCCTGTTCCCTGACGACTCGGTGCCCGACGAACTGGTCGGTTACCGTGGCCCGAGCGCCTGCCAGATTGCCGGCATCACTTACCGCCAGTTGGACTACTGGGCCCGCACCTCACTAGTCGTCCCGTCGATCCGCAGCGCGGCCGGGTCCGGAAGCCAGCGCCTTTATTCGTTCAAAGACATCCTGGTGCTCAAGATCGTCAAGCGACTGCTCGATACTGGGATTTCGCTGCACAACATTCGCGTCGCTGTGGACCATCTGCGTCAGCGCGGCGTGCAGGATCTGGCCAACATCACCCTGTTTTCGGACGGCACCACGGTGTACGAGTGCACCTCAGCCGAAGAAGTCGTCGACCTGCTGCAAGGCGGACAGGGCGTATTCGGCATTGCCGTCTCAGGTGCCATGCGCGAATTGACCGGCGCCATCGCCGATTTCCCCGGCGAGCGCGCCGACGGCGGCGAGTCAATCTCCGCGCCGGAAGACGAGCTCGCTTCCCGGCGCAAGCACCGCGACCGCAAGATCGGCTGATCAGCCCCGTCGTATCGGCGCCGCCGGCCATCTCGGGGGCGTCTAGTAGGTAGACTCGACAACGCATCGTTCTTGCGCGGGAGAGTTTCGTGGCGGCCAGTCACGGACGCCGAAGGAGCAATACCTCTCCGTCAACCTCTCAGGCACCCGGACCGCGCCAGACCCCGATGCCTCTGGAAAGCGGTGGCGAGCAGCCACCCGCCCATGGGGAAAGACATCCGTCGAATCTCTCAGGCGCCCGGTTCGGGTAGACGACAGAGGGGGAGGACCTGCCTTCTCTGTTTGTCAGGAGTTCGCCATGTCCGACTACACCAACCCGCTCTTCGCCGACCGGCACATCGGCCCGGACAGCACCGCCGTAAAGGCGATGCTCGAGGTCATCGGCGTCGAATCGCTCGACGAACTGGCTCGACGCGCCCTGCCCGCGGGGATCCTGGACGCGTTGACCGACTCCGGCGCCGCTCCTGGCCTGGACCAGCTGCCGCCTGCCGCCAGCGAGGCCGAGGCGCTGGCCGAGCTGCGGGACTTGGCCGACCAGAACACCGTCTCGGTGTCGATGATCGGGCACGGCTACTACGACACCTACACACCGCCGGTGCTGCTGCGCAACATCTTGGAGAACCCGGCCTGGTACACGGCCTACACGCCGTACCAGCCGGAGATCAGCCAAGGTCGGCTCGAGGCACTGCTGAACTTTCAGACGATGGTCGCCGATCTGACCGGCCTCGAGGTGGCCAACGCGTCGATGCTCGACGAGGGCACCGCAGCCGCCGAAGCCATGACGCTGATGCACCGGGCGGTCAAGGGAAACGCCAACAAACTGGCCGTCGACGTCGACATGTTCGCCCAGACCGCGGCGATTCTCGCCACCCGTGCCGAGCCGCTCGGCATCGAGATCGTTACCGCGGATCTCCGCGACGGACTGCCCGACGGTGAGTTCTTCGGCGTGATCGCCCAGCTGCCCGGTGCCAGCGGCCGGATCAACGACTGGTCGGCTTTGGTCTCCGAGGCCCACGACCGCGGCGCGCTGGTGACCCTCGGTGCCGACCTGCTGGCGTTGACGCTGATCACACCGCCTGGGGAGATCGGCGCCGATGTGGCGTTCGGCAACACCCAACGTTTCGGTGTGCCAATGGGATTCGGCGGCCCGCACGCCGGATACCTGGTGGTGCACGCGAAGCACGCCCGCCAGCTGCCCGGCCGGCTCGTCGGCGTCTCCGTCGACGCCGACGGCTCGCCCGCCTACCGGCTGGCGCTGCAGACCCGCGAGCAGCACATCCGTCGCGACAAGGCGACCAGCAACATCTGCACCGCCCAGGTGCTGTTGGCGGTGATGGCCGCGATGTACGCGAGCTATCACGGCGCCGACGGGCTGCGCGGCCTCGCCCGCCGCGTGCATGGCCACGCCGAGACCATCGCCGCCGCTCTGGGCGACAAGTTGGTGCACGACAAGTTCTTTGACACGGTCGTTGCCCACGTGCCGGGTCGAGCCGACGAGGTGGTCGCAGCGGCCAAGGCCAAGGGCATCAACCTCTGGCGGATCGACGGCGACCACGTATCGGTGACGTGCGACGAGGTGACCACCGCGGCGCACGTCGCGACCGTGCTGGACGCGTTCGGTGTCGCAGGCCGCCCAGGCCACTGCCGTCGAGATCGCTACGCGCACATCGGAATTCCTGACCCACCCGGCGTTCGTCGAATACCGCACCGAGACATCGATGATGCGGTACCTGCGCGCACTGGCGGACAAAGATCTTGCATTGGACCGCACCATGATTCCGCTCGGCTCCTGCACGATGAAGCTGAACGCCGCCGCCGAGATGGAATCGATCACCTGGCCGGAATTCGCGCGTCAGCACCCGTTCGCACCCGCGTCCGACAGCAAGGGTCTGCGCCGACTGATTGCCGACCTGGAAACGTGGCTGGTGCAGCTGACCGGATATGACGCGGTGTCGCTGCAGCCCAATGCCGGGTCGCAGGGGGAGTACGCCGGGCTGCTGGCCATTCACGCCTACCACGCCAGCCGCGGCGAAGCCGAGCGGAACATCTGTTTGATCCCGTCCAGCGCGCACGGCACCAACGCGGCATCCGCTGCCCTAGCCGGCATGAGAGTTGTTGTGGTGGCCTGCCGTTCGAACGGCGACGTGGACCTCGACGATCTGCGCGCCAAGGTCAGCGAGCACGCCGAGCGGCTCGTCGACGCTGATGATCACCTACCCCTCGACGCACGGGGTGTACGAGCATGACGTCGCCGAGGTCTGCGCGGCCGTGCACGATGCGGGCGGCCAGGTCTACATCGACGGCGCCAACCTCAACGCGCTGGTCGGGTTGGCCCGACCAGGCAAGTTCGGTGGCGACGTCAGCCACCTGAACCTGCACAAGACGTTCTGCATCCCGCACGGCGGCGGCGGCCCGGGCGTTGGGCCGGTCGCCGCGCGTTCGCACCTGGCGCCGTTCCTGCCGGGTCACCCGTATGCGCCCGAATTGCCTGCGGGCGCGCCGGTTTCGGCGGCGCCCTACGGGTCGGCGTCGATCCTGCCGATCAGCTGGGCCTATATCCGGATGATGGGTGCGCCCGGTCTGCGCGCGGCGTCGTTGACGGCGATCGCATCGGCCAACTACATCGCCCGCCGCCTCGACGAGTACTACCCGGTGTTGTACACCGGCGAGAACGGCATGGTCGCCCACGAGTGCATTCTCGACCTGCGCCCGATCACCAAGTCGACCGGCGTGACTGTCGACGATGTCGCAAAGCGCTTGGCGGACTACGGTTTCCACGCGCCGACGATGAGCTTCCCGGTCGCTGGCACGCTGATGGTCGAGCCGACCGAGAGTGAGAGTCTGGCCGAGGTTGACGCCTTCTGCGACGCGATGATCGCTATCCGGGGCGAGATCGATCGGGTCGGTGCGGGGGAGTGGCCGGTCGGACGACAACCCGCTGCGGGGCGCGCCGCACACCGCCGAATGCCTGCTGGTGGACAAGTGGGAGCACCCCTACACCCGCGAGGTCGCGGCGTATCCGCTGGGCAAGGGCTTCCGGCCAAAGGTGTGGCCGCCGGTGCGGCGCATCGACGGCGCCTACGGCGACCGCAACCTGGTGTGCTCCTGCCCGCCGGTGGAGTCCTACGCGTAGCCGGCTACATCCCCAGCGCGGCGAGGATTTGCTGCGGCACCACGTCGACTAGTTCGGTGACCAGTCCGCCGAACGGTTCGATCGTGATCGTCGCCAAGTTGCCGTCCAGGCCTAGATCGGTGAGCAGGTCGCCGATGTTCAGCGGCAGTGTGCCCAGATCGCCTAGGTGACTCAGATCCAGAGGTAGACCTGAGAGTCCAAGGTCTTTCAACAGATCGCCCAGGTCCATGCCGCTCAACAAATTACTCAGAGACAGGGAATCGAGATTTAGCCCGCCTAGTAGGTCATTGAGGGTCAGCGCGGCGGTGGAGTCGGGGAAGCCCAGTCCTTCCAGGATCCCGCCGATACTGAGATTGTCCGGAACCGTCACGTTGAGCGCAGTGAGCAGGCTGCTGACGCTCTCGTTGATGGTCTGACCGCCGAGCAAATCGCTGATGTGGACGGTGTTCAGCGCGGCTTCGAGGTTGCCGACATTTAACAGGCTGTTGAAATTGAGGCCGGCGTTACTTAGAGCCGTTGTCAGCAGGCCTCCGAGCACCGGGACGTTGAGGAGCGGGTTCAGCAGGGTTCCGAGGGTTGTATTCAGCGGACCCAATATTCCAGTGAGCAAGCCGGGTGGCAACGTCGACAGGACGGTGCCGAGGCCCTCTTGAGTGAAGCTGGTCAGACCCAGAGCATTCAGTAGTCCGGTCAGGCCACCCGTGACATTCCCATCGATGTCGAATGCTTTCAGAACAGTATCGAGGCCCAGGTTGCTCAGGTCGACGTTGCCGTCCAGTCCCAAGAGGTCGGTTAGACCAAGTGAGCCCAGGCCCAAGTTGCCGAGGCCCAGGTCGCCGAGCAGGCCGCCGAGTGTTGGGCTGCCAAGCAGGGTGAACAGACTGGTGTCATTCAGCCCCAGGGTTTGGATCAAGTCGCCGAGATTCAGGTTGCCCAGGCCGATCTGGCCCAGAAGGTCGCTCAGTTGAAGACTGGTCAGGTCCAGATTGCCCAGTCCCAGAGCATCCAGCAGATTAGCCAGGTTGAGGTTGATGCTGATGTCTTGGAGCGGCGCGAGAATGCCGTTGAAGCCGGCGATATCGATGGTGCCGTTGAGCAGGCTGATGTTGTCTTCGCCATTGAGGAATGCGTTCGCGATGGTCGCCGGGGCCTCAAGCAGCGTGTTGAATGCGCCTGAAGGGTTCGCAGTCAACTGCGCAATCACGTCGTTGACGGCGGTAAGTGTCGCGCCTTCAGCGCTGAGCTGCGCGAGGGCAAGCTCGAGCCCGGGCGGCAACTCCACAGTGATATCGCCGAGTGCTGGAGTTGTGACCGTTGGGTCGATGTTGGTCAGCGCCTGGATCACTCCAAGGGGGTTGCTCAGCAGCGCGGCGAACACTCCCGAAATATCAGTGGGACTAGCGCCATTGGCAATGAGCCCCAGGTTGGTCGTGGTCTCGGACACCAGGTCCGACCAGGCGTCGACCAGTTTGACCGGTCGCATCTGGACCTCGGGGAGCGGCGCGGCGACCGGGGTGATCGCGATGATGCTGGCGCCGACGAGGGCGACGCCGGCGGTGGCGTAGGGGCGAAGGACGAGCTGCATGGCGGGCGTCTCCTTAACCAGCGTCGCGCTGTGATGGCCGTCACGCGGCCTCGGCGGAGTAGACCTTACCTGAGACTCGTCTGAGTAATTGGACAAAACTCTAATGTGAATCGATTCATCTGAAGCGTTTGACTCGGCGGCCTAGTTCTCTGATGAACACCTGTTCACGGCGCATCTTCAATTCACTTCGGGACGAAGCACGGCAGGTTCGCTCAGTTGGTCGTTCGAACCGAAGCGCAACGATGTTGCATAATTCGAACGTTTACCGTGATGAAACTGAGAGACGTGAGCGGCTAGCTCAGGAAGTTCGTCACCGCAGTGGCCAGGTCGGGCGATGCCGACGTCGCGAGGTTCTGGTAGCTGCCGCCGGAGAGCTTGGCGACGGCCTCCCAGGTCTCCCGATCGGCATCGGACCCGAAGTCGATCACGTTGACGGCCACCGGCTTGGCCGGGTCGGCGCTCTGCTTGATGAAGTCCTGCAGGCCCTGACCGTTCAGGCTGTGGTCGGTGTGCGGTCCGGCCGTGATCACCAGTACCGAATTCGTCTGTCCCGCACGGAAATTGGCCTGCGCGCTCTGATAGATCAGCCGCAGCGTGGTGAACGACACCGCTCCGCCCGAGGTCGCGTGCTGGCGATCCAGCGCCGCCATCAGCACCTCGGAACGAGGCTTACCGTCGACCTGATCGCCCAGCGGGCCCGCCGGCACTTCCGACCGGCCCTCCTTACCGTCGAAGGTCCACAGCCCGATCACGGCGTTGGGCGCCAGCGCCTTTATCCGATCTCCGAGGGCACTGACGACGTTGCCCAAGCGGGTCTTACCGCCTTCGTCGGTCGTCAAGGACTGCTCGAGCATGATGATGGTGGCCGGGGCGCTCGCCGGCGCCGACACGGCGTTGGCCAATGCGGCGCGCGTCGCGTCGTCACCGACCGACAGCGTCGACGGCAGGGCCGGGAAGTTGGCGACGTCGCTCTTCGGCGGCTTGGTGCCCTCGGCGCGGAACCCCGCTTTCGCCAAGTCGGCCAGCTGGTCGGGTTTGTGCATGAACCGGGCGAACTCGCTGGCCGCCGTCACCTGCTCCTGGGACAGCCACGATCCGCTGAGCAGCACAGTGGGGTAGTCGGCGACCGCGGCGGGACCCGGCGGCAGCCAGGCGCTCAGCGTGCTCTTGGCATCGGCTTGCGACTGCCCGCGGGCGAACAGCTGTTGCTCAGTGGTGACCACCGCGTGCACCGGGGCCGCTGCGGCGTCACCCGACTTGAGTAACGCGTTCATGGCCTCACCCAGCGAGTTATCGGCGAGTTTCGGCTGTCCGCTGATCAGCGAGCGCACGGCACCGCTGCCATCGGTCGGCGGGGTGCCGGGCGGCACCGATGCGGCCGCCACTGCCTCGCCGGCGAGGAACGCGGCGTCGCTGTTGCCGCCAGTGGGCAACGCCAGCCGCAGGGACCCCCAGGACGGCAGCTTCAGTCCCGCCATCGAATCCGGCCTGGTCTGTAGGTCGGGAAGGTTAGCCCAGTTCTGGTTGTCCAGCGCCTTTTGCAGCTCTGGTCGCACCGCGAGGACCACCGGCGAGGTCACCAGAGATCGGCTGTCGCTGACGGTTTCCTTGCCCGCGGCCGCGGTCAGTCGCGCCGCGGACACCGAACTGCCCGGGATCCACAGGGCCGGCCGCTGGCCCAGGTCGCCAGGCCACTTTCCGATGAAGCCGTCGACGACCGCGTCGGATCCGGCGGCCTTCACCCCGATGGCGACGCAGTGGTCGCCAACCGGCGCGGACTGTCCATTGAACCGATCGGCCAGATGTTGCACCTGATCGGAGATCGACGGATCGGCGATCACAGCGACGGGCACCTTCTCGCCCACGCATCGCGCGCTATGGGAGCGGTTGGACAACGCATCGCCGAAGAAGCGCCACAGGATGATGACGCCCACCACGACGACGACCGAGACCAAGGCGGCGATCACGCCGATGCTGACACCGCGTCGTCCGCCTTCGTTGCGGTGGCCGCCGCTGAAGCCGGGCAGGCCGCGGTGTCCGCCGGTTGGGGGTCCGGTGGGCGGTTCGGTGTCGCGCCGCGGAAAGTCGGGAAAGTCTTCCGACGGATTGGGGTCGCCGGCGATCGGCACGTCTCGCCCCGGCCGGGCCGGGGGCGGGTCCTCCTCGCGGTGCTCGTCCGCCGGTTCGTCGAAGCCGGAAAACCCTGCGTCGTCCGAAAACTCGTCGGTAAAGTCCTGCGGCGGGCGAGTCGGATAACGCGGCGCCGAGTACGAATCGGGATAGGGCGGTTCGTCTGCCGGCAAGTCCGGCGATTCCCGATATCCGCCCGCATCTGCGAAACTCTCCGGCTCGGGATGCTCGTCCGCCGGTCCGTCGATCGGTTCGTTGTCGTCGTCGGGAGCCCTGTGCCTACCCATTCCGGTCCTCTCCTGAGCGCCGGAGGTGCCCGCAGCCGCTAGTCATCACAAGTGGTGAAAAGTCCCCGAACCGACGTCACTGATGCGCGCGAGCCTTGAACTCGCGCCGGCGGCGATGCAGGATCGGCTCGGTGTAGCCGCTGGGCTGCTGGGTGCCCTGCAGGATCAGCTCTTGGGCGGCGAGGAATGCGATGCTGTCGTCGAAGTTCGGAGCCATCGGCAGATATCCGGATGCGCCGGCGTTCTGCTCGTCCACCAGAGGAGCCATCCGTTCCAGGCTAGCGCGCACATCCTCTTCGGTAATGACGCCATGCCGTAGCCAGTTGGCCAGCAATTGGCTTGAAATCCGCAGCGTGGCACGGTCTTCCATCAATGCGACATCGTGGATGTCCGGAACCTTCGAGCAGCCGACCCCTGCGTCGATCCAGCGCACCACGTAGCCGAGGATCGACTGGCAGTTGTTGTCGACCTCTTCGCGGATCTCTTCGGGCGCCCAGGCCAGCTCCTTGGCCAGCGGGACCGTCAGCAGCTCATCGATGGTGGCCCGCTTCTTGCCCTCGAGTTCTTCCTGCACGGAAGCGACGTCGACGTAGTGGTAGTGCATCGCATGCAGCGTCGCCGCGGTCGGCGACGGCACCCACGCGGTGGTGGCGCCCGCCTTGGGCTGGCCGATCTTCTGGTCCATCATGTCGGCCATCAGCTCGGTCATAGCCCACATGCCCTTGCCGATCTGCGCCTTGCCTTTGAATCCGGCCGCAAGCCCGGTGTCGACGTTGTTGTCTTCGTAGGCCTTGATCCAGGTGGTGGTCTTCATCGCACCCTTGCGGATCATCGGACCCGCCTCCATCGAGGTGTGGATCTCGTCACCGGTGCGATCCAGGAAGCCGGTGTTGATGAACACCACCCGGTCCGCGGCGGCTTTGATGCACGCCTTGAGATTGACGGTGGTGCGGCGTTCCTCGTCCATGATGCCGACCTTGAGCGTGCCTTGCGGCAGGCCGAGCACGTCTTCGACGCGGCTGAACAGCTCGCAGGTGTAGGCGACCTCGTCGGGTCCGTGCATCTTGGGTTTGACGATGTAGACCGAGCCGGTGCGGCTGTTGGTCAGCGGCCCGTTACCGTCACCGGTCTTGAGGCCGTGCATTGCGGTGAGTCCGGTGAACAGCGCGTCCTGAATCCCTTCGAACACCTCATGTCCGTCGGCGTCGACGATGGCGTCGTTGGTCATCAGGTGACCGACGTTGCGGACGAACAGCAGGCTGCGCCCGGGCAGCGTCAGTTCGCCGCCGTCGGGCGTCTTGTAGGTGCGGTCCTGGTTCAGCACGCGGCTGAAGGTCTTGCCGTCCTTCGAGACCTCTTCGGACAGATCACCCCGGTTCAGTCCGAGCCAGTTGCGGTAGCCCAGCACCTTGTCCTCGGCGTCGACAGCCGCGACCGAGTCCTCGAAGTCCATGATCGTGGTGATCGCCGACTCAAGCACGACGTCCTTGATGCCGGCGTTGTCGGTCTTGCCGACGGGCGACTCAGGGTCGATGAGGATCTCGATGTGCAGGCCGTGGTTGACCAGCAGCACCGACCAGCTGGGGGAGCCGAGCTCACCGGTATAGCCGACGAACTTCTCGGGGCTGGCCAGCTCGGCGGACCCGTCGGCCGTTGCGACCTGCAGGTGGCCGTCCTCGACGCTCAGCCCGGTCGCGTCGGACCAGGAGCCCGAAGCCAGCGGAACCGCCTGGTCGAGGAAGGTGCGCGCATAGGCGATCACCTTGTCGCCGCGGACCCGGTTGTAGCTGGTGCCCTTCTCGGCGCCGTCGCTTTCCGGGATCACGTCGGTGCCGTAGAGGGCGTCGTACAGCGAACCCCACCGGGCGTTGGCGGCGTTGAGCGCGAAACGCGCGTTGAGGACGGGCACCACCAACTGCGGGCCCGCGGTCGTGGTGATCTCGTCGTCGACGCCGGCGGTGGTGATGGTGAAGTCGTCGGGTTCGGGCTGCAGGTAACCGATTTCGGTGAGGAACTCGCGATAACGCTCGGGGTCCAGCGGCTCGATGACGTGCTGGCGGTGGTACTTGTCGATCTGCGCCTGGAGCTCATCGCGACGCGCCAACAGGTCCTGGTTCTGCGGCTGCAGGTCGGTGACGACCTTGTCTACACCCGCCCAAAAGCTGTCGGGGTCTATGTCGGTGCCGGGTAGAGCCTCGTTGTTGACGAAGTCGTACAGCACTTGGGCGACGCGCAGGTTCCCCACCGACACGCGATCAGTCATCTTTTTCCTCCGGACTTACCTAGCGAAATCACATCTCAGCCTACCGGCCAGCCACCTGTTCGCTCGTAACCGGCAGCCTGCAGCAGCAGGTCACACCGCTCCAGTAGCGCAGCCCGCAACGTCTCGGCGCGGGTCGCAATGGCCTTCTGGCAGCGCACGTACTCGGCACGGCCGGCCGCGTTCTCGACCGCAATCGGCGTATACCCGTAGCCGCTCAAGTCATACGGGCTCGCCCGCATGTCGATCTCGCGAGCGGCCGCAGCCAATTCCAGGCAGTCGAGCAGCGTCTCGGAGTCGATCAGCGGACTCAACTTGTAGGACCATTTGTACAGGTCCATGTTGGCGTGCAGGCAGCCGGGCTGCTCCCAATCCTGTTGCGTGTCGCGACGCGGCGAGCCGGCATTGCGTGGCGCCGCCTCGGCGGTGAAAAAGCGGAACGCGTCAAAGTGGCTGCAGCGCAACGGCCCTGCGACCTCGGCCTCGACGACGGTGTCGGTGCCCTCGGCGCCCAGTCGCAGCGGAACCCGACCGTGGCGTACTTCACCGCTGCGGTAGACCATCGCCCATTCGTGCAGCCCGAAGCAGTTCAGTTGGGCCGGTCGTTGCGTGGTCGCGCGCAACAGTCGCGCGATGAACGCAATCGTCTCGACCCGGCTTTGCAGGTGTGCGCGGCTGACCGCGACGCCGCACATGTCGGCGGTGTAGCCGCGGCGGTCCCGATAGCGGCGGATCGCCTCGTCGCCGGCCAGCGTGACGCCGTAGCCCGGGTGCCAGCAGCGCAGTTGCCCGGGCCGCAGGCTGTAGTAGCTGAACAGGAAGTCCCACACCGGGTGCGGCTTCGCCGACCCGGGCGCGCTCGGTGTGTGGGGCAATGAAGCCCTCGGCCCGGACGGCGTGGTCGCGGGCACGGACGAGCCACTGCTCAGCGTCTAATCGGCGTGCCGGTCTCACGCACGCGACGTCCCGTCGCGCACGACGCCGACGAGGTCCCGCACCAGATCCTCCAGCGCCACCATTGCGACCACCGCGCCGCCGTCACGCGCGGTGACCAGCGCGAGGTGGCTGTTGGTTCGACGCATTCGGGACAGCGCCTCAGGGACGGTCAGCGACTCCGAAATGCGGGGCAGCGGCCGGACTCGGGCCAGGTCGATGACGGCCTGCGGGTCGCCCCCCAGCGACAGCATGTCTTTGATGTGCAGGTAGCCGACGAAGCTGCCGTCGGCGGCCGACCACCGGAAACCGCGAGTAACCCGTTGTGGCCAAAGCCTTTTCGATGACGCCGACTGTCGGGCCGGAGCCCGCCTCGGCGACCGGGACGGTCTGGATGTCGGGCGACCGGAACGGCGACGTCGGCGACCGTGCGATTGCGGATCTGCAGTGCCCGAGTGAGCCGGGTGTGCTCTTCGCGGTCCAGTAATCCCTTCGACACCGACTCGGCGATCATCTCGCTGAGCTCGACGGTAGACACGGTCACGTCCAGCTCGTCGCGGGCGCGCACCCGCAGCGTTCGCAAGATCACGTTGTTGCACCGGCTGTAGAAATTCACCACGGGCCGCACGCCGCGCGCATAGACGAGGTAGGCCGGGATCAACAACATCGCGGCCCGTTCCGGTCCGGCGATCGCGATGTTCTTCGGCACGATTTCGCCGAGCAGCACGTGCAGCGTCACCACGATCGCCAGCGCCACCAGGAACGAGGCGGTGTGCAGCAGCGCGGGCGACCTGCCGAGCAGGTCGAACGGGCGCCGCAGCAGGTCGGCGACGGCTGGTTCGCCGATGCGCCCGAGCAGGATCGACGACACGGTGACGCCTAGTTGCGCGCCGGCGAACATCAGCGGCAGCTGTTCGCCGGCCCGGATCACGGTGATCGCGCTCGACCGGCCCTGTTCGGCCAGCCCTTCGAGCCGATCCCGGCGCGCGGAGATCAGCGAAAACTCGGCCGCCACGAAGAATGCGTTCGCGCCGATCAGCAGGATGGTCGCCAACAACTCGAGCAGATCGCGCATCAGCGACCTCGCAGTGCGGCGGAATCGGCGTGATCGGGCAGTTGGGTCAGTTCGAGCAGGTCGATGCGGCGGCCGTCCATCCGCAAGACCCTGGCCCGCCACGCGGAGCTGTGTCGGCACGCCGTCGTGCTCGTATCCGCTGAGCTGCACCTCGTCGCCGATGACGGGAATGCGGCCAAGCTGTTCCAGCACCAGGCCGCCGATCGTCTCGTATTCCCCCTCGGGGGCGTGGTAGCCGGTCGCGGCGGCCACTTCGTCGATGCGCAGTAGGCCGGCCACCCGCCAGCCGCTGTCCACGGCCACCACGTCCTGGCTGGCATCGTCGTGTTCGTCGCGGACGTCGCCGACGATCTCCTCGATCAGGTCCTCGACGGTCACCATTCCCGCGGTGCCGCCGTATTCGTCGACCACCATCGCGGTCTGCAACTCGTTGGCGCGGATCTGTCCCATCAGCGCATCGCCGTCGAGGGTCGAGGGCACCTTGGCGACGGGACGCGCGACGGCCGTGACCAACGTGACGTCACGTTCGGCGGGTGGCACCGCGAAGACCTGTTTGACGTGCACGATGCCCACCGTCTCGTCGAGGTCCCCGTCGACGACCGGAAACCGCGAGAAACCGCTCTCGGTGGCGGCCTCCACCAGGTCGGCGACCGTGTTGTCGACTTGCAGCGCAACGATTTTCGACCGCGGGGTCATCAGCTCCTCGGCGGTCAGTTCACCGAATTGCAGGCTTCGGTCCAGCAGCGCCGCGGTGGCCGGATCCAGCGAGCCGCTCCGGGCCGAGCTGCGTACCAGGGACACCAACTCCTGCGCCGAGCGCGCCGACCGGAGCTCTTCAGCCGGCTCGACACCGAGCTTGCGCAGGATCCAATTGGCCGCCCCGTTGGTCAGCCGGATCGGCCACGTCATCAGCCAGGAGAACAGCAGCTGCATGCCGGCAACCGCGCGCGCTGTCGCCGGGGGATGAGCCACGGCAACGTTTTTCGGTATCAGCTCGCCGAAGATCATCGACAACGACGTGACGATCAACAGCACTACGAAACGTGATCACCGCGTCGGCGACCCGGTTGGGGACCCCGAGCGTATCCATCGCTGGATGCGGCAGCTCCGCGACCAGCGGCTCCGTCAGGTAGCCGGTGATTAGCGTGGTGATCGAGATTCCGAGCTGCGCTCCGGACAACTGAGACGACAGGCTGTGATGGGCCCGCTGCACGTACCGGTCGCGGCGCCCGCCGAGGCGGGCGTTGGCCTCGACGGTGCTGCGCTCGAGGGTGGTGAGAGAGAATTCGGCGGCGACGAACAACGCCGTGCCCGCCGTGAGCAGCACGATCGCAAGCAAACTGAGCAGCGTGACGAGCAGATTCATCGAGGCCACCCATCAACGGTCGCGACCCGCTTCACCCGGCCTTCGCCCGGGTTCGCGATCGCTCCGGAGAAGGAGGCTCCTCTGGGTCGGCGTCACACACGCCGGTCGGCGCGGGTGCCTGCGGCACGGGGACCCTTTCTTCGATGTGTCCACTCACAAGTGAACTCTGATGGTAGCGAAGGCGCGACGCGCCCGAGTTCCGGTCGCCGCCGCGACACGCCCAGGGTCACCACCCGAACGGCAGCGGATGCCCCTCGGCGAAGCCGGCCGCGGATTGAATGCCGACGACCACCCGCTCGTGCAACTCGGCCAGCGTCGACGCCCCCACGTAGGTGCAGGTGCTGCGCACCCCGGAGGTGATGTGGTCGAGCAGGTCCTCGACACCTCCTCGAACGGGATCGAGCGCCATCCGCGACGTCGAGATGCCTTCCTCGAACAGCGCCTTGCGGGCGCGTTCGAACGCGCCGTCGGCGGCGGCGCGGGCGACCACGGCGCGCTTGGACGCCATACCGTAGCTCTCCTTGTATGGCTTGTGGTCCCGGTCATGCAGCAGGTCACCGGGTGATTCGTATGTGCCGGCGAACCACGACCCGATCATCACGTTGGACGCGCCGGCCGCCAGTGCCAAAGCCACATCACGCGGGTGCCGCACGCCGCCGTCGGCCCACACGTGTGCACCGAGTTGCCTTGCCGCCGAGGCACATTCGAGCACGGCTGAGAATTGGGGCCGGCCGACTCCGGTCATCATGCGCGTGGTGCACATGGCGCCCGGCCCGACCCCGACCTTGACGATCGAGGCGCCGGCGTTGACCAGGTCGCGGGTGCCGTCCGCTGATACCACGTTGCCCGCGACCAGGGGCACACCCAGGTCCAGGGACGCGATCGACTTGATCGCATCCAGGGCTTTGGCCTGGTGACCGTGGGCGGTGTCGACCACCACCAGGTCGACACCGGCCTCGGCGACCGCCTGGGCCTTCGCGACCACGTCGCCGTTAATGCCGACTGCCGCGCCGACGCGTAGTCGGTCGCGCGCGTCGACGGCCGGGGGATAAATGCCGGCGCGGATCGCCCCGGTCCGGGTCAGCACACCGGCGAGCGTGCCGTCGGCGGTGGTCATGACTGCGACGTCGACCGAGGCGTGCTCGAGCAGATCGAAAACATCTCGCGGATTCGTCCCGACCGGGGCCTTGACGAAATCGGTGATCGCGATGTCACGCACCCGGGCGAAGCGATCGACCCCGGCGCAGCACGATTCGGTGACCAAACCGATCGGCCGTCCCTCGAAGATGACGACCGCGGCACCGTGGGCGCGCTTGGAGATCAGCGCGAGCGCGTCGGACACCGAATCGTCGGGTTCCAGGGTCACCGGGGTGTCGACCACCAAATCGCGGCTCTTGACGAAGTCCACCGTTCGCTGCGTTGCGGTGATCGGAAGATCTTGTGGCAGAACGACAATCCCGCCGCGGCGGGCCACCGTCTCGGCCATTCGACGGCCCGCTACCGCGGTCATGTTTGCCACCACCACTGGAATGGTGGTGCCGGAGCCGTCGTGGGTGGCCAGGTCGACGTCGAAGCGTGACGCGACGTCTGAGTGATTTGGCACGATGAAGACGTCGTCGTAGGTCAGGTCGTACGCGGGCCGATGGCCGTCCAGGAACCTCATCGGACCCCGCTAAGCGGGAACTTCGCTGCGATCCCCACTCCAAAGGGTGTGAAACTTTTTGCTCGCGTCTTCATCAATCCGTCCATAGGTGTGGGCGCCGAAGAAATCCCGCAGGCCCTGGGTGAGCGCGGCGGGCAGCCGCTCGGTGCGCAGTGCGTCGTAGTAGGACAACGCGGAGGCGAAGCCCGGGATGGGGATACCCAGTTCGGTGGCGGTCACCACGACACGACGCCAGCTGTCGACGGCCGCCTCGATCGCGCTGCGGAAATACGGCGCGGCGACCAGCGTCGGCAGGTCCGGGTCCTCGTCGAACGCCTCCTTGATCCGGTTGAGGAACTTGGCCCGGATGATGCAGCCGCCGCGCCAAATGGTGGCCATGTCGCCCGGGGTGATACCCCAGTCGTATTCGGCGCTGCCGGCTTGGATCTGATTGAACCCCTGGGCGTAGGCGATGATCTTCGATGCGTACAGCGCCTTGCTGACGTCGTCGATGAATTGCTGTGCATCGGTTGGCTTTTCGCCGAGGTGGCCGGAGGCCAAATCGGTGGTGGCCTTGCGTTGAGCCACCGAGCCCGACAGGGCACGAGCGAACACCGCCTCGGCGATACCGGTCACCGGCACACCCAGGTCGAGCGCGGACTTCACCGTCCAGCGGCCCGTGCCCTTTTGCTCGGCCTCGTCGACGATCACGTCGACCAGCGGCTTGCCGGTCTTGGCATCGGTTTGGCGCAACACTTTCGCGGTGATCTCGATCAAAAAGCTGTCCAGGTCGCCCTTGTTCCACTCGGCGAACACGTCGGCGATTTCGGGTGCGGTCTTGCCGAGCGCGTCGCGCAGCAGTTGGTAGGCCTCGCCGATGAGCTGCATGTCGGAGTACTCGATGCCGTTGTGCACCATCTTGACGAAATGGCCGGCGCCGTCCGGACCGATGTGGGTGCAGCAGGGGACACCGTCGACGTGTGCCGAAATCTCCTCCAGCAGCGGACCCAGCGACTTGTACGACTCGGCGGGTCCACCGGGCATGATCGACGGGCCCTTGAGTGCGCCCTCCTCGCCGCCGGAGATGCCGGCGCCGACGAAGTGCAGACCGCGCTCGCGCATGGCCTTCTCTCGACGAATCGTGTCGGTGTAGAGCGCGTTGCCGCCGTCGATGATGATGTCGCCGTCTTCCATCGCGTCCGCGAGTTCGTTGATGACGGCATCGGTGGGGTCGCCGGCTTTGACCATGATGATCACCCGTCGCGGCTTCTCCAGCGCGTCCAGGAATTCCTCGATGGTCTCCGAGCGGACGAACTTGCCCTCGTCGCCATGCTCGGAGAGCAGCGCATCGGTCTTGGCGACCGAGCGATTGTGCAGGGCCACCGTGTATCCGTGGTGGGCGAAGTTGCGGGCGAGGTTCGAGCCCATCACCGCCAGGCCCGTGACGCCGATCTGCGCGGTCCCGGTCTTCGATTCCGACGAGCTCATGTAAGCGCCTCTCACTTCGTGACATCAACATCCAGGGCCTTGCCACCGAACACTGTGGCACAGCGGGAATCCAAACGTATCGCCCTGCCGCGGCACGCGACCGGTTGGCCGGTTAGAAGGCGGTGAACAGCCGGTGCAACTCGGTAAGCCAGGGGATGGCCAGCGCGACGGTCGGCACGACCAGCACTGCCGCGGCGGCGAGGTAAGCGGCCGTTGACACCCACGGGCTGTTGCCGCTGCCGGAGAGCCGTCGTACCCGCAGCAGGGTGTGGGCGCCCCCGGCGGCCAGCGCACCCATCGGGGCGCGACCCGACGCGCAGGCCACCAGAGCCCGGGCCAGGGGAGCGCGGCCGGCCACCCGGACCGCGGCGTCGTCGGCGAGCAGTTCGGCCAGCAGCTGAACGGCATCCAAAGCGCTTGCGCTGCGGACGAATCGGGGGAATGCGGCATGCGCCGCGGTGAACGCTTCGAGTACCAGATCGTGGCGGGCGCGTAGATGGGCGCGCTCGTGGCTCAGGATCGCGGCGACTTCGTTTTCGGTCAACGAGTCCAGCGTGCCTTCGCTGACCACCACGCGGCTGCGCACTCCGGGTAGGCAATAGGCCAGCGGCTGCGCCACTTCCAGCACTCGCAGGTCGCGGCCGCGGGCGCAGGCCCGGGCGGCGACGACGTCCGGCGACAGACCCAGCAGGTCGACGAGCATGCGGTGGTGGGCCCGCCGCCGCCGGGTAGCGACCGCCACCCGCACCACGGCGACAACGAGTCGCGCGCCGATGATCAGCGTGAGCCCTAAGACGGCGACGTCCAGCAGCCACAGCGGCCAGCCGAGCCGGCCAATTTCCGCGGCCGGGCTTGCGGTCGGTCGGCCGTCGGCGCCCGGGACGAACAGTCGACTGGCAATCGCGATGCCGGCGCTGAACGCCGACAACACGGCGGCGACGGCAATCGCCTGCCAGAGCACCATCGCGGCGCGGGGGGCGCGCAACGGCCACGCGGCCCGCGCCAACAGCTCCGGAACCGGGCCGACCAGCATCACCGCGAGAACGGTGAAGGCCAGCCCAGACATGGTCCCAGTGTCCCTTAGTCTTCTGGCCGCGCGCCACCAGATGTGGGTTTCAGATTCCCTGATTCCAATTCATCGAGGGCGCGCCGTAGCGCTTCGGCCTCGTCGGCACTTACCCGTTCGACGAAGTGCACGAGGGCGGCCTGTCGGCTTCCGGTGTCCGCAGCCTGATCCAGCGCGTCGACCATCAGTCCGGCGACCAGCTCGTCGCGCCCGTGCACCGGCTCGTACTGGTGCGCGCGGTCGTCACGGATCTGCGAAACCAGGTTCTTCTTAGCCAATCGCTGCAGGACGGTCATCACGGTCGTGTACGCCAGATCTCGCTGCTCAGAGAGCGCTTCATGCACCTGGCGGACGGTCTGCGGGTCGGGGGCGGACCACAGGTGGTCCATCACCGCGCGCTCGAGGTCTCCGAGCCGCGTTTGTTTAGCCATGTTTGCTCATCTCCTGTGCAATGCAGCCAGCGTACTCGCGCTTACTACCGACCGTCGTACCTCTCCTGTCAGTCCTGCTGATCGGGTCCCCTCTGCCGCCAGGGCAACCCTATGGTTAGGCTAACCTTACAACAGGAGGTGCCCGTGACGATCACGATCGATGACCCGCTCATCGCGGCAATGGCCATTGACCGCGTGCTGCCGCTGCACGAGTCCAGTCGGCGGCTGCGCGAGTTGTATCCGCAGTGCCCGCGGGTCTACGGGGTCGCAGTACTGGGCGACGTCTCGGTACGCCGGTGGTGGCCGTTGGCCGCGGCGCTGAACACCGACCGACTGCAGACCATGTTCGACGCCGCCGCGATCGACATGGATAGGCGCAGTGCCGCACGGCAATTGGCAGCGACCCTGGTGCACACCGTGATCGGGCGGGTGGTTGCGCTGGTGGTGTTGGAGGCCAGGGCGTGGGACACGGGGCTGGAGAACATTTGGGTTCACGTCGATTCCGACGGCGTGATCGATTGGGCCGGTGTCGTCGACCCGACCGTGCGGGTGTTGCCTGATGACCCGTGCGCGGCCGACGCCGCGGGCGACGGTGTCGTCCGATTGCCGAGCGAGGCGGCGTTGACGACCTGGGTGGCTCACCGCTGCCACCGAACGCTGGAACCGTTGTTCGCCAAGTTGCACTCGGTCAGTGGTGGCGCGCTGTCAACTGCGGCGATGTGGCACATCGTCGGCTCGATGGTGGTGGCCTCGGCGACCCAGGTGCCGCAGCTGGCCGGCATTGACGAGCTGGCGGCGATGCGGCGTGGACAGGCGGTCCTCGACGCCCTGGTCGGTTTCGGTCTGCCCGTGCGCGGCCTGTCGCCGGCACGGCCGCGACGACGGGCAACCCCTTGCGAAATTAGGACAGCCTTGCCTATGCTTTCGGCGTCGGGCGATCAATGACCGAGACGGCGTCCTGAGGGCTGCAGCGACCCCCGGTCTCTCGATACAGCGAGCCCCGTGCATCACGCACGGGGCTCGCTGGTGTCGAAGGGAATGCGTCAGTCTTTGATGAAGTGGTACATCCGGTAGGACAGTCGACCGCGCTGCAATTCCTTGTACATCAAGGTGTCTGGCGCGCCGGCGAACAGCTTGCCGAACGGCCGCAGAAACACCGGCAGCCGGCTGCCGACCAATTCCAGGTAGCGACCCGAGTTGTTGTCGAGTCCCCGTAGTACTTCAGGGTTGATTTCGCGCTTGGATTCCATCCGCATCGGCAGGGCTGCCAGCGCCGCGTCCCATTCGTCGTACTCGAGGAAGCCGCGGAAGTCCACGTACAGGAAATGTCCGCCGGGGCGCAGCACGCGCACCATTTCCTTGAGGAACCGATCGAAGTGCGGGTACGCGTGCGATGCCTCGACGTTGAGCACTGCGTCGAACGACTCGTCCGGGAACGGGAGGTTCTCGGCGTCACCGTGCACGAAATCCAAGCCGGGCAGTGGATACCGGCGCTTGGCGAATGCCACGCCGTCGGGGTTGAAGTCCAGACCGGTATAAGACGCCGGATGCAGCGTCTTCATCACGTAGGCGCCGCCTCCGCCGTGGCCGCAGCTTGGCTCGAGTACCTTCTTGCCGCTGAGGTCCGTCTGTGTCGCGGTGCGGTGGTAGAGCTGAATGCCCCACCGGTTCTTCTCGTCCTCGGGCGCCAGCGGCAGACCCAGCGGCGGGTCCTCCTCGTAACCCCAGTTCAGGAAGACGACGTCGTCCTGATCCCACCTGCGGGTGACGAAGGGATACCAGTACTTGTTCATGGCCAACTTGAACCACGAATAGCTACCGATGGGTTTCACGTATTGCCTGAGGCCGCCTGTCACAGGTCGCAAGTATGCCAGTGAGTCACACGCTGCCGTGGTCGGCCACAAACAGCGAGTCGGAATCCACCGGAGGCTTGTCCTTACGCCGGTAGACAACCGCCCGCGCACCCTTCGCCGGCACGGTCGCGACGCCACGCCAGAATGCCTTCTCACCGGGCGCATCGGTTGGCTCGAAACGGAATTCACGCAGCAACATGCGCAGCACGACGTCGGACTCCATGTTGGCGAAAGCCGCACCGACGCAACGGTTAACGCCGCCCCCGAACGGAATCCACGCGACCGGCTTGCTGGCCGTGCCCAGGTAGCGATCCGGATTGAACGCGTCCGGGTCGGGGAAGTCCTGCTCGGAAGCATGGGCCAGTTTGATGCTGATGATGATGTTGGTGCCCTCTGGAAGTACCCAGTCGCCCAACCGAATTCGGGTCTTGGTGCGCCGCGTAGTGCCGTCCAGCACGGGGCGGGTTCGCTGTACTTCCCAGATCGTGGCCTGTCGAAGTTCGCCGCCGCCTGCGTCCGCCTCGTCGGCCAGCCGCTTGCACAGCTCGGGGTGTCGGCTCAACCGCTCCAAGGCCCACGCCAGCGACGACGCGGTGGTCTCGTGGCCGGAACCCAGCAGGGTCAGCAGCTCGTCGGTGATGTGCTCGTCGGAGATCGGCTCGCCGTCTTCATAGCGGGCCTGCAGTAGCAGCGCCAGCACGTCCTTGCGCTCTTCGATGGCCGGGTCGGACCGGGCCTCGGCAATAAGACGGGCGATGACGGCGTCAAAGCGGCGTCGCTGCTTCATGTAGCGCCCCCACGGGCTCCACGGCCCCAGGTCCTTACGCACAATCGGCGGGCACACCACCAACAGCGAGCCGAGCGTCACCATCGCCGGCACGGTTTCCCGGAGTTCTTGCAGCGCAGCACCTTCGGCGCCGAACACCGCGCGCAGGATCACCCCGACGGTGATCCGCAGCATCGGCTCGAGCGTCTCGAACTCCCGGCCCTCGGTCCAGGTCGCGATCTCGCGCTCGACCTCTTCTTCGATGATGCGGTCATAGCTGCGCATCCGCTTGCCGTGGAACGGCGGCGCCAGCAGTTTGCGGCGCAGGCGGTGCTCGTCGCCGGCCAGGCTGAAAGTCGACCCCGGCCCGAACGCCCCGCCGATCGATCCGTTCCCCGACGGCGGACGCTGGATCAAGTCGGTGCCGGTGCTGAACAACTCCTTGGCGAGTGCGGGGTCGTTGACTACCACCGCATGGTCGTTGTGGGGCAAGTTGACGCTCACCACGTTGCTGCCGTAGCGCTTGCAGAGGTTGTCGAACATGGCATGGTTCTGCACCAGGAACTGGACCATCTGGACCAGCTTCGGAGTCCGGGGACCGGGCGGCAACCGCACCGGCTCGGTCGTCGCCGCTACCATGTCTTCCCTTTCAGCTGTGGATGTTGTGAGCGCCTAGAAGACGTACTCAAACAGGCGTCGAATCAGGCCCACAGTATCGTTTGACCGCCTGGTCCGCACAAATTTGCCGCCCCCCGAACGCCCCTCGTGTCCGTCGGCATGTAGACACTACAAGCATGCAGCCAATGCCAGAAGCGCCGTTCGACAAGGAATTAGGACTGGAGTTCACCGAAATCAGTCCCGACCGCACGCGCGCGCAACTGGACGTAGTACCCAAGCTGTTGCAACCGATGGGCATCGTGCACGGCGGGGTCTACTGCGCGATGGTGGAAAGCCTGGCCAGCGTCGCGGCCTACACCTGGATGGCCGCCAAAGGCGGCGAAGGATCGGTCGTCGGCGTCAACAACAACACCGACTTCCTGCGGGCAATCGGCAGCGGAATGATCTACGGCACCGCTACGCCGATTCATCGCGGACGGCGTCAGCAACTGTGGCAGGTCAGCATCGTCGACTCCGACGAACGGCTGGTCGCCCGCGGTCAGGTACGACTGCAGAATCTCGACGCCGACAGCTAACTGGCGGCTTTCGCCGTCTCGTCCTCGTGCGCTTCGGCCGCCAGCACGGCCAATTGTTCGAGTCGGGTCCGGGCGAACGCCTGCTGCTCGGTGATCGTGAGCTGGCCGCGCCGGCCGCTCAGGAAGGTCACGATCCACGACAGCACCGTGGTGATCTTGTTTTTGAACCCGATCAGGTAGACCAGGTGCAGCAGCAACCAGGCCAGCCAGCCGATGATGCCGCCGAATTCGACCGGGCCGATCTTCACCACCGCGTAGTACCGCGACACCGCAGCCATCGACCCCTTGTCGAAGTACTGGAACGGCTCACGCTGGGCGGGGTCGGCGCCGGCCAGTTCGGCCTTGATCAAGCCGGCCGCGTATTTGCCGCCCTGGATGGCACCCTGCGCAACTCCGGGCACACCGTCGACGGCGGCCATGTCGCCGACGACAAACACGTTGGGATTACCGGGGATTGACAAATCAGGCAACACTTTGACCCGGCCCGCGCGGTCGAGTTCGACGCCGGATTGCCGGGCCAGGTCGCGGCCCAGCGGACTCGCGGAGACTCCCGCCGACCACACCTTGCAGGCGGATTCGATGCGACGAGTCGTGCCGTCGGCGTCCTTGACCGTGATGCCGTCGCGGTCGACGTCGGTCACCATCGCCCCGAGCTGGATTTCGACGCCCATCTTCTCCAGTCGCGCGGCGGCCTTCCTGCCGAGATTTTCGCCCATGGGCGGCAGCACGGCGGGGGCGGCGTCGAGCAGGATGACCCGCGCCTTCGTCGAATCGATATGGCGGTAGGCGCCTTTGAGCGTGAAGTCCGCGAGTTCGGCGATCTGCCCGGCCATTTCGACGCCGGTCGGTCCGGCGCCGACGACGGTGAACGTGAGCAGCTTCTTGCGTCGCTCCGGGTCGTTGGACCGTTCGGCGGCTTCGAACGCGCTCATGATGCGGCCCCGCAATTCCAGGGCATCGTCGATGGACTTCATGCCCGGCGCAAACTCGGCGAATTGGTCATTACCGAAGTACGACTGACCGGCACCGGCCGCGATGATCAAGCTGTCGAACGGGGTTTCGTAGCTGTGTCCGAGCAACTCCGAGACGACGAACTTGCCCTTCAGGTCGATGTGCGTGACGTCGCCCAACAGCACCTGCGCGTTGTGCTGGCCCCGCAAGATCATGCGGGTCGGGGGAGCGATCGCCCCTTCGGCGACGATGCCGGTGGCCACTTGGTACAGCATCGGCTGGAACAGATGATGGGTGGTGCGGGCGATCAGCTTGATGTCGACGTCGGCTCGTTTGAGCTTCTTGACCGCGTTGAGGCCGCCGAATCCGGATCCGATGACAACAACCCGGTGTCGACGATTGAGTGCAGTGTCTTCGGGCTGGGCGTTCATGGTGTGGTTGCTCCTCAGCGGCGCCTGGGTTCATCACCACGATAGTCGGCCGGACCTGCAATTATCGACGTAAGCGGGGTGTGATCGCCCACACCCGCGACGTCGCACGTGATGCGTCTCGCTACCGGGCTACAGCCCCAGCACCGGCCGCAACCCCGCACCGACCGCGGTGATGATGCCGGGGGTGTAGAACGGCATGTTGATGATGATGCCGTCGATTCCGGCGTCCAACACCCTCGTCTGGACCTGCTCGGCAATGAAGTCGGCGTTCCCGGCCAGCATGCGGCCACCCATCTCCTCAGGAATCTGGTCCGGCTTCACGTTGTCGTCGAGCAGCACGGTCAACAGCATGCTGGTCTCCAGCGTCGCAGGGTCGCGGTTGATCTCCTCGCAGCGCTCCCGCACCACCTTGATCTTGCCCGCGAGCTGGTCGAAGCCGGCGATGACGTTGAGATGGTCGAAGTGCCGGGCCGCCAAGGGGATCGTTTTCTTCTCGCCGCTACCACCGATCATCAGCGGGATGTGATCGCGGTAGCGCGGGTTGGCCAGTGCATTTTCGGCGCGGTAATACTTACCCGAGAAGGTCGGTCGCTCACCTTTGAGCATCGGCAGGATGATCTCGAGCGACTCGTTGAGCCGATTGAACCGGTCGGTGAAGGTGCCGAATTCGAAGCCGAGCTCATCGTGTTCGAGTTCGAACCAGCCGGTGCCGATGCCCAGGATCGCTCGCCCCGCGCTGACCACGTCGAGTGTTGTGATGGTCTTGGCCAGCAACGTGGGATTCCGGTAGGTGTTGCCGGTCACCAAGGTGCCCAACTGAACTCGCTCGGTAGCCGTCGCCAGTGCGCCAAGGGCCGTGTACGCCTCGAGCATCGGCTGGTCCGGAGAGCCGAGCATCGGCAGTTGGTAGAAGTGGTCCATCACGAAAACCGAGTCAAAGCCCGCGGATTCAGCCTCGCGAGCCTGCTCGATAACGGTCGGAAAAAGTCGTTCGACGCCGGTGCCGTAGGAAAAGTTGGGGATTTGAAAGCCAAGTCGAATGGTCACGAATTCAGCCTAGTGACCAAGGCTCGACGGCGATGATCGCCGACGAGAATTACGCGTTAGGCGAACTGAGTCAGCGCGCCGTGGCTGACGTGCAGGGTCTGGCCGGTGATGTGACGGGCGGCGCCGCTGGTGAGGAACAGCGACATCCGCGCGACCTCTGAGGCCACCGACGGCGGCGTGCAGGACAGGCCTTCGTAGCCGGGCTGCGCGCTGCGTCCGGTCGCGACGGCGTTCACGGTGATGCCGCGGGTGCCGAAGATCGTGGCCTGGCCGGCGACCCAACTGGACAGCGCGGCCTTGACCGCGGCCTCGGCACTACCCGGGCGAGGGTTTTCGGGCATCACGCTGATGATCGATCCGCCCGACCGCAGGTGGTCGCCGACCGTCTCGAGCGTCAGCACGGCGGACAGCACGGTGTCATCCAGCGAGGCGCGCCACGCGGTGGCCAGGTCGGACAGCGAGTACGCCCGCGGGTCGCCGGAGTCCCAACGGGGTGCCGGAATATTGACGATGGTGTCGAGGTGGTGCGGGAACAGGTGGCGCACCTCTGCCAGCGCGGCGGGATCGGTGTTGTCGCAGACGATCGCGTCGGCTTCGATCTCCTTGGCGGCTACCTCGAGGTCGTCTCGACGGGCGCCGAGCAGGGTGACCGTGTGGCCGCTGTTGTGAAACTCTTCAGCAACGGCGCGACCCAGTTCGGTGTCGCCTCCGGTGACAAGTACCTCCACCGCCATGACCTCCTCGTATTCAGCGTTGAATCCAGGTGCCGGCCGGTGAGGAGCACCGCGGCGGACACCGTGAGCAACGGTTTTCCGATGTCTCGATGGTGGCACACCGCAACGCCGGTCCCTGGGATTTCAGGGCGTGTATGGCATTAACGTTTCCTTATGTTACTGGACGGTAGCTAGATATGAAACTCCGAATCCGGCACGGCGCGATCACTGTTTGGACAACGCTGAGCACCGTGACATCACGACTCGGCAGCGCGCGCGCAGCCGGGATGGCTGTGGCACTGGGGCTGACGCTGACGATTTTGACCGGATGCGGCCATGGCACGACGGCGACGACGGGTGGATCGCCGTCGGCTCATCGGCCGGCCACCTCGATCATGGTGTTTGCCGCGCTCCCGCTGAAGCCGGCCTTCACGTTGCTTGCCGGCACGTTTCAGACCGACAACCCTGGTGCCACAGTCGAATTCAACTTCGCCACCTCGGCCGAACTTGCCAACAAGCTGAGCCAGGGCGCCAGCGCGGACGTCTTCGCCGCGGCAGACACCGCCCAGATGGACACCGTGATCAAGGCGGACCTGGCGAGCGGAGAGCCGGTCAACATCGCGTCCAACACCTTGGTGATCGTCACGGCCGCAGGGAATCCGAAGCAGATCCGCTCGTTCGCCGACCTGGCCAGACCCGACCTGCGCGTCGTTGTGTGCCAGGCTTCCGCGCCATGCGGGGTGGCGACGCAACGCATCGAGGACAACGTCAACGTGCACATCGAGCCGGTGAGCGAGGACCCGATCGGGGCCGGCGTGCTCGCAAAAGTCACTGGCGGAGAAGCCGACGCCGGGCTGGTCTACCTCAACGATGCACATAAGGCCGGCGAACAGGTTGACGTCGTCCGCTTCCCCGAGGCGGCCGACGCGGTGAACGTCTACCCGATCGTTGTCCTCAAGAAGGCATCCCAATCGGTGCTGGCGGAGAAATTCGTCAACCTGGTCACCGGCTCGACGGGTCAACTGGTCCTGAGTCAGGCCGGCTTCGACGGCCCCTGAGCAGGCAATATCGTCGCTGCCGTGACGCGCCCGGCCGCGGCGGCGTTAGCGAATTGTCACCTCGGCGGCCAGCGCCAGCGGTGAGCTGCGTGTATGCGACGTCATCCGATCGCGGGTCCCGTGAAAATTCGGGCGAAACGTCTGCAGTTCACACTCGCGTCACGGGTGTAACACGGTAGTTTTTGCCTCATGAACCAGGTGGACCGCTATTCAATACGGCCCAAAAATCGCAGGATGACGCGCGTAATTGCAGCCATCGGCGGTGCGGGGGCGATCACGTTCGGGTGGCCGGCGCTCGCCGCCGCCGATCCGGTGCCGCCGCCGCCCCCGGGACCGGCCGCACCCGGCCCTGCAGCACCGGGTCCCGCGCCAGCGCCTGCGCCGGGCGTCCCTCCTGCCGCTCCGGATGCGGCGCCGGGGCCGGGAGCCCCCGCCGTGGTGCCACCGCCGGCCGCCCCGCTCGGAGCGCCTCCGGCCGCCGACCCCAACGTTCCGCCACCGCCACCCGCCGACCCCAACGCCGGTCGGATCGACAACCCGGTCGGCGGCTTCAGTTACGTCCTTCCCGGTGGTTGGGTCGAATCCGATGCGACCCACCTGGACTACGGTTCCGCGCTGCTCAGCAAGATCGCCGGCGCGCCCAGCCCCGGTCAGCCGCCACCGGTCGCCAACGACACCCGGGTGGTGCTCGGCAAGTTGGACCAAAAGCTGTATGCCAGTGCGGAAGCCGACAATGCCAAGGCCGCTGCCCGGTTGGCCTCCGACATGGGCGAGTTCTTCATGCCGTATCCCGGCACCCGGTTGAATCAGGAGACCATCCCGCTCGGCGCGAACGGGGCAGCAGGTGGAGCGTCCTATTACGAGGTGAAGTTCAGCGACGCCACCAAGCCGAACGGTCAGATCTGGGCCGGGGTGGTCAGTCCGGCGGGCGCGGCAGGCGCGGCAAGCCAGCGCTGGTTCGTGGTGTGGCTGGGCACTGGCAACAACCCTGTCGACAAGGCCGCAGCGAAGGCGCTGGCCGAATCCGTCCGGCCACTGCCGGCTGCCCCCGGTCCGGCCCCCGCTCCGGGCGCCCCGCCTCCGGCGCCCGCTCCGGGTGCACCGCCACCTCCTGCTCCGGCAGCACCGGCGCCCGCACCCGCTCCGGGTGCACCGCCCCCGGCGCCCGCGCCCGCTCCTGGTGCGCCCGCGCCCGCGCCGCCTCCTCCACCAGCAGCACCGGCGCCGCCTCCCGGTCAGCCGGCCGGGGGCAACGGCGCTGCGCCGGCACCCGGCGCGGTATCGACCTAGCCACGACCTAGGAGTAGGAGCCGGTCATGATTCTGCACATCATCTGGATGCTCATCCTCGGTCTGATCGTCGGCCTCGTCGCACGACTGATCGTCCCCGGCAGCCAGCCGTTGGGCCTGATCGCAACATCGCTGCTCGGCATCGTCGGCGCCTACGTCGGCGGCACGCTGGGCAGCGTTGTTTTTCCGCCGCACAAGTTCACCGTTACGCCACCGATCAACCATTCATTCCTGGGTGCGCTGGTCGGTGCCGTGCTGTTGCTGTTCATCTACAAGACGGCCAGGTCGCGCACCTGAACCGTGATGCACGCGTGGCGGGTTGCACGCCCGGGTCCGGTCAGCACCGGACCGCTTGAGTACGTCAGCAGCGAGGTCCCGCAGGCCGGGCCGGCCGAACTGCTTGTCGCTGTGCGGGCGTGCGGGGTCTGTCGCACCGACCTGCATGTCACTGAAGGCGACCTGCCGGTGCACCGGGAACGGGTGACGCCGGGACATGAAGTGGTCGGCGAAGTCCTGGACGTCGGTGCCGACGCCGGCGAGGAGTTTCGGGTCGGCGACCGGGTTGGAATCGCTTGGCTGCGACACACCTGCGGGGCATGCGTCTACTGCCGGCGCGGCGACGAGAACTTGTGCCCCAACTCGCGCTACACGGGCTGGGACGCCGACGGGGGATACGCTGAATACGCCACCGTGCCAGCGGCTTTCGCTCACCGTCTGCCGGCCGGCTACACCGACAGCGAACTCGCCCCGCTGCTGTGCGCGGGCATCATCGGCTACCGGTCGCTGCAACGTGCGGCGCTGCCGGCCGGGGGCCGGTTGGGGATCTACGGGTTCGGCGGCAGCGCCCACCTCACCGCTCAGGTCGCGCTGGCCCAAGGTGCCGAAGTACACGTGATGACGCGGGGCCACGCAGCCCAGCGGCTGGCCCTCGATCTCGGTGTCGCCTCGGCGCAGGGGGCCGCCGAGCCGCCGCCGGTAAGACTTGACGCCGCAATCCTGTTCGCACCCGTCGGCGACTTGGTGCTGCCGGCGCTGGAGGCGTTGGATCGAGGTGGCACGTTGGCGATCGCGGGGATTCACCTCAGCGACATCCCGGCGCTGAACTACCAACGTCACCTGTTTCAGGAGCGCCAGATTCGCTCGGTGACCTCGAACACCCGCGCCGACGCGCGGGCATTCCTCGACTTCGTCGGGAAACACCACGTCGCGGTCACCACGCCGGAATATCCACTGGATCAAGCGGATCGGGCGCTGTCGGACCTCAGCGCCGGCCGCATCTCCGGGGCCGCGGTGTTGCTTGTCTGATTCAGCTGGACAGCTGCCAGACCAGGGCGGCGGCCAGCGCACCCAGCCCGTTGAGCGACCAATGCAGCGCGATCGGCGCCAGCAGGCTGCCGCTGCGCCGTCGCAGCCAGCTGAACACGAACCCGGCCGCCGCGGTCGCGAGCACGGCCATCGCCACCCCGGCCAGCATGCCGATAACTCCGCCGCCGAACAGCCGGGTGAAGCCGATGTTGCTACTCGTCAACCCGAGCGAAGTGGCGATGTGCCACAGCCCGAACGACAGCGAACCGGCCAGCGCCACACCGCGGAACCCCCACGCCCGGTTCAACGCGCCGTGCAGCACGCCGCGGAAGGCCAATTCCTCGGGGATGACGGTCTGCAGCGGAATGATGATCATCGAGGCCATCAGCGCGCCGGACAGCGTTGCGTAGCGGTGATTCATGAACATCGGCCGCGTCACCGGCAACAGCGCGCCCACCGCGATCACCGCCACCACCAGCGCGACCGCGCCGACAGCGTAGGCGGCGCCGGATTTCCAGTGCTCGCGACCCAAGCCGAGTTCTGCCCAGCCGAGGCCGTTCACCCGTAGCCACGCGACCAGCCCGATTGCCGCGGCCGGGACCGTGACGATGCCCGCCCAAGCCGTGGTGAAGTGCGCGATCAGGTTGCTCAACGCCAGCACGACCACGACGACGGCGACGTCGACCTGGATACGGAAATGGTGGAGCGCCGAGAGCTGCGCGAGCAGCGGATGCGGTTCCGCGGCGGCGCTCTCGTAGCCGGACATCTCACCAGGCTACCGGCGCTGCGCGCCTACCTGGCCCGCTCGATCAGCGCGCGAACTGCTCGACGAGGACCACCTGAAGCTCGCCGACCAGGAAGCCGAGCACGGCGCCCACCATCACCATCAGCATCTCGTCGTCTTTGAACACGGGCCGCAGGATGGCCTCGTACTCCGCGCTCGCGGCCGTGTTCTGCCCGACGGCGCGATCAAGCAGGCCATGCATCTTGGCGTCGAGGCTGTCCGCGTCGTCGCCGGCGCGCTCGGCGGGGTCCGCGTCGAACTGAAGTAGCTCCGGCGCCGCGGCCGAGGATCCGTTCATGCCGGATCGGATGAGACCGAAGAACTGGCGCTCGCCCCAACTCGCGGCATTGATGTACGCGCGCACCGTCTGCTCCGCCAGATCGACCAGCCCGGCGGGATTGAAGCGTGAGACCATGGGCTGAACGGTAGCCAGCCCGTCGCTGCGTTCGCGCCGGTTTCACCAGGTGGCGAGGCAGGTGCCGAGAACTTGACACCTGCCAACTACGCTGGCTTGATGCCTGACGACCTGCTTGCGTCGCTGCGGGTGCTCGACCTATGCGACGGCGACGGCGACGCGGTCACTCGACTGCTCGCCGATCTGGGCGCCGACGTCCTGAAGGTCGAGCCGCCCGGCGGTAGCCCGGCACGCACCGGTCGGCCGTCGCTGCGGGGGACCAGTGTCCGGTTTGCCTTGCACAACGCGAACAAGCGCAGCGTCGTGCTCAACCCGGCCGACCCGGACGATCGCGAGCGGCTGGTGGAACTGGTCGGCAACGCCGACATCGTCGTCGACAGCGGCATCCCGGGCCGAACCGCCGCGTACGGAACGTCGTGTGAACAGCTGGCCGATCGATTCCCGCAACTGGTGACGCTGTCGTTTACCGACTTCGGCAGGACCGGACCGCGGTCGTCGTGGCGCGCTACCGATCCGGTGCTCTACGCGATGTCCGGGGCGCTGGCGCGGTCCGGGCCCACCACGGGAACCCCGGTGTCGCCGCCGGACGGCATCGCCTCGGCGACGGCGGCGGTCCAGGCCGCATGGTCGGCGCTGGCCGCCTACTACAACAAATTGCGTTCTGGCGTAGGCGATTACATCGACTTCTCGCGCTACGACGCCGTGGTGATGGCGCTCGACCCGGCGTTCGGGGCGCACGGTCAGGCCGCCGCGGGTATCCGGCATCCCGATCGGTGGCGCGGTCGCCCGAAGAACCAGGACGCCTACCCGATCTACGCCTGCCGGGACGGCTTCGTTCGGCTGTGCGTGATGTCGCCCCGACAGTGGCACGGGCTGCGGCGCTGGCTCGGCGAGCCGGCGGAGTTCCAGGACCCCAAGTACGACGTCATCGCTGCGCGCTTTAAGGCGTGGCCGCAGATCGGCGTGCTGGTTCAGCAAATGTTCGCCGGACAGACGATGAAAGCGCTTGTCGCCGAGGGACAGTCGCACGGTGTGGCAATATCCGCCGTGCTGGATCCGGCGCAGATCCTGAGCTCCGAACACTTCAAGACCGTCGGCGCCGTCGTCGATGCTGAACTCGTCCCCGGTGTGCGCAGCACCATCCCGACCGGTTACTACTCGGTCAACGGTCGGCACATCGGTTTTCGCGAGCCCGCACCGCCACTGGGCGCGGACGACGCCCGGTGGTCCACCGAGCCGGCGACCATCGCAGCGCCCGCGAAGTCCGGCCCACGTCCGTTCGACGGCCTGCGCATCATCGATCTCGGCATCATCGTCGCCGGCGGCGAACTCAGCCGGCTCTTCGGCGATCTGGGGGCCGAGGTGATCAAGGTCGAAAGCGCCGCCTATCCGGACGGACTGCGGCAGGCGCGCATCGGCGAACCGATGAGCGAGTCGTTCGCCTGGACACACCGCAACAACCTGGCGTTCGGTCTCGATCTGCGCAGCGACGCGGGCAAGCGGGTGTTCAGCCGCCTGGTGGCCGACGCTGACGCGGTGTTCGCCAACTTCAAGCCGGGAACGCTTGCCGCGCTGGGGTTTTCATACGAGACCCTGCACTCTTTGAACGAACGCGTGGTGCTGGCCGAGAGCAGCGCCTTCGGCGACCGCGGCCCCTGGAGCAATCGGCTGGGGTATGGCCCGCTGGTGCGTGCCACCGCCGGTGTCAGCAAGCTCTGGACCGACCCGCACCGGCAAGCAGACGAAACCCCGTCCCGGCACCGGTTTTACGACGCGACAACGGTTTTCCCGGATCACGTGGTCGGACGGATCACGGCGATCGGCGCGCTCGCCGCGCTCATCCATCGCGATCGAACCGGCGTCGGGGCACGCGTGCACGTCTCGCAGGCCGAAGCCGTGGTCAACCAGCTCGACGCCCGCTACGTCACCGACGCGGCACGGGCCGGCAACGGCGCCGAGTTGGACGACGACACCAGCATCCACGAGGTCCTGCCCTGCGCGGGTGACGACGAGTGGTGCGTGATCTCACTGCGCGTCGACGACGACTGGCGTTCGGCGAGCGCCGTTTTCGGGCTGTCGGTAGACGACGCGCGGTTCGCGACCGGCGACGCGAGGCTGGCGCACCGCGGCGAGCTCGTCGAGCTGGTGGCGACGTGGACGCGCGAGCGCAGCCCGCAACAGGTCGCCGAGGCACTGCAGTCGGCGGGCGTCGCCGCCGCGCAGATGAACCGTCCCCCCGACATCCTGGAAGACCCGCAACTGCGCGAGCGAAAGTTGTACGCCGACATGCATCATCGGCTGTTCGACCACGCGCTGCCGGCCGAGACCGGCCCCGCGCCGTACCGGCATATCCCGCCCGCGCCGCAACGCCCGGCGCCGTTGCCCGGGCAGGACACCCGCGAAATCTGCCTGAAGGTCCTCGGCATGAGCAGCGAGGAAACCGAACAACTGATCAATGATGGCGTGCTGTTCGCGTCCACCGATACCGCGGAAGGTCATGCTTGATGCCCGTCAACCCCAGAACGCCGGTCCTCATCGCGCACGGCCAGGTGAACCACCGCGAGTCGGCCGAAGGCAACACCCTGGAGCCGGTCGACCTCATGGTTGCCGCGGCACGCGAGGCGGCCGACGCTCGGGTGCTCGAGGCAGTCGACTCGGTTCGGGTGGTCAACCTGTTGTCGGTGTACTACCGCGACCCCGCCCTGCTGCTCGGCCAACGCCTCGGCATAGACCAATTCACCACCAAATACAGCGGCATCGGCGGCAACGTCCCGCAGACGCTGGTGAACCGCGCGTGCGTGGATATTCAGCTAGGCCGCGCCGAGGTGGTCCTGGTGGCCGGTGCGGAGATGTGGCGGACTCGCACGCAGCTGCGTGCCGCGGGCAAGCGGCTGACCGCCACCGAACAGGACAACTCGATTCCGGAACCCGACGGCAGCAACGAAAACGTGCCGATGGCCGGGGAAGCCGAGATCCGGATCAAGCTGGACCGCCCGGCCTACATCTACCCGATGTTCGAACAGGCGCTGCGCGTCAGCACCGGCGAATCGGTCGACGACCACCGCAGCCGCATCGGCGAATTGTGGGCCAGATTCAGCGAGGTCGCCGGTCGAAATCCGCATGCGTGGATTCGCGAACCGGTTTCCGCGGAAGAGATTTCGCAACCCGGACCGTCGAACCGGATGATCAGCTGGCCCTACACCAAGCTGATGAACTCCAACAACATGGTCGATCAGGGCGCCGCATTGATCCTGACGTCCGTCGAGGTCGCCGCCCGACTGGGCATCCCGTCCGAGCGATGGGTGTACCCGTACGCAGGCACCGACGCGCATGACACGTACTCGATCAGCGAGCGCGCCGAACTGCACGCGTCCCCGGCCATCCGGATCGGCGGCGCACGGGCCTTGGAGTTGGCCGGCTTCGGCATCGACGACATGGACTACGTCGACCTCTACTCGTGCTTCCCGTCCGCCGTGCAGGTGGCGGCGAACGAACTGGGACTGCCCGCCGACGATCCGTCCCGAGCTCTGACCGTGACCGGCGGACTGACATTCGCCGGTGGGCCGTGGAACAACTACGTCGCGCACTCCATCGCGACGATGGCTCAACTGCTCACCGAGAACCCCGGCCGGCACGGGCTGGTCACCGCCAACGGCGGCTACCTCACCAAGCACAGCTTCGGTGTCTACGGCACCGAGCCACCGAAAACCGAATTCCGCTGGGAGGACGTGCAACCCGCCGTCGATCGCGAGCCGACCCGAACGGCCGCGGTGGAGTGGGAAGGGGTGGGTACCGTCGAAGCGTGGACGACACCGTTCGACCGGGACGGTCAGCCCGAGAAAGCCTTCCTCGCGGTTCGAACCCCGGACGAACGCCGGACGTTGGCGTTGGTCACCGACCCGGCATCGGCCGCGGCGACCGTGGCGGAGGACATCGGCGGCGCCAAGGTCACGGTGCACGCCGACGGTTCCGCAACATTTCAATGAGTTAACAGGGTTAGCTGAAAGCTTCCTGGGAACGCCCGCAGCGACTATGGTCTTCGAATCGACTAGACGCCGTGGAGGTGCTCGGGCGTGCGCATTCTGCTCACCGGCGTCACCGGTCTGCTCGGGCGTGCGGTGGCCCGGCAATTGGTCGCCGCCGGTCATGCCGTCACCGGCATCGCCCCCTGGCCGCACGACTCGCTGCATCCCGACGTCGAATTCGTCAGCGCCGCGCTGGACGACCCAATCCTGCTGCGGCTGGCCGATTCGGCCGATGTCGTGGCGCACCTCGCCCCAATCGAACCCGGCGTGCCCGGTAGCGCCGGGCTCGACGGACTGGTCCATGTCGCCCACGCGGCGGCGCGGGCCGGTGCCCGGCTGATCTACGTGTCCGCCGTGGCGGGCGAGTCCACGCAGTGCGAGCAGGCCGAGACGCTGGTCGCCAGTGGCTGGGCGCCGAGCCTGGTGGTGCGAATCGCTCCGCTGGTGGGTCGGCAGCTCGACTGGATGATTTGCCGCACTGTCGGCAGCCTGCTGCACCTCAGGGGCGCGGCGGAATCGTTGCGGGTGTTGCACTTCGACGACCTGCTGCGCTTCCTGGTTCTCGCGGTCGCGACCAACCGCACAGGAGTGGTCGACCTGGCGAGTCCGGACAGCGTCGACGCGGCAGCCGCGCGCAGCATGCTGCGTTCGACCGGGCAGCGTGGGTGGCGCGCGCGCCAGCCGGGCTGGGCCCGGCCGGTGCCGGAGCTCAGCGCCGCCGCGTCGCCGGAGGGATGGCGCTTCGAATTCGCTTGGCCTGCACAGGATGCCGTCGCCGACACGGTGCGCGGGCTGGTGGGCCGCAAGCTCACCGTCATCGGCGCGGCGGATGAGCCTGGACGCCTGCCGCTGCCGGTTGAGATCGTCCCGCCGAAAGGGCCGTGGGATCCGACGCCGCTGCGCTCGGCCTTATCGGATGAGCAGGAAGGCGAGTTCGACGACCGTGTCGATCCGCGTTTTCCGATATTCAGCGCGGCGCCACTGGCCGAGACGCTGCCGGGGCCACTGACTCCGATGACACTCGACGTGCAGTTGGCCGGGCTGCGCGCGGCCACCCGGATGATCGGCGCGGTGCTGGCATGCGGCGACGTCGTTGCCGCCGAGTGGCGGAGCAGGGCCATCGCGGTCTTCGGTCACCGCCCCTACGTTGGTGTTTCGGCGAGCGTGATCGCCGCGGAACAATTGCCCGGCTGGGACGTTGACGGGCTCGTACGGGCGGCACTGCACGGGTCGACGGCAGAGTTGTTCCCGCATGGCCGGCCGCCGAAGAGTGGGCGGTTCGCCTCGGCCGCGGCGAAGGCTGTCGTGGTCAAACGCGCCCTCGCATTGCTGCGGCATCTCAAGGCGGATACTCAGACCTACGTCGCAGCCACCGTCGCGGAACATCTGTCTGCGGCGCAACTGAATTCGCTGACCGATGCACAGCTGCAGGCGCGAGTCCGCCTGCTACGCGACCGGATTAACCAGGGCTGGGCATTGACCGGCATGTGGCTGGTCGACAGTGGCGTCACCGCGGCGACGGTGGAGCGCCGCGGCGTTCACGTCCCCGTCAGCGGTCTGGGCGCATTGCTCGACAGCGACGCCGTTGCTGCCGAGACATCCACGCTCGCAGCATCGATCGGCAACGACCCGCAGCTGTGCGCGTTGGCCGTCGACGGCGACCTGGGGGGTCTCAGCGCCGCCTCGCCGACAGTCGGCGAGGCGTTCGCCGCCGCCATCAGCCGGATTGGGCACCGCGGTCCGGGCGAGGTGGAACTGGCCAACCTGATGATCGGTGACGATCCGGCGATCCTGCTCGCCGAAGTCGGGCGGGTCGCCACCGAGCTTTCCCCGCGGAGGTTGTCGACTGCAGCCGATGCGAGGCTGGCCGAACGGCTCGCGGCCAGCGCCCGCGCCTCTCGGGAACTGGCTTACGACGCGACCATCCGGTTCACCCACGAATTACGAAAAACATTGCGCGAGCTTGGATCTCGGATCGTCGATGCCGAACTCATCGCCGTGGCGGGCGAGGTCTTCTACCTCACCTGCGACGAGGTGGTGACCGTGCCGTCTGATGCGCGGCTGCGCATCAAGCGCCGGCGCGCCGAGCGGGAGCGATTCCAGGGGCTGCGGTTGCCCGACGTCATCACGATCAGCTGACCGCGTCGCTCAGCGGCACCTCCGGATCGGCCAGTTTGTCCGGATCCACCGGAGCCTTCTTGTGGATCAGGCTCTTGATGTCGTCGAGGGCATCCCAGATGTTGACCTGCATGCCCGCCAGTACACGGTTCTCGGTGTCGAGCCAGAACGCGACGAATTCCCGGCCCTCTTTGTTGCCACGGAACACCACCCGCTGATAGTCCGGCGCGTAGCCGGCGTATTCCATGCCCAGGTCGTACTGATCCGTGAAAAAGTAAGGCAGCTCCTGGTATTCACCCTGCTCGCCGAGCATGCCGGCCACCGCGACGACGGGTTGTTTGAGCGCGTTGGCCCAGTGTTCGGTGCGGATGCGTTCCTCGAATAACGGGTGTTCGGCCGCGGCGATGTCACCGACTGCGTAGATGTCGGGATTGGCGGTGCGCAATGACGCGTCGACGAGCACCCCGCCGCCTTCGGTGGGCAGGCCGGCCCGTTCGGCCAGTTCGATATTCGGCTGGGCACCGACGGCGATCAGCACGCGATCGGCGCTGATGGTCGATCCGTCGCCCAGCTTCAAGCCCGTGGCTTTGCCGTCCTCGGTGGTGATCTCTTTGACTTCGGTCTCCAGCCGCAAGTCGACGCCGTGGTCGCGATGTAGTGCAGCGAACACCTTGCCGACTTCTTCACCGACCGCGGCACTCAACGGAACCTTCGCGGTCTCGACGACGGTCACGTCCACACCGCGTTGGCGCGCGCTCGCCGCTATTTCCAGCCCGATCCAGCCGGCCCCGATGATGGCGAGCGACGAACCATCCTTGAGGGCGGTGTTCAGGTTGGACGCGTCGTCGTACTTGCGCAAGTGATGGACTCCGGTCGATTCGGCACCGGGAATGCTGAGCCATCGGGCGCGTGATCCCGTGGCCAGCAGCAGCTTGTCGTAGTGAACGGTGGATTCGTCGGCGAGCGAGACGGTGTGCTCCGAGGGGGCGATCGACACTGCCTCGGCGTCGAAGCGCAAGTCGATCTTGTTTTCGCGATACCAATCTGAATCGTGCACGGTGAAGTCGCTGAGCGATTTCTTGCCGGCCAGATAGTCTTTCGACAGCGGTGGCCGCTCGTAGGGGAGATACTCTTCGTCCGCGAGCAGCACGACTTTGCCATCGAAGCCTTTCTCCCGCAACGCCTCGGCCGCTTTGGCGCCGGCCAGGCCACCACCGATGATGACGAATGTTCTCGAGTCAGCCACGATCGCTCCATCCTGTCGAATTGCCAGTACTCATGACACGTGACGGCAGCATGTCCCGCAGGACGCGGCCGTTCCGCACGGCGTTGCCGTGCAGGTCGTTGTTGAAGTAGACCAACACATCTCGGCTTTCGCTGTCCCACTTGACGATCTGCGCGGCCCATTCCTGGAGATCATCGCTCGGATAGGACCCGGTGTACAGCTCTTCGGATGCGGGTCCGTGCAGACGTACGTAGACCAGGTCGGAGGTGGCGACGGGGACACACCGCATGCCCGCGCCGCTCGTCACAACATAGGCCGCGTGATGCTTCTCCAGCAGCGCGTAGACCGCGGAGTCGTCCCAGGATGGATGCCGCAACTCCACAGCGATCCGGATGTGGGGTGGCACAGCGCCCAGAAACGCGTCGAGGCGGCCGTCGTCGCGGGCCAGCTCGGGATGCAGCTGGACCAGCACCGCGCCACGGCGGTCGTCGAGCAGTTGCCAGCAGCGTTCGAACCGCTCGATCCACGGCTCGGGTGCGTTCAGCCGGCGGTAATGGGTCAATCCGCGGTGCGCCTTGACCGACATCGCGAAGCCGTCCGGGAGCTCGGTTCGCCACTTCCGGAAGGTCGAATCCTTGGGCCAGCGGTAGAAGCTCGCATTGAGCTCGACGGTATCGAATTCCTCGACGTAACGACGCAGCCGTTGCGCGGCAGGCAGTTTCGGTGGGTACAGGACCCCGGTCCAGTGCTCGTAGGACCACCCCGACATGCCAATTCGCACAGTCACCGGACGGCTCAACCAACGACTTGTCGGCGCACATCGTCATCGAGGGACGCCCGTACCAGCGCCGCCGCCAGCCTGGCGTTGGCCCTCGGGGCGAGTGCGCCGAGTTTGTCCGGGTCGCCGGGCAGCCCCAATGCCTTCGCGGTTCGGGTAGCACGCTTGTCGAAATGCGGACGGACCCAGGTCCATACGTCCTGGACTTCGCGAAGGAAGATGTCAGCTCCGGTGTCACCAATTCCCTTGAACTGCTTGAGCATTTCTTTGGCGGCGTCAACGTTGTCGGACGTTCGTCGCCGAATTTCCCGCAGATCCCCGGAGTAATCGTCGACGACGCGCTGAGCCATCTCGGTCAGTCGGGTCGCCGAACTCTCGTCGTAGCGCACGTAGTGCGCGCGACCGAACGCCTCGATCATCGTTTGTCGGTCGGCGTTGAGGACTGCCTTCGGTGTCTTGAGTCCGTCGTTGAAGAGTTCGTTCCCGGCGCGCATGGCGATGGTCGCGTCGATTGGTTTGCTGGCGAGCATGCACAGCACAAGAAGTTGAAACAGTGGCATGGGTTTGTCGCTGATGCGGACCTCGGCTTCGGCGGCGTATGTCGTCCCGGCGATTTTCAGCAGTTGTCGAACCACCTGCTTGTGCTGGTCCATGTTTCCCGGCGTACCCCCACGCGGGGTTCGCAAACGTGGTGCCTACTTGGGTGGGAGCCCGCGCGCGTAGTCGACGCCGCGCGTCACCCAGTCCGTGAGCTGGCGTGTCGTTTTCACGCCCTCGGCCTCGACGCGAATCCACCCGCGGGTTTCCCGGCCCGCCATCACCATCGGGTTGACATGGGCTCGCGTGAGAAGTCTTTCCGTCTCGTCCGGTGGCACTCGAACCATGATTCCGCCCTGTTTGCTGACGGCCACCGACATGCGACCGTCGACCAGGAAAGCCAGGCCACCGAACATTCGCTTCTCGTCGATACCGCGGATTGGGCCGAGCAGTTCACGGATGCGATCCGCGAGATCGGCGTCAAAGGCCATGCGCAACGATAACGCCGCGCACCGCAACGGGCCAGGCCAGGCCGAAATGCGTTCTCGCATCGTCGAAGTCGACCACCAGACAGCGGAGCGCGCCCCGCGAGCAGCTGTTGAACTAGTCGCTCGGGGGCGCGGCCTCCCACTTGTCAAGCTGCGACGGTCGTTTCCTCCGCCACGGGTTCCAATGCCTGGGCGATGATTTCGGCGACGTCAGTCATCGGCTTGACGTCCAGCGCCTCGAGCACCTCGGCGGGCACGTCGTCCAGGTCGGGCTCGTTGCGCTGCGGGATGAACACCGTCTTGAGCCCGGCCCGCTGCGCGGCCAGCAGCTTCTGCTTGACCCCGCCGATCGGCAGCACCCGGCCGTTCAGCGTCACCTCGCCGGTCATGCCGACGTCCGCGCGGACCTCTCGGCCGGTGGCCATCGACACCAGCGCGGTGACCATCGTGACGCCGGCCGACGGCCCGTCTTTCGGGACGGCGCCGGCAGGGACGTGCACGTGGATCCGCCGGTTCAGCGTGGCGGGGTCGACGCCCAACTCCTCGGCGTGGGCACGCACGTAGGAGAGCGCGATCTGCGCGGACTCCTTCATCACGTCACCCAGCTGACCGGTCAACTGCAGACCCGCGTCACCATCATTGGCACCTGCCTCGATGTAGAGCACATCGCCACCCAGTCCGGTCACCGCCAGACCGGTCGCCACGCCCGGCACCGCCGTCCGTTCGGCCGACTCGGGGGTGAAGCGCGGTCGGCCCAGATACTCGACCAGGTCCGGCTCGTCGATCGTCAACGGCTCGTCAGCGATCTTGGTGGTGACCTTGCGTAATGCCTTGGCCAGCAGCCGTTCGAACTGCCGCATGCCCGGCTCGCGGGTGTAGTCGGCGGCGATCTTGCGCAGCGCGGCCTCGGTGACGCTGACCTCGTCGTCGGTCAGGCCGGCGCGGTCGCGTTGGCGAGGCAGTAAGAAGTCGCGCGCGATGGCGACCTTGTCGTCCTCGGTGTAGCCGTCGATCTGCACCAGCTCCATCCGGTCCAGCAGCGCCGACGGGATGTTCTCGATCACGTTGGCGGTCGCCAGGAACACCACATCGGACAAGTCCAGATCCAGGTCCAGGTAGTGGTCACGGAAGGTGTGGTTCTGCGCCGGGTCGAGGACCTCGAGCAGCGCCGCACTGGGGTCGCCGCGGAAATCCGAGCCGACCTTGTCGATTTCGTCAAGCAGCACAACGGGATTCATCGATTCCGCTTCGCTGATCGCACGCACGATCCGGCCGGGCAGCGCACCGACGTACGTGCGACGGTGGCCGCGGATCTCGGCCTCGTCGCGCACCCCACCGAGAGCCACACGGACGAACTTGCGACCCAGGGCGCGGGCGACGCTCTCACCGAGCGAGGTCTTGCCGACCCCGGGCGGGCCGGCCAGCACCATCACCGCACCGGAGCCACGACCTCCGACAACCTGAAGTCCACGCTGCGCGCGACGGGCCCGAACCGCCAGGTACTCGACGATGCGGTCCTTGACGTCGTCCAAACCGTGGTGATCGGCATCCAGGATCTCGCGGGCTGCCTTGAGGTCGGTCGAGTCCTCGGTGCGGGTGTTCCACGGCAGGTCGAGCACGGTGTCCAGCCAGGTGCGGATCCAGCCACCTTCGGGGCTCTGGTCACTGGAGCGTTCCAGCTTGCCGACCTCGCGCAGCGCCGCCTCCCGAACCTTGTCCGGCAGGTCGGCCGCCTCAACGCGGGCCCGGTAGTCATCGGAACCTTCTGGCTCGCCCTCGCCGAGCTCCTTGCGGATCGCATTGAGCTGTTGGCGCAGCAGGAACTCCTTCTGCTGCTTCTCCATTCCCTCGCGGACGTCCTGGGAAATTTTGTCGTTGACCTCGACTTCGGCCAGGTGATCGCCGGTCCAGCTGATCAACGCCTGCAGGCGCTCGGTGACGTCCTCGGTCTCGAGCAGCTGACGCTTCTGCACGTCGGTCAGATACGACGCGTAACCGGCCATGTCGGCCAGCGCCGAGGGGTCGGTCAGTTTGTTAACCACGTCGACCAGTTCCCAGGCCTCGCGGCGTTGCAGCATCGCCAGCAACAGCTTCTTGTATTCGCCCGCGAGGGTGCGGGTTTCGTCGGTGGGCTCTGGGTCGGCCACCTCAGTGACCTCGACCCACAGCGCGGCGCCGGGGCCGCTGGCGCCGGTGCCGATGTGAGCTCGGCGCTCACCCCGCACGACGGCGGCAGTGCCGCCGCCGGGTATCCGGCCGACCTGGACGATCGTCGCGAGCACGCCGTAGGACGGGTAGCGGTCGTCGAGTCGGGGAGCGATCAGCAGCGTCCCGGATTCGGTGGCACGGGCCGCATCGACGGCGGCGCGAGCCGCGTCGTCCAAAGCGATCGGCACGACCATCCCGGGCAGGACCACCGGGTCGCTGACGAACAACACCGGCACTGATTTGGCTTCAGCCATCATTCCTCCAAAGTTAAGCCTGATGCGCTCAACCTGGACTGGGTCCAGTTCATTCCCGGGTGGCGTCAGCGACCATGCCGCGGTGCATCACCCGCTCGCCGATGACGCCGGCATGGTCGGCGCGGTGTAGTACGCATCGGTTGTCCCACATGACCACGTCGCCGGGTGCCCACGCATGCCGGTAGACGTTGTCGTCGCGGGTCGACTGCGAGAACAGATATGCCACGACATCCGCCGCGCGGCGCGCCGACATGCCGCTCACCTGGCTGCACCGCGCCGGGGTGGAGATGTAGAGGTATGTGCGGCCAGAGATCGGATGCACTCGAAAGATCGGATGAGCGGCCGATGTCTCCTGTTCAGGCCCGAGCTGCAGGCCGGTCACCACATGAGTGATCGTGCGCCCGTCCAGTTCCTCACGCACGCGGAGCGGCAAGGACTCGTAGGCGGCGTATTGGTTGCTGAAGAGAGTTTGTCCGCCGCGCTGCGGCAGCGCTGCGGCCCGCAACGCGGTATAGGCCGGGGGTCTTCGCACGTAGCTGGTGTCAGTGTGAAACGTCGACCGCGGCGGCGTCCGCCGGCCGACATTGCTGACGACGTTGAGGTCGCCGTACCCGGGCACCGGTGTTTCGCCGACCGTGAACATCGTCGGTCCGAAGCTGCGAAGGAACCGCAGAAAGCTCTCGTCGTCCGCGTGCTGGCCGGGCAACACGATGACACCGTGCTCGCCCAGTACCCGCCGAACGGCCGCGACCGTGCCGTCGTCCAGGGTGTCGACCCGAAGGCCGATCAGCCGGGCACCCACCGGGGTCATCGCCGTGACGTCGAGCACGACAGCCCCTCGCGTTGCAGCTCCGATATCCCGATGTCGAACAGTTCGCGGACGTCGATGCCGGCGGCCGATGCCATCACGGCGATCACGCTGCCGGGCGCGTAGGAGCAATACAGTCCCGCTTCCAGAAACCAGGGTCGCCCGTGCGGGTCGATGCGGAAGTCGAACAGGCTGTAGTGCCGACAGCCCAGTGCCTGGTGGCAGCGCCGCGCCGCCTCCCACACCCGTTCGGTGAGGGCGTCATCATCGGCGACAATCCATGCGCGCGCGGAGTCTTTCGCGACCAGATACAGCTCACCGTTGTCGGTGCGGGCCAGTTTGTCCGCACGCGTGCGGATCGGTTTGTCGCCGGCGTCCACCGCGTACTCTTCAAGCGGCAGGCAGAGGGGTTCGCCGTCCTGAACGACAATGCCGCACCGCACTTCTCGACCGAGCTCGACGAAGGCTTCGACCAGAACAGTGTCGCTGTGGGCCAGCGCGGATGCGGCAGCGGCGTCATACTCATCGGGGCTGCGCACCAAGGACACCGCCACGGAGTTGTCGGCATCGACGGGTTTCACCACCACGGGGAACGGCAGCGTCGGTCGATCACCGGCTCGCAGAACTTGGGCATCGGGGACCGCGACTCCGGCGGCGGCAACCGCCCGCCGGGTTGCGACCTTGTCGGCAGCCACCGCCATCACCTCGGCACGGTTGCCGAGATAAGGGATGCCGAGTCCGTCGAACAGAGCGCGATAGGTCGTCATGCCGGGACGACAGAACATCTGCGGGACCATCGCGTCCACTCCGAGCGCGCGGATATGGTCGACGGCGTCCGCAATCTCGACACGCGGAGCCCGTTCGAGTGCGTCAGCGCTCAGATCGGTTGGGAACCGCCATAATCCATCCGGGGAGACGTACGCGATCCGGGTGTCGTGGTCGACCGATTCAGCCAACGCGGCCAGGCAGGCGCCGGCGTACAGGCGTGAGAGCTGGGCATGGAAGTCGTCGAACGCGGAGCCGACGAGGTGCAGGGTACGTAACGACCGAGTGGCGGGCGGCATTCAGTCGCCGCCCGGCTCGACCAACTTGCCGATATTGAAGTCGATCTTGGCCCAGCCTCGGCGGCGACGCAGGTTGTCGATCAGCAGCGCGGGGATCTGAAGGTGGTGAACCATTAGATAGGGCAACGGATCCCATGCCGCGAAGATCGCGTCTTTGCCGTTGAGGATGCCGCGCAGCCGTGCGCGCCGACCCGGCTGGGTGAACAGGCGCCAAAGCTCGTGATAGATCCAGTAGGTGGGGCGCGCATCCGGCAACGGCGTGATGACCGGGCCACCGTGGCATAGGTAGGCCGACGCGAGCTGCGGGTGGTTGTAGAACATCGTGATCGCCGAATGCGTGCGCGGGTTGCACTCGATGGCGTAGACCTGGCCGTCCGCGCCCTCGATGAAGTCGAATGAGAACTGACCGGTGACACCAAGGCCGGTGACGAAAGCTTCTACCCAGGAACGAATCTCGGGCTTGTCGGCCATCGCGTAATTGAGTTGTGACGCCGAGGACTCGCAGCAGCCGTACACCTGGAGTCGTCCGTCGACGGCGGTGCCGTGCGTGCAGTACTCGCGACCCTCGATGAATTCCTGCAGAATCCAGGGGTCGTCCTCGGAAATGGGCAACCAGTGCGCCAGTGCGGCGTTGTGTTGCGGCGTCCGTCCCGACAAGCGGGGGAGTTCGAGCCGCCCGATCGGGTTGTAGGCGATCCGCTTGAGCACGTAGTCGCGCCCAGGCGGAAAGTCGAAATCGAGAACTTGCCGCGGATCGGTGACCCGTATCCAGTCCGGCACGCGAAGGCCCTGCGCGGTGGCGACTTTGGAGAAGTCGGCTTTGTCATCCAGCATGCGCACGATGTCTTCCGAGGCGTGTACCACCTCGCAGATCTCGTCGAGCAGGTAGCGAGCCTTCGCGTCCTGAACGCTGGATGCCGGGCTCGACACCGGTACGACGGTGTCCACGGCTTCGTAGCGAGCGATTTCGAACAGCGCACGCTCGTAGCCGCGTTCGGTCGGTTCGGGGATGGTGTAGAACGCGTCGACCGCCCGGGAGAACCGGTGCCCGGTGAGCCGGTATTTGACGGACTCGACCAGGATTACCCGGTGGCCGGCGCTGTGAAAGGACCGGGCGAGTTGTAGCGCCTTGGTCATCTTGCCGCCGGTGATCATCACGGTATGGGGATACGTGCCGCTTGGCGCCGCCGCGGGCGTGCGCGCGTGGCGGACCAGAGCGAGGGCCACGACCAATGCGTCAACCGGCAGCGTGGCCATCAGCCCAGCCAGTGTGGCCAGCGTTCGAAAAGCGTTGAAGCGCTGTACTATCGGCCGAGTGCCGCTCTCGACGGCGGCTGGTGACTTATTCGGCGGACGCCGCAGCGGCACAACGTCATGCATGGCATCCGCCGTACGTCGTCGAGGTGAACATGTCGATCCCGTCGCCGCCGCGTGGATAGTCTTCGCAGAGTTTGCGGTGCAACACCAGTGTGTCGGCGAGTTCGTCGACCGTCACATCGTTGAGGAACAAGCATTGGCCGATCGGAGCCGGTACCGCTGCCCGAAGCACGCCGTCACGAGTCTTGAGGATGGCAGCGGTTGCCGCGCTCAGGAGTTCGGGTGTCAGGTGCTCGCTGTCCAGCGCCAGGCCCAAGTCGCTCATCAGTCCGAGCACCCGGTCCCGCTCGTCGACGGACACATGACCGCGCTGTTCGGCGAGCGTCGTCGACAACGCCATGTCGATGTTGATGGCATGTCCGTGGAAGAACGGGTCGGGCGGTGTGAGTTCCAGAGTGGGACTCCACGTGTGCCCGAATGCGATCACCCGGTCGAGGTCGATTTCGTGCAGGTTCGGCGCCTCGAGCTCGAGCATAGTGGCGATCGCCTGATGAGTGAGACGTTCGCCGGCGGAACGTAATTCAGGTGTGCCGTTCAAGTGGCCGAACCTGGTGTGCAGTAGCTCGACGCCGTAGTGCTCGAGCAGCTCGAAGATTTCGGTGTTGCCGACGACCGAGATCTTGATCAACTCGGCCATGCCGTTGCGAACCTGGTCCTCCGGCAGAGTCTTCAGGAAGGAGAAATCGAGCAGGACTTTCTGCGACGCGTGGTAGGCGCCCAACCGGTTCTTGTGCTTGCCGTGGTTGACCGCAACCTTGATGGACACGCTGGCGTCGATCAGACCGATCAGGGTCGTCGGGATTCTGATGTACGGGGTGTTGCGCCGGTAGCTCGCGCAGGCGAATCCCGCAACGTCGGTGATCAGGCCGCCGCCGACCACGAGAACCGGTTCGGTGCGGACCAGGCCGAAGTCATTGAACTGCCCGACGATGTTGTCGAACGTCTCGAGGGACTTCGCGGTCTCACGGATCTGCACCGGCATCACGGTGAGATCGATGTCGTGCCGCTCGAAGTATGCGTGGATCTGGTCGCCGTACAAGCTATAGACGACCTCGTCGACCACCATCAGGGCTCGACCGTACGGCCGGTAGGTGTCCGCCAGTTCGACGCTGTCCGGGCCGAACACACCGTCGACGTAGATCAGGTCGTACTCGATCTTTTCGTAGCCTTCTACGTGGAATGCTCTGGAACCGTTGATGACTCGCGCATGAAGCTCACTCATGGATATGTCCTTGCTGCGGTAAGAGGGTGGGGGGTCGACAATGCGGTCTGTGGTTACGCGACGCTGGCCACGAGTTGTTCCGCGTCGAGGGTGTCCACGGTCTCGGCTGCGGCCGCGAAATCACCGCCGGTGGTGTTCTCGTTCGGGAAGGCAATGCATCTCACACCGGCGGCCGATGCAGCGGCGACACCTCCGACGTTGTCCTCTATCGCGACGGCCGTTGAGGCGTCTTCGCCTAGTTGCTCAAGGGCGTACACGTAGACGTCGGCGTCCGGTTTGGGGTTGGGCACCGAGTCCCGGTCGACGATCAGGTCGAAGGTGTCGGCGGTGATATCTGGACTCAACGTCTCCAGCAACGCCGAGATGTTCTCCGGTGACGTCGTTGTGACGAACCCGAGTTTGACGTCGCGGCGCTTCGCCTCGTGGACCGTCTCGGCGACGCCGGGACGCGCTGTGAGCCCGGCCGTCGCCAGCAATTCCTGGAAGATGTGCGATTTGGTGGCGTGCACCGCGTCGGCGTCGACGTCATCGCCGCGCGATTCGGCGTAGTCGGCGATGCGTTGCGCCCCGCCGTTGGAGTCGAGCATCGCGATGTAGTCGGGTTGCGACCACTGCCAGTCGAGACCGTGCGCCTCGAACGCCTCGTTGAAGGCTCGGCGCTGCAATTCCGAGGAGTCGACGAGCGTGCTGATTGAACCAAACAGGATGGCGGGCATGGGATCCCCTCTCGCTGGAACGGGTGAGTAGTTCGAGTCGGCAATCTGATCAACTCGTACGGTAACCGTTTCCCGGTACACTAATGATCTAAACGTACAATAGTGACTAGATCTTTCACTACCGAATCAGGTCTTCATCGGCTAATTTCTCTGAGGCGGTTCAACTCCGAAAAAGCCAGCAAAGGTGGAGTGCTCAGATGGCACCCGGTAGAAGCGATAAGCCGCTTGCGGCGAGCGAAGACGCACGGGTGGCTCGCACCCGTGCGGACGTCGCGCGGGCCGCGCTCGAGGTGCTGACCGGCGAGGGATCCGATGCCGTCACTCACGCGCGGGTGGCTGAGCTTGCGGGTTATTCCAAAACCACGCTGTACACCCACTGGCCGTCCCGGGTCGAACTGATCGCGCTCGCGCTCGATGGCCTCGGCGAGCTGCCGCATCACGAACAAAGCGGTGATCTACGTAGCGACCTCATCGGCGAACTGCAGGCGTTTCGCGGCGGCATCACCGAGATGCGGCTGGACCGCATCTTGACCGGAATGGCCCAGTGGGCCTCGGTTGAGGAGATGCGGGAGATCCGGGACGCGATCAACAGTTCCGGGCAGGGCCCGCTGCGGGCGATGCTCGCAGCCGTGCTGAGCGGGGCCGAACTCGAGGCGGCCGTGTCGATGCTCACCGGTGTCGTCGCGTGTCCGTCCATCATGTACGGGTCGTTGCCCGAAGATGACGTCATCGCCGCAGCCGTCGACATCGTGCTCCGCAGCGCGGCCTCCCGGAAGCCCTCGAAGCGTTCTTAAGCCCCGGCGAACCTGCTCGAACCGACGTTGAGCTGTGTGAACCGTCGTGCAAAAGTGACCAAAGCGGCCGTCGAGGCGCGTAGATTCACGTGTCATGTTTCGCGGACACGCGACGCTCATGCAGTCGAGTCCTCGGGTGAGGTCCGTGTTCGGTGCATCAGCCGCCGCTTCGTTGCTTCTGGTCGCCGCAATCGCGGTGCTCCCGGGGCCGACGAAGCTGATCGCCGCGGCGGCCATCCTGGTCGGCTTCATCACGATCTATCCGCGTGCGCTGTCGTGCGCGTTGGTGCCGCATCGCGCCCCTGTCGATCTGTTCGTAGACCAGAACGGCGTCTACGCCAACGACGCACCGCTCGCTTTAAGGGGGGACATCGAGCACGCCTACATCAGGCCGGCGCTGGATACCCGCGCCAGCGGTCACGGCACCGACGGCGGGCGAGTGCCGACCGGCCACGTGGATCTGTCGTCTTACCCGCTGACCGTGGAGCTACTGGTACGCCACCGCGGTCAGGTCAACATCGACCCCGGCGGCCAGGGTCCAGCCGCGGAAATCCTGACCACGCTTGGCTTCCCGGTCACGACGTGCACCCCGCACCATCGAGCCCAGACCAATAGTCAGCGGGCGACGTCGGTGGTAGTCGTTGCGCTGTTTGTGGTGGCGTACGTCAGCTACTACCTATTCATGTCGACGCATCGTTGACCGTCGGCGCCAGCCGGCGTAGCTGAGTGACGTGCCTGGGGGACAGCTCCTCGAGGCAGGTCACACCCAGCAGTTTCATGGTCCGGATCAACTGAGCGGACAGAATGTCGACCGCGCGTTGCACGCCGGCCTCGCCACCAGACATCAACCCGTAGAGGTAGGCCCGGCCGATCAGGACGCTGCGCGCACCCAGCGCTACCGCGGCGGCGACGTCGGCGCCGGACATCACGCCGGTGTCGACCAGGATCTCGGTGTGGGCCCCGAGCTCGCGGGCCACGGTCGGCAACACATGGAACGGTACCGGGGCCCGGTCCAGTTGACGGCCACCGTGATTGGACAACACGATGCCGTCGACGCCGAGGTTCACCACGGCCCGCGCATCGTCGAGAGTCTGGATTCCCTTGACGACGAGGTTGCCGGGCCACTGCGCCCTGATCCATGCGAGGTCATCGAAGGTCAGGCTCGGGTCGAACATCGAATCCAGATACTCGCCGACGGTGCCCGGCCAGCGATCCAGCGACGCAAACGACAGCGGCTCGGTGGTCAGCAGGTCGCTCCACCAGTGCGGCCGCCATGCGGCATCGAGGACGGTCCGCAACGTCAGCGCGGGCGGAATCGACATCCCGTTGCGGACATCGCGTAGGCGCGCGCCCGCGACCGGAACATCGACGGTGACCAATAGGGTGTCGTACCCGGCGTCGGCGGCTCGTTTCGCCAGAGCCATTGAGCGGTCCCGGTCGCGCCACATGTACAGCTGAAACCACTTGCGGCCGTGCGGCGCAGCGGCTGCCACATCCTCGATCGACGCTGTTCCCAGCGTCGACAGCGAGAAGGGAATGCCGGCCGACGCGGCGACCCGGACGCCGGCGATCTCACCCGCGGTGTGCATCAGGCGGGTGAAGCCGGTCGGTGCGATGGCGAACGGCAGAGCCACCGGGCCGCCGAGCACCTGCCAATCCGTGCGGGCATGGCTGACGTCGCGCAGGATCGTCGGGTGAAACTCGATGTCGCGGAACGCCTGTCGCGCGCGCCGGATCGATATCTCGTCCTCCGCCGCCCCGTCGGTGTAGTCGAAGGCCGCCCTTGGTGTGCGGCGCTTGGCCAGCCGGCGCAGGTCGTCGATGGTCAGCGCGTCGTCGAGGCGACGCTGAACGCGGTCGAACCGTGGTTTGCGGAAGCGGATCAGCGGCGCGAGATCACGCGCTTTCGGCATCCGCCGTTTGACCACTGTGCCACCGTAGGACATATGGAATCGGCAAGCGACCCCTTCGATCTGCAGCGGTTCGTCGATGCGCAGGCCCGGGTGTACGGGCAGGTGATCGACGAGTTGCGGGCCGGGCGCAAGCGCAGCCATTGGATCTGGTTCGTCTTCCCACAGATCGCCGGGTTGGGCAGCAGCGCGACCGCAGCCCACTACGCCATCTCGTCGCTTGACGAGGCCCGCGCCTACCTCCGCCACGATCTGCTGGGGCCCCGACTGCACGAATGCACGCAACTGGTCAACGCCGTACAGGGCCGTTCGATCGGCCAGATCTTCGGATCACCCGACGACATGAAAGTGCGCTCGTCGATGACGTTGTTCGCACACGCGACACCCGACAACGACGATTTCGTCGCGCTGCTGGACCGCTACTACGACGGCGAAGAGGACCCGCTTACGCTGCGGCGCCTGGCCTAGACCGGCCGCAGAATCCGCCAGCCGTGCGGCTCGACCGCCAGCGTGCGGACCACCTCCTGCGGCGGCGCTCCGCTGCCCGCGACGACTTCCGCGGGGCCGGAATCCAGCCGTAACCGCAGCGGCTTGTCGTCGATGTTGAGCGCGACGATCAACGTCTCGTCAGCATGGCTGGTCTGATACACGTACTGCCGGTTGTCCAGCTGGAGCGCCGATGTCGACGCGGTGTGTAGCCACGGATGCCGCCGACGCAGACCGACCAGGTACTGGTGCAGCGACCACGTCTTGACTCCGCGGTCGTCGAGTTGGGCTGGGGGAGAGCCGAATTCGGGCCGCACGGCATCGTCGCCACCGAACCGTTCCTCTTTGACCCCCCGGTAGCCCAGCTCGTCTCCGGCATAGATGCTGGGCACGCCGCCCACCGTCATCAGGACGACCAAGGCGTGGGCGAGGTGTTCGGGGCGCTCGAGTTGGCTGGCGATCCGGGTGACATCGTGATTGCCGATGAAGGTCATCGGCGCAAAGCCGTCGAGCAGGGCGGTATGGCGTTGCAGGGCATGATCCAGCTCGAAGAAGTTGCCGTCGTTGAGACCGCTCCAGATGGCTTTCCACAGCTCGTACTGGGTGGCGGAGTCGAATCCGGTGTCGCGCACCACGGCGGCATAGTCGCCGTGGATCAGCTCCCCGACGAACCAGGCCTGCGGATGCACCTCCCGCACCTTCGGTAAAACCGCTTTCCAGAAGTGTTGCGGCACAGCATAAGCCGCATCGAGCCGCCAGCCGTCGGCCCCTCGCCCGAGCCAATGCGCCATTACGTCGGCGGTGTAGTCGACAACGTCGGGGTTGTCGTGGTTCAGCGTGAACAGACCTTCATGGCCTTCGAAGGTGTGGAAACGGCCCGGTTCACCGCGGAACCAGCGCGCAGACGCTTCGTCGGTGGACGCCTGGCGATAGCGCGGGAAGTCGGCGCCGACGTGGTTGAACACTCCGTCGAGCAGTACCCGCAGCCCTCGCCGCCGCGCCTCGGCGATCAGGTGATCGAAGTCGTCGTCGTCACCGAGGCGCGGGTCGATGCGGTAGTGGTCGGTGGTGTCGTAGCCGTGGGTGCGCGAGGCGAAGATCGGCCCGAGCGCGATTCCGGACGCACCCAGCGCGATCGCGTGGTCGAACCATTCGACGACTCGGCGCAGTCGATGCTCCTGTGGGGCGGGGGCGGCGGTGGCCGGAAAGGCGCCGACGAATCCCAACGGATAGACGTGCCACCAGATCACGTGCTCGATCCAGGCGGGTTCGCTCATCGCCGGTACCTGGCCTCGTACAGCGCTTTCATCTCTTCCTCGAGTTCGGGAGCCGGGCCGTCGACCACGGTCCGCGGCGCCACCGTCGTCACCGGCAGCATGGCCACCGGCGACGCCGGCGCACGCAATTCGCTCAGCCACGTCGTCAGCTGGGCGTTGGAGGTCGCGTAGACGATCCGGCCCAGCCCGGCCCATGCGTGCGTGGCCGCGCACATCGGGCAATGCTCGCACGACGTGTATACGGTCGCGCGAATGCGTTGCACCGGAGCCATTTTTGCGACCGCCCAGCGGATAACGCCCACCTCGGCGTGCAGGGTCTGGTCGCGGTCGGTGACGCGGTTGTGATCCTCGTGCAACGCCCGCCCGTCGGCGCCCACCAGCACCGCACCGAACGGACCGTGTCCGGCTTCCAGTGCGGTGCGGGCAAGCTCGACGCAGCGGCGCAAGTGCTGCAGATCGACGTCGTTGACGACCACAAGCCCGGAGTCTACGGGTGAGAGCTACCGGGCGGCGGTCAGCGCTTCCGCCGTGGTGATGGCTTGCGCGACACCGGCCACGATGGCCGCCGCCTTCAACGCCTCGAAGATGGCGTCACGGTCGACGCCGGCCTCGCGCAAGGCGTGCTCGTGAGCGGTCACGCAGTGTCCACATCCATTGATCGACGACACCGCGAACGACCACAGCTCGAAGTTCGCTTTGTCCACGCCCGGATTGCCGATGATGTTCATCCGCAGGCCCGGGCGCAGGTCGTCATATTTGCCGTCGAGGAAGCCGCGGCCCCGGTAGAACACGTTGTTCATGCCCATGATCGAGGCGGCCCCCAGTGCGGCCTGGTACGCCTGCGCCGACAGCTCGTCGGCCGCCTCGGCGCCGATCTCGGCCAGCACCAATGGGTTTCGCGTCGCTGCCGCACTGGCCAGTAACGTGCCCCACAGCTGTTCGGTGTTGAGCACGGTGCTGCGGCTGATCGAGCCGAGGTTGAGCTTGAGGTCCTTGGCGTATTCAGGCAGCGAATCTTTGAGAGTGTCGATACTCATCAGGTCCTCCGATCAGGCCGATGCCTTGAGCAGCTCGCCGGCGTCCAGCGTCGGGTCGCCCTTGCGCCAGTTGCACGCGCACAGCTCGTCGGACTGCAGCGCGTCAAGCACGCGGAGCACCTCGTCGACGTTGCGACCCACCGATCCGGCGGTCACCGAGACGAACTGGATCTCGTTGTTCGGGTCGACGATGTAGGTGACGCGGTCGGCGACACCGTCCTTGTTGAGCGCACCGGTGGCCTCCACCAGCTCCCGTTTGATATCCGAAAGCATCGGAAAGGGAAGCTTTTTCAGGTCCTCGTGCTGGGCGCGCCACTGGAAGTGGACGAACTCGCTGTCCACCGACACCCCGAGCACTTGGGTGTCGCGGTCGATGAACTCGTCGTTCAGCTTGCCGAACGCCGCGATTTCGGTCGGGCAGACAAACGTGAAGTCCTTGGGCCAGAAGAACACCACCCGCCACTTGCCTTCGAAGTCGCCGCTAGAGATCGTAGTGAAGTAATCTTCGGGCTGTTGAGCGTCGACTTGGGACAGGTCGCCACCGATCAACGCCGTCAACTCGTAGGTCGGGAACTGGTCGCCGATTGTCAGCAATGCCATGCCGCTCCTCCACTCAAATTGGATTTAGTCAAGAATTCTGCTGTCCCCAGCATGCCCGAAGCACACTTTGAATGAAAGGTGATCTTTCCCACTACACTGATAGGTATGACCGATAAGAGTTATCAGCCTACGATCGCCGGTTTACGGGCTTTCGTAGCGATCGCCGAGAAGCAACACTTCGGTAGCGCCGCAACGAGTCTCGGTGTCAGTCAGTCGACCCTGTCGCAAGCGCTGTCGGCGCTGGAGAACGGGCTGGGGGTGCAGTTGGTGGAGCGCTCTACCCGTCGTGTTTTCCTGACGATGGAGGGCCGCGCGCTGCTGCCGCAGGCGCAGGCGGTCGTCGACGCGGCGACGGCGTTCACCGCGGCGGCCTCGGGGTCGGTGGACCCCCTGCAGGGCACCATCCGGCTCGGCCTGATCCCGACTGTGGCACCGTATGTGCTGCCGATACTGCTGGCCAGGCTGGACGAGCGACTGCCGGGCTTGACGCTGCGGGTGATCGAGGACCAAACCGAACGGCTGCTGACCGGGTTGCGGGAAGGATCGGTGGACGCCGCGCTGATCGCCTTGCCGGCCGAGGCCGGCGGAATGACCGAAATCCCGATCTACGATGAGGATTTCGTGCTGGTCCTGCCGTCCGGCCATCCGCTGGCGGGCAGGAAACGGGTACCTCCGGCGGCGCTCGCCGACCTTCCGCTGCTACTGCTCGACGAGGGCCACTGCCTGCGCGACCAGGCGCTCGACGTCTGCCGCAAAGCGGGCGTGCACGCCGAGCTGGCCAACACCAGGGCAGCGTCGTTGGCCACCGCCGTGCAATGCGTCGCCGGCGGATTAGGCGTCACGCTGATTCCGCAGAGCGCGGTACCCGTTGAGACGGCGCGGAGCCGATTTGGACCTGGCCTACTTCGCCACGCCGCGGCCCGGCGTCACATCGGGTTGGTGTTTCGCGCGTCCAGCGGACGTGAAGGGCCGTATCGCCAACTTGCCGGCCTATCGGAGAGCTGCTCGCCGACGACCAGGAAGTACGTCGGGTTGCCTGCCACGACCACCCCACTACCGCGACCGAGTGAACGTGTTCTAGTTTCGCTAGATGTTGGACTTCACCCTCGAGGACCTCAGCGCTGAGGACGTCGATCGGCTACGGGCGGTCTACGAGCCGCTGGCCGAGTCGGTCCGGGCCTTGATCGACGCGACGATCAGGACCGAGGTAGACGCCGACGCCGTCGCTGCCGCGAAAGCCGAAATCGATTCGGCCACGGCGTGTTTACGCCGTCAGCAGACGGAAGGAAGCTTCGGAGTGCGCTACCTCGCCACCGGCGAGCGAATGGCCTGGGGCAACGCCGTCATCGGCATCCGCAATCCGCTCGCGCCGCCGGTGCAGATCCACCGCGACGACTCGGGCACGTCGGTGTGCGATTTCCACCTCGGCGCCGCCTACGAGGGCCCGCCGGGACACGTCCACGGCGGAGTGGCCGCGCTGGTGCTGGATCACCTGCTCGGCGAGGCCGCCAGCGACGGCATCGATCCCCGTCTGACCGGCACGACAACTTCCGGTACGTGCGGGCCACCCGACTCGGGGACCTGCATGCCGAGGCCCGCATCACCCGCACCGAGGGGGTCAAGACCTATGCCGTTGGCCACCTCGCCGACGACGAGGGTGTCACCGTCGAGGCCGAAGGCGTGTTTATCCAACCGCGCTGGGCGCGGGACCGCTCGGAATAGGTTTCGACCATGGAGAAGGTAGTGGCGGTCCTGCGAGCCGCCGACCCCGACGAAGATTGGTGCCGACGGCAGCGTGGGCCAGTCGCCGACGCGATCCTGGCGCTGGAGTCGCCGGACTGACCGTCAATGTGCGCGACGCCGCGGTGGACATTCGATGATGACGCTGACGACGCTCGACCCGCCCGGTGCGGCCGTCGTCAGCATCTGGACCCTCAGTGTTACGGGGAACAGATCGGCGAGGCGCTACGCCTGCTCGCCGCCGAATGTGATCAGCTGGCGGCCTATCTGGTTACCGAATCGAACCCGTTGCTGGCGCCGCTTCGAACTAGGCCAGCGCACAACGGGTTTGGCAAATATTGCGCTGCTGCGCCGACCGGCGGAGCTGGATTACGCGATCTGGCTGCGGCGC
>CAWIKT010000006.1:0-39359 GCA_963836555.1 uncultured Actinomycetota bacterium | reverse complement strand
TGGATCCGGTGGCCTGACCGCTGTCACCATCTCGCTCGAACCCGTACCCGGCGCGACCAGGCGGTGATATTCTCACCAGGCGAGAACGCCGCTACCGGCGCCGTAAACCGCGCCGACAAATCGGATTGAGCGCGTCGAGGAGCAGACGATGCGTCCACTTGAGACTGCCACTGCAGCAATGCTGTTGGCTGCCAGTGCAGTTGGCTTTTTGAGTCCGGCGCCGACGGCAATGGCCGTCACGAAGGAAGACGTGGCGATAAACGGCACGTACCGCGCCACGTCCATCGGCAACTGGGCTAAGTACAACGATCAGTACAACGGTGAGCCGACGACCGTCCAGATCTGGACGATCAACTCCTCCTGCAGCACCTTCCTGGAATGCGATGGCACGCTGAAAAGTGACGAAGGCTGGAGCACCCGCGTGTACATGCTCGACGGAACCTCCTGGTACGCCAGACGGGAGGTACCGAATTGGGAGCGGTGCGAAGACGGCACGGCGTTCACCGGAAAGCAGACCTACTCGTTCTATCCCGCCGCTGCTGACGGCAGCGGTTATTTCACGCTCGGATCGCCGGTGCTGGCCGGCAGGAACAGACCGTCGGCCCAGTGGCGCCTGCGGGCAGAATCAGTGGCTCACTATCGACATACCGATGCGGATCGAAAAAATCGGCTGACCGGCCAGTCGAGCGATCAGACGTCGCTCAGGTCGGGAGCAGGTCCTGCCACTTCTTAGGCGCGGTCGACGCGCCCAAATCCGACTGCTGGTAATACTTGCCGTCCGGAGTGACATAACGCCCGCTGCGCGGATCATAGGAGGCGACCGCGATCGACGGGACGGGCTCAGTTGTCTTGTTGCCGAACGAACTCGGTGCCGCCTGGGGCCGGCCGCCGTCGATCACCGCTGGGCGCCTCGGTGGCGCAGGCGGGCGGTGCATGGCAGGCGGCGGCGCAACGTCGAGCGGCGCAATCGACGGAAAATCCTGAGCCTGCGTCGACATGTTGGCCGCCGATGGCACCGGCGGTGTCGCCGGCACCGAGTGTGCCCGGCGGTGGAGTAGCTCCACGCGGCCCAGCGGGTGTTCCGCGCGGGATGGCCCCCAGCGGCAGCGGTGTCCCCTCGACCGGACCGAAGATTCGCTTGTCGGAGGTCACCCGGTCGTCGGGCGGTACCCCTGGGCGAGCAGATTGGGATCGAGGGGGGACGGGCCGAGACGTGCTGGCGCATCGCAAGCGGCATATACGGCTTGTCGCTGTTGCAGATTTCGACGGTCGGTGCGCGCTTTCCGGGATGACCCATGCACGGATAGTTGCGGGCACCACGAACCGCGATCGGTGAATCCTGGGGCAGTTTGCAGTACAGCCTGTCCGGTGTGTCGACGACGCTGGTGTCGGCAGGGGATCGCCACTGGTTGGGCGGCAAGAAGCCGACCGTGCACTCGGGCGGATCGCTCGACCGTCAACGCGAAGTCACCTTGGCACTAACCGGTCGGAGTTGATGGCCGCCGGCTGCTCGAGGCAATGCCAGACGGCGGGAACAGCACCAGCAGCTGTTCGAGCGACGGGTGGTAGGTGACCCGATCTGACCGAGGGAGGTCAGGTTGGCCAGCAACACCGGCAGCGTCGGCTTGACCTGTTGAGCAGCCGGGACCCTCGTCGAAGGCGCCGGGGCCGGTCGCGCAGCACCGTCCGGACCCGGGAGTCGTCGTTCGCCAGCTGCCGGTGATGCCCGCCAGACTGCGCGCCCAGTCCGGATCGCGTCGGTGCGTTTGCGCCTGCGCGTCCAGCATTGGCGCCGAGTCTTCGGTGAGATCGCGGGTGTGGTCGGCAACGCCGTTGAAGTCCGCGGAGATTCGCGACGCCGAATCACAGAGCGACCCAAGTCGTAACCGGCCCCGTTGAAGGCCTTAAACGACTCGTCGAGCAGTTGGCCGAGCTTGTTCTTGGGAAGGCTCTTCGACCAACGCGCTGACCTGGTCGAGCATCGGTCCCGACCGCTTGCGGAATCGTGGTGTCGCGCCGTGGCGATGACGGAACCGTTGTGAAGGTACGGCCCAGAGTCGGTGCGTGGTCGCAAGTCGACGTATTGTTCACCCACCGCCGAGACGCTCAGCACGTCGGCTTGCAGGTCGCCGGAACCTTGGGCGAACTGGCCAGCGACAGTGTCGCTTTTGCCCCGTGTGCGGTGAGTGAGACGCCGGTGACCTTACCGACTTGCACCCCGCGATAGGTGACGTTGGAGAACCGGTACAGGCCGCCGCTCGCCGGCAGCTCGAGGGTGACAGTGATTCGGCCGATACCGAGCAGGGTCGGCGCCTGGATGTAGAACAGCACCATCGCGACCACGCCGACGATACCGATGATCGAGAAGATCAGCAGCTGAATCCGAACGAAGCGCGTCAGCATCTAGCCACCCCCTCCCGCTGGCGGAACTGCCGGTGGCGGCTGCAGTATTCGGCGCAGCCGGTCCGGGCGGCGGGGCAGCCGGGGGCCCGGGCATTGGACCGAAACCCGGGGCCGGAGCAGCCGGCTGAGCCGGTGCCTCTGCGGGCCCCGGTAACGGGGCGCTGAACTGAAGGTTCGGCGCAGCCGGCGGCGGCGGGCCGGGCGGCGGGGCCTGTGGACCAGGCCTGGGCCCGAAGCCGCCGTGCAACGGATCGTGGGTGTATTGCAGGTAAGGCGGATCCCCCGGCGCGGGAATCAACTGTTCGCCGAGTTGTCCCCACTGCGTCCCGAGGAACAGTCCCGACTTGAGCTTAGGAATAGTCAGATCCAGTATGACGTGCAGGTTGAAGTAGTCGCCTCGAATGGCGCGGTCAACGAGGTTTTGGGTGAAGGGGAACACCGTCAACGCCGCGAGCGCCGTATCGATGTCCGGTCCGACGTCGGCGAGCGCCTGGATCAGTCGGCTGCAGGTTCTGCAGATTCTTCACCAGGTCGGCCTGGGTGTCGTTGACCAGCCGGTTGGCGGTGTCGCTGAACTTTCCGCAGCTTCGTCGAGCGCGGTGGTGAGTCGCGGCCGCTCCCGATCAGCACTTCGAGCGCACGGGGTATCCGCTGCAACGCCTGCGGTCGATGACCTCGCGCTCGTCGGCGAATGTGGCGGCGACCCGGTTCAACGCCTGGATCGATGCGACGATGTTGTCGCGCTGTTGGTCGAGTGTGCCGACGAAGGTGTCGAGCGGTGATCAGATCGCGGACAGTCGCCTGCCGTCCCGACAGGGCTGTGTTGAAGTTGTGAATGATTCCCCGATCTGGCCCAAACCGCCGGCGTTGACCACCACGGACAGCGAGGAAAGGTCTGTTCGGTCGAGGGATAGGTCGACGATCGTTAGCGGGATGGTGGCGCCGGGCGGCAGCCGCCCGGTCGGCCGCTGACCGAGCGGGGGGTCCAGCTCCAGGTGCATCGAACCCAACAGGCTGGTCTGCCCGACGCTGGCCACCGCGTTGGCCGGTATGACCGACACCGGGCTTGACCGAGATCTCGACGTCGGCGTGCCAGTCCTTGACGTCATCTTGCCGACGCTGCCGACCATGACGTCGTTGATCATCACGGGCGAATTCGACTCCAGTGTGTCGATATTGGCGATTTCGACGTGATAGATGTCGGCGTCCGAGCCGCGCCCGACCGCGCCGGGCAGCGGAAGCGAGTTGAAGCCGTGAAATGCGCAACCGGTGACGGTCAGCATCACGCAGCATGCCGCGACTGAGCGAGCGGTGCGCGCGCGGCGACCCGGGCGGTCACGGCGGTGCCCCGCGGTTCGTTCTGCTGCCGGGAAGCAGCAGTGCGCGGCAGGCTCGGGGCGCCGGGGGGGGGCGGCGCCGGTGATCGGGCGGCGGTGGCGGCAGCCGGCATCGCGGCCCGGTACCGGCCGGCAGCGGCACCGGGGGTGTCCTGGCCGGGTGGCGGCGGACGTCGCCGTTCAGCCCGGTGTATGCGGACACCGCCGGCGGGATTTCCGGCGGTCGCCGGCTTGGCGCCCTCGCCGCCGGGGGCCAGCCGAGGTTCGGTGTAGATCGATGTTGTCCGGGTCGCCGACTTGGCGCAGGTACGGGTTGATCGGGACCGGCAGGTAGTTGAAGTTGAGCACCCGCAACCCGGGGCCGAGGTAAGCGGGCACAGCTTGGCCGTTTCGGGCGCCGTGACGTTCTCGACCGCCGATCTGCGCGCAGCCGATCGGTGCGGAACTAGCAGACGAACTGCGTGGGTTGGACGAAGTTCGTGATCCCGAACCCGCCGCGATGGTTCCGGTGTCGGGGTTGTAGTTGTTGTAAGCAGTTGGCCGAGCGCGTTGGGCGCGACGTGCAGCATGTTGCTCGAGTGCCATGTGCTGAGTCGACCAGAGTCTGGGTGACGTCGGCCAATCGCTGCACCTGCTCGACTGGTCTGGTCGCGAGTGCCGGCGATGAAGCGCTGCACCTCGCCGACCGCCGAGCGACAGGTTCGTCAGCGCCGCGTCCAGGTCGGATTTGTTGTCGTTGACCACGCTGGTCAGCGTGGCCAACCGATCGTTGAACTGCACGATCTGTTGTTGCTGTCCCGCAGCGCGGTGACGAAGATCTGCAGGTTCTTGATGATGTCGACGATGTTGCCGCTGCCGTTCGCGATGGTCCGCGCCACCCCGGACAGTTGAGCCAGCGTCTGGCGCAGCTTGTCGCCGTTGCCGCCGCCTAGCGCGTTGGCGGCGCTGTCGATGAACCGCGCCATCGACGGTGTCGACACCTTGGCGTTGGGCCCCAGATCCGTTGCCAGCCGCATCAATTGGGCTTTGACCTCGTCCCACTCGACGGGAACCGCCGTCCGATCGACCGGTATCACCGCACCGTCGGCCATCTCGGGCCGCTGCTTCGGTAGGCGGGAGTCAGCTGGACGTAGCGGGCGGCGATCAGGTTCTGCGCGACGATGACCGCTTTCGCGTCCGCCGGGATGGGCACGTCGTGGTCGACGTGCAAGGTCATCTTCGCCGGGTGCCCTGCGGCTCGATGGATTTGATGGTGCCGACCTTGACACCCGACGACCCGCACCTCGTCACCGGGATAGATCGCGGTGGCGGAGGTGAAGTAGGCGGTGATGGTCTTCGGGCCGAAGAATGTCTGCCGGATCACGACGGCCACACCGGCAATGAGCAACAGTGCCAGCGCTACCGCGGCAATGGCCGTCAGCCGGTTCGTGGCAGCCGACGGATCCGAGAGGTCGCGGACATCACTGTCCTCCCCCGATCCGTCCGCCCAACGTACAGCCAGGACACAGCGGAGCGCCGTTATACAGCTGCGGGACCAACGACCGCGGTACCGGCGACGGGAAGCCCGGACCGCGCCCGGTATCGAAGGTGCGGAATCCCGCAGAGGTAGTCCAGGAAGGGCTGAAAGAGCTGCGGGACAAGGAAGTTCGGGACGAAAGCCGGTAGTAGGCGTACATACTGGAGATGGCCTCGCCCACCGTGATTTGCGAATTTCGCGAGGCCGGGTAATGCTTTCGCGATGTTGTCGCGGTTCTTCTCCAGCACCGCGGTCACCGAATTCAGCTTGCTCCAGCGTCGGCGCCAGTTTGCTCTCGTTGTCGTGCACCAACCCCGACAGCTGCTTGGACACCGCCGACGTGTCGGCCAGCAGTTCGACGATCTCGTTGCCGCCGCCCCGCCAGCACCTGCAGCAGATCGTTGGAGTTGAGGATCAGCTTGTTGACCTGTTGGCTGCGTTCGGACAGGATTCCGGTGACGTCGCTGGCGCTCTTGAACAGCTCGCCCAGCTTCGTGTTGCGGCTGTTGAGGGCCTGCGACAACCGGGTGAGGCCGTCGAAGGTCGGACCCAGTTGCGGGGCGATCTGGTCGAGCGTTGTCGACAAGCGTGTCCAGGACTGGTTCAGAGTCGCGGTGTTGGTCCGGTCGGCGTTGGCCGTCAGTTCGCTGACCGCTTCGGTCAGCGAATAGGGCGACGACGTTCGGGATATCGGGATGACGTCCAGCGGATGCAGCGTTCCGCCGCCGGCCGACTCCAGGGTCAGCACGCGTTCACCCAACAGAGTGCCGGTGCGGATGTGCGCGCTGGTGTCGTCGCCCGAGCGGCACATTGCCCTTCATCGTGAACGTGACCAGGGCATCGCCGTTGTGCAACGCGACTTCTGACACTGTGCCGACTTTGATCCCGGACACCGTCACTGCGTTACCGGTGGCCAGACCGCCGGCCTCGGAGAACAGCGCCTGGTAACGAACGTTGGTCGCCAACGAGACAATCCGGTCAGGCGACAAGCCCACCAGGATGAGCATCACCATCAGGACGGCGCCGATGAATCCGGCTTTGATCAACCCGGTTCCGCGGTATTTCAGCATCAGTGGTTCTCCGGATCTGGTTCCTCGCAACGCTGTTCATGGGAGTTGAACCAGGGAGCGATCACCGTCTTGCCTGACAGATCGGTGCCGCGGAGCGTGATTTCGCAGAGGAAGTACGGGATCGTGGCGCCGAACACGCCAAGCCGGACCAGCTTGCGGTAGTTCCGGGCGCCTTTTGCAGCGCGGCATCAAGGCGGTCTTTGTCGTTCTCAAGGTTGGGAGCCAGCCGACGGAGTTGTTCGACGGTGCCGGACAGCGGTGGCCTTGCTTTGCCCAACAGGTCCGCCAATGTGACGGTGCCGGTGCTCAGCGCGTCGATGGCCGGACCGAAGGTGTCACGGTCGTGCGCCAGTCCGGTCACCAGCCTCTCGAGGCGATCGATTGCACCGGAGAATTCGCCGCCGTCGTTTGTCAGGGTGGCCGCCACGGTGTTCAGATTGTCGATCAGCCGCTCGATCGTCTGGTCGTTGTCGGCCAGCGTATTGGTGAACGACGTCGTCTTGCTGAACAGCGACTGCAAGCGTACCGCCCTCACCCTGGAACACCTGCAACAGCGCTGACGAGAGGGCGTTGACGTCTTGCGGATTCAGGCCGTGAACAAGCGGTTTCAGTCCGCCGAGCAACAGATCGAGGTCGAGCGCCGGCGCGGTGTGGCCGACGGGGATCTGCCCGCCGGCCGGCATCCGCCGGGTCGATCCCGGACCGTCCACCAGTTCCAGGTAGCGGTCCCCGACCAGGTTGAGATAACGAACCGCCGCCTTGGTGCCGTCGGTCAGCGCGACCGAGCGGTCGGCGTCGAACTTCACCACCACCTTCTTGTCCGGCTGCAGGGCAACACCGTTCACGGTGCCCACCCGCACGCCGGCGACCCGCACCGAATCTCCGGCCTTCAGGCGGGACGCGTCGGAGAAGATCGCCGAATAACCGTTAGTCGCACCGGTGCGGTACTGGCCGAAGGTGAAAAACAAAAACAAGGTCAGCAGCGACATCACGACGGCGAAGACACCGAACTTGACCAGCGTCGGGCCCAGTGAGCCCGCTCATCCCTGTTGTCCAACCTGAACAGGATTGCGCGGTGGGCCGTCGATCGGCCCATACAACAGCTGTTTGAGGCCATCGAAATTGAGCAACAACTGCGGATTCCCATACGCCACCGGGTTGGAGCCGGCGTCCGCAATGAGCACCTTCGCCTTGCTGTTGAAGGGAATCTTGGGAAGATTCATGCAATGGGGGCCGCCGGTCGCCGCGACCTTGGGCAGGTTCTGCGGATACCGGTAACGCTCGGCACCCCAGGTGAGACTGGCCGTGATCGCGATGCTCGGTTCCGGCAACGGCGGCGTCTTCGACAACTCCGCGTCGCCAGCGAAGGCGCACTGCAGCGCGGGGGCGTATTCGTTGAGCAGATCGGTGGTGGGCGCCAATAGGTGGAAGGCGTTCGTCAACCCTTTCCGGTTTGCCGCCCAGGACATCGTTACCGACGTCAGCCAAACCGATCGCGCTGATCAGTAACGCGTCGAGGTTACGTTGCTCGTCGACGATGGAATTACTGATCGTGACCGAATTCTGAAGGGTCTTGACCAGATTCGCCGACGCGTCGCCGTAGGCGTGGAACACCGGCGCCGACATAGCAATGTCGCGGTTCAGCGCCGGAAGGGTTGGCTGATATTTGGCCAGGAAGGAGTCGAGGTCGCTGAACGCCTGGCCGATTTTTTGGCCACGGCCGCTGAGGGCCTGTGAGACAGCGCCGAGGGTCTCATTGAGCTTTGCCGGATCGAGCGTGTTGAGCACCGACGTCAGCTGCTTGAACACGGTATTGATCTCGACGGTGACATGTTCGCTGTTGAGCACCTGACCGGCGTGCAGCGATTGCGCTGACGGCTCGGCGGGGGGCACCAACTCAACGAACTTGGCGCCGAATACCGTTGGTGCGGTGAGGTCGACGAGCACATTGGCCGGAATCAGGTGCATCTCTGCAGGGTCCATCGCCAAGCGCAGCACGGCCCGACCGTTGGGCTGCGACTCGATCGAGGAGACCTTGCCCACCTGCACGCCGCGCATCTTCACTTTCGCATCGGGGTTCATCACCAGGCCGGCCCGTGACGACAGCACCGTCACCGGAGTGCTGTCGGTGAAGCTTCCCCGGAACAGACCCACGGCGACGGCGACGATCGCGGCAACGACCGCGACGGTCAGCAGACCCATCAGTGCGCGTATCCCGTTGTGGGACATTGGTTTTGCTCCCTAGCCTGAGAGGTTGAAGTTGCCGTTGGAGCCGTATATGGCCAGCGAGATCAGCAGCGTCACCGAAATCACGACGATGAGAGAACTACGAACCGCATTTCCGGTGGCAACACCGACGCCCTCTGGTCCGCCCGACGCGAAATAGCCGTAGTACGTGTGCAGAAGTAGAACCGACAGCGCCATCAGGATGGCTTGCACGAATGACCACAGCAGGTCGATCGGGTTCAGGAAGGTGTCGAAGTAGTGGTTGTAGAGGCCGGCGGACTGTCCGAACAACACCACGGTGGTGAATTGACTGGCCAGAAAGGACAAGATCACCGCAATGCTGTACAACGGCGTGGTGGCCAGCATCCCGGCCACGATCCGGGTGCTCACCAGGTAGGAGATCGGCCTGATCGCCATGGCCTCGAGAGCGTCGATCTCCTCGCTGATGCGCATGGCACCCAGTTGCGCAGTCACGCCGGCGCCAAAAGTTGCCGCCAGGCCAATTCCGGCAACGACCGGTGCCAGAATTCGAACGTTGATGAACGCGGCCAAGAATCCGGTGAGTGCCTCGATACCGATGTTGCCCAGCGAGCTGTAACCCTGGACCGCCAGCGTGCCGCCGGCGGCTAGCGTCAGGAAGCCGACGATCACGACGGTCCCGCCGATCATCGCCAAAGTACCTGCGCCCATGCTGATTTCGGCGATGAGGCGAACGATTTCACGGCCGTAACGAGTGATTGCGAAGGGGATGCCGGCCAATGCCTTGGTGTAGAAGGCCGTGTGGTCACCAATGTTGGCGAGGGTGCCGATCGGCTTGCGCCACACCCCGAAGGCCCGAAATGCCCGAGGATAGGTGGCTTTGAGCGTCTTGACTGTCACGGCATCATCCCCGTCACTTGGCCGTGAAGCGAATGCCGACAGCGGTGACAACCACATTGACGACGAACAGTGCCATGAAGGCGTACACCACGGTTTCGTTGACGGCATTGCCGACGGCCTTGGCTCCGCCACCCGAGATGGTCAGCCCTCTGTAGCACGCGACCAGACCGGCGATCAACCCGAACAACGCCGCCTTGACGCAGGAGATGATCACCTCGGGTACCCCGGTCAACAAGGTGATACCAGCGGCGAACGCCCCGGGATTGACGTCTTGGACGAACACCGAGAACACATAGCCACCGATGATTCCGATGATCACGACCAAGCTGTTGAGCAGCAACGCAACCAGGCCGGCTGCCAGCATCCGCGGAGTCACCAACCGTTGCACCGGGTTGATGCCCAGCACCTCCATGGCGTCGATCTCTTCCCGGATGGTGCGCGAGCCGAGATCCGCACACATTGCCGTCGCGCCGGCGCCGGCGACGATGAGGACAGTGACCAACGGACCGAGCTGGGTGACCGCGCCGAAGGCCGCACCGGCGCCGCTCAGGTCGGCGGCTCCCAACTCGCGCAACAAGATGTTGAGGATGAAGCTGACCAGAACCGTGAACGGGATGGCGACCAACAGCGTCGGAGCCAACGCGACGCGCGCCACAAACCAAGCCTGCTCAAAGAATTCGCGAGTCTGAAACGGCCGGCGGAACACGAATCTGATCGCGTCGACGCTCATCGCGAAAAGCCCGCCCACAGCTTGCATTGCGCCGGACAGGCCGTTCGGCAAGTTTATCCCGGTGGACCAGCGGTCCCCCCCTTTAGTAGCCATCGGTCCCTACCGTTTCCACGCGAGTCCCTCCGTCAGGTCCGCCTGAGTTGGCGCACCCGGCAACGTGAACCGGACTATGCCTAAACCATGAAGCGTCCGGCGAGTATGACTCATCGCGTATGCGGCTGGAGTGAAATTTGGCAACTGCAAGACCTCCGAGTTAAGTGACGGCACCGATAGTTTTGAGCTCGATGATGCGGTCCCAGTCCAGCCCGAGCTCCTGCAAAATTTCGTCGGTCTGCTCAGCGAATCCGGGCGCGGGTCCCGAGATCGGTGCGGCGACGTCGAACTGCACCGGGTTGGCGACCAGTTCGAGTTCGCCTGCCTGAACGACATATTCGTTGGCCCGGATCTGAGCGTCGCCGGCCGCCTGCAAGGTGTCCTGCACCGGGGCCCACGGGCCGGCGAGGGTGGCGAACCGTTCGCTCCATTCGGCAAGGGTGCGGGTGGCGATCGCCTTGCTCAGGATCTCCACGGCCTCGGCGGTGTTCGCCGCGATCTTCTCGCCGCTGTCGAAGCGGGGATCGTCGGCCAATTCCGGTTGGTCGATGTGCCGGCAGACGTCGGCCCAGAACTTGCTCGCCTGCATCATCACGAAGGAGATGTAGCGACCGTCCGACGTCGCATACAGGCCCACCAGCGGATTGATCGGGGACCCGTGCACGCCGGGCGGGAACGCTTCCATGCGCTGATTCAAGTGCACTGTCAACGCGACGGTGTGCCCCATCGACCACAGCCCGCTGCCCAGCAATGAGACGTCGACGACCGACGGCTCCCCGGTGCGCTCGCGCTTGAGCAGAGCCGCGGCGATCCCGCCGGCGAGGTTGGTTCCGGAAATGGTGTCGCCGTAGGCGGGTCCCGGCGGGCCGACCATGCCCTCGGTGCCGGGCGGGGTGATGGTGGCGGCGGTTCCGGCCCGGCACCAGAACGCAGTCATGTCGTACCCGCCTTTTTCCGACTCCGCGCCGCGCGGGCCCAGGGCGCTGCCGCGGGCGTAGACGATGTTCGGGTTGACGCTACGAATGTCGTCGACGTCGATGCCGAACTTCTCCCGGTGACCGGGCAGAAAACTTGTCAGGAACACATCGGAGCGACGGGCCAACTCGTAGAGCACCTCTTTGCCTTCGGGCACCGACATGTCCAGGCCGACGCTGCGCTTGAGGCGGTTGGCGTGCTCGATGTTCGGGTTCGGGTCGCCCTCTACGCGTAGCAGGCCGGTCTGTCGCAGACCGCGTTGCGGGTCGCCGGTCACCGCGTGCTCGACCTTGACGACGTCGGCGCCCCACTCGGCCAGCACCGCGCCCGCGGACGGGACGAATCCGTACATCGCGACCTCGAGGACGCGAATGCCCTCCAGCGGCCGCGTCATGCCACACCCGGGGCGGGGGTGGCAAAAGTCTTGCGCTCCAAGAATTCCTCCAAACCTGCGACACCCATCTCACGGCCCACGCCGGACTGCTTGAAGCCCCCGAACGGAGCGTCGGCGCTGAAATAGTTGCCACCGTTGACCGAGAACGACCCCGCGCGGATCCGGCGCGCGACGGCCAGCGCCCGATCCTGATCGGCGCTGAACACCGCGCCCGCCAGGCCGTAGATGGAGTTGTTGGCGATGCGCACCGCGTCGTCGTCATCGTCGAACGCGATCACGGCCAGCACCGGGCCGAAGATCTCCTGCTGCGCGATCTCGCTGTCGGGGTCGACGTTGGTCAGCAGCGTGGGCGCATAAAAGTAGCCGGGGTCGAGCCGCGTGCCACCGGTGACCAGCGTCGCGCCGTCGGCGATCGCACGCTGCACCATGGCGTCGACCTTGTCGCGCTGGCGTTCGTTGATCAGCGGTCCCATGTAGGTCTTGGGGTCCGCGGGGTCGCCGTGACGCACCTTGGCGAAGTTCTGCGCGATCAGCTCAACGATCTCGTCGTGGTGCTTCCGAGGCACCAGCAGCCGCGAGGTCAGCGCGCAGCCCTGGCCGGCATGGGTGACCATCGAGAACGCCGCGAACACGCTCGCGCCGGCGAAGTCGGCGTCGTCGAGCAGGATTGCCGCCGACTTCCCGCCGAGCTCGAGAAAGACGCGCTTGACGGTCTCGCTGGCCGCGGCCATGATTCGGCGCCCGACCGGAGTCGATCCGGTAAATGTGATCACGTCAACCTCGGCGCTGGTCGTCAGCACCTCTCCGACGGCGGCATCCGACGAGCTGAGCACGTTGACCACGCCGGGCGGAATGTCGGTGTGGTTGGCGATCAGCTCGCCCAAGGCCAACGTGACCAACGGAGTGTCCGGGGCACCCTTGAGGACGACGGTGCAGCCGGCCGCGAGCGCGGGCGGCAGCTTCGCCAGTGCCAGCTGGTTCGGATAGTTGTAGGCGATGATCGCGCCGACCACGCCGGCGCCTTCCTTCTCTACCCAGCGCTTGTGCCGCATTCCGCGCGATTCGATTTCGCCGAGGTCCTCGACCATCGAGTAGGTGCGCAACACGTCGGCGTAGTAGCGAACGATCTTGATCGGTTCGTCCAGCTGGGCCCCCTGGGTGAGCGCGCGGGTCGCGCCGACCTCGGCGATGGTCAGCTCGCGCAGCTCCTCCGCGTGGTCGAGCAGCGCCTCGTGCAACTGCTCCAGGCAGTGGACGCGGAACTCCGTATCGGTCGACCAGGTGGTGGTGTCGAAGGCCCGTCGGGCGGCGGCGATCGCCTGCTGCGCCTCGGCGATGCCGGCGTCGGGCGCGTGGCCGATGACCTCACCGGTGGCCGGGTTGATCGATGCGAAGACACGGTCGGCGCTGACCAGTTGACCGTCGATCAGGAGTCGCCGATCGGGCCCCCCGTCCGTCGATGGGCGCGTGCCCACAGTGGCGGTAGCGGCTTCCTGCGGCGGCATTCAGGCTCCTCAACACGTGGATAATTGCATTCTCATCCCGGGCGAATCTTACATTCCGCCTACGAGAATTCAACCAAACGCAAGAAACGAGACTGCCGTCCTCGTGCGCGATATGCGCACTCGCGGCAAGCGGCGTCATCGCAGGGTAAGGCCCGTTTTCGACTCGTCTTGCGACCGACGACAACGCGAGAGTAAGGTTCTCGTATTCGGAAGGGAGATTCTTTGTGCGCGACACGGTACCTGCCCCGGTGACCCCATGAGAACGGCTGTCGTCACCGGCGGCGGCTCCGGAATCGGCCTTGCCGTGGTCGAGCGACTCCGTAAAGACGGCTACCGGGTCGCGGCCCTCGACCTCAATCCGTCCGACACCGAACTGGCGTTCACCGCCGACGTCACCGACCGCGCACAGATCGACGCCGCGCTGGCCGGCGTCCGCGAAGCGGCCGGACCGATCACCGTCCTGGTCAACGCCGCCGGCCTCGACGGGTTCAAGCGCTTCGCCCACATCGAGTTCGCCGACTGGCAACGCCTCATCGATGTCAACCTCAACGGCGTCTTCCACATGACCCAGGCCGTGCTGCCCGACATGCTCGATGCCGGCTGGGGACGCATCGTCAACATCTCCTCTTCCAGCACGCACTCCGGTGCGCCCTTCATGTCGCATTACGTCGCGGCCAAGTCCGCCGTCAACGGGTTGACCAAGTCGCTGGCACTGGAATACGGGCCGAACGGCATCACGGTCAACGCGGTGCCGCCGGGCTTTATCGATACCCCGATGCTGCGCAGCGCCGAGCAGCGCGGAAACCTCGGTGACATCGAAAAGACCATCGCCGCAACGCCTGTGCGTCGAATCGGCAAGCCCGAGGACATCGCCGCGGCCTGCGCGTTCTTGGTGTCCGAGGAGGCCGGCTACATCACCGGTCAAATCCTGGGTGTCAACGGTGGCCGAAACACCTGAGCGTCGAACATATTTCGTTCGTGAATCGAAGAGGAGAAGTTGTGGGAGAAGCGCAGGGCCGGGTAGGGGGGAAGGTCGCGTTCGTGACGGGCGCCGGCCGTGGCCAGGGTCGTTGTCATGCGGTCCGGTTGGCCGAAGAGGGTGCCGACATCATCGCGGTCGACATCTGCCGCGACATCGACACCATCGGCTACCCGATGTCCACACCGGAGGATCTCGACGAGACCGCGCGGTTGATCGAGAAGACCGGTCAACGAGTGGTGATCGCGCAGGCCGACGTTCGTGACGCCGCCGCGTTGCAAGCGGCGCTGGACAGCGGATTGGCCGAATTCGGCAAGCTGGATATCGTGGTGACCGCGGCCGGTGTCGCCGGCATGAAAGGCCAGCCGCCGCTGCAGGCCTGGACCGACGTGATCAATACCAATCTGATCGGCACGATTAACGCCATTCAGGTTGCGCTGCCACACCTTAACGAGGGCGCGTCGATCGTCGCGACCGGATCCACCGCCGCACTGATGGACACCTCGAAGAAGGACAACCCCGGCAAGGACCCCGGCGGCATGGCCTACGTGCACTCCAAGCGCGCGCTGTCGAGCTACGTTCACGATCTCGCCACCGAGCTTTCGGTCTTCGGCATCCGCGCCAACGTCGTGCACCCGACCAACACGAATACCCCGATGCTGCAGAGCGAACCGATGTACCGTTCGTTCCGCCCCGATCTCGAGAACCCGACTCGCGCTGACGCCGAACCGGTTTTCGGTGTGCAGCAGGCGATGAGAATTCCGTTCGTCGAACCGGAGGACATCAGCAATGCCGTGCTGTGGCTGGCCTCTGACGAGGCCAGGTATGTGACCGGTTTGCAGCTGCGGGTCGATGCCGGCGGCTACCTCAAGTGGTACGACTACCGCACGTAAGGGATATCCATGAAAGTTCGGGTTGATTCAGACCGTTGCCAGGGCCACACGCTGTGCTCGATGATCGCGCCCGAGTCCTTTGAGCTCGATGACATCGAAGGTCACGCATCGGCCGTCACGGAAGACGTTCCGGCGGACCATGAAGACGCCGTCCGCGAAGCGGCGCAATCGTGCCCGGAACAAGCCATCCTGATTCGTGACGATCGCTAACGCGAGCGCAGCCGTGCGTAGCGGGTCGGCACCAGAGCATACGGAGACCTCATGACCGTCGACGACGACAGCGACCGCAAAAAGAACCGGTATCACTTCGACCGGCACACTCCCGAATATCGCACGCAGTTCGAGGCGATCACCGAGGAAATCCACCAGAAGTGCCCGATCGCCTGGACCGACACCTACGGCGGTCACTGGGTCGCCGGCGGAAGCCAGGCGGTATTCGAACTCGCCCGTTGCCCAGCCGTGTCCAACGACCACGACATCAACGGCGAACGCAAGGGCTATCAAGGAATTTCGATCCCCAAGGCCAAGCGCGCCAGCGGCGTGCGCGGCGGCATTCTTGAGATGGACGAGCCTGAACACCGCATCTACCGCACCGTGCTGAACCCCTATCTTTCACCCGCGGCGGTCAAGCGTTGGGTGCCATTCATCGACGAGGTGACCCGCGCCTGCCTCGACGAGAAGATCGAGGACGGCCGTATCGACTTCGTCGACGATCTGGCCAACATCGTGCCCGCGGTGCTGACGCTGGCGATGCTGGGTATTCCGCTGAAGAACTGGGCGATCTACAGCGAGCCGGTTCACGCATCGGTGTACACCCCGGAGCACTCTCCCGACATCGACAAGATCGTCGCCATGCATCGGCAGATGGGTTTGGATCTGCTCACCAACATGGTCGAGATCAAAGAGAACCCGCGGCCGGGAATCGTCAACGGCCTCCTGCAATTACGTATCGACGGTGAGCCCGCGCCCGATCTCGAGATCATGGGTAACCTCGGTCTGGTCATCGGCGGTGGCTTCGACACCACGACCGCGCTGACCGCCCACTCGATGGAGTGGCTCTCCCAGCACCCCGACGAGCGCGAGCGGCTCAGTCGTGAGCGCGACACCCTGCTCGACGCCGCCACCGAAGAATTCCTGCGCTACTACACGCCGGCCCCCGGTGACGGCCGCACCTTCTCCGACGACGTGGAACTCGAGGGACCCAGTTCAAAGAGGGCGAACGTCTCTGGATCTCCTGGGCGATGGCCAACCGCGACCCGTCGGTGTTCCACGATCCGAACGAAATCATCATGGACCGTAAAGGCAACCGGCACTTCAGCTTTGGCCTCGGCGTCCACCGCTGCATCGGCTCGAACGTGGCGCGGACGGTGTTCAAGTCGATGCTGACCGCCGTGCTCGACCGGATGCCGGACTATGTGTGCGACCCCGAGGGCACCGTGCATTACGAGACGATCGGCGTCATCCAGGGCATGCGCCACTTGCCGGCGAGCTTCACCCCCGGCAAGCGACTGGGTGCCGGGCTGGACGAAACGCTGGAGAAGTTGCAGAAGATCTGCGACGAGCAGGAACTGGCGCTGCCGATCACCGAGCGCAAGGAAACCGCCGTCATCGACTGACAAGCGGACTGGCCCATACCGCACAACTCTTCGGCCACGCGGCTTATATTCGACACGACGCAGGCCCGACGAGAGGGGCGAGACATGAAATCGTTGACGCTGAGCGTTCCGCTGGTGGCGGCGGCCGTGGCACTGGCTCCGGTGGCACGAGCCGGTATGCAGTACGGAAATTACGAAGTGGAGAGTTCGCGCGACCCGGGCCATTCGTGGTTGTGGATCATCCGGCCATGCGAGCCGGGCCACCCCGCTGACTGCATCGTCGACCAGGCCCAACCCAGGCCTAATGGCCAAGCGACGCCGTGGAGCGCCGTTGCACATCTGGCCAATGGCCAGTACACGATGGTCGTCGACGTGCCCGACGGCGTGCGATGCACGGTCTACTTTCTGCCGTCGCATGACGTATACACCTGGGATGCCGCAACACTGAGCGGCGTGGTGAATTCCACCTTCGACAATAGCTGCGGCGGCGGGCCGGGCGGCACCGCCAGCTGGCCGTTCAGCCTCGTCCGGTTCTAAGTTTCCTCAGCGCGCGGGCAATCCCAGCACCTGCTGCGCGATGATGTTGCGCTGAATCTCCGACGTGCCGCCGGCGATGGTTCCGGAGAAACTGCGGGCGTAGCGCTCGAACCAACTGCCGAAGTAGTGGTCGAGGTTCATCGGCTCGTAGGGCCCGGTCAGCGCCGGGTGACTCAGCCCGTCGGATCCCGCTGCGGATAACGCGTTTTCGCACGCCTGGCGCTCGGCCTCCGACCCGAACAGCTTGAGCACCGACAGCGCGGGCACGTCTTCTTCCCCGCGCGCGGCGCGTGCCAGCGCCACCGATCCGAGTAGACGAAGCGCTTGACAGTCCATGATCGCGGTCGCGTACTGGTCACGCTCGAGCGCGTTCGAAGGGCGGAAATCGGTGATGACGTTATCGAGGCGGTCGGCGAAACCGAGCCACATCATCGTCCGCTCGTGTCCCAGTGAGCCGTTGGCCACCCCCCAGCCCTTGTTGAGCGGTCCGACCAGGTTCTCGGCGGGCACCTGCGCGTCGTGAAGAACACCTCGTTGAAGTCGAGGTTGTCCTGGCCGCAGATGTCCGCGAACGGGCGGCGCGTCACGCCCGGAGTGTCGGTGGGGATCACCAGTACGCTGATTCCCTTGTGCTTCGGGGCATCTGGATCGGTGCGCACGAAGGTCAGCAGCAATCGGCGTCGTGGGCACCCGACGTCCATACCTTCTGCCCGTTGACTACGAAGTGGTCGCCGTCGAGCACCGCCTTGGTTCGCAGCGACGCCAGGTCAGAGCCGGCACTCGGCTCGCTCATGCCCAGCGACGCGGTGATCTCGCCCCGCAGGATCGGTATTGCCCAGCGCTGTTTCTGTTCGTCGCTGCCGAACGAAATCAGCGACGCCGCAATGATATTCACACCCTGGGGGTTGAAGCTGTGGTAGATCCGCCGCTTGCACAGCTCTTCCAAGTACACGTACTGCTGCAAGACGGTGGCATTGCGGCCACCGAACTCCGGCGGTTGCGTGGGCAATAGCCACCCGTTGTCGAACAACAGCCGTTGCCAGCGACGAGCCCAATCCGGCATGTGCGACACCGATTTCGGCCGTTCCAGCGCTTCGGCCGCGGCGGCCGGCGCATGTTCGTCGAGGAAGGCGACGAACTCGTCGCGGAACGCCTCGACGTCGGGATCAAAGGTGAGCTGCACGATACTCCTCGGTGACCCTCGCGCGGTGTTCGGCGGTCCCGCCCAGCATGAGCTCGCCGGCCTTGGCCCGTTTCAATGCAAATTGCAGATCGTTCTCCCAGGTGAAACCCATCGCGCCGAACAGTTGCAAGCCGTGGCGGAACACCAGCGACTGGCATTCGCCCGCACCGGCTTTCGCCATCGCGGCGGCCAGCCGACGGCGCGGGTCGTCCCCGGCGATGGTCAGCGCCGAGTAGTAGGCCAACGCTCGGGCGCGTTCGATCGCGACGTGCATGTCGGCCGCCTTGTGCTGGACGGCCTGGAACGATCCGATAGGCACCCCGAATTGGTGGCGGCTGCGCACGTGGTCGAGGACCAGGTCCAGAATGCGTTGGCACGCACCGACCATCGTCATCGCCATCCCCATCAGCGCGACGTGATGCGCCCGGTCGGTGTCGACCCGCACCCGCGCAGCATCGGGCACCCGCAGTCCGGCGAAGGTGAGGTCCGCGACATGCAGCACCGGGTCGAGCACGGCACTGCGACGCCGGGACAGCCGGTCCCCCGCGTCGTCGGCGTTGACGATGAACACCGCGGCATCGGTGACGACGGCCAGCGACTGCGCCCGGTCGCCGTCCAGCACGTGCCGCGCGGTGCCGTTCAGCACCCACTCCTCGCCGTCCCGGTGCACGGTGATTCCGCTGTAGAGGGCGGTTCCGGACGTCCGCGGGTCGAAGCGGTCTCCGGCCAGCGGCGCGAACTGAGTCATGGTCGCCAGGAACGGGGTGGGGTCGGTGGCGCGCCCCAGCTCTTCGAGGACGATCGCCAATTCGACAGCGTTCTGCGGGTCGCTCATCTCGGTCCAGCCGTGCTCGACGTAGGCCTTCCAGACCGGCGCGGGGTCGACGCCGTCCTCGGCAATCCCCCTGACCAGCGCCGGCGGGCACTGCTTGCCGATGGCATCACGGACGGTTTCCTGCCAGAGCCGCTGATCAGCGTCGAATTCGAGCAGCATCCCGGCCAACTCCTTAGATCGTCAACGTGCTGTGAGAATACTATTCTCTTAATAGCACAGTGACAATCTCGTCGAGAATTGGCGCTGAGCCGAGGAGAGCGACCTCGCTCCGGGGACATCGGGGTTATCGGGTTGGCCCACATTAGATTTCCCATGGCGTGACGCCTGCTGGGCGCAACGAGGTCGTCCCCTTCCAGACCCGCACCGTGTGGCACCGTGACGGACGACGGGGCCGATTCCGATTTCACCTCCGCTTTTACGCCCCATCGAGGGAGCGGCCGGCGTCCACCGTTGGCCGCTCGGAAGAGCGAGAATGATATTATCGCTGAAGCAGAACAGCAATTACATCGATAGCATCCGATTGTGGTCGCTATCAGGGCCGATGAATAATCGAAACGCTTACGGGAAACCCGTTGATGAGCGGTGAACGAGGATGTTAGTTTGGCTATCAGACCGCTCACTGCACCGATGCAGTCAGCCCATTCGCGAAGGGTGATTTAGGTGATCGAGCACCCGGACGGGACGCGCACGCCGCTGATCGACGCCAGCGTGCACATCTTCTTCTCGTCCAACAAAGAACTGCGCTCGGTTCTGCGCGAGCCGTTCACGAGCCGCGGCTTCCCGGACTACGAGATGGACTGGTACGGCGCACCGGGCGGCGAGTACGCACCCAAGACCCGCGGCCCGGAGCGTCAGTACCCGGGTTCGGATCCGGAATTCGTTGGCAATGAGCTCTTTTCGAACCGGGGCGTCGACATCGCCGTCCTGCACCCGATGGCGCGCGGCATCATGCCCGACCGCCATCTGGGCACCGCCCTGCACGCCGCCCACAACGAGATGATGGTGTCGAAGTGGTTGGAGCACAGCGAGTTCGGCGACCGGTTCCGCGGCACCATTCGGGTCAACCCTGATGACATCGCGGGTTCGTTGAAAGAGATCGAGAAATGGCGCTCGCACCCGCGCGTCGTCCAAATCGGCGTCCCGCTGCAGTCGCGGGAGGTCTACGGCAAGCCGCAGTTCTGGCCGTTGTGGGAAGCCGCTGCCGATGCCGGCCTGCCGGTGGCGGCGCACATCGAGGTCGGATCGGGAATCGCCAACCCGCCGACGCCGAACGGCAACACCCGCGTCTACGAGCACTACGTCAGCTTCATGGCGCTGAATTACCTGTATCACCAGATGAACATGATCGCCGAGGGCGTCTTCGAACGCTTCCCCGCGCTGAAGTTCGTCTGGGGCGACGGTGCCGCCGACTTCATCACGCCGTTCATCTGGCGGATGGACACCTTCGGCCGGCCGCACCTCGAGCAGACGCCGTGGGCGCCCAAGATTCCCAGCGACTATCTGCCGGGGCACATCTACTTCGTGCAGGGCAGCCTCGACGGGCCCGGCGACACGGATTTCGCCGGTGAGTGGTTCGGCTTCACCGGCAAGGACGACATGGTGATGTTCGGCTCGAGTTACCCGCACTGGCAGTGCGGTGACATCAACAAACTGCCCAAGGCGCTGTCTTCCGAGCAACGGGAGAAGGTGTGCTGGCGCAACGCGGCCGAGCTCTATGGCATAGACATCGCCGTCGGCTCAGGCGCACAGTAGAGCTAGAGCGAGGAGATCGAGATGACGCTGACCCATTCACAGGAGCGCGTTCCGGCCGCCGAGCGCATCGCCGTCCGCTGCGTCGACTCCGACGTCCACCCGGCACCCCGACGCGGCGAACTGGTCCAGTACATCCCCGAGCCGTGGCGCAGTAAGTACTTCGGCACCCGCGACGTCGGCGAGCAGATCTACTACGACGCCCCCGACTACGCGCACAGCTATGCGATGCGCACCGACGCCTTCCCACCGGACGGCGAGTTCGCCTGCAGCGACCCGGACATGGCGTTCCGGCAGCTGATCATGGAAGCGGGCTCCGACATCTGCATCCTCGAACCCGCCGCCTACCCGGCGCGGCTACCCGAGGCGCAGCACGCGATGGCGGCCGCGCTCAACGAGTGGCAGGCCCACCACTGGCTCGACAGCCACAACAACTGGCACGAGCGGTGGCGCGGCTCGATCTGCGCCGCGATCGAGGAGCCGCAGGAGTCCGTTCGCGAGATCGAGAAGTGGGCCGGGCACCCGTATATGGCGCAGATCCTGATCAAGGCCGAGCCGCGGCCGTCCTGGGGCAATCCCGAAGTACGACCCGATCTGGGCCGCGGCCACCAAGCACGACATCACCGTCAGCTGCCACCTGTCGCGCAGCCAGTTCGACGAGCTGCCGGCGCCGCCGGTCGGATACCCCAGCTACAACCACGACTTCATGGTCACCTACTCGCTGCTGGCCGCCAACCAGGTGATGAGCCTGGTCTTCGACGGCGTCTTCGACCGCTTCCCGAACCTGCGAATCGTCTTCGTCGAGCACGCATTCAGCTGGATCCTGCCGCTGATGTGGCGGATGGATGCGATCTACGACGCTCGCAAGTCGTGGCTGGACATCAAGCGCAAGCCGTCGGAGTACGTCAAGGAGCACATCAAGTTCACCACCCAGCCGCTGGACTACCCGGAGGACAAGACGGAGCTGACCCGGGCTCTGGAATGGATGGAGTGCGAGAAGATCCTGCTCTTCTCCTCCGACTACCCGCACTGGACGTTCGACGACCCACGTTGGTTGGTCAAGCACCTGCCCAAGCATGCGCGCGAAGCGGTGATGTACAAGAACGGCATTGCGACATACCACCTTCCGGAGACGGTTCCCGTCCTCGAGGGCCAAGTCCGGGTGCTCTGACTTGCCTGAAGAGACCAAGCGGCCCGAGCCCCGTCTTGCCCAGGGCCGCGAGCACGTAGTCGCCACCGTTGACGAAATCCCCTCAGGCAAACACAAATTGGTGCCGATCGGTCGCCATGGCGTGGGTGTTTACAACGTCAACGGCACCTTTTACGCGATCGCGAATTACTGCCCACACCAAGGCGGTCCGCTGTGCTCGGGGCGAGCCCGGGGGCGCACGATCGTGGACGAGACCGCTCCCGGCGATGCGGTCATGGTGCGCGACAAGGAGTACATCTACTGCCCCTGGCACCAGTGGGGTTTCGAGCTGGCGACCGGCACGACAACGGTCAAGCCGGAGTGGAGCATCCGCACCTACCCGGTGCGAGTCGTCGGCAACGACGTCCTGGTACAAGCCTGACCAACGGGAGAATCTGTGTCCTCAATCGAGGTGAACGGTGGCAACGTCGTCTACGAAATCCTCGGCGAGTCGGGCGATCTGATCGCGTTGACGCCCGGCGGCCGGTTCAGCAAGGAGATCCCCGGGCTGCGACCACTGGCCGAGGCGCTGGCCGCCGGCGGCTACCGGGTGCTGCTGTGGGACCGGCCCAACTGCGGGGCGTCCGACGTCCAGTTCTACGGGCAGAGCGAGTCGCACATGCGCGCCGAGACCCTGCACAAGCTGGTGACCGGCCTCGGATTCGACCGGTGCATCCTGGCCGGCGGGTCCGGCGGCGCAAGGGATTCCATGCTGACCACCATGCTCTACCCCGAACTCGTGGAGAAGCTGGTGGTGTGGAACATCGTCGGCGGAATCTACGGCAGCTTCGTGCTCGGCTCGTACTACATCATTCCCAGCATTCTCGCGGTACGAGGTACCGGCATGGACGGCGTGGTGAAGGTGCCGGAGTGGCGCGAGCGCATCGAGGAGAACCCGGATAACGAAAAGCGCTTCCTCGACCTCGACTCCGAGCGAGTTCCTCAAGTTGATGCTGCGTTGGCTCAACGCCTTCGTGTCCAAGCCAGGCCAGACCATTCCGGGTGTCGACGACGAGATGTTCGATCGAATCAAGGTTCCCACCTTGATCATTCGTGGTGGCGAGAACGACATGGATCACCCGAAACGGACTTCGCTGGAAGTCAGCTGTTTGATCAAGGGATCACAACTGATCGACCCGCCCTGGCCGGAGGATGCCTGGGAGCGCGCCTCGGAGGCTCGCGCGCAGGGCAAAGTGAAGCACTTCAACATGTTTGACACCTGGGTGCAGGCCGCACCGCCGATCCTGAAGTTCCTGGGATCCTGATGCGGCTACACCGGTGCGAATGCGGACCTCGCAGTTCAGCGACGCCTCCAGCGCGGTATGGATCCGGCTTTCCGGAATGCGCTCGAGGTCGGCTTCACGCAGCGTCACGTCGACGATGTCGAAGCCGTCGTCGCCGGGAGTCCGGACGATGTCGCCGGTGAGCCCGAATCCGGCCAGCACACCGTGCGCATCGTCATCGGTTCCCCGGCTGACGAAGGTGACCACACCCGGGACCGGCGCGGTTGCAAAAGCTTTGGCGCACAACTCGACCGCCGCTCTGTCGTGGCCGCTTCGGCATCGTCGCAGTCGATCAACAGCTCCACCTCGCGCCGGCCGGCGGGCATAGCCGCGAGATCCTTCTCGATGACATCGCCACCCACTGGCCGACCTGTTCGAGGAGCACTGCCATGCCGTCGGTTAGTTGTGCAGGCGCCAACGCGTTGTCCGGGTCGACGTTGACGCGCACGACTGCGGTTCGCATGTGCGCAAGCCTAACTGTGACGCCGGGAGTCAGCTGATGGAGACCAGCGCCGCGCCGGCCATCACCGTCGGCTCGTCGCCCGGCTTGACGCCCAGGCTGCTGATCGTCGACGGCAGCGGCCGCGAAGACCTCGCCGCATACCGGCCTCGGCGGCTACCAGCCACTCGCCGGAGCCGATCGAACTGCTCGGCGAGGTCGAGTCCAGCGGACTCCTCGGTCGCGGCGGTGCCGGCTTCCCGTTCGCGGTGAAAGCGCGCGCGGTCCGCGACAACGGCCGCATCGCCGGCGGCGCCGTCGTCGTCGCCAATGGCGAAGAGGGAGAACCGGCTTCGATCAAGGACCGGTGGTTGCTGCGGCACCGTCCGCACCTGATCCTCGACGGGCTGCGGCTTGCCGCCGCGATGGTTGCCGCCGACCGCGCCTACGTCTATGTGTCCGATGCGGAGTCGGCGCGCAGCGTGGAAGCCGCGCTGGCCGAGCTCGGACCGGACGTCCTCGGCGGCATCGCGGTCGAGGTGCACACGGTCGAGCCGGGCTACGTCGCCGGCGAGGAAACGGCCGCCGTTCGCGCGCTCAACGGTGGGCCGGTCAAGCCGACCGACAAGCCGCCGCGGCCATTTCAGGAAGGCGTCGGCGGACTGCCCACGCTGGTGAGCAACGTCGAGACGCTGGCCAACCTGCCGTTTGTCCAGCGCCACGGCGCCGCCGAGTTCCGTTCGCTGGGAACGTCGTCGTCGCCGGGCAGCTTCCTGGTGACGGTGACCGGCGCCGGCCATGCACCGGCCTCTACGAGGTGCCGCACGGCCTGCCCTTCACTGAATTGCTTGCGCTACATGGTGTTTCGCCCGATGACGTGCGAGGCGTGCTGATGGGCGGCTACTTCGCCGGCCTGCTCGATCGCGCTGTGCTCGATGCCACGCTTGACCACGAGACGTTGCGCGGCCTCGGTAGCGGGCTGGGGAACGGCGCGATCTCGGTGATCACCGACGACTGCCCGCTCGCCGTCGCGGCGTCGGTGTTGGCGTACTTCGACCGCGAGAACGCCGGGCAGTGCGGCTCCTGCTTCAACGGGACCGCGGCGATGGCCGCGGTCGCGGGGGCGCTGCGCGACGGCGTCGCCACCGCCGAGGACGTGGCCCGGTTACGCCGCTGGTCAGTCGTGCTGCGCGGACGCGGCGCCTGCGCAACCCTGGACGCCGCGACTAACATCGCGGCAACCCTGCTGGCCCACTTCCCCGATCTCGTCCAGGCCCACCTCGACAACGGTTGTCAGGCATGCCAATCGGGCGTCTTTCCGGTCGACCGCCCCTACCAGGTGGAGGCGTTGTGAGAATTCGGCTGGACCGCACGATCTGTGACGGCTTCGGGGTGTGCGCCAAGCACGCGCCGGAGTACTTCTCGCTCGACGACTGGGGATACGCGTCGGTGGAAGGCACCGGAGAGGTCGCCGAGGGCGACCGCGACGCGGTGATGCGGGCGCTGCTGGATTGCCCGGTGCACGCGATCACCGAGTGGGGTGAGCACCGCGACTCCGAGCCCCATCAACGGTCGGTGGGCGCCGACGATGCGGCCGAGCACTTGAAAACCGAAGACAACGAAGCGGAGTGGGGGTTCACTCGGTGACCGGACGCCCGCTGCCGTTGCTCACCGATGACAACGAGTTCTTCTGGAAGTCAGGCTGCCGACGGGAAGCTGCGGCTGCAGGAATGCACCGACTGCAGCGCGCTGATCCACCCGCCCGCCCCGGTCTGCCGCTACTGCCGCTCACACAACCTCGGCGTGCGGGCGGTGTCCGGTCGCGCGACGCTGGCCGGGTTCACCGTCAACGAACGATTCAGCCTGCCCGGCCTGCCCGCGCCCTACGTCGTCGCGCAGGTCGCGATCGCCGAAGACCCGCGAGTCCGGTTGACCACCAACATCATCGACTGCGACCCCGAGCAACTGGAGTTGGGTCAGCAGGTCGAGGTGGTCTTCGAGCAGGACGACGACGTCTGGCTGCCGCTGTTCCGCCTCATCGACGGCGCCGAACCCGCCCCGTTGCCGGTCGACGAGATCGAACCGGAGCGATTCGGTGAGTACGTGCGGCCCATGTTGACTGCCGGAGAAGTTCGAAGACAAGGTGGCGCTGACGGGCATCGGCATGTCCGAGATCGGCCGGCGGCTGATGGTGCCGCCGCTGTCGCTGACCGTCGCGGCCTGCGAGGCGGCGATCGCCGACGCCGGCTTGAACATCGACGACATCGACGGTCTCTCAACGTATCCCGGCGGCGGTAATCTCGGCGGCTTCGGCGAGGGCGGGATCACCGCGCTCGAAGCCGCGCATGGGCATCCGCCCCGCGTGGCACAACGGCGGTATTGAAACCTTCGGCCCGGGCGGATCGGTGATCGCCGCGATGCTGGCCATCGCCGGCGGTCTGGCCCGACACGTGCTGTGCTTCCGGACGCTGTGGGAAGCCACGTTCAACGAACAGATGAAGCAGGGCAGGATCGTCCCGTCGGGCGGCCGCCGCGCCGACTGGTTGCTGCCGTTCGGCGCCACCTCGGCGGCACATACGTTGGCGCAGAACGCCCAGCGGCACTTCCACCGTTACGGCACGACGAAGGAAACGTTGGGCTGGATCGCGTTGAATCAGCGTGCCAACGCCGAACTCAATCCGACCGCGGTCTACCGCACGCCGATGACCATGGACGACTACCTCGGTGCACGCCCGATCACCTCACCATTCGGGCTATACGACTGCGACGTGCCCTGCGACGGCGCGATCGCGGTGATCGTGTCCGCCGTCGACGCCGCGCAGGACACGGCCAAGCCGCCGGTGTACGTCGACGCCGTCGGCACCCAGATCATCGAGCGGATCGACTGGGACCAAAGCACATTGACCCATGAGCCGCAGGTGCTGGGCCAGTCGGCGCACCTGTGGTCGCGAACCTCGCTGACGCCCGCAGGACGTCGATGTTGCCGAACTCTACGACGGCTTCACGATGAACTGCCTGTCGTGGATCGAAGCGCTGGGATTCTGCGGCATCGGCGAGGCACGCGACTTCCTGGACGGCGGCAAGAACATCGCCCGCGACGGGCAGCTGCCGCTCAACACCCACGGCGGCCAGCTGTCCCACGGCCGAACCCATGGCATGGGCCTGCTGCACGAAGCGATCACTCAACTGCGCGGCGAAGCCGGCGATCGTCAGGTCGCCGACGCCCGCGTCGGCGTGGTGAGCAGCGGCGGCCTGACACCCAGCGGGGTTCTGCTGCTGCGGGCCGATCGATGACCGGGCCCGCCGGCCGACGACGCAGAGCACAGCGATAAGGAGGAGCGGCGCATGAATTCCGTACAGCCGCGCCTCGTCATCGTCGACGGCGTGCCGATGTCCGCGTTGGTCGCCGAGGCGTCGTGCCCGCGCGCGGTGATCGTCGCGATCCACGGCGGAGGCACCACCGCACGGTATTTCGATTGCCCCGGCCATCCCGACTTGTCGCTGCTGCGCGCCGGCGCCCAACACGGATTCACCGTGCTGGCGATCGACCGGCCCGGCTACGGCAGCTCCGCCGCCTACCCCGACGCGGTCGCGCGAACCCGAGCAACGGGTACGCCTGGCATACGGCTTGGTCGACAAGGTGCTGGGGGAAAAGCCGCGCGGTGCCGGCCTTTTCCTGATGGCGCACTCCGGTGGTTGCGAACTTGCGATGCGAATGGCCGCAGAAGGATCTGCCGGACAGCGCACCGACCTGCTCGGCATGGAGCTGGCCGGTACCGGCCGGCGCTATCATCCCGCGGCGCGCGAGATCCTGAAAACGGCCACTCGTGAGCACCGGCCGTCCGGGATGCGCGAACTGCTGTGGCATCCCACGGAGCTGTATCCTCCCGAAATGCTAAGCGGTGCAACCGTTTACCCGGGTGCTCCGCCTTACGAAGACAAGATGGTATCGAACTGGGCGCGTCAGGACTTCCCGGCCCTGGCGCCGGACGTGCGGTTTCCCGTGCAATTCAGCGTCGCCGAACACGAGAAAGTGTGGCAGTGTGATGCGGCCGCGCAGACCGAGATCGCCTCGATGTTCACCCAGGCGCCGCGGTTCCAGATCAACGAGCAAGCCGGTGCCGGGCACAACATCAGCGTCGGCTATACCGCGGCGGCCTACCACTCAACGGTTTTCGCGTTCGCCGACGAATGCGTGAGCGCTGTGGAGACACTCTGATGGACGTCGGATTCATCGGCCTGGGCAGCCAGGGCGCCCCGATGGCGGGACGAATCGTCGAAGCGGGTTTCCCGACGACCCTGTGGGCACGGCGGCCGGCCTCTGTCGAACCGTTCGCCGACACGGCCGCCTCGGTTGCCGCCTCACCGGCGGAACTTGCCGCAGCCAGCGATCTGGTCTGTCTGTGCGTGGTCGGCGACACCGACGTCGTCGAGGTAGTCACCGGCGAGAACGGGGTGCTGGCTGGGCTCAAACCGGGTGGGGTGATCGCCGTGCACAGCACCGTGCACCCCGACACCTGCCGCAGATTGGCGGAAAAGGCCGCTGGACAAGGTGTCTCGGTCATTGACGCTCCGGTCAGCGGCGGTGCACCCGCCGTCGCCGAGGGCAAGTTGCTGGTCATGGTGGGCGGCGACGACGAGGTCGTCGAACGGTGCCGCCCGGTCTTCGCCAGCTATGCCGACCCGATCGTGCACCTGGGCGCGCTGGGTTCCGGACAGACCGCCAAGCTGCTGAACAACCTGTTGTTCACCGCCAACCTGGGCACGGCGTCCACCATGCTGGCGCTCGGTGAGGCGCTCGGCGTCTTACCCGAGAGGCTCACCGAGGTGATCTCGCGCGGTAGCGGAAACAGCTTCGCGCTCAACGTGCTTGGCGGCGACACCGCCGGTTTGGCCCGGCTGGCCGGCATGGCCGGCACGCTGTTGCAGAAAGACGTCCGCTTGATCGCCGACGTCGCGGACACCGCCAGCGTGGCCGGGGGTGTCGTGCTGCACGCCGCCGATGCCACGCTGTCACTCATGGAACATCCACGGTGAGAATCGGATTCATCGGCGCGGGACGGATGGGGCGCCCGATGATCCGCCGCCTGCTGGACGCCGGTCACCACGTCCGCGTGGTCGGTCGGTCCGACGAGAAGCGCGCGGCAATCACCGAGTTGGGCGCTGACGCGGTCGGCGACGTCGCGTCGGTGTGCGCTGACGCCGAGGCGGTAGTGCTCTGTGTGTTCACCGATGAGCAGGTGCGCGACGTCTGCCTGACCGACGGCCTGCCGGCATCGATGCCGGCCGGGTCCACCCTGGTGCTGCACACCACCGGAAGGCCGGGCACCGCCGAGGCCATCGCCGGGCGGGGCGTCGAGGTGGTGGACGCTCCCGTCAGCGGCGGGCCCCACAACGCCGCGGCCGGTGCGCTGACCCTGTTCGTTGGCGGCACCGACGCCGCGGTGGCGAAGGTCCGACCGGTGTTGGGCTGCTACGGCAATCCGCTTCTGCACGTCGGCCCGTTGGGCGCCGGCCAAAAAGTAAAGCTGGTCAACAACGCCTTGTTCGCCGCCCACCTCGGGTTGCTGTCCACCGCCGTCGAGCTGGGGTCGAGGCTCGGCGTAACCGAATCCGCCCTGCTCACCGCCCTCCCGCACGGCAGCGCGGCCAGCCGCGTCCTGGACATGGTCGCCACGGGCGGGTCGGTGGCGTCATTCATCGAAACCGCAGGCGAATTCGTCGGCAAGGACGTCGCGGTGGTCAGGCAGATCGCGGCTGAACTGGGCAGCGACCTCGGCGTGCTGGACGGCGTCATCGACGCGGCAATTTCGGGGCACGGATAAGTCCTTTCCGACCCGCGACGAAGCGGCTACCGTTAGCGTTACAGTCGAGCATTCCGTCGTAACGTTGCACGCCGCTCACTGGGCGGTGAGGAGGGTGTCATGACCAAGCCGAAGGTCGTCTTCGATCCGTTCTCCGAAGAGTTCTTTACGAACCCGTTCGACATCTACCGCCGAATGCGTGAGGACGCCCCGCTCTATTACGACGAGCGAGAAGACTTCTACGCGATCACCCGCCATGAGGACGTGGCCGCCGCGCTGAAGGACCATGAAACGTACTCGTCGAGCCGGGGCTGCGACTTGGCGATGGTGCGCAAGGGCCTGTCCCCGGAAATGCGGTCGATCATCTTCATGGACCCGCCGGACCACCGTGCCATGCGCAGCCTGCTCAATAAGGCGTTCACGCCGCGGGCCATCCAGTCGCAGATGGACGACGTGCACGAGGTGACCGACAAGTACCTGTCCGCGGTCGATCCCGACAACTTCGATGTCGTGCAGGACTTCTCCGGCCCGTTCCCGGTCGAGGTCATCACCCGAATGGCCGGAGTGCCAGAGGAATACCGTCAGCAGGTGCGGCACTGGATCGACACCAGCCTGCACCGCGAGCCGGGACAGATCGAAACCAGCGAAGCCGGCATGCAGGCCAACATCGATACCGCGATGTACTACTACGGCCTGATCGGGCAACGCCGCGAGAACCCAGAGGACGACATGATCAGCCGGCTGATCGCGGCCGAGATCCCCGGCGAGGACGGCGCGATGCGGCGCCTCGATGACATCGAGATCACCAGCTTCGCCACGCTGCTGGGCGGAGCGGGTGCTGAGACGGTCACCAAGCTGATCGGCAGTGCCGCGGTGCTTTTCGCGCGATACCCCGACGAGTGGCAGAAGTTGCTCGACGATCGCAGCAAGGTTCCGGGCGCCATCGAAGAGCTGCTGCGCTACGAGGGACCCGTGCAGTACAACGTTCGCTACACCCTGAAAGAGGCGCACACCAGCGGCGGCACCATTCCGCCGGGCAAGCCGGTTTTCGTGATGAACGCCGCCGCCAACCGCGACCCGGACGCGTTCACCGACGCCGATACGTTCGACATCGACCGCGACCACACCGAGGCGCAGCACCTCGGTCTGGGGTACGGCATTCACAGCTGTCTGGGCGCCGCGCTGGCCCGGATGGAAAGCCGGATCGCGTTGGAGAAGCTGCTCGACTTCATGCCGCGCTACGAGGTGAATTGGGACGGCTGCAAACGCGTCACCATGCAGAACGTCGCGGGCTGGCTGAACGTCCCGGTGAAGGTAGTGAAGTGACGAGGAAGATCGAAGTCGACTGGGGCCTGTGCGAAAGCAACGGGGTCTGCATGGGCGTCATCCCAGAGGTGTTCCAGCTCGAAGATGACGACACGTTGACGATCCTGCAGGACGAAGTCACCCCTGAGAACGAGGAGCAGGTCCTCGACGCGATTCGCCAATGCCCGCGACAGGCCATCTCGATTCGCGAATAGCACCTAGGCGACGCATGGCCTTGGCTTCTGTTTGGCGATGACATGTGCACTCAGGCGAAGCCGGAAATGATCACCGCGTTGCAGTCGGCCGCGGCCTGCCGCAGCTTCGCAGCCGCCTGGTAGGCCTCGGACTCGTACCACGCTCGCGCGGCGTCCACGGAATCGAATTCCAGCACGACGGTCTGGTCGCCGTGCCAGGTTCCCTCGATTGTTTCGGGCTTGGTGTCCACCGCGAGGATGGTGACTCCGCCCATCGCCGCGCTGGCCGCCCGGCCGTAGGCCTTCATGCCTTCCGGATCCTTGATGGCTTCGGTGAGAATGACATATCCCTTGGGCATTAGCTGACCGAACTCCCTGCTATTTCTCGCTGATGGCTTGTTCCGGACAGCACTGGATGGCCTCCTGCGCGGCCCCCTCCAGGTCGGCCGGCACCTCTGACTCGACGGCGACCGCGTAACCGTCGTCGGTGAGGCTGAACACGTCCGGGCAGAGCGTGAGGCACATCCCGTGTCCGCGACAGCGCTGGTCGTCTACCCAGACCTTCATGCCGGCGTGAACTCCAGGTGCAGTTCCGTCAGCCCGCGCAGGATGTAGGTCGGAACGTATTGGTAGCGGCGTTCATTGGCCGGTCCGTGGTGCTCGTCACTGATCCGGATGTCGGACGTCCGGTCGAGCAGCCGCTCGAGAGCCACTCGCGTCTCGGCACGAGCCAGCGGCGCGCCGGGACAGCTGTGGATACCGCGGCCGAACGAAATGTGCTGCCGCGCATTCTTTCTGGCCGGGTCGAAGGTGGCGGGATCGTCGAATCGACGCGGGTCGCGGTTGGCGGCGGCCTTGCACGCATCATCACCGTGGTGCCCGCAGCCAGGTCGACCCCGCCGACGGTGACCGGCCGCGCGATTCAGCCGGAAGTCACCCTTGACCGGGCTCTCGTAGCGCAGCGACTCCTCGATGAAGTTCGGCAGCAGGCTGCGGTCCTTCGCGCAGTTGCGCCTGGATCTCCGGCCGCTCCCCCAGCGCCTGCAAAGACGCATCCGAGCAGATCGCACCGTGGTTTCCTGGCCGGCCGAAAAGACGTTGGCGGCAACGCGAGCCACGTCGCCGACGTCGGGTGACGAGCCGTCCGGATAGGTGGCCGTGGCGAGTCCGGTCAGCACGTCCTCGCGAGGGTTGGCGCGACGGTCCTTGACGTAGTCGGAGAACAGGCCGTAGAGGAATTCCAGCGGACTGTGGGCCAGCGACTCCTTGCCGGTGCCGCCGACACCGCCGCCGGAGTGCTCGCGGATGCCCTTGACGAATTTGTCGCGGTCCTCCAGCGGCACGCCGAGCAGGTCGGCGATCACCAGCAGCGTGAACGGGCTGGCGAAGCCCTTGATGAACTCGCCGCGGCCGGGTGCCAGGAAGTCGTCGAGCGCCTGGTCGGCCAGCACCCACATGGCGTCCTCGTTCTCCTTGAGGCGTTTGGGAGTGATCAGCCGCATGAGCAGCGAGCGGTGGTTGGTGTGAGTCGGCGGGTCGAGAGTCGGCAACTGGTCGCTGAACGGCAACTCGTCGCGGTGCGCAGCGATCAACTCGGTGATGTCACTATCGCCCTTGTCCTCGAGGCTCACCGGAAAGCCGGGGAACGGTCCGGTCACCGAGTTACACGACGACCACGTCTCGGCGTCGTTGAGGACGGCGCAGGCTTCTTCCCAGCCGGTCACCATCGTGACGTCGTGGTGGTTCTCCTTGGTCACCGGGCATTTCGCCCGCAGCGCCTCGTAGTAAGGGTAGGGATCCGCGATGAGATCGCTGCCCCGGAAGAAATCCTTATCGGTGAAGTCATTCACCATCTTGCCCCGTTCCAATCTCGCCAGTGAGAATGTTCCTCTCAGAGATGGATATTAGATTTCCACAGAGCATGCCGGGACGTCAACGCGGGTGCGTGCGCCGGCTAGCCCGCGGGGACGAGATCGGCCTGCACCGACGGGCTCGACACCACCCGGCTGCGGAAGATCTCGATCGGCCCGATTGCGGTCGTTGACAGTCCGGCCGCCGTGAGCGCCTGCCCCTTGAAAGCCTGAGCCGCTGCGCTGAGCCGGTGCTCGACCCGACCGACGTGTGAGTCCAACTCCACCGGCCAGGTCTGTCCCCACAGCGTGACCTCGGTGGCACCGTGGTCGAGCGCCTGCAAGACGCCCTGCCGAACGCGCGAATCGCAGTCGAACAGGTCGGCCGCGGCGGCCAGGGTCTGCGGGGGCGGCCGGTGCCCAGCTGTCGCGAGCGCGTACTCGAGGTCGAGGATCTGCACCCCGAGGATCTGCAGGGGCCGCTCGTCAGGATGATCGGCGACCAGCACGGTCACGTCCCAGCCGGCCATCGCCCGGTCGAACAGCCAGCCGCCGGCAAACCTGACCACGTCGGCGACATCCGCCGCGACCACGTCGAGCCGATATCTCACGCCGGGTTCGGCGGCGCCATGTCCCGCGCCAACGACTCCGAGTACTCCTTGAAAACCTCGGTCAGCGGTATCGAGGGATTGATCAGCCATGTCGTCTCCATTCCAGTGATGAAGGCAAGGATTTGCGTTGCCTTGACGGTCACGTCCATGTCCAAGCGGAACTGGCCGGCTCGCTGTCCTCGCCGGATGAGTGCGGTGATGATGTCGGTCGCGCTCTGGTAGCGGGCGACCAGGCGGTCGTGCAGTGGAGCGTCGGGGTCGACGTTCTCGGCCAGCAGCACGCTGTAGGTGCCGACCAGCTCGGGTGACCGGTAAAACCGCTCGGCCACCGCCGCGACTTCCGAGATCAAGTCACCGGCCCGGTTGGCATGCGAGTCGTCGTCGGCGTCGCGGATGTCGAGCACGGCGTGTAGCAGCTGTTCCTTGGATTCGAAGTGGTGCAGCAAGCCCGCCGGGCTCACCCCCGCCTCGCCCGCGATCTGGGCCAGCGTCGTGTTGCGCCACCCGTTGCGGGTCAGCAACCGCTGCGCCACGGCCAGGATGCGCTGTTTACGATCCTCACCTTTGGCACGCAGCGAGTCGTACGGCCGTGTCTCGGGCACCGGACTCCTCGTCCAAACCAACCAACTGAACACACAGTAGGTTGGTTTGGCAGGCTGCGACAAGGGTCTCAGCCGATCGAATTTTCGCCGCGCTACAGACCGAGCGATTTGGCGATGATCACCTTCATCACTTCGCTGGTGCCGGCGTAGATCCGCGCGACCCGCGCATCGGTGTACAACCGGGCGATCGGATATTCCATCATGTAGCCGTAGCCGCCGAAGAGTTGCAGACAGCGATCCACCACGCGGGCCTGCATCTCGGTGCAGAACAACTTCACCCGGGCCGCGTCGGCGGCCGACAGCTCGCCCTCAACGTGCAGCGCGACGGCTCGGTCCAGCATCGCCTGGCCGGCCTCGACTTCGGTTGAGCACGAAGCCATTTCGAACTTGGTGTTCTGAAACGATGCGACAGGTTGACCAAAAGCCTTGCGGTTCTTGGTGTAATCAATCGCTGCGGCGATCGCCGAGCGAGCCTGCGCCACCGAGCCGACAGCGACCGTCAGACGCTCCTGAGGAAGGTTGTGGCCCAAATAGCCGAAGGCCTCGCCTTCGTCGCCCAGCACGTTCTCGACCGGGACGCGGACGTCGACGAATGACAGCTCGGCGGTGTCCTGGACCTTACAGCCCATCTTCTCCAGCTCACGGCCGCGGGTGAACCCCGACATACCGTCTTCGACGACGAGCAGCGTCAGACCCTTGCGTCGATTGTCGGGGTCGGTCAAGGTCCGCGCCACCACGATGACGAGGTCGGCCTGCATGCCACCGGTGATGAATGTCTTGGCGCCGTTGACAATCCAGTGATCACCGTCACGCACTGCCGTGGTGCGCATGCCGGCCAGGTCCGATCCGGTTCCAGGTTCGGTCATCGCGACGGCGGTGAGCAGCCTGCCATCGGCCAGCCCGGGAAACCAGCGTCTGCGCTGTTCTTCGTTGGCGTAGTGCAGGAAATACGGCAGGATCACCTCGAGCTGGGTGCGGACCGTGGACAGCGTCACCAGCGCCTTGGCGGCTTCCTCCTGCAACACGACGTTGTAGCGGTAGTCGGGCATGCCGCCGCCGCCGTACTCCTCGGGAATCGCCATCCCGAGCATCCCTAACGCACCCATTTTCTCGAAGACGTCGCGGGGCATCCGCCCGCCCTTCTCCCATTCCGGGTAGGCGGGAACCACCTCTTTCTCGATGAAGTCGCGAGCCAGCTCGCGAAACGCCTCGTGGTCTTCGGTGAAGAGGTCTCTACGCATGACTTTCCTTGTCAGGCAACGAGTTCGACGATGGTGGCGTTGGCGGTGCCGCCGCCTTCGCACATCGTCTGCAGCCCGTAGCGAATGCCGTTGTCGCGCATGTGATGCACCATCCGGGTCATCAGCACCGCACCCGATGCGCCCAGCGGATGCCCAAGCGCGATGGCGCCGCCGAGCGGGTTGAGCCGGTCCGGGTCGGCGCCGGTTTCGGCCAGCCAGGCCAGCGGGACCGGCGCGAAGGCCTCGTTGACCTCGAACACACCGATGTCGTCGATCGCCACGCCGGCCTTCGCCAGCACCTTCTCGGTGGCCGGGATCGGCCCGGTGAGCATCAGCACCGGGTCGGCGCCGGTCACCGCGCCGGCGATGTAGCGCACCAGCGGCGTCAGTCCGAGCTCGACCGCGCTGTCCGAGGTGGTCACCAGCAACGCCGCTGCCCCGTCGGAGATCTGGGAGGAGTTGCCCGGCGTGGATCACGCCGTCCTCCTCGAAGGCGGGCTTGAGGCCGGCCAGCTTCTCGACCGTCTCCCGCGCCGTATGCCCTCGTCGGCGGTGACAACGTCGCCGTCCTGGCCGGCGGTGAAGACCGGGACGATCTGGTCGGCGAAGGCGCCGGTGTCCTGCGCCGCCGCGGCCCGCTCGTGCGGACAGCGCGGAGTACTCGTCGAGCTGGGTGCGGGACAATCCCCACTTCTTGCGCGATCAGCTCCGCGCCGAATGCCCTGGTTGAACGGGAAATCGTCGTAGCGCGCAAGCACCTTCGGACCGTAGGGCTGCCCGATCGCCCGCGCCGAGCCCAGCGGCACCCGGCTCATCGCCTCGACGCCGCCGGCCACGACGACGTCCTGCTGGCCGGACATCACCGCCTGCGCCGCGAAGTCGAGCGCCTGCTGACTCGAGCCGCAGGCGCGGTTGATCGTCGTGCCCGGAATGTGCTCGGGCCAGCCGGCGGCCAGCACCGCGAACCGGCCGATGTTGCTGGACTGGTCGCCGACCTGCGACACACAGCCCCACACCACGTCGTCGATGACGTTCGGGTCGATGCCGGAGCGCTCGATGAGTTCGTTGAGCACCACGGCCGACAGGTCGGCGGCGTGCATCTGCGACAGCCCGCCATTGCGTTTGCCGACCGGTGTGCGCACCGCCTCGACGATGACTGTTTCACGCATTGTTCTGCTCCGCTCTCTTGACCGCCCACTGCCCCGTGAACGACGGGTCGCGCTTCGCGGCGAAAGCGGCATACGCCTCCGCCGAATCGACAGTGGCGAAATTACCGACCTGCGCGCGCGCCTCGTTGGCCAGGGCGTCGCGCAGGGTCCGATCGGCACCCTCGTTCAGCAGTGCCTTGCTGTGCGCCAACGCAATCGGCGGGCCGACCGCCAACCGGTGAGCGATCCCGTCGACGAAGGCGTCGATCTGGTCGGCGGGCACCGTCCACGTCACCAGCCCCAGTGCCTGCGCTTCGGCGGCGCCGATGGTTTCCGCCAGCAACACCAGACGCTTGGCCTGTTGCAGGCCGACGATTTTCGGCAGCAGCCAGGAGCCACCGAGATCCACCGACAGCCCGCGTCTGGAAAAGATCTGCGAAAACGTCGATTCCGGCGTCGCCGCTACCAGGTCGCATCCCAGCGCCAGATTCCAGCCGGCGCCGACCGCAACGCCGTTGACCTTCGCGATCGTCGGCTTGGACAACTCGTGCAGCGCCAACGCGACATCGGTCAGGCGTTGCAGCTTCTGGACGGGGTGGCTGTCGTCCGGTGTCGAGATATCGGCGCCGGAGCAGAAGGCCCCCTGGGCCCCGGTGAGTACCACCGCACGCACACCGGCGTCCTTGTCCGCGTCAATCAAGGCCTGCGCCAACGCGATCCACAGTTCACGGTTGATCGCGTTCTTGCGGCGTGGCCGGTTGAGGGTCAGCGTCCGGACTCCGTCGCGGTCACTGCACAGCAGTGCGGACTCGTCAATGCTCACGAGTACGCCGGTCCGATTGCGCCCTGTCGTCGCAGTCCGTCGATCTCCTCGGCGCCGAGCCCGAGGTCGGCCAGCACCGCATCGGTATGCTGCCCCAGCCCGGGAACCGCACCCATCGGGGCCTGATAGCCGGCGATCACCGGGGGCGGCAGCAGCGCCTGAATCGGGCCGGCGGGCGTTTCGACCTGCCGCCAACGGTCGCGCGCCTTCAACTGCGGATGCGCCAGCACTTCGCTTGGCAGGTTGTAGCGCGAATTGCCAATCCCGGCGGCGTCCGCGGTCTTTTGCACGTGGTCCAGGTCGTGCTGGGCGCACCAGTCGCCGATTGCCTCGTTCAGGACGTCTCGGTGCGCGCAGCGGCCGGAGTTGTTCGCCAGCCGCGGGTCGTCGGCGAGATCGTCGCGTTCGATGATCTGGCGTGAAAGCCGTTGCCATTCAGCATCGTTGGTGGTGCCCAGCACCACCGTCTGGTCGTCAGCGGTTTGGTACGCCCCGTAGGGCGCCACCGCGGGCGAGCTCATCCCCAGCGGCTGCTGGTCGATACCGGAATGCTGGGTGTAGGTCAGCGGATACCCCATCAGTTCCATCATGGTGTCGAGCAGGCTGAGCCCGATCGTGTTGCCGTGCGCCGCGGGTGATGACTTCGCGTCCCGTGAATACAGCAGCGCCAGAATGGACAACGCCGAATACAGCCCGGTGCTGATGTCGGCGACCGGTGGACCGGGTTTCGCCGGCATGCCCGGATTACCGGTGATCGCACAGGCGCCGGACTCGGCCTGAACGAGCAGGTCGTAGGCCCGCTTGTGGGACAGCGGGCCACCGGGTCCGTATCCGTCGATCTCGACCGCGATGACGCCTGCGTGGCGCTGCTCGAGATCGGCGGCCGAGATCCCGAGGCGGGCCGCCGCACCGGGCGCCAGATTGGACACCAGCACGTCGGCCCGATCGAGCAGTCGGTGCAGAATATCCAGTCCCGCTTCGGTTTTCAGGTCGAGCGTGACCGACTCTTTGCCGCGATTGGCCCAGACGAAGTGTGCGGCAAGCCCGTTGACGACCTCATCATAGTGGCGGGCGAAGTCGCCGCCCTTGGGATTCTCGACTTTGATGACCCGTGCACCGAAGTCGGCCAGCACCCGGGTGCACATCGGCGCGGAGACCGCCTGCTCCAGGGCCACGACGGTGATGCCCGTCAGCGGCCCTTGGTGCTCGGGCATCACATCACCATGCCGCCGTCCACCGGCAGCACCTGTCCGGTGATGTAGGAGGCGGCGTCGGAGGCGAAGAACACGAAGGCGCCGGCAACCTCTTCCGGTTCGGCCCAGCGCTTCAACGGAATACGGCTCATCATATTGGCCGCGAACTTCTCATTGGTGCGGATGGTCTCGGTCATCCGCGTAGCCGCAAGCGGCGCAAGCGCATTCACCATGATGTTGTTACGGGCCTGCTCGCGCGCCAAGGACTTGGTGAGGCCGATGATGCTGGCCTTGGCGGCCGAGTAGTTGACCTGACCGAGCGTGCCGGTGATCCCGGCCGACGAGACGACGTTGATGATGCGGCCGGTGCCGTCGGTGGGCAACGACTTCAGCGCGGCCTGCGCGCAGTGCACCGCCCCCATCAGATGAATGTCGAGCACCTTGTAGAAGCTCTCGTCGGTGAGGTCGGCGAACATCCCCGGCGCGGTCACACCGGCGTTGTTGACCAGGATGTTCAGCACGCCACCCGACAGCGCGGCGGCCTGCGCCACCGCGGCCTCGGCGGCCGACCGGTCGCGTACGTCGAGCGCGGTGCTTTCGGCCTTGCCGCCGCTAGCGCAAATGCGTTCGGCGACAGCCGAAGCGGCGTCCGCGTCGACATCGCTGACGAGGACCGCAGCACCGGCCCCGGCCAGCGCCCCGGCGACCGCGGCACCGATGCCGCTGCCCGATCCGGTGACCAGCGCCGAGCGGCCGCTGAGGTCGAACGGGGACGACA
>CAWIKT010000005.1:0-24417 GCA_963836555.1 uncultured Actinomycetota bacterium | reverse complement strand
CGCCGTCCTGGAACATGACGCCGAACAGGGTGCGGATGTCGTAGAGCTCTTTGGCCGAACATTCGGTGATGTCGGTTCCGTCGACGACGATCGACCCGCGTTCGGGCTTCAGAAGGCCGATCAGCGACTTCAGGAAGACCGATTTACCCGTACCCGACGGACCCAGCAGAACGCTGACCTCGCCCTCGGGGACCTCCATTGTGACGTCTTCCCAGATTCGCTGGGACCCGAAGGACTTGGTCAATCCTTCGACCGAGATGCCGATACCCATGCGAATTCCTCCCGCTGAAATTGCTGATCGCAGCCCAAGCCCAGCTTGTGGCTTGAGTCACTGTAGCGCACACGCAGGTCAGATTTGATCAGTCCTGCGGCGCCCAGTTTCCGTGAAATCCCATGGGCACGCGCTGCGGTAAGTGGACCGTCGCCACCGACTCGCACGTCTGCGCATCGAGCAGCAGAAGCTGGCCTTCGTCACGTCCGCGGTGATACCCGTAACCGATCAGGATTCCGTCGTCCTCAGACAAGCTAGCCGAGTCGGCGGCGGGGCGCGGAACGAACGACATCTCGCCGATGAGCAACTCGGGATCGAGCGGAGCGACGATGCTGGATCCCGTCGCCAAATCGTGCTTGTAGAGCGCCGACAGCATTTTCGATCTGCCTGAGTCCACGAAGCCGCCGTCGATGCCAACGGTGTAGCCGAAGCGATGCTTGCTACCCAGCAGCGTCTCGTTGATCCGCGGAAATTCCTGCGAACGGTCGTCGAGTCGCTCGCTGGTGACCGATCCGGTGGCCAGGTTGATCGTCCACCGGTCCAGGGTGGGGGTGGTGTCGCCGGGCCCGCGCCGGTCGCGGTCGAACATCCGCTCGTAGCGGACCACGTCGAGCAGCAGGACTTCCTGGCCGTTGCGGTCCTCGGAGTAGGCGTTCAGCGGGTGGTAGACGTAGCAGGGTTCGATCTCGAACCACCGCACTTGCCCATCTTCGCCGTTGGGGCCGATCTCGCGCGGCATGACGCCGATGCGCGCCGGGTATTTCGGGTTCCAGGCGTAGGGCAACTGATAGGCCGACTTTTCGTTGCGATTGAACAGCGCCGCGATCGGTCCGGGTACCGGCACCTGGCCGACGACGGCGTCGGCCACGATCTGGGCCGGGCGTCGCATCCATCGGGGCATCTTCTTCGGCAGCACCTGCATCGGGTCGAGCGTCACAGGCAGGTCGTAGAGGACGACGTATTTGTCGGTCAGCGAGAAGTCATGCATCATCGGCGACCCCGAGACCGCGATGTCGACGGTGCGACGGGCGCGGCCGGCCGTGTCGATCACGGAATACTGCACGGACTTGCCGCGCGCGAAGGAGTAGTTCACCGCGTGCAGTTCGCCGGTGCGCGGGTCGCGGTGCGGGTGGGCCGCGTAACCGCCGGACAGGGTGCCGTCGAAATCGCAGACGCCGACGGTGTCGAGTTCGTCGGTGAGTTCGTAGTTGGCCACGCCGCCCTCGACCAGCGCCAGCGTCTTGCCGGCGTGGGCCAGCACGTTGGTGTTGGCGCCCAGCGACTGCATGCCGGCCTTCAGGTTGGGAGCGGCGGTCGGCTCGCCGAGGGCGCGGCGGACGGCGGCGCTGCGGATCCAGCGGTTGCGGTACCAGTTGGCCTTGCCGTCGCGCAGCGATACCCCGTGGACCATCCCGTCCCCGGTGAACCAGTGATACGTGGCCGGGTCGACCTCAACGACCGGGTTGGGCCCGTTGCGCAGGTAGCGACCGTCCAGGAAGTCGGGGATGTGCCCGGTGACCGGCAGGTCGGTGGCGGTCACCTCGTCGCGGACCGGGGCGAGAAAGTCGTCCAGATACGGGTTGGCCGGTGGGGTGGTGACCGAGTTGTTCACATCTGTCTCCTAGCACGTATAACAGTGATATTGCATTGTTATACCGATCTGCCGGGAGGTGTGTCAAGATGTCTGCTGATGACGTCTTCGGCTCCGCGGTCCGATCGAAACGTGCGCGGCGAGTTGCTGCGCGTCGCTGTCGACATCCTCAATCAGGACGGGCCGGACAGTCTGCAGACGCGCAAGATCGCCAGCGCCGCGGGAACGTCGACGATGGCGGTGTACACCTACTTCAGTGGTATGCCGGGTTTGATCGCCGCGGTTGCCGAGGAGGGGTTGCGTCAGTTCGATGCCGCGCTGTCGATGCCACCGACGGAAGACCCGGTCGCGGATCTGATGGCCACCGGAATTGCCTACCGGCGCTATGCGATCGAGCGGCCGCACATGTATCGGTTGATGTTCGGCAGCACCAGCGCGCATGGCATCAACGCCCCGGCGCGCGACATGCTCACCTTGACCCTGGCCGAGATCAACGACCACTACCCCAGCTTCGCGCACGTCGTGCGCGGCGTGCACCGCGCCATGCAGGCCGGACGGATCGGTGGCTCACCCGATGATGACGCCGCAGTGGTGGCCACCGCCGCGCAGTTCTGGGCGGCGATACACGGCTTCGTGATGCTCGAGTTGGCCGGCTCCTACGGCGCGCAGGGCAGCGCGGTCGGGCCGGTGCTGGCCGCGTTGACCACGAATCTGCTTGTGGCGCTGGGCGACTCGCCGGATCTGGTCCGCAAGTCGCAGCTGGCGTCGGTCCAGCGCTAGATACACGAAACCCCCGGAACCTTGTTCGGCTCCGGGGGTTGTCGCGAATCGACTACTTGACGGTGACGGTAGCGCCGGCGGCCTCGAGCTTGGTCTTGGCGTCGTCGGCGGCCTCCTTGGTGACCTTCTCCAGCACCGGCTTGGGCGCGCCGTCGACGAGGTCCTTGGCCTCCTTCAGGCCCAGGCCGGAGACGATCTCACGCACGACCTTGATGACGCCGATCTTCTTGTCGCCGGCGGCCTCGAGGATGACGTCGAACTCCGACTGCTCCTCGGCGGCCTCGGCGGGCGCGCCACCGGCGGCGGGGCCGGCAGCGGCCACGGCGACCGGAGCGGCGGCAGTGACCTCGAAGGTCTCTTCGAACTTCTTCACGAACTCCGAGAGCTCGAGGAGGGTCAGTTCCTTGAAGGCGTCGAGCAATTCGTCAGTGGAGAGCTTGGACATGTTGTGGGTCCTTCCTGGGTGTTACGGGTTTATTCGGTGGTTTCGGCGGGTGATTCCGCAGGTGTTTCGGTTGACTCTGCCTCGGCTTCGGCGGCGGGGGCCTCGGCAACTTCGGCGGCCGGAGTCGCAGGTTCCTCTGCGGCGCGCTTCTCTTGCAGCGCGGCCGCCAGCCTGGCCACCTGCGAGGCGGGCGCGTTGAACAGCGCCGGCTGCCTTGGACAGGTTGGCCTTCATCGCGCCGGCCAGCTTGGCCAGCAGGACCTCGCGCGACTCCAGGTCGGCGATGCGCTCGACTTCGGCGACGGTCAGCGCACGGCCGTCCATGTAGCCGCCCTTGATGACCAGTGCCTTGTGGTCCTTGGCGAACTTCTTGATCGCCTTCGCGGCGTCGACGGCCTCGCCGCTGACGAACGCGATCGCGGTCGGCCCGATGAACAGCTCGTCGAGACCTTCCACGCCGGCCTCAGACGCGGCGCGCTTGATCAGCGTGTTCTTGGCGACCGAGTAGGTCGCCGAACCAGCAAGCGAGCGGCGCAGCTCGGCCAGGTTTGCGACCGTCAAACCGCGATATTCGGTGATCACGGTCGCCGTTGAGCTCTTGAACTGCTCAGCGATGTCTGCAACGGCGGTGGCCTTGTCAGCCTGTGCCATGCATTCCTCCTTGGGTTCTTCAGCCCGGAAACGACGAACGCCCCGACGCAGGATGCGGTCGGGGCGTGATATTGTCTGCCTCGTCCTCCTGCGTGGGTCGCCGGGAATTCCCGGACCTTCAACCGATTGCTCGGTGACCGACGGTCTTCGGTGGATCGCCGCCCACCATACAGCGAGCGGCCGCGATCAGCCAAAACGGCGAGTCTCGGTGACTCAGGTGACCCCTGAGACCAGAGCCGCGGCTCCGATCAACCCCGCGTCGCCGCCGAGCGCGGCAGGCACTACCCGCAGGCCGCGGATGAAGCTCAGACCGGTGTAGTGGTCCAGCGCCGCCCGTAACGGGTCGAAGAGAAGCGGTCCGGACCGGGCCACTCCGCCGCCAAGCACGACGAGGTCGAGGTCGCACACCGCGCCGACCGAGGCGATCATCGCGGCCAGCGCGGACGCGCCGCGACGAAAGGCGTTCAGCGCCGCCGCATCACCGGCGGTGGCAGCTTCGGCGAGCGCGACGGCGTCGGCATCCGACCGGCCCGCCCAGCCGTTGGCCAGGGCCCACCGCGTCATCCACGGACCGGACGCGACGGTCTCGACGCAGCCGTGGCCGCCGCAGGTGCACCGCTGCCCGTCGGGTTCGACGACGACGTGGCCGACGTGGCCGGCGTTGCCGGTCCGGCCGCGATACGGCTTGCCGTCGAGCACCAGTCCTCCGCCCACACCGGTCGAGACCACCATGCCAAGCAAGAAACGGACACCGTTGCCGGCGCCACGCCAGTGTTCGCCGAGGGCCATGCAGACGCCGTCGCCGGCCAGTTCCACCGGCACGTGTGGTGCCACGGACGCAACCCTGTCGCGCAGCGGAAACCCTTGCCACGAAGGAATATTGATCGGACTGACAGTCCCGCCGACCCCGTCGATGGGACCCGCGCAGCCCATGCCGACAGCACGGATCGATCCGCCAGCCATCGTGACCGCATCGCCGATCATGCGATCGAGCACACTCCAGACATGTTCTGCGTCGTGACTTTTCGGTGTGGGCTCGACGTAGGCATGTACGAGATCGCCAGCAGGGTCGACCAGACCGACGGCAAGCTTGGTGCCGCCGATGTCGAGCGCCAGGGTCAGCATCGGAGTTCAGTGCCGATGGGTGTTGTCGGACTGGCGTGGATCGCCGGGATGCTCGTAGCCGCGCGCCAGCCGCACTGACTCGGCGCGGCGTTGGTCGAGCCAGACCCGGAAGGCCCGTCGTCGCGCCGCGGCCCGCAGGTGCTCGACGATCGCGGGACGCACCTGCGCCAGCGGCGGGAAGGCCGTTGCCGGCGCGCGCCAGCCGTGGCTGTCCGGACGGGAGCCGGCGAATCGCAATGGGTTTCGGTCGTGATAGGCGGTGACGTCGTCGTCGCTGACCTCGACGTCGGCGGTGAGACGGGCAAACAGGGCTCGGGCGCGAGGGTCGGCGAGGGCCGCGGCGGCGATGCTGCCGATCTCGAGTCGGGCGGTGATGTCGGGTAGCAGATCCTCTTCGGCCGGGGAATCGTCGAGATCTACACCGAGGGCGTCGGCTTCGAGGGCGACGACGCGTTCGGTGACGATCAGCTGAGCGAGCCAGCGCCGCAGTTGCCTGCCTTCACTGGTGCCTGCCATCGGGAGCGCAGCGGCCCGCGGGCCGTCGCGCAGTCGCGCTTCGCGCGCGTCGACTTCCTCGACCGGCACCGGGACACCCTGCACGAGAGCAATATTCATCGCACGACCACTTTCACCGCCGGCGAATAGACCAGTCGGCCGGCGCAGCCGATCCGGATCAGGGCCCACCACTGGCCGGGCTCGACCCAGGCAGGAGGGCTCACGTCGAAGGCGATGTCGACGGTGCCGCGGGCGGGTAGTACGGCTCCTAGCGCGGCGGGGCCGATCCAGTCCCATGTCCCCCAGGGGCTGATCAGGTGGGCCTCGAGACTCAGGTCATCGCCTGCGCTGCTCGCGACAGTAGCGGTCAACGGGGCGGAATCCCCAGCGGTGACAACGACATTCGCGGGCTCCTTACTGATGTGGACCAGCCCGGCGTCATCGGTCCCACCGACCGAGACCAGGGCGACGTCCTCGACCACCTGACGCCAGCAAGCCGGGACGCCGGCGTCGGTCACGGCCAGTTGTGCGCGCACCGGGTACACACCGGGCTCGACGTCCGCGGGCGTCGTCACCACGACGTCGGCTTCGAGATGTCCGCCCGCCGGCAGCGTGAAGGGCAGGGCGGCTGGGTGGGCCGACCAACCGCGTGGGCAGATCAACGACACCGTCCCGGTCAGCGTCGCATCGGTACTGTCGCTGGCCAGGGTCAGGCGCAGCGACACCGCCGAATTCGGGTCGGCGCTGAGCTGGTGTGGGTGCAGGTGCGCGACGGCCGGCAGGCCGCCCAGCGGCGCCGGCCCGCGGTTGTGCAGCCAGTAGCGCGCATACAGCGGCTGTGCTATCTCGGCATTCGGTGCCAGCTCGACACTTTCGGCGTCGAGCAGCCGCGGCAGGTCGAACCGCGCCAGTGCGGTGCCGATCTGGTGGCCGTGCAATGTCGTCAGGTGTTCGCGGCCATGCGGCTGCTCCAGCAGGTCGGCGGAGCGCAGCTCGGACACCGTCCCCAGCGGGGAACGCACGTCGACCTCGGCGTCACCCCCACGGGTTTCGACCACCCGGACAGCGACATGACTCGGATCGACGCGCTGCGCGCTGCCATGCGCCAGCGGGTTGCCCGCCGCCTTGAGCGCGCCCAGCTGCACCGCACCGGCGGGCTCGACCTGTAGCAGCGAGCCGGTCGCGGGCAGCCCGTCCAGCGAACCCGACGAGGTCACGGGCAGTAGTGGGTGCGAGAACTCGGCGCTGCGCGCCGGAATCTCCGCGCGACGCCAGTCACCGCCACCGCATACCAGCGCGTAGTCGAAAGTGTGTGTCCAGTGCTGCAATTGGAAGTTAGAGCCGTCGGGCACGGTGCGCCGCGGCTCGTCGATCCAGATGCCGGACGGCCAGCCGGTGCACGACCGCATCAGCGCGGCGTGCAGGGTGCCGTCGGTCTCGACGGCGAAGCTGGGCACGCCGCGGTTGCATAGGGCGACGGTGCGCGATTCGAAATCCCGCAGACCGGTCGGGGCTTGCTGCGTAACGACGATCTCGGCGTCGGCGAGGTCCTCGACGACCGCCGCGATCGCCGCGGCGAGGTGCGCGTCGTCGCGTCCGGCGATCACCAGCACCGGTAGCGCGCGAGGGCCGCGCAGGTCGGCGTCGGGAATCCAGGCCTCGGCCAACGACGTGGCGGCGGGCACCCAGACCCGGGCACAGCCGGTGTCGGCAAGCTGGCGCTCGACCTCGGCGGCGTAGGCCGGATCGGCCGCGGTCAACACCGACTCGGTAAACGCATTGCTGCCCAGCGCAATCCGGGTATCGGGCAGGTTGGAGTCGACGCCGAGCAGCCCGTACCGTGGCCGGTCGGCGCTGCTGCAGGTCGCCGTGACCCCGGCCCGCACCAGCGCGACCACGAGGTCGCGGGCGAACCGGCCGCCGGCTGCCTCGGTCGGCGCAACCACCTCGACGACCGACACCGCCCGCACGCCGTCGCCGGCGCGCACCCGCGCCGCCGACGACAACCCGAACCAGCCGTAGGCCGGGTTGTCCAGCGTCCACGGATGGTCGGCCGTGTCTACCGAGGCGGAATCGTTGTGCAGCAACGCGAAACCACGACCGACCACGGCGTCACCGACCTCGCTGACCGGCATCGCGCCTGGCACCGGGCACGGCCAGCGCAGTCGCAGCAGCCGGTCCTCGCCAACGAAGTCGTCGATGGTGGTGGCGCAGTCGACCCGGTCCACGCCGCGCCACAACGTCAATGTCTGTGTGTAGCGCAGAATTTCGCCAATCCGGCCGCGGACAACTAACCGCCTACCCACCGGGCTGCGGTAGGCCTGGATATCTGCTGACGACTCCGACGAGCCGATCACCGGGCCTTTGGGCAGCAGATGCCAGGGGCCCTCGCCGCCGGTCGGATGCGCCGGGTACTCCTCGTAGACGGCCAGCTCGTTGCCGACTCGACCGTCGGCGATCAGCTGTGTGCCGTCGCGCACCAGCGAGACCACTCCCCCGCCGCGCGCCGGGTCGACCGCCAACCGGTAGTGCTCGTTGGCGATCTCGTTGCCGTCCAACGTCTCCCAACCGCCGCCCGCATCTCTAGCAGCCAGGCGATACGACCGCCATCCCAGCGACGGCACGTCGCGGGCCAGCCAGCTCACCGACGTCCCGCCGTGCTCGACCACTGCCGGCAGCGCCACGCCGTCGCCGTCCAGCACCTGGACGCCGGGCCCCAGAGGTTCGGTCAGCCGGGCGGTGACGATGTCGGTTCGGTTGTGCGACAACGTGTTCCATACCACGACATCGCCGTTGACCGCGCTGGACAGCAGCGCCAGCGAGTTGTCCCGGGCCGCCCGGCCCAGCTCCCACGCGTCGCGCCAGCCGGTCAGCAGGTCGAGGTAGACCTGGTCGGACTCCGAGCCGGTGATCGCATCGTGGTGGGCGCCGTAGGCCAGCTGCACCCAGGCCTTGGCCAGCGCGGCATGCGGATAGTCGGCGCCGCCGACCAGACCGGCGAACACCGCGAACTTCTCGGCGTCGAGCACCGCGTCCTCGGCGGCGCGGTTGGCCTGCTTGGTGTCGATGAACGACACGTCCTTGCCGGTGTAGATCGGGTTCATGTCCCGGGTCTGCGGCGACGGCGTCTCCCCGCGCTGCTCCAATTCCGTCTGCACCGCGGCGAAGAACTCGCGCGGCAGCGCGCAGACGAACCGCGGCCAGGTGTACCGCGCGGCCCAGTCGCGGTGGATCTCCGTGACCCACTTGTTCGGTGGCGTGTAGTCGGTTCCGACCGGTAGCAGCACGTTGCGGGTCAGCGCGACCTTCTTCAGCTCGGCGAACAACTCGTAGCAGGCCTGCTCGGCTTCGGTCAGCGTGGTCGACTCGTCCATCCACCAACCGGCCGAATAGTGCGCGGGCATGTAGTGGGTAAGCAGGCCGCGGCCCGACGGTGAGATCCACTCGAACTCGCTGCTGAACTGCATGCCCGAGACGCCGCCCTCGCTGTGCATCGGGCCCCACTGGTGGTGCGGTCCGCGGGCCCACGAGCTCGACGTCAGGCCGGCATCGGCGGCCATCCCGGGGAACTGCGGGTCGTGGCCGAAGGCGTCGAGCTGCCACGCGGTCGCCGGGCTGGCCACCCAGGACGTCACGCTGAAATCCGATGCCGTGCACGAAGTTTCGGATCGTCGTCTCGGGGCTGGTGAGGTTGGTGTTCGGCTCGTTGTACGTGCCGCCCATGATCTCCACGCGGCCCTGTTTCATCAGCCGGCGCAGGTCGGCCCGATCCTCGGGGTGGGTGTCCCAGTACGGCTTGAGGTAGTCGACCTCGGCGAGCACGAACTTGTATTCCGGTTCGCGACGGGCCATTTCGAGATGCGCGTGAACCAACTCGAACGCGTTGGTCTGGCGGGCCCGTCCGGGCGGATCCTCGGTCCAGAGGCTGGTGTAGGCGCCCTGGGTGTTCCACCACACCGGGTCGTAGTGAAAGTGGCTGATCATGAACATCGTCCAGCCCGGCTCGGCGATGACGAAGTCGAACGTCGCCGTGGCACTGCCAGCGTGCACTGTGGCCGCCCGATGCTGGCCGATCACCGGATCGGTGACCCGCACCGGCACCTCGACCACGCCGTGGCCCGACGCCGAACCGCTGAGCCGGTCACCGAAGACACGGACCGTCACCGGCTCGGCGGAGGCCTCGAGCGTCACCCGAACCAGCTGTACCGGCGCATTCGCCGGGCCCACGAAGAGATCGGTCGACTCCGCCGACGTCACCTGCATTCCCGCACCCTACGACGTGGATGTCGGTACAGGGTGCAAGGCTTGAGCGACGTCAGGAGAAAGGATCGCCGATGCCTGCTCTCGCTTCGCCCGTCGCTGACGAACGCAGCGCTTTACGCGAGTACCTCGCCTATCACCAGGGCGCATATTTCGCGGTTGCCTACGGGCTGACCGACGAACAGGCCCGATCGTCACCGTCGGCGAGCGCGTTGTCGATCGGCGGGTTGATCAAACACGTCACCGCCATGCAGCGCACCTGGATGTCGCGGGTTGCCGCCGCGCCGGACGCCCCGCCCCGCGATCCTCGTTCGTTCGACGAGATCGCCAAGGACTTCGCCGATCAGCACGTGATGCGGGCCGACGAAACGCTGGCGGGCCTGCTCGAAAATTTCAAGGCCGAGTGCGCGAAGTCGCTGCACTTGGCCGAGACGGCCGATCTCGATGCGAAAGTGCCTGTGCCGCAGGATATTCCGTGGTTTCCGAAAGGCATCAAGGACTGGTCGGTGCGGTGGGTGATCCTGCACGTGATCAACGAGCTGACCCGGCACTCCGGCCACGCAGATATCGTCCGCGAAAGCATCGACGGCGCCACGATGTACGAGCTGCTGGCCGCGCTGGAGGGCTGGTCGATCGACGGTTGGGTGCAGCCCTGGACCAACAAGCCGGACCTGGGCAATGGAGACGCGTAGCGGTCTCGCGCGCAACGGTGACGTCGAGCTCTACTACGAAGACCTCGGCGATCCGAAACACCCGGCAGTGCTGCTGATCATGGGTCTGGGCGCCCAGCTGCCGATGTGGCCGGACGGCTTCTGCGCCCAACTGGTGCTCAGGGGTTACCGGGTGATCCGGTTCGACCATCGCGACACCGGGCTGTCGGCCAAGATGCACGGCCAGCGGGCCGCCGGCTCGGTGTACCGCCGGGTCGGCCGTTACCTGGTCGGCCGGCGCAGCCCGGTGCCCTACACGCTGGAGGACATGACGGCCGACGCCGGCGCGCTGCTCGACCACCTCGCCATCGGCCGGGCGCACATCGTCGGCGCATCGATGGGCGGAATGATCGCCCAGATCCTGGCCGCCACCGAACCGGACGCGGGTCGCGTCGCTGGCCATCGTGATGTCCACCACGGGCAAGCCGTTCTCCCGGCTACCGGCCTGGCGGGTGATCCGGCTGGCGTTCAACGCGCCCGCCGACGACGCGACCGACGAAGAGAAGCTCGCCTTCGAGGTCCGCAACGTCGCGGTGTTCAACGGCCCCAACTTCCTGCCGCCGGAGGCCGAGCTGCGCCGGCGCGTCCAGCACCTGGCCGAGCGGTCCACCTACCCGCCCGGCATGCTGCGCCAGTTCGACGCGGTGCTGGGCACCGGCAGCCTGCTGGGCTACAGCAAGGCGATCACCGCGCCGACGGTGGTCCTGCACGGCTCGCACGACCCGATGCTGCGGCCCCGCAACGGCCGGGCCGTCGCCGCGGCCATCCCGGGCGCCCGCTACGTGGTGATCGACGGCATGGGCCACGACCTCCCCGAACCGGTGTGGCGGCCGATCGTCGAGACGTTGACCGAGAACTTCTCGCGCCGAACGTAAGCCGGCGAATTTCGCCGCGCCGGCAGTTCACGTCGACGGCCCGTGACCTGCATGATTCGGTACCGACCTGGGCAATTTGAGACACTGCATCCATGAGTTCCAACAATCACCGCGAGGTTGCCAGGCTTGACCGGGTACCGCTGCCGGTCGAGGCGGCGCGCATCGGCGTGACCGGTTGGCAGCTCACCCGCACCGCAGGCCGCATCCTGTCCAAGCTGCGCGGCAAGGGTCCGCTGCAGCAGAAGGCCATCAAGCAGCTCCCCCAGACCTTCGCCGACCTCGGCCCGACCTACGTCAAGTTCGGTCAGATCATCGCGTCCAGCCCCGGCGCCTTCGGCGAGCAGCTGTCCCGCGAATTCCGCGGCCTGCTCGACCGGGTGCCGCCGGCCGACACCAGGACGCCGTCCACAAACTCTTCAAAGAGGAGCTCGGCGGCGACCCGCAGGACCTGTTCGCCCAGCTTCGACGAAGAGCCGTTCGCCTCGGCGTCGATCGCCCAGGTGCACTACGCCACGCTGCACAGCGGCGAAGAGGTCGTCGTCAAGATCCAGCGGCCGGGCATCCGCCGCCGGGTGGCCGCCGACCTGCAGATCCTCAAGCGCTTCGCGCAGGCCGTCGAGCTGGCCAAGCTGGGCCGCCGGCTGTCCGCGCAGGATGTCGTCGCGGACTTCTCCGACAATCTGGCCGAGGAGCTGAGCTTCCGGCTGGAGGCGCAGTCGATGGAGGCCTGGGTCTCCCACCTGCACGCGTCGCCGCTGGGCAAGAACATCCGGGTGCCCCAGGTGTACTGGGACCTGACCTCGGAGAAGGTGCTGACGATGGAGCGGGTGCAGGGCATCCGCATCGACGACGTCGCCGCGATCCGCAAGGCCGGCTTCGACGGCACCGAGCTGGTCAAGGCGCTGCTGTTCAGCCTGTTCGAGGGCGGCCTGCGGCACGGCCTGTTCCACGGCGACCTGCACGCCGGCAACCTCTATGTCGACGACGAGGGCCGCATTGTGTTCTTCGACTTCGGCATCATGGGGCGCATCGACCCGCGGACCCGCTGGCTGCTGCGCGAGCTGGTGCACGCGCTGCTGGTGAAGAAGGACCACGCCGCGGCCGGCAAGATCGTCGTGCTGATGGGCGCCGTGGGCACCATGCGGCCCGAGGCCGAGGCCGCCAAGGACCTGGAGCGCTTCGCCACTCCGTTGACCATGTCGACGCTCGGCGACCTGTCCTACGCCGACATCGGCAAGCAGCTGTCGGCGCTGGCCGATGCCTATGACGTCAAGCTGCCGCGCGAGCTGGTGCTGATCGGCAAGCAATTCCTGTACGTCGAGCGCTACATGAAGCTGTTGGCCCCCAAGTGGCAGATGATGTCCGACCCGCACCTCACCGGATACTTCGCCAACTTCATGGTCGAGGTCACCCGCGAACACAACGAATCCGGCATCGACGTCTAAGAGGTTGAACTTATGCAAATCCGCACCGGCACAGCACGTTCGGGCGATTTGGACATCTATTACGAGGACATGGGCGAGCCGACCGACCCGGCCGTGCTGCTGATCATGGGCCTGGGCTCGCAGCTGCTGCTGTGGCGCGACGGGTTCTGCGAGAAGCTGGTCGCCCAGGGCCTGCGGGTGATCCGCTACGACAACCGCGACACCGGCCTGTCCAGCAAGACCGAGCGTCGTGGCAACGGCGGCGCGATGATCCCGAACATGGTCAAGTTCTTCCTGGGCATTCCCGGCAAGGCCGATTACCGGCTCGAAGACATGGCCGACGATGCCGCCGCGATCCTCGATCACCTCGGCATCGACCGCGCCCACATCGTCGGCGCCTCGATGGGCGGCATGATCGCCCAGATCTTCGCGGCGCGATTCAAGGCGCGCACCCGCTCGCTGGCGGTGATCTTCTCCAGCAACAACCGGCCGTTCCTGCCGCCGCCGCACCCGCAGGCGCTGTTCGCCGTGCTGCGCGGCCCGTCGCCCAAGTCGCCGATCGACGTGATCGCCGACTACTCGGTGAAGGTCTGGCGGATCATCGGCAGCCCGCGCTACCCCGCGCCCGAGCAGCGGCTGCGCGACGACGCGATCCGCGCCTACGAGCGCTGCTATTACCCCTGGGGAACGGCCCGGCATTTCAGCGCGATCATCGCCAGCGGCAGCCTGGCCCGCTACGACCGCCAGATCACCGCGCCGACCGTCGTGCTGCACGGCAAGGCCGACAAGCTTCAGCGGCCATTCGGCGGCAAGGTGGTGGCCCGCACGATCCCGGGCGCTCGGCTGGTGATGTTCGACGGCATGGGTCACGATCTGCCCGAAGAGCTGTGGGACGAGATCACCGGCGAGCTGACCACCACCTTTGCCGAAGCCTGATCCGGGATTTCGCCGATTCGGCCTGACCAGGGGAATCGACTAGGCTGGGCCCACGGATCGCCGGGGGGCGGAAGGCACACCCAAAGCGGGTGACGATCAACGAATATCTAGGAAGGCGGCTGCGCAATGGCCGAAAAGCTCAGGCCGCACTTTGAAGACGTCCAGGCGCATTACGACCTCTCTGACGAGTTCTTCGCACTCTTTCTCGACCCGAGCCAGACCTACAGCTGCGCCTACTTCGAACGTGACGACATGACGCTCGAGGAGGCCCAGCAGGCCAAGGTTGACCTGGCGCTGGGCAAGCTCGGCCTGCAGCCCGGCATGACCCTGCTGGACGTCGGCTGCGGCTGGGGCAGCACGATGCGCCGCGCCGTCGAAAAGTACGACGTGAACGTCATCGGCCTGACGCTGTCCAAAAACCAGGCGGAGTACGCCCAGAAGACACTGGACGCCATCGACAGCCCTCGCTCCAAGGAAGTCCGCCTGGCCGGCTGGGAACAGTTCAACGAGCCCGTCGACCGGATCGTCTCGATCGGCGCCTTCGAACACTTCGGTCACGACCGCTATGACGACTTCTTCGCAATGGCCAATAGTGCGCTCCCCGACGACGGGGTGATGCTGCTGCACACGATCACGGCCCTGGTCCCAGCGCAGATGACCGAGCGCGGCATGCCTCTTACCTTCGAGCTGGCTCGCTTCATGAAGTTCATCGTCGACGAGATCTTCCCCGGCGGCCGGCTCCCGTCCATCGAGATGGTGGAGGAGCGCTCGTCGAAGGGCGGCTTCACGCTGACCCGGCGGCAGTCCCTGCAGCCGCACTACGCCCGCACGCTGGACTGTTGGTCCGCGGCCCTGGAAGCTCACAAGGATGAAGCCATCAAGATCCAGTCGCAGGAAATGTACGACCGCTACATGCACTATCTGACCGGGTGTGCCAAGGGATTTCGGGTCGGCTACGTCGACGTCAACCAGTTCACGCTGGAGAAGCAATCTCGATTGGCGCGCTAAACAACCGCGTTGTTACTCCGGCGTCTGACAGAGCCGGGTAATGTGCTCACGCAACCTGGGTGCGGTAAATGCCCAGGCAGTAGGAAAGGGTTAAGGACCGCTGATGCCTGAGAACCACGATAGTTCGATACAGACACGGACGCGTCCGGAAGACATCCAGGCGCACTACGATCTCTCCGACGATTTCTTCGGACTGTTCCAGGACCCGACGCGGACCTACAGCAGCGCGTACTTCACCCGCGAAGACCAGTCGCTTGAGGAAGCCCAGATCGCCAAGGTCGACCTGAACCTCGACCAGCTGGACCTCAAGCCCGGCATGACGCTGCTCGACATCGGCTGCGGGTGGGGAACCACCATGCGCCGTGCGGTGGAGAAGTACGACGTCAACGTGATCGGTCTGACCCTGTCCAAGAACCAGTACGCGCGCGCTCAGCAAATTCTGGACGGTCTGGAGACCGACCGCACCCGCACGGTGCTGTTGCAGGGTTGGGAAGACTTTCACGAGCCGGTCGACCGGATCGTGTCCATCGAGGCGTTCGAGCACTTCGGCTTCGAGAACTACGACCACTTCTTCAAGAACGCCTTCAACATCATGCCCGAGGACGGGCGGATGACCGTGCAGAGCAGCGTGGCCTACCACCCCTACGACCTGAATGCCCGCGGCAAGAAGATCACCTTCGAAACGGCGCGGTTCATCAAGTTCATCCTCACCGAAATTTTCCCCGGCGGTCGGCTCCCATCGACCGGGATGATGGTCGAGCACGGTGAGAAGGCGGGCTTTATTGTGCCCGAACCGCTTTCGTTGCGGGAGAGTTACATCAAGACACTGAAGATTTGGGGCGACGCTCTCGAAGCCAACAAAGACAAGGCGATCGAGATCCAGTCCGAAGAGGTGTACGAGCGCTACATGAGGTACCTGCGCGGCTGCGAGCACTACTTCGCCGACGAAGTCATCGATGTCAGTCTGGTCACCTACCTCAAGCCCGGCGCCGCCGCGTAAGTTTTCCTCGGCCGTCTGTCGGATCGGGCTCGCGCCGTTCGTCGGACAGGTAGAGAGTGGGACACCGGGTTCTGCTCACTACCGGAGGTGACGACGATGCAGTACCTCGCTTTGCTCATCCATGAAGAGCGTGAACTCACGCCTGACGAGCGCGCCGAGGCAATGGCGGCCTACCAGAGCTTCCATGCCACGGCCGGACCGGCGATCCGCTCCGGCGACGCGTTGTTGCCGCAGGCCACCGGTGCTCGGATTACCGGCGGGCCCGACGCGCCCACGGTGACCGACGGACCGTTTGCCGAGGGGGCCGAGATCGCCGCCGGGTATTACGTGTTCGAGGCCGAAAACCTTGACGACGCGTTGCAACTCGCGCGCGGCATCCCCGCGGCGAACCACGGCGCAATCGAGGTCCGGCCGATCGTGCACACCATCGACGAAGGATGGTCGCGCAACGACGCCGGGTGGCTGGCGCTGCTGCTCGAAACGCCGGAAACCGCCAACACGCCCGGCACACCGGAGTGGGAGGCCGAAGCGGGCCGCCACGGCGAGTTTGCCGCTGCCGCGGGCGATCACATCGTCGGCGGTGCCGCCCTGCACGAGGCTGCGACGGCGACCACCGTCCGCGTCCGCAACGGCGAGGTGTTACTCACCGACGGGCCGTTCGCCGAGGCCGCCGAGATCGCCACGGGCGTCTACCTGTTGTCGGCCGCTGACCGCGACGAGGCCGTCAAGCTGGCGTCGATGATTCCCGCTTCTGCTGTCGAAGTGCGGCAGTTGGCCGGAGTCTCCGGGCTCTAGCCCCCGAATGGTCAACCTGGACGGCGTCTTTCGTCGCGAGTGGGGCCCCGCCGTGGCCGCGCTGGCCCGGTGGTCGGGTGACCTCACCGTCGCCGAGGACGCCGTTCAGGAAGCCTTCGCCGAGGCGCTGAGGGCCTGGCCGCGTGACGGTATACCGGACAATCCCGGCGGTTGGGTGCTGACCGTGGCGCGTAACCGCGCCCGCGACCGGTTGCGTCGCGAAACGGTACGTCCGGGAAAGGAATTGGCAGCTGTGGTCGACCAGATCCAGCGGCGCACCGAGGTGGACGTCCACCCGGTGCGCGACGACGAGTTGCGGATGATGTTCACCTGCGCGCATCCCGCCCTTGACCGGTTGTCACAGCTGGCGCTGACGCTGCGTCTGGTGTCGGGCCTGACCGTCGCCGAGATCGCCCGCGCGCTACTGCAGACCGAAGCGGCTGTCGGACAGCGCATCACCCGGGCCAAGACCAAGGTCCGGCATGCGAACATCCCGCTGCGGGTGCCGCCGGCCGAGCTGTTGCCGGAGCGCACACCACATGTGCTCAGCTGCATCTACTCGGTGTTCACCGAGGGGTACTGGTCGACGGCCGGGCCGTCGGCGATCCGCGACGAGTTGTGCGACGAGGGCGTCCGGCTGGCCTCGGAGCTGTGCGCGCTGATGCCCAGCGAACTCGAAGCCCACGCGCTGAGCGCCCTTGTGCTGCTGCATGATTCGCGACGTGCGACCCGGGTGGACGCCGACGGCGCGCTGGTCCCGCTCGAGGAGCAGGACCGTCGCCGCTGGGACCGCGGCCGGATCGCGCGCGGCCTGGAGCGACTCAAGCTGGCCCGCGGTTCGACCGGGCCCTACTTGCCGCAGGCGGTGATCGCGGCCGTGCATGCGACGGCGCCGTCCTGGGAGCAGACCGACTGGCGCACGATCTGCACGGCCTACGACAAGCTGGCGACGATGACCGATTCGCCGGTGGTGCGGGCGAATCGGGCTCTGGCGGTAGGTTTCCGCGACGGGCCCGACGCCGGGCTGGCCGCGCTGGATCAGGTCGCCCACGACCCACGGCTGGCGCGGTCCAACCTGGTCGCATCGGTGCGCGCCGATCTGCTCCGCCGGGCGGGCCGCCGCGACGACGCGCTCGCCTGGTATCGAGACGGCGTTGGCGTCCAACGGTTCCGACCCAGGCCGCGACTATCTGCGCCGCCGGATCATCGAGTGCGGCGGCTAGCGCCGCCGGTGGTCCAGCTCGCCGCTGAGGTACATCGCCCGGCAGGCCCGACGCGCCAGCTTGCCGCTGGTGGTTCGCGGGATCGCGCCGGCCGCGACCATCAGCACGTCGGCCAGCGGCAGGCTGTGCCGGCGCGATACCGCGGCGCGAATGGCGTCGATCACCGGTTGCAGATCGGCCCGGCCGGCGCCGGGTGCGCGTTCGGCGACGATGACGACGCGCTCGCCGACCCATCGGCGACGCCCCGCTCGTCGCCGGCACGGAAAACGCTGCGACGTAACCTGATCGGACCTTCGGCGATGCCTCCGCGGTGGTGGCCTCGATGTCCTGCGGATAGTGGTTGCGGCCGTCGACGATGATCATGTCTTTGATCCGGCCGGTGATGTGCAGCTCACCGTTGAGGTAGACGCCGAGGTCGCCGGTGCGCAACCAGGTGGCGTTGCTGGGCGCCCCATCCGCATGGCTGCCCGACCGACAGGCGGCGTTGCAGCTTGTTGCCGAAGACCCGCGCGGTTTCGTCGGGGCGGCGCCCAGTAGCCTTGCCCAATGTTGTTGCCGTGCAACCAGATTTCGCCGACTTCGCCGTCGGAGACCTCGGCCTCCGTCTCGGTGTTGACGATGACGCCCCACTGGCTGCGGGCGATCCGGCCGCACGACACCTGACGCGACGGCGTTGGGCGCGTCGCGGGGAACCGGAACGGCGCAGTTTCGGCCCAACTGGTCGCGGTCCAGGTAGACCACGGTCGGCGCGGCGGAAAGGTCGATGGTCGACACGAACAGCGTCGCCTCGGCCATGCCGTAGGACGGCTTGACTGCCGTGCTCGGCAATCCATACGGGGCGAACGCCGCGTTGAACTTTTCGATCGAGCCGATCCGCACCGGCTCGGAGCCGTTGATCAACGACACCACATTGGTCAGGTCCAGGTCCTCGCCTTCGTCGGGAAGCCCACGCTCGACGGCCAATTCGAAGGCGAAGTTCGGCGCCGCGGCAAAGGTCGGGCCGTGCTTGGACTCCGCGGCGAGTTGGCGGATCCAGCGCTGCGGCCTACGGACGAATGCGGCCGGCGACATCAGCGTGACCTGGGTGCCGAACACCGCGACGCACACGATCATCAGCAGGCCCATGTCGTGATAGAGCGGCAACCAGCTGACGCTGCGGATGTCCCAGTCGATGCCGGTGGAGATCACCATCTGCAGCACGTTGGTGCCGATCGCGCGGTGGGTGATCTCCACGCCCACCGGGGCCCGCGTCGAGCCGGATGTGTATTGCAGGTAGGCGATGTCGTCGGTGTCGGGATGCACCGGTTCGAACGTCGCGCCCACCGAGTCGGGAACCTCGTCGATCGCGATCACCCGCGGCCTACCGGCGCGTGGCAGCGAGCGGACGAACTCTCCGACGGCCGCGGCGGCGGCAGCCGTGGTCAACACCACCGACGGCTTGGCGTCGCTCAGCACCGCGTCGAGGCGTTCGGCGTGGCCCGGGAACTCCGGCGCGAACAGCGGCACCGCGATGTCGCCGGCCTTGATCGCCGCGAAAAAGCCGACGATGTAGTCGATTCCCTGCGGCGCCAGGATCGCCACCCGATCGCCCTTCGAGGTGACCTGTTGCAGGCGGGCGCCGATGGCGCGCAGCCGGGTGCCCAGCTCGCCCCAGGTCAGCTCGATCGTCGTGCCGTCGGGGTCGTGTGAGTAGTCCAGGAATCGGTACGCGATCGCGTCGGCGATCTCGTCGATATGGCGGTCCAGGAACGTCACCAGGTTGACGCCGTCGGGCAGGACAATTTCGCCGTCCGCGTCGAGGTAGTCAGTCAACTCAGGGCGTTGAAACCGACTGCCCTCGTTTCTCAAGGCACCACGCATGAGGAGAGTCTAAGAGACGCGGCCGCTGTTCACCGTCAGCACCCGACTGTGAAGCGCGTCGTATTTACGCCTCGGCAAAATTGCGGGTGACCGCCGGGTCGACCGGGATGCCTGGGCCCGTGGTCGTCGACACCGTGATCTTCTTCAGGTAACGGCCCTTGGACGACGACGGTTTGTGCCGCAGCACCTCGTCGAGCGCCGCACCGTAGTTCTCGGCAAGCTGCTTCTCGTCGAAGGACGCCTTGCCGATCACGAAGTGCAGGTTGGCCTGCTTGTCGACGCGGAAGTTGATCTTTCCGCCCTTGATGTCGGAGACGGCCTTGGTGATGTCGGGGGTGACCGTGCCGGTCTTGGGGTTCGGCATCAGGCCACGCGGGCCCGAGGATGCGGGCGATCCGGCCGACCTTGGCCATCTGATCCGGCGTCGCGATCGCGGCGTCGAAGTCGAGGAAGCCGCCCTGGATCTTCTCGATCAGGTCGTCGCTGCCGACCACGTCGGCGCCGGCCGCGGTTGCCTCTTCGGCCTTCTCGCCGACCGCGAACACCGCGACGCGGGCGGTCTTACCGGTGCCGTGCGGCAGGTTGACCGTGCCGCGGACCATCTGGTCGGCCTTGCGCGGGTCCACCCCGAGCCGGATCGCGACCTCGACGGTCGAGTCCTGCTTGGTCGACGACGTCTCCTTGGCCAGCTTTGCGGCCTCCAGGGGGCTGTACAGGTTGTCGCGGTCGATCTTCTCGAGCGCCGCGCGATATGCCTTGCTGTTCTTGCTCATTCGTGCATCCAATCTCGGTGTTGGGTTGTGGTTGGCGGGCCGAAGCTGGCCCTCCCACTGACTGCATTCGCCGGACTCTTCAGCGGGACCACCCGCATCGTCGTCCGACGGAAGCCGCCTATTCGACGGTGATCCCCATCGACCGGGCGGTCCCGGCGATGATCTTTGCGGCCGCGTCGATGTCGTTGGCGTTGAGGTCGGCCTTCTTCGTCTCGGCGATCTCGCGAACCTGGTCCCAGGTGACCTTGGCGACCTTGTTGGTGTGCGGCTCGGCCGAACCCTTCGGCACCTTCGCGGCCTTGAGCAGCAACCGGGCAGCCGGCGGCGTCTTCAGCGCAAAGGTGAAGCTGCGGTCCTCGTAGACGGTGATCTCCACCGGGACGACGTCGCCGCGCTGGCTTTCCGTCGCGGCGTTGTACGCCTTGCAGAATTCCATGATGTTGACGCCGTGCTGGCCGAGCGCCGGACCGACCGGAGGCGCGGGGTTGGCCGCACCGGCCTGGATCTGCAGCTTGATCAGCCCGACGGCCTTCTTCTTCGGGGCCATGAGTGGTGTTCCTTCCTAGTTGCCGGACTTCTCAGCGGGACCCCCCGCATCGTCGTCCGACGCCGCTTAAATCTCTGAGCTAAATCTTCGAGACCTGGGTGAAGCCCAGTTCCACAGGTGTTTCGCGGCCGAAGATGGACACCAGCACCTTGAGTTTCTGTTGTTCGGCGTTGACCTCGTTGATCGTCGCCGGCAGCGTGGCGAACGGCCCGTCCATGACGGTGACCGACTCGCCGACCTCGTAGTCCACCTCGACCACGGGACGTTCCAGACCGCCGTCGGCGACCGCGGTCGATGCGGCAGCGGTGCCCTTGGCGGGCTTCTTCGCGGCGCCCTGCGGCAGCAGGAACTTCACCACATCATTCAGCGAGAGCGCAGACGGCTTGGAGGTCGCGCCGACAAAACCGGTGACACCCGGGGTGTTACGCACCGCGCTCCACGACTCGTCGGTCAGGTCCATCCGCACCAGGATGTAGCCCGGCAGCACCTTGCGGTTGACCTGCTTGCGCTGGCCATTCTTGATCTCGGTGACCTCTTCGGTGGGCACTTCGACCTGGAAGATGTAGTCGCCGACGTCGAGGTTCTGCACGCGGGTCTCGAGGTTCGCCTTCACCTTGTTCTCGTAGCCGGCGTAGGAGTGGATGACATACCAGTCGCCCGGCTTGGAACGCAGTTCGGCCTTGAGCGCGACGGCGGGATCGACGTCCTCGTCTTCGGCCGGTTCTTCGGGTGCGGCAATCGCCTCGGCGCGCCTCTTCGGCCGACGGTGTCAGCGTCGGCCGTCTCGGCTGCATCGTCGGCGGCGACTTCTTGCAGCGCGGCTTCGATGTCGACCGTCTCACCCACCGGCTGATCGCCGTCGGAGGTAGTCACGGTTGTCTAGGTCCTTCCTGATATTTCAGCGTGGTGGTTCGTCGTAGAAGCTCAGCCGAACACCAGCAGCACTAGCTTGGCCAAGCCCAGGTCCACCAGGCCGATCAACGTCACCATGAACACCAGGAACGCCAACACCACCGAGGTGTACGAGCTCATCTGCTTACGGTTGGGCCAGATGACCTTGCGCAGTTCGCTGACGACCTGCTTGAGGTACGTGAAGACGAAGACGAACGGGTTGTTCGACGGCTCGCCGGACGCGGCTTTCTTGGCTTTCTTCGCCTTCTTGGCCTTGGCGTCGCTGTCGTCGGCGTCGCTTTCGGTGAGCTCAACCGCGCCGGACTCGTCGGACTCGGCCCGCTGACGGGACCGCTTTCCCGTGGGCCGCTGCGGACGCGTCACTACCGCCGTGCGAACGCCTAGCGCGTCGTCGGTGCCGTCGACGTCGGCTGCGGCGTCGGCATCGTCGCGTTCGTCGCTCACCGCATGCTCCTTCGTTCAATCGTGTGCGTGATAGTCACCATCTCCAGTGTCCACCATTGCAGGTCCGATTCCTCCTCGGGCCGTACCGGCCCGCATCGTCATCGGACGCATTGCAGGGGCGACAGGACTTGAACCTGCAACCTGCGGTTTTGGAGACCGCTGCTCTGCCAGTTGAGCTACGCCCCTTCGCTGGTTGGCAGGCCAACCTGCGCGTGTCGGGGCCTTCCAGCACGCGCGCTTCGCCCACCGAAGGGAAAATACGCTGGTACTGGGAAAACCCCGAGGTCCGAGTGTACAGCGGAGCAGGTCTCAGGTACTAATCACGCCGTCCGGACGAGCTGCCCGCTCTCCTTGTCCCATTTGAGATTAATCGAGTCGTCGCCCTCGTGCCCCATCACCGTGGTGTAGGCCTCCAACACCATCTCGCCCGCGTCGTTGGTGCAAATATTCCTGGTGACAACGATGTCGGCGCCGAACCGTTCGGTGACCGAATGGATCTCCATCCGGGCGTGCAGTACGTCGCCGGCGGCGATCGGCTTGTGGTAGATGAACCGCTGGTCGACCTGGACGATCTGCATGAGGTCAAAACCCGTGTCGACGTGGCGCATGAAGTCCGCCTGAACCAACTGGCCGAAAATCGTCGCGAAGGTCAGCGGGGCGACCAGATTGTCGTACCCGAGTTCGGCGGCGGCCTCCTCGCTCAGGCTAGCCGGATCGTCGGCCTTGACGGCCCTGGCGAACTCGCGGAGCTTCTCCCGCCCTACCACGTAGGTGTCCGGGTACTCCCAGACCATTCCGAGGATGTCGGTGTTGATCGCCATGGCTCAGGCCAGCTTCGCCGACGCGATCGCCCGACCGAAGATCTTCTTGCCGTCGGTGGTCGCGGTCAGCGCGATCGTCACGGACTTGCTCTCGGCATCGACCGACTTCACCCGGCCGCTGAAGACGATCTCGGCACCCTTACCGTCGTTCGGCACCGGTACGACCGCGGTGAATCGCACGTTGTACTCGGTGACCGCGCCGGGGTCGCCGACCCATGACGTGACGAACCCGCCGCCGAGGCCCATCGTCAGCATGCCGTGAGCGATCGCGGTGTCGAGGCCCACCACCTTGGCGATCTCGTCATCCCAGTGGATCGGGTTGAGATCGCCGGAGACGCCGGCGTAGTTCACCAAATCCTGGCGGGTCAGCGGGTAGACGCGCTCGGGTAGCTGGTCTCCGACCTTCACCGAATCGAATTCACGCAGTGGCATCGCTGAAACCCTCTTCTCCTTCGCCGGCACGGCCCGCCAGGGTCGTGTAGGCCTCCTGCACAACACCGCCTGCTTCGTTGGTGACGATGTTCTTCAGAAACAATGATGTCGGTGCCGTGGGCTTGTCGAACCGAATCCACGTACACGTCGCAGTAGAGCTTCTCGCCGGCCACGATCGGCCGCTGGAATTTCAGGACTTGGTCGACCTGCACGATCTGGGCGTCCGTAATGGCGATGTTCGCGTGCTCGAAAAACGACCTCTGCGCCCGGTAGCCGAAGACCGAGATGAACGTCAACGGTGCGGGCAGCGACTCGTAGCCTAGCTCCGCCGCGGCCTTCTCCTCGAAGAACGCCTCTACATCATTTTTGACGGCAATGGCGTACTCGCGGATCTTCTCCCGCTCGACCACGTAACAGTCGGGGTAGCGATAGTGCATCCCGACGATTTTTGGCCTAACGACACAGCTGTAGAACCTACCTACTCAGTCACAGTAAGCGCGCGCGACTACGTCAGCGGGTCTCTCGGTGAGCCTGGTGCTTGCCGCAGTTGGGGCAGAACTTCTTCAGCTCCAACCGGTCGGGGTCGTTGCGGCGGTTCTTCTTGGTGATGTAGTTGCGGTGCTTGCACACCTCGCAGGCCAAGGTGATCTTGGGCCGTACGTCGGTACTGGAGGCCACGTCGGTTCTCTTTTCCGGTTCTTCTCGTTGTTGTCTTGTAGCGATGGCCGGACTCGAACCGGCGACCTAACGATTATGAGTCGTTCGCTCTAACCGACTGAGCTACACCGCCTCGGAACTGCGCCTTCGTTTCTGGGCCGCCTGCCTGCTCGGCGTCCGCCGAGCCCCCTAACGGAATCGAACCGTTGACCTTTTCCTTACCATGGAAACGCTCTACCGACTGAGCTAAGGGGGCCGCACCCGAAATGACCGTTACGTCATGTGTCGGGCCTAAAAGAGGGTACAGCCTGCTTCGCGGGGGCACCAAACGGTGAGGTTTACCCCTCATCGCGGACCCGCTTAGGCTGTTCGAGTCAGACAG
>CAWIKT010000004.1:0-16213 GCA_963836555.1 uncultured Actinomycetota bacterium | reverse complement strand
CCGAGTTATGCTTCTGATCGCCAAGCGATGCGTTGTCCCGCGCTATCGATTCTGCCGACCACTGGAGCAACCATGCTTGCGCGCTACCTCAAGGCCCAACTCCTCGTCCTCGTCTGCGGCGGTGTGGTCGGCCCGATCTTCCTCATCACCTACTTCTTGTTGCCCGGGCTGATGGGTGACCAGTTGAGTTCCATCGACTCCTCCATCGGCACGACGATTCAGCAGAGCACCTCGTGGCTGCTGTGGGCGGGTGTATTCGTCACGGCCATCGACGTATTCGTCGCGTTGTGGCTGGCCAACCGCGGCGCTCAGTCAACCGCGAAGATGGCGGCGTTGCAGCAGACCGGTGTGCTGGCCACGGCGCAGATTCAGGGCATGGGCGAAACCGGCGTGCGGATCAACGAACACCCGGTGGTCAACCTGGACCTGCGGATCACCGGCCCTGGAGTCGATTTCACCGCCCGCAAGCGAGTCACCGTCGACTTCACCAAGCAGGCGATCGTGACCGCGCGCCAACTCGTGGTGCTGGTCGACCCCGCCACGCACCAATACGAAATCGACTGGCAGGCAAGCGCGTTGGTCGCGGGTGTGGTGCCGATGCAGATCACCAGCAGCGAGGACCATAAGACCTACGACCTGACCGGACAGGCCGGCCCGCTGATGGAGATCCTGCAGATCTACAAGGCGAGCAACCTGCCGATCTCCGGCACCGTCGACATCCGCAACTACCCGGCGGTCCGCCAGCAGATCATGGCGGTGGTACGCCGCACGGCCGAGGCGCAGTCGGTACCCGCTGCCGCCGGTGGCGTGGCCGCGCCGGCTCAACCGTCGGCCGCTCAGCGGCTCGAGGAGCTGGAGAAACTGCATGCCGGCGGCACGATCTCGGAGGCCGAGTACGCCGCGGCGCGGCAAAAAATCATCGCCGATCTCTGAGCAGACCAGGCGACTAGAACACGTTTCAGTTTCGCTGCTAGCCTGATCGGCAGTCGGCGAAAGGGGCTGTCGTGTCGGGAACACTGCAGGGGCGGGTGGCGTTCATCACCGGTGCGGCGCGCGGCCAAGGCCGCGCGCATGCGGCCCGACTCGCGCGCGAAGGCGCCGACATCATCGCCTTGGACATCTGCGCGTCGGTGTCCGACACCATCACCTACCCCGGCGCGACCCCGGAGGACTTGGCCGAGACGGTTCGCGCGGTCGAAGCCGAAGGCCGCAAGATCCTGGCCCGCCAGGTCGACACCCGCGACGACGCGGCGCTGCGCCAGTTGGTTGCCGACGGTGTCGAAGAATTCGGCCGCCTCGACATCCTGATCGCCAATGCCGGCGTACTGAGTTGGGGACGGGTGTGGGAACTCTCCGACGAGCAATGGGACAGCGTGATCGGCGTGAACCTGACGGGCACCTTCCAGACCGTGCGCGCCGTGGTGCCCGCGATGATCGACGCCGGCAATGGCGGGGCGATTGTGGTGGTCAGTTCATCGGCCGGGCTGAAGGCCACCCCGGGCAACGGTCACTACTCTGCATCCAAGCACGGACTCACCGGACTGACCAACTCGTTGGCAATTGAGTTGGGGGAGTACGGCATTCGGGTCAACTCGATACATCCCTACTCGGTGGAGACGCCGATGATCGAGCCCGAGTTGATGATGCAGATATTCGGCAAGCACCCCCACTTCATCCACAGCTTCGGGCCGATGCCGCTGCAGCCGCACGGCTTCATGGGTGCCGCCGAAGTGTCCGACGTGGTGGCCTGGCTCGTCGGCGACGGCTCTGGCACACTGACCGGGGCGCAGATCCCGGTCGACAAAGGGGTGCTGAAGTACTAGGCCGCCAAGTCGGCCAGGGTCTCAGCGAATCGCTGTATGGCCCAGTCGATTTCGTCCGCCGTGATCACCAGCGGCGGGGCGATGCGTATCGTCGAGGAGTGCGTGTCCTTGACCAACATGCCTCGTTCGGCCAGTCGCAGGCTGAGCTTCTTGCCGCTGCCGAGCGCCGGGTCGAGGTCGACGCCGGCCCAGAGCCCGCGTCCCCGTACGGCGACCACGCCGTGACCGATCAGCGTCCGCAGGCCCTCGTGCAGTCGTATCCCCAGTCTGGTCGCGCGCTCCTGGAACTCGCCGCGAGCGAGCATCGACACCACCGTGCTCCCGATCGCGGCGGCAAACGGGTTGCCGCCAAACGTCGACCCGTGCTCGCCGGGATGCAATACCCCGAGGATGTCGCGGTCGGCGACCACTGCCGATAGTGGCACCACGCCGCCACCCAGGGCCTTGCCGAGCAGATACACGTCGGGCACCACACCCCAGTGGTCGCAGGCAAAAGTGCGGCCGGTGCGGGCCAGGCCGGACTGGATCTCATCGGCGATCATGAGAACGCCTTGGACCGAACAGATTTCACGGACCGTCGGCAGGTAATGGTCCGGCGGCACGATCACGCCCGCCTCGCCTTGGATCGGCTCGAGCAAGACGGCGACGGTGTGCTCGTCGATGGCCTTGGCCAGGGCGTCGACATCCCCGAACGGCACCGAACGAAAGCCGGGGGTGAAAGGCCCGAAGCCCGCGCGCGCCGCCGGGTCCGACGAGAAGCTGACGATGCTGATGGTCCGGCCGTGAAAGTTGTTGTCGGCAACCACGATATTGGCTCTGTCGTCGGGCACGCCTTTGACGTCGGTGCCCCATTTGCGCGCCACCTTGAGCGCGCTTTCGACCGCTTCGGCGCCGCTGTTCATCGGCAACACCATGTCCTTGCCGCACAACGATGTCAGCGCCGCGCAGAACTGGCCCAGTGCTTCGGCGTGAAAGGCGCGACTGACCAATGTGACGGTGTCCAACTGCGCGTGGGCCGCCGCGGTGATCTCGGGGTTGCGGTGCCCGAAGTTCACCGCCGAATATGCGGCCAGGCAGTCCAGGTAGCGGCGTCCTTCGACGTCGGTGATCCAGCACCCCTCGGCGCTGGCGGCCACCACTGGCAGCGGCGAGTAGTTGTGCGCGCATGAGCGCTCGTCAAGCGCGATCGCTGACTCGGTCAGCGCGCCGTGGCCGACAATGGTCTGGATCGTCGTCATCGCGCCGCTCCTGCTGCTCTTCTCCGATCGCACTGCTCCGACTATCGTCGCCGGCGGGTCACAAGTACACCTCCAGCGTGCAGCACTTGACGGATCCACCGCCCTTGAGCAACTCGGGCATCTCGACTCCGATGGGCTCGAAACCGGCGTCGGCCAGTTGCCGTGCGAAACCGACCGCGGCGCCCGGGTGAATGACGTGGCGGCCGTCGGACACGGCGTTCAGGCCGAACGCGTAGGCATCGGCGGTGTCGACCACGATCGCGTCGGGGAACAGCGTCTCCAAATGCGCCCGGGAGACGTAGCTGAAGGCCGGCGGGTAGTAGGCGATGGTGGTGTCGTCGAGCACGGTCAACGCGGTGTCGAGGTGATAGAAGCGCGGATCGATCAATTCGAGGCTGATCACGCGGCGGGCGAAGATCCCGGCGATTTCACCGTGTGCCCGCAGGTCGGTGCGAAATCCGTAGCCGGCCAAGATGTCGTCGCCCACCGGCAGCAGGTCGCCCTGGCCTTCGTTGACGTGGCGAGTCTGGCGCGGTTCGTAGCCCTGCGCCGCTAACCAGGCGGCGTATGCCGCTGACTCCTGCTTGCGCTCAGCGTATTTGAAGCGCGCGACGGCAGCTATACCGTCGATGATCAACCCGCCATTGGCGGCGTACACCATGTCGGGCAAGCCGGGAACCGGATCGACGAGGTCGACGCTGTGCCCCAGTTGCCGGTACACGTCGTGCAGGTGCTGCCACTGAGTCAACGCCGCGGCCGTGTCGACCGGAGTCGCGGTGTCCATCCACGGGTTGATCGCGTAGTCGACCGTGAAGAACCGTGGCGGGGTCATTACGTAGCGCCGACTGGCGGCCGTGCGCTCGGTGGTGTGACGCCTGGCTTGGGTCCTGGAATCAGCGACGGTCGTCATGCATCAACGGTAAGGGGAGCCTTGCGCGCAACGCATTCATTCCTGTTGCGTATATAGGGCAATTTTATTGCGTAGAATGCAATAATACGGTCATCTGTTGTGCCTGGAGGGGTGATGGACCGTTTAGATGACATTGACGAGCAGATCCTGGCCGAATTGGCCCAGCACGCCCGCGCGACGTTCGCCGAAATCGGTGAGCGGGTGCGCTTGTCCGCGCCTGCGGTCAAGCGGCGCGTCGACCGGATGCTTGACAGCGGGGTGATCCGTGGATTCACCACCGTGATCGATCGCAACGCGGTCGGCTGGAAGACCGAGGCCTACGTCGAGATCTTCTGCCACGGCCGGATCTCACCCGAGGAGTTGCGGCGAGCCTGGGTCGATATCCCCGAAGTCGTCAGTGCCGCAACGGTAACCGGCCCCTCCGATGCAATCCTGCGGGTGCTGGCGCGCGACATGCCGCATCTGGAGGACGCGCTCGAGCGGATCCGCACCAGCGCCGACATCGAACGCAGCGAGAGCATCGTCGTGTTGTCCAACCTGATCGATCGGTCGCGCGCCCAGGGGTGAGCCACGGTCGGGCACCGCAATCGTGTATGAACTCTCCAATGACCACTAGCGCTGGCGACAACGGAATCCTGATTGTCGGTGGAGGACTCGCCGCGGCCCGGACCGCCGAGCAATTACGCCGGGCCGAGTTCACCGGACCGATCACGATCGTCAGCGACGAAGTCCATCTGCCCTACGACCGTCCTCCGCTGTCCAAAGAGGTGTTGCGCAGCGAAGTCGACGACGTGACACTCAAGCCGCGTGAGTTCTACGACGAGAAAAACATCACCCTGCGGCTGGGGTCGGCCGCCACCGGTATTGACACCGAAGCGCAGACCGTGACGCTCAACGACGGATCAACCCTCGGGTACGACGAACTCGTCATCGCGACAGGCCTGGTGCCACGGCGCATTCCGGCCTTCCCGGACCTCGAGGGTATCCGGGTGCTGCGGTCCTTCGACGAGAGTCTGGCCCTGCGCCGGCATGCGTCCCAAGCACAACGAGCTGTCGTTGTCGGGGCGGGATTCATCGGCTGTGAGGTGGCGGCGAGTCTGCGTGGACTGGGAGTCGACGTTGTACTGGTCGAGCCCCAACCCGCACCTCTGGCGGCCGTCCTCGGGGAACAGATCGGCGGACTGGTGGCCCGGCTGCACCGCGACGAGGGCGTTGACGTGCGCACTCACGTCGGAGTGGCCGAGGTGCGTGGCGATACACACGTCGAGACCGTGCAATTGACCGACGGCACCGTGGTGAACGCCGACCTGGTCGTGGTTGGTATCGGCTCACGGCCGGCGACCGATTGGCTGGACGGCAGCGGTATCGAGGTCGACAACGGCGTCATCTGTGACGCCGCCGGGCGGACCAGCGCGCCAAACGTGTGGGCTCTTGGCGATGTCGCGTCCTGGCGCGACGCGGGAGGACACCAAGTGCGCGTTGAACATTGGAGCAACGTCGCCGAACAGGCGCGCGCCGTGGTGCCCGCGATGCTAGGCCAGGACGTACCGTCCAACGTGGTCGTCCCGTACTTCTGGAGCGATCAGTACGACGTCAAGATCCAATGCCTCGGCGAGCCCGTTGCCACCGACATCGTGCACGTGGTGGAGGACGACGGCCGCAAGTTCCTCGCCTACTACGAGCGCGACGGCGCGGTGGCCGGTGTCGTCGGCGGTGGAATGCCCGGCAAGGTCATGAAGACGCGCGGCAAAATCGCTGCCGCCGTGCCGATCTCGGAAGTGCTGGGCTAACTATTCCCACGTGACCGGTGGTCCGTGCGGTGAGCACGCGGCCAGCAGTCGATGGTCCCCGCCGGGCCAGCAACGGACGCGCACCACGAACTCGATATCGGCCTCGGATGTTCGCCGATGCGGTTCCAGCGTCAGGTGCGCGAACGGCGATTGGCGCGTGGCCCGTGCACCCAGTGCCTCGATGTCGGCGGTGATCGTTGACTGCTCGGGCAGCGAAAGGTATTGCCACATAATCGAATGCCACAGCACGGTCACCGTGCCCTCGGCGAGGTCGAGGCCGGCCACTGCCTCGGTGGCGTTGCGGCGGTGCAGCGTGGCCGGCACCTGACGGGCAACGCTGATCGCTCCCCGCAACCGGTCCAGCCGCGCCCGCTGGTCGGGCCAGACGTAACTCAGCAGCGTCATCTCGCCCGCGGCGGTGGTGGCGTCCAGCGGCGCGATGTCATAGCCATGGCGCTCGGCGATGGTCAGGTCGGCAGCCGGGGGCAGCACGCCGTGCCAGGCCTCCTCGATGGTCACCGGCGAATCGACCGGGCCCCAGCCGCCACCCGGATAGTTGTACCGGTAATGATCGGCGCGCAGGTTCAGCCCGGCGCTGCAGCCGATCTCGAAAAGCCTTACAGGCAACTTGAATTGGTTAGACAACGTCAGCAGGCCACCGATCAGCGCGGCCGAGCGGCCGACTTCGTTGGTCTGCGGCGGTTGGTCGAGGGTCGCACGCAGGTAGTCGGCGTGTTCCGCCGCGGCCCGCACGATATCGGGCCACGCGGCCTCGGAATCCCACTGGCCGCCGACGCTCGGATACCAGCGGCGCAGGGCGGACGCGCGCCCGTCGAGCGCCAAACGATGCAATCCGCCGAGCAGTCGGAGCGGCAAAGCCATCCGGCCGGAATCGTTTTCATGCCCGGCGAAGATCCGCGCGAATACCCCGCCAGCCTCGACGTCGGCGCCCACCCGCGGCAGCAGTTCCCCGTACATCGCCGATCCCATCCCGGCGCAGACCTGCCCCTGCCCCTCGATGGTCTGCAGTAATCGGCTCATGCGTCTAGATTTTTCAGTCCGGCGCGGACCACGTCAAAGGCATCGCCCAAAGCTTGCGGTAACGAGACCGATTCGTCATCGAGCCAATGCTCGTAGGCGCTCAGAGCGACGCCGAGCATCATCCACGCGACGGTCTGCGGTCGCAGGTCGTTGGTCTTGGCGCCGGTCCGCTTCGCGACGAAGGCGGCGATCACCTCACGCCATCCCGCATACATGGTCATCGAATATGCTTGTAGTTCCGCCGTTTGCAGGATCACCCGCATTCGCTGTCGGTGCCTGACAGTCTCGGAGTCGTCAAAAGTGTTGAACGACAACAGCGCAGCTTCCAGTGCGTCGCCGAGTGGTATGTCCGCGTCGACGTCGCTCAGCAGCCGGCTGAGATGTTGCAGATGAGTGTCGAAGTCTCCCCAGGGAATTGCGTTCTTCGACGCGTAGTACCGAAACACGCTGCGGCGCGCGATGCCGGCCGCCTGTGCGATGTCGTCGACGCTCACCTCTGCGAAACCGCGACTGAGGAACATCCCGATCGCGACGTCTGCGATGTGCTCACGCGTGGTGGACCGGCGGCGCCCGAGCCGCGGCTGCTGTTGCGCCATGGTCCCCGCCCTTCCATTTCGGCACTCGATGCCATATTCTGACTGAGATTTTGACCACATCGACGCAACTTGTCGAGTCCCACCCGAACGAAAGGCATGGTCATGGACAACGAACCAGCAGGCCGACATCGACACCGAGCTCGTCACCGAGACGCTGGTCGAAGAGGTGTCCATCGACGGGATGTGCGGGGTCTACTGACCGTGAGCGCCCCCACGGCGGGGCTGGATGGCCCGCCTTCATCGTCGACGGGCGGGCGAGCCGAGTTCGACATCGATCAGCCATGGCGCCTGCACCCACAGGTCGCCGTGCGCCCCGAATCTTTCGGTGCGCTGTTGTATCACTTCGGAACTCGCAAACTGTCGTTCCTGAAGAACCGCACCATCCTGACGGTGGTGCAATCGTTGTCCGACCACACCGACGTCCGGGCCGCGCTTCGTGCGGCCGGCGTCGAGGATTGCCAGCAAGACCCCTACGTGCACGCGCTCGGCGTGCTGGCCGGCTCGCACATGCTGTTGCCGGCGGAGGGGGAAGCGTGACACGCGCCGGCGACCCGACCGTGCGCCGCATGAGCGGCGCCTATGAGGAGGAGCGGCGCTAATGACCGAGACGGTGCCACGGCTCATCGAGCAGTTCGAACACGGCTTCGACGCACCCATCTGCCTGACCTGGGAGCTGACCTACGCGTGCAACTTGGCGTGTGTGCACTGCCTGTCGTCCTCGGGCAAGCGCGACCCGCGAGAGCTGTCCACGCAGCAGTGCAAGGACATCATCGACGAGCTGGAACGTATGCAGGTGTTCTACGTCAACATCGGTGGCGGGGAACCGACTGTGCGGCCCGACTTTTGGGAGCTGGTCGACTACGCGACGGCACACCATGTCGGCGTGAAGTTCTCCACCAACGGCGTACGCATCACCCCGGAGGTCGCCGCCCGCCTGGCCGCCAGTGACTACGTCGACGTCCAGATCTCGCTGGACGGCGCGACCGCTGAGGTCAACGACGCCGTCCGCGGGCCAGGTTCGTTCGCGATGGCCGTTCGCGCACTGGAAAACCTGGCTGCGGCGGGGTTCAAAGACGCCAAGATCTCGGTCGTGGTGACCCGTCACAACGTCGACCAGCTCGACGAGTTCGCTTCGCTGGCAAGCCGATACGGTGCCACGCTGCGGATCACCCGGTTGCGTCCCTCCGGCCGTGGTGCCGATGTCTGGGACGAACTGCACCCGACGGCCGACCAACAGGTTCAGTTGTACGACTGGCTGGTCGCCAACGGCGAGCGAGTCCTCACCGGGGACTCGTTCTTCCACCTGTCCGGTCTGGGTGAACCGGGCGCGCTGGCCGGGCTGAACATGTGCGGCGCCGGGCGGGTGGTGTGCCTGATCGACCCGATCGGCGACGTCTACGCCTGCCCGTTCGCCATCCACGACCGCTTCCTAGCCGGAAATATGTTGTCCGACGGCGGTTTTGACACAGGTTGGAAGGACGCCCCGCTGTTCCGCGAGCTGCGCGAGCCGCAGTCCGCGGGAGCCTGTGGCAGCTGCGGGCACTACGACAGCTGCCGGGGTGGATGCATGGCCGCCAAGTTCTTCACCGGCCTGCCGCTCGACGGTCCCGACCCTGAGTGCGTCCAGGGTTACGGCGAGCCGGCGCTGGCGCAAGAGCGAGACAAGCCGCGCCCGGCCGGCGACCACTCCGCAGCGGTAGGCGCAAGAGCGGCCCCGTCCCGCTGACCCTGACAGTGCCCTCGCCGGTCGACGCCGCAGAAACTCTGCAACGAAAGCCCGGTCTAGCCGTGGCCCGTGACGTCTGGTTCGAAACGGTCGCCATCGCGCAGCAGCGCGCGAAGAAGCGACTGCCCAAGTCGGCCTATTCCGCGCTGGTCGCCGCCAGCGAAAAGGGGCTGACCGTCTCCGACAACGTCGAGGCGTTCGGCGAACTGGGCTTCGCCCCGCACGTGGTCGGCGCGCTCGAGAAGCGAGATTTGTCGACAACCATTATGGGACAAGAGATTTCGCTGCCGGTGATCATCTCGCCGACCGGCGTGCAGGCCGTCGACCCGGACGGTGAGATCGCCGTCGCCCGCGCCGCCGCCGCGCGCGGCACCGCGATGGGGCTGTCCTCGTTCGCCAGCAAGCCGATCGAGGAAGTGATCGCCGCCAACCCCAAGTTGTTCTTCCAGGTCTACTGGTCGGGCGGGCGCGACGTGATCGCGGCGCGGGTCGAGCGGGCCCGGCAGGCCGGCGCCGTCGGCCTGATCGTCACCACCGACTGGTCGTTCTCCCACGGGCGCGACTGGGGCAGCCCGAAGATCCCCGAGCAGATGGACCTGCGCACCATGCTGCGGATGTCGCCGGAGGTGCTCACCCGGCCCGGGTGGCTGTGGCGATTCGGCAAGACGCTGCGCCCGCCGGACCTGCGGGTGCCCAACCTGGCCGGCCGCGGCGAGCCCGGTCCGCCGTTCTTCGCCGCCTACGGCGAATGGATGGCAACACCGCCGCCGACGTGGGACGACATCGCGTGGCTGCGCGAATTGTGGGGCGGCCCGTTCATGCTCAAGGGCGTCATGCGGCTCGACGACGCGAAAAGAGCTGTGGATGCGGGTGTTTCGGCGATCTCGGTGTCCAACCACGGCGGCAACAACCTGGATGGAACGCCGGCGTCAATTCGCGCGCTGCCCGCAGTCGCCGAGGCGGTCGGCGACCAGGTAGAAGTTTTGCTGGACGGCGGTATCCGGCGCGGCAGTGACGTCGTCAAGGCGCTGGCGCTCGGTGCCCGCGCAGTGATGATCGGGCGGGCCTATTTGTGGGGTCTGGCCGCGGCCGGGCAACCGGGCGTCGAGAACGTGCTCGACATCATGCACGGCGGAATCGACTCCGCCTTGATGGGCCTCGGCCGCGCGTCGGTGCACGACCTGAACCGGGACGACGTACTGGTGCCGGAGGGCTTCACCCGGGCGCTCGGCGCTAACGCCCGTAGGCGGAGCCTAGCCGCCGCGAGCCGCGAGACCAGCGGGTATGTTGATACTGACGTGGCTGACGTGGCGACGTTGACCGGTTTTAGCGAACGTCCGGCGGAAAATACTTTTTCGATAGCGCCAACAACCGATGCACTGCAGGTGAATTCGTCTTACCATCACCGAGTGGTGGTCCAGCCCGATCTCGGGGGCTCTACGTCGAGCCAACTGCAGAGCATGACGGTAGGGCTGGCTATCCCGGTCGGCTCTACCGAGCAGCACGGCCCGCACCTGCCGTTGGACACCGACACCCGGATCGCTTCGGCGGTCGCCGGCGCGGTCGCAGCAAACTTGTCCGTGACCGGACTGACATGGTTGGCGGCCCCGGCGATCGCGTATGGCGCCAGCGGCGAGCACCAGAGTTTCCCCGGAACGATCTCGATCGGCACCGACGCATTGCGGCGCTGCTGGTCGAGTACGGCAGGTCGGCGACCTGCTGGACGCAGCGGCTGCTGTTCGTCAACGGCCACGGAGGCAACATCGCGGCGCTGAGCCAGGCCGTCCGGCTGCTGCGTCGTGAGGGGCGGGACGCGGTGTGGTGCCCATGCGTGGTCGTCGGTGGCGATGCCCATGCCGGGCACACCGAAACTTCAGTATTGCTGCATATTTCGCCCGCCGATGTGCGCACCGACCGGCTACGCGCAGGCAACAGCGCCCCGCTGCCCGAGCTGCTGCCCTCGATGCGCAGCGGGGGAGTGGCCGCGGTCAGCGAGCTCGGTGTGTTGGGTGATCCGACCACCGCGACCGCCGCCGATGGCGAGCGGATGCTGGCCGAGATGGTTGACGACTGCCTGCGCCGGATCCGGCGGTGGACGCCCGCCGCCGACGGGATGCTCACGTGACCCGCTTGGTCGTCGCGCTGGGGCGGCGCTGATGACACAGACGCGATTGCCGGACGGGTTTGCTGTGCAGGTCGACCGCCGGGTTCGGGTGCTCGGCCAGGGGTCGGCTTTGCTGGGAGGATCGCCGACCCGGATCTTGCGGCTGGCGCCCGCCGCGCAGGACATGCTCGCCGACGGCCGCCTCAAGGTCCGCGACGCCCTGAGCGCCGAGTTGGCTCGGACGCTGCTCGACGCGACGGTCGCGCATCCGCGGCCCGCGGGTGGGCCGTCGCATCGCGACGTGACTGTCGTAATTCCGGTGCGGGACAACGCATGTGGGTTACGCAGGCTAGTCGCCGGGTTGCGCGGTTTGCGCATTGTCATCGTGGATGACGGCTCGTCGACGCCGGTCCGGCACGAAGAGTTCGCGGCGGCGCATCCCGACCTGGTGATTCTGCGGCACGTGCAGAGCAAGGGCCCCGCCGCCGCCCGCAACACCGGCTTCGCGGCCTGCAAGACGGACTATGTCGCGTTCCTCGACTCCGACGTCGTCCCGCGACGCGGCTGGCTCGAGGCGCTGCTCGGGCACTTCTGCGACCCGACCGTCGCGCTCGTCGCCCCACGGATCGTGGGACTTGCGCAGACCGATCATCTGGTCGGCCGCTACGAGGCGGTGCGCTCGTCGCTGGACCTCGGTCAGCGCGAAGCCCCGGTGATTCCCTACACCAGCGTTTCCTATGTGCCGAGTGCCGCAATCATTTGTCGCACGTCGACCTTGCGGGATATTGACGGATTCGACGAGACACTGCGAGCGGGTGAGGACGTCGATCTGTGCTGGCGACTCGTCGAGGCGGGGGCCCGTCTTCGTTACGAGCCGATTGCCCAAGTGGCGCATGATCATCGGACCGAATTGCGGGATTGGGTTGCGCGCAAAGCGTTTTACGGTGGGTCGGCCGCCCCGCTGTCGGTTCGCCACCCAGACAAGATCGCGCCGTTGATGATCTCCGGCTGGGCGCTGACGGCCTGGATTCTGATGGCCCTGGGCTCGAGCTTCGGGTACCTGGCCTCACTGTTCGTTGCCGGACTTACCGGGCGCCGGGTCGCGAAGAGCATGCAGGGTACCGAGACCCAGATGTGGGACGTCGTGACGGTGGCGGCCCGCAGCCTGTGGTCGGCGGCGCTGCAGTTGGCGTCGGCGATCTGCCGGCACTACTGGCCGGTCGCGCTGCTGGCCGCCATGCTGTTCCGCTCGTGCCGCCGGGTCGTCGTGGTCGCAGCGATCGTCGACGGGGTGGTGGACTGGGCCAATCGCCGGCAGACCGCCGACGACGACGCCCGGCCGATCGGGCTGTTGACATACCTGTTGCTCAAGCGGATCGACGATCTGGCCTACGGGCTGGGCCTCTGGTACGGCGTGGTGCGGGAACGCAACGTCGGCCCGCTCAAACCGCAGATTCGGGTCTGACTCCTGACCGCAGCTGCGCTGCACAGCGATGTGCTGATCATTGGTGCGGGGAGCGCTGGATCTGTTGTCGCGAACCGGCTTTCGCTCGATTCCAGCCGCTCGGTAACGGTACTCGAGGCCGGCCCGGGCCTAGGCGACCCGCGGTTGAACGCGGAAACCGCGAACGGGCTTCGGCTGCCGATCGGCGCGGCCAGTCCGCTGGTCCAGCGATACCAGACCACGCTCACCGATCGCCCCGCGCGTCAGATGACGATCATGCGCGGTGCGACGATCGGCGGATCCGGTGCCGTCAACGGCGGATACTTCTGCCGCGGTCTGCGCGGTGACTTCGACGGCTTCGGGATGCCGGGGTGGGGCTGGTCGACGTGGTCCAGCACTTCCGGGCGATCGAGACCGATCTCGATTTCAGCGGGCCGGCACACGGCGACTCCGGTCCGATACTGGTCCAGCGAACACGTGAATTAAGAGGCAGCACAGCAACTTTCGTCGAAGCCGCGCGACGGCATGGCTTCGACTGGCTGCCCGACCTCAACGATGTGGCCGACACCGACATCCTGCCGGCCGGGGTCGGGGCGGTCCCGCTGAACATCGTCGGCGGGACGCGGATCGGTCCCGGTTCCGCTTATCTGCTGCCTGCCCTGCAACGTGCCAACCTGTCGCTGTTGACCCAGACGCGGGCGCTGCGCCTGCGCATCGCCGACGGTCGGGCCGATGCCGTGGACGCCGTCGGTCCCGGTGGTCCGATCACCGTGTCCGCCGACCAGATCGTGCTCTGCGCGGGTGCGATCGAATCGGCGCATCTGCTCATGCTTTCCGGCGTCGGTGACGAGGCGATGCTGCGCGCCGCCGGGGTGGACGTGATCGCTCCGTTGCCGGTCGGCGCGGGCTGCAGCGACCACCCGGAGTGGGTGCTGCCGACCACCTGGACGGTGGAAGCTGGACGGCCGGTCCTCGAGGTGGTGCTGAGCACCCCTGACAATGTCGAGATCCGGCCGTATACCGGAGGCTTTGTGGCCATGGTCGGCGACGGAACGCCGGGCCGCCCGGACTGGCCGCACCTCGGGGTAGCCCTGATGCGCCCCCTAGCGCGCGGACGGGTCATGTTGGTCTCAGCCGACCCGATGGTGCCGCCGGTCATCGAGCATCACTACGACAGCGAACCGGCCGACCTCGCGGCATTGCGGGCCGGCTGCGAGCTGGCTCGCGAAATAGCAAGTCCGACAACCGAAGTCGGTGAACCAGCGTGGTCGACGTCGCAGCACCTGTGCGGCAGCGTCCCGATGGGCCACGCCGGGGATCCGGCCGCCGTCGTCGATCACCGGTGCCGGGTGCACGGAATCGACGGGTTGTGGGTGGTCGACGGGTCGGTACTGCCGACAATCACCAGTCGTGGCCCGCACGCCACGATCACCATGCTGGGCCACCGGGCCGCAGAGTTCGTCGGCTGATGGGGTTCACGTCGCTGCCGTAGACGTCTGCGTACGCTGTCTAAGGCGGACACGAGGAGGTGGTCCACATCGCGGATAAGACAGATCCGCGCCCGGCACGTTCGCGGGCCCGGTTGCTGGAGGCCGCCACCGCGTTGCTTCGCGCCGGGGGGCCCAGCGCGGTGACCGTCGACGCGGTGACCCGTGGCGCCAACGTCGCCCGCGCCACCCTGTACCGCCACTTTCCCAGTGGAAATGACTTGCTGGCAGCGGCTTTCAGCGGGCTGATACCGCCGCCGCCAATGCCGGTTGAGGAAGGCACTCTGCGCGACCGGCTGATGGCCGTGGTTCTGGCATTCGGGCAGGCGATCGCCGAGAGCTCGGGCATGGTGATGGCGATGAGCTGGCTGGCGCTCGGGCGCGACCTGGAACAGCTACCCGAATCGCCACGCACTCGGACGTCCGACAGTCCCGCGATCAGCACGCTTCGCGAGCGCATCGCCCAGCAGTACGCGGCGCCGTTCGACGCGATCTTCGACAGCCCGGCGGCCGCCGAGTTGGGCGACATCGATCGCACCCGCGCGATCGCAATGCTGATCGGTCCGGCGGTGCTCGGGCGGTTGTCCACCCTGCCCGACTTCGACTACCGCGAATGTGCGCAGGCCGCCGTCGACGGCTTCCTGCACGTGCAGCGCGAACAGACAAAATTGCTCAACGAAGCTGATAACGAATCGGCAGGTGCTTGAGACCGCCGACGAACGTCGTCGAGATCAGCTCCGGCTTTCCGCTCAGCTCAATCGATTTCAGCCGCGGCAGCAGTTCAGTGAAAAAGCTGCTGACCTCCATGCGCGCCAGCGCGGCGCCCAGGCAGAAGTGCACCCCGTAGCCGAACGCCAAATGCTTGTTGGGGTCGCGCCCGACGTCGAACCGGAACGGGTCGTCGAACACGTCCTCGTCCCGGTTACCCGAGACGTACGACAGATAGACCGATTCCCCTTCGGCGATCGGTACGCCGCGCACGGTGGTGTCGGCGGTGGCCGTTCGCATGAACTCCTTGACCGGCGTCGCCCAACGGATCATCTCCTCGGTGGCCAGCGGCATCAGATCGGGGTTGTCGCGCAACCGCTTTCGTTGATCAGGGTTTTCGATCAGCGCCTGCAGGCCGCCGGCGATCGTCGCGCTGGTGGTGTCGTGGCCGGCGGTGGCGATGATGACGTAGTAAGACGCGGTGTCGACATCGGACAGCGGCTCTCCGTCGATCCGGGCGTTGGCGATCGCGGACGTCAGGTCCTCGGTCGGATGCTCGCGGCGTGATGCGGTGAGCGCGTTGAAGTAGCCGAAGAACTCGAGCAGAACCTGCAGTTGCTCCTCGAGCGTGGCGCCGCGCTTGAACTCGTCGTCATCGCCGCCGAATAGTTCCTGGGTCAGCGCGAGCATGCGGGGAAAGTCCGACTCGGGAAGTCCCAGCAGCGACATGATCACGTACAGCGGATAGTTCACCGCGACCTCCTGCACGAAGTCGCACTCGTTGCCTGCGGCCATCATCTTGTCGACGTAGATCTTGGCCAGCTCGTCGACCCGGACTTTCATTGCCCGCATCGCTTTAGGACGAAACCAATCCGCGCCGATCGCGCGCACCACCCGGTGCTGCGGATCGTCCATGTGGATCAGGGTGCGCAGCCCCATGCCGGCGTCCAATTGTTGGCGCGCCAGGTCATCGGCTTCCGCGGTGGCCAGCAATGGCCGCGGCTCGTTGATGAAAAGCTCGTTGGCCCGCTCGATCTCCATGATGTCGGCGTGTTTGGTGATGGCCCAGAACGGCCGGTAGGGCGGGCAGTCGACCAGCGACACCGGAGCGTGCGCTCGTAAATGGGTCAGTGCGGCGTGCAGCCGCGGTTCGTCGGCATACGACGTCGGATCAGCGAAAACTCGGGCGGCGTCGTCGGTGATCGGTGCGCTCATCTGCCTTCTTGTCTGCCGGGTTTATCGGGGAGCTCGTTTTTGACACGTGTCATACACAGTCTCCGTGATCGCCGATTCATCGATGGCCGCTTTCCGGTAATCCGTAGGCTGTCGTAACGTGCCGATCCGTT
>CAWIKT010000003.1:0-103574 GCA_963836555.1 uncultured Actinomycetota bacterium | reverse complement strand
GTTATTGCTGTGCCTTTTCTGACATCTACTGGTTTCATTACGTACTGCTAATAAAGCCGAGCACGTTCAAAGGCAATCCGCCGCAACAAATACATATCGTTATCGATAAAACTCCGAAAATCGTCCCATTTGGCCATGGAATCGTTCAAAACCAGCGGATTTGGATAAATAACCGAGCGGGAAGGCGGGACAATTGGCTTCGGTGCCGCAGCAGGATGGAGCGGTGGTTCTGCTCCGGGAATTCAGCAGCAATTCCGGCAGCAACCCCAGGATCGTCCAGTCCGACGCCCCGGCCACCAAGACAGGCGTGCCTTCCTGCGGCGCCTCCCACTGCTCATAGGTGGACAGGTATGGCCGATCGTTGATCACCTTGCCGTCGCCGGGAATGGCCTTGACGTCAGCTCCGGTGCAGAATGCCCGTCCGGTCCCGGTGACGATGAGAACCCAGACGTCGTCGTCATTCTCGGCGGCGTCGTAGGCGTCGCGCAGTTCGGTGACCATGTGCGGGCTGAGCGCATTAAGGGCGTCGGGCCGGTTCAGCGTGATCGTGGCGGTGTGCCCGTCGACCTCGTAGGTGATGGTGTCGTACGACCGGGAAGACATGTCAGCTCCTTTCGCTCATCGCCCCTGAAACCGCGGCGTGCGCCGTTCCCGGAAGGCCGTGAGCCCTTCTGTGAAATCGGCTGTTCTACAGGACAGCTCGACGTCGAACAGTTCCTGCTGCATCGACTGGACCAGTGTTGCGTGCTGTCCGTAGTGAATTGCGTGCTTCGCCAGCCCGAGCGCCACGGTCGGTCCGGCGGCAAGTCGAGTCAGCAGTTCGTCGGTCGCGCGGTCCAGGTCAGCCGCGGCCACTGCCTGATGGATCAACCCCCAGTCCGCGGCATCGGCCGCACCGACCTTGTCGCCGAGCAACAGCATCCGCTTGGCCCGGGTGAGACCGATCAGTCGCGGCAGCAACCAGGTGGAACCCGAATCGGGACTGAACCCTCGCGCCGCGAACGGCTCCCAAAACACGGCATCGTCGGCCGCGACCGTGAAATCCGCTGCCAGCGCGAGATTGCAGCCGAGCCCGGCAGCGACTCCCCGGACGCTGCTGACCACCGGTAGGTGGACGGTGTGCACCAACTCGACGATTCGGTTTGCCGCGTGAGGGACACGTCGGACGAGGTCACCGGCGCGACGCCGGTGGTCTGTGCCGCGGTTGGTGGCGACCCAGTCGACACCGGAACAGAAATCGTTGCCGGCGCCGCGGATGTGGATGGCGCGCAGCGAGTCATCGGTGGCGGCTGATGTGAGTGCATCGACGAACGACGCGATCATGCTCGGACTCAGCGAATTACGTCGCGCGGGCCGGTCCAGCGTCAGTCGCAGCACGGCGCCGTCCCGGCTGGCGGTGAGCACGCCGTCGTCCGTTACGGATTCCGCGTCTTGGCTCACAGGAGAAACTGCCCTTCCCAGTCGATATAGATACCTCTACAGTAGGCAATACAATTGCTTCGCTGTATAACTTAGCAAGGAAAGCGTCGCTGGGGAACAGCAGCGTGGGAAAGAGGTCGGATGAGCGAGCAGCAGCAACCCGGCGTCGCTACGTGGCCGGCGTCGGCTCGGTTCGGTGAATCACCACTTCCGCAAACCGTTGCCGCGGCGGGCGCGCTGCGCCGACTCGGGGACGTCCTGCTGTCACTTGAACATCGCGCACCCCACGGTTGACGCGATCGTCGCGCAGCTTGGGTGAGTGGGAGCACGAGTTGAGCGCCGCGGTGCCGCCAAACAGCGCCCCGCGGGTCGGTGACCGACCAGTCTGGTATCTACCGCGTCTACCTTGACCATGCAACGGACATCGGCGCGTTCAACCCCTGGTTTCCCCGAATACGCCTTCGATCAACTCGATGGCGAAACCGCGTCGGGGCGAGTCAATTTCCCGATTGTCTACGAAGGACCGCCGGGCCTGGTACACGGAGGATTCCTGGCGGTGTTCTTCGACAGCGTCATTCAGCATCAGAACTGCGTAAGCGGCCTTTCCGGCAAGACACGCTCACTGCAGGTGAAGTTCCGGCGACCAACTCCGGTACGGACCGAACTGCGCTTCGACATTGTCCGCTCCCAGACGTCGCGGGGCATCACGTCGACCGCGCGGCTGCTGCTCGACGACGAGGTGTTGTGCCTCGGTGAAGTCACCACGTTGGCAGTGCCGCCCGAGAAGCTGACCGGGCACCGACTCGGCAAGCGACGAGCCGAGAAGGTCTGACGTGGTGACGCACCGCTTCCGCCAACCGCGCGTCGCCGAACTCGTCGCCTCCAAACTGCGGGACGACATCCTGTCCGGTCGCCTGAAAGAAGGCGATGTGCTGCCCTCGCAGGAGGCGCTCTTCGCCGAATTCGGTGTCAGCCCGCCGGCGTTGCGTGAGGCAATTCACCTGCTGGAAACCGACGGGCTGATTTCGGTGCGTCGCGGGAACGTCGGGGGCGCGCTGGTTCATCATCCGAGCGCCGAGCGGACCGCGCACATGATCAGCATGGTGTTGCAGTCGCGCGCCGCGACGCCGGTGGATGTCAGCGAGGCGTTGATGCACCTGGAGCCGGTGTGTGCGGGGATGTGTGCCGCGCGTGAGGACCGGATGAGCGAAGTGGTTCCCTACCTGCAGGCCGAAATCGATCTTCAAACAGCGCAATTCGATGACCTGTCGCGCTATGTGCCTAACGCACGCCGATTCCACGAAACGTTGGTCTCCCGGTGCGGCAACGAGTCGATGATCTTGCTCATCGGATCGCTGGAGCTGATCTGGTCTGCTCACGAGTCGGCAGTATGGAATGGGCACGGCGAGCCCGCGCCAATGGTCGACAAAACCAGACGGGCTGCCTTACGCGACCATCAGCGACTGCTCGACGCCATCGTCGACGGCAATGCGGTCAGGGCGGTCCGACTTGCGCAGGATCACCTTTCGGTGGCACGCCGCACCACGCTCGCAGTCGGTACTGATCAGACCATCGAGGCCAGGCTGGTGTCGAATCTCGATGCCGGCCCGAACGGCAGGAAGGGGTCTGGCGCATGACCGGCCCAGACAGTCATGACGATCGCGTCCTGTTCGAAGTGGACCCGGAAAAGCGGATTGCCACAATCACATTGAACAACCCTCGGCAACGAAATTCTTACGACGCGGCCATGCGCGAAACCGTCGCCCGGTGCCTGGACCAAGTCGCCGAGGACGACGACCTCACCGTGGTGTTGCTGCGCGGCGCAGACGGGGTTTTCAGCACCGGCGCGGACATGAACAATGCCTACGGCTGGTACGGGGAACGGGACGCACCCGAGGCGGAGCATCTGGCAAAGCGCCGGCCGAGTCAGCGTCGCCGACTCACCGTGGACCGCAAATCGTTCGGCTTCTATCACAACCTGATGGGTTTCCCGAAGGTCACCGTCGGGGAGATCAGCGGCTACGCGCTCGGCGGCGGCTTCGAGATCGCTTTGATGACAGACATTTCCGTCATCGCCCGCGACACCAAGATCGGCATGCCGGCCACCCGGTTTCTGGGGCCGGCTCTAGGTAGCCTGCACATGTTCTTCCACCGGCTGGGGCCCGTCCTGGCCCGCCGACTGCTGCTCACCGGCGACATCATCGAGGCCGAGTCGATCGAGCACCTCGGAATCTTCACTGAGACGTGTGATTTGACCCAGGTTGCAGCGCGTGCGCGGTACTGGGCGGAGAAGGCTGCCAAGATGCCGGCCGACGGTGTTGTGATCGCCAAAGAGGCTTTTCGGCTCGTCGAGCAGAGCCAGGCGTATCAGGGCGAAGAAGTGGCCAGCTATCTCTTCCACGCATACGGAACGAATCTGCAATTCGCGCCCGGCGAATTCAACTTCGTCAAGACGCGTGCTCAGCATGGGACCAAGGAGGCGTTCCGGCTCCGCGACGAGCACTTCAACGTGCCGGAACCGCCGGCGAGCTGAGGTGCCTCAGCTGCGCGGACTCTTGGTCCGTCCGGCCGGCATCGACTTGCGTTGCCGGGTCGATGTCGACTTTGGTTGCCGCCCGGTTGTTTTCGAGCGCTCTTCGATCAGGCGGGCGGCGTTGTCGAGGATGCAGTCGAGGCCGTACTCGAAATTGATGTCGTCCGGCGCGCCGATGTGATGCCCCTTGGCGGTCATTTGGGCGAGCAGCGGGGTGGCCTCGGGCTCGATGACCATCGCATCGTCGATGGTGCGGCCCCCGTTTTCGGTCGCCTGGTTCTTCTCCTGCAGCCGGTGCAGCACCACCGAGCCCCGGACGTGAACGGACACCGCGGAGTAGGTGTCGAAGGCTTCCTCCGGTGACAGGCCCGCCTCGACCAGACCCGCGATCGCTTTCTCGATCTCTTGCACGCCGACCCGTGCCGCCCTGGGACTCAGCGCCGACCTGATAAGAATCAGGTCGCACAGAATCGGGTTGCCCATGAACGTTTTACGCATCGAACGGGCGTGATTGCGTAGCGTCACCCGCCAGTCGGCGGCCTCGACGTATGGGGTGGCGAACACGTACTTGCGTAACGCGCGATCGGTCATCGCGTTCAGCAGGTCGTCCTTCTTGCGGAAGTACCAGTAGATGCTTGTCACTCCGACGCCGAGGTGCTTGCCAAGCAACGGCATGCTCAAGTTGTCGATCGACACCTGCTCGGCGAGTTCGAACGCCCCGCTGATGATGTCGTCGGGGTTGATGGATCCACGCTCGCGCCGCTGCCGTTTCTCGGCGGTTGCTTGCTTGGCCACTGCGGACACCTCCATCACGTTCTACGCTGCAACGGGTTGATCCGCGGTCACGCACCCGTGCCGCGCCATCCCGATTAGCTACTGTAATACCTATCGTAGGCTTTTTGATACGTAGCCTGCCCCGCGAACTGCGCCCTACCGGCCGTCCCGCTGCGGTGTCTAACACCAAACACGTTCAGCGACAGTTGTTTTGAAGACATCAAACAACTCGCACCAATCGCGGGGGCCATGCTGGTCGACGCTTCGCGTAGTGGACACAGCACATCCTATTTCGGCTGTTGCGGCGGTTCTGGCGACTGTTGCAGAATGCGCTACCGATAGGTATACAGTATGCGTACATGTCGCACTAAGTTGCCGCCTGAGCTCAGGGGAGGACGGTCGATGAGCACCACCGCAGACCGCGTCGCCGGACCCGGCCAGGATGCGGCCGTGATCTACGAGGTCACCGCGACCGGTGTCGCGGTGCTGACGCTGAATCGGCCCGAGCGACTCAACACCTGGGGTGGTGACATCGCCACCGCCTTCTACGCCGGAATCGACCGTGCCGAGGATGACCCGGGCGTCCGGGTGATCGTGCTGACCGGCCGGGGCAAGGCGTTCTGCGCGGGCGCGCAGCTGGGTTCGATGGGCAGCGTCACGCAGTCGATCGAGAACACCGATGAGGGCAAGCTGGTCAGCTTGATCGGGGACCGGCAGCCGTACCATCTGACGACGTTGTGCAAGCCCGTGGTCGCAGCTATCAACGGTTCCTGTGTCGGCATCGGTCTCACCCAGGCTCTGATGTGCGACGTCCGATTCGCCGCTGCCGGAGCGAAGTTCGCGGCATCGTTCGCCCGGCGCGGTCTGATCGCGGAATACGGCGTCTCGTGGATCCTGCCGCGGCTCACCGGCTGGGGCGTCGCACTCGACCTTCTCCTGAGTGGGCGAACCTTTCTCGCCGAAGAAGCCGCAGAGCTCGGTGTGATCAAAGAAGTTGTGCCGCCGGAGAATTTGATGGCGTGCGTGATGGCCTATGCCGAGGACATCGCCCAATACTGCTCTCCGGCATCGATGGCCGTGATCAAGCGACAGGCCTACGGCGATGCGACGCGCGAGATCGCCGACGCCAACGCGCGGTCCGAGGTTCTGCTGCACGAATCGCTGAAGCGCCCCGACGTGATCGAGGGAATCACCAGCTTTCTCGACAAGCGCCTCCCGAATTTCACCGGACTGCGCGCAACCGACGAATCTTGCGGTGCCGGAAAGGATGACCATGGGCACATTGACCTATAAGGCGATCGACGTCGACAATCACTACTACGAACCGCTGGACGCCTTCACCCGGCATCTGGACAAGAAGTTCCGCAGGCGCGGCGTCCAAATTTTCCAGGACGGCAAGCACTCTCAGGCGGTGATCGGCGACCGGGTGAATCGCTTCATACCCAATCCGACCTTCGATCCCATCATCGTGCCCGGATGTCTGGACTTGCTGTTCCGCGGCGAAATCCCGGACGGCGTGGATCCCGCGTCGCTGATGAAGGTCGAGCGGCTCGAGCAGCATCCCGAATACCAGAACCGCGACGCCCGCATCGCCGTGATGGACACGCAGCGCATCGAAACCGCCTTCATGTTGCCGACATTCGCGTGCGGCGTCGAGGAGGCCCTGAAGAACGACGTCGAAGCGACGATGGCGTCGGTGCACGCCTTTAACCTCTGGCTCGACGAGGATTGGGGCTTTGACCGCCCCGATCACCGGATCATCGCCGCACCGATCATCTCGCTGGCCGATCCGGCCGGGGCCCTCGAGGAAGTGGAGTTCGTCCTCGCCCGCGGTGCGAAGTTGATCCTGGTGCGGCCGGCACCGGTGCCCGGTGTCGTCAAGCCGCGGTCGCTGGGCGATCCGCTGCACGATCCGGTCTGGGCCGCACTGGCCGAGGCGGGGGTTCCGGTGGGCTTTCATCTCAGCGACTCCGGCTACCTCCAGGTAGCCGGGATGTGGGGCGGCAAGTCGACTTTCGAGGCGTTCGGTGGCTCAGATCCGTTGGACCAGATACTCGTCGACGATCGCGCCATCCACGACACGATGGCGTCGATGATCGCCCACGGCGTATTCACCCGTCACCCACACCTCAAAGCCGTCAGCATCGAGAACGGCTCGTATTTCGTGCACCGGCTGATCAAACGGCTGAAAAAGGCCGCCAATAACCATCCCCGTCTGTTCCCGCAGGATCCGGTCGAGCAGCTGCGCACCAATGTCTGGATCGCCCCCTACTACGAGGACGACCTGACCGAGCTTGCCTCGTTGATCGGCGTCGACAAAATCCTGTTCGGATCGGACTGGCCGCACGGCGAAGGGCTGGAGGATCCGGTGTCGTTTACCCAGGAGCTGGCCGGCTTCAGCGATGCCGACGTCCGGAAAGTCATGCGCGACAACGCACTTGACTTGCTGGGTGCCAAGGTTGGCGTGTCGGCGTGAGTGTCCGGAGCCGCGTGACGCCATGAGCGAGTGGACCATCGGTGCCGTCCTGGACGTGATCGCCGAGGTGATTCCCGACCGGGAGATCACCGTCTGCGGTGATCGCCGCAGAACCTACGCCGAGACCGCGGAACGCAGCCGGCGACTGGGAAACTACCTCGCAGCCAACGGATTCGGCGCGCATAGTGAACGCGCGGCGCTGCAGAACTGGGAATGCGGGCAGGACCGCGTCGCGCTGATCATGCACAACGATCTCTACGTCGACATGGTCATCGGGTGCGCGAAGGCCCGCACCGTTCCGGTGAACGTCAACTACAACTACACCGCGCGGGAAGTCCGCGAACTACTGGACTACGTGCGACCGCGCGCCGTGATCTATCACCGGTCGCTCGGCGCCAAGTTCGCCGATGCCCTACCGCCCGACAGCGCCGATCTCTTGCTGTCCGTCGATGACGGAAGTGCGGCACAAGAGCTGGCGGGTGCGATCACCCTGGACGAGGCGCTGTCGCACGGCAGCGTCGACCAGAACATCGATGCGTCCCCCGACGATCTGCTGATGATCTGCACCGGTGGCACGACCGGCCGCCCCAAGGGCGTCCTGTGGCGACAGTCCGACATCTACGTCTCGTCGATGGTGGGTGCCGATCATGCCGGCCCTGGGGAGATCCGCGACAAGGTGATCCGCAACGCCGGAGCCCCATGGTTCGCAGTGTCGCCGCTCATGCACGCCGCCGGCATGTGGACGGCGTTCTCGGCGATCATGGCCGGCCTGACCGTCGTGCTCTACGACACCAGCAAGCGACTGGACCCGCGGTCGGTGTGGCAGACCGCCGAGCGTGAGAAAGTGGCCATGATGACCATGGTCGGCGACGCGTACGCCGCGCCGCTGGTCGCCGAATTGCGCCGAGGCGACTACGACCTGTCGTCGCTGGCGACGATCGGCACCGGCGGCGCCGCAACCAATCTCAAACATCAATCGGCGCTGCTGGAACTGCTGCCGCAGCTCACCCTCATCAACGGCTACGGCTCATCGGAAACCGGAAACATGGGATTCGGCCACAGCCGCTGCGACAACCGAACCGACACCTTCACGTTGCGCGAGGGTGGCCTGGTGCTGTCCGAGGACTACACCCACTTTCTTGACCCCGGCGAGGCCGAGGTGGGCTGGGCAGCCCGCGAAGGCCGGATCCCGTTGGGTACTTCAACGACCCCGATGCCACCCGCAAGACCTTTCCGGTGGTCGACGGCAAGCGGGTGGTGATCTCGGGCGACCGCGCCGCGCTGGAGGCAGACGGGACGCTGCGGCTGTACGGCCGCGACTCGCTGGTGGTCAACACCGGCGGCGAGAAGGTGTTCGTCGAGGAAGTCGAAGAAGTGCTGCGCGCGCACCCCGACATCGCCGACGCGCTGGTGGTCGGCCGGCCGAGCGAACGATGGGGCGAGGAGTTGGTGGCCCTGATCCAGCCGCGCGAAGGCATCGCACCGGAGTCGACTGCCGGACTACTGCGCGCTCGCACCTGGCCAGGTTCAAGGTTCCCAAGGAGTTCATCGTCGTCGATCAGGTTCACCGCCTGGGTAACGGCAAAGCCGACTACCGCTGGGCGAAAAGGCAAGCGACAGAGAAGGCGCCGTTGTCGACATGAGCACACACCGAGTCATCGATTGCCTGATCAACGTGCACTTCGGTGAAACCGAGAAGCAACCGACCTGGATGGTCAAGGTACGCGACGACTATTTCAAGGGACCGGACTCGATGTTCGCGCCGGTAGACCTTGTCCGCGCTGCTCGACGAGATGGACGAACACGGCGTGCGCAAGGCCGTGCTGATGGACAACCTCGCGAAGCCGTCGGTTACCGCCCGCAAATTCGTCGAGGCGAAGCCGGATCGATTCGCGCTCGCGATGGGCGGCGTCAACCTGCTGCGTCCGATGCCCGCGCTGCGCGAGCTCAGCGCCGTGGTCAAGCGACCTCCCGGTGGCGTATGCCGTTGTGGGCCCAGCTTCTGGGGTGACGGCATGTACCCGCCGAGTGACGCCGTCTACTACCCGCTGTACACGAAATGCGCCGAGATCGGGCTGCCGCTGTGCATCAACACCGGACTTCCCGGGCCGCCGATTCCCGGCGAAGTGCAGAACCCGATTCACCTCGACCGGGTCTGCGTCCGGTTCCCCGAGTTGAAGCTGTGCATGATTCACGGCGCGGATCCCTGGTGGGACATCGCCATCCGGTTGCTGATCAAATACGCGAACCTGCGCCTGATGACGTCGGCGTGGTCGCCGAAGCGGCTGCCGGACAGCCTGCTGCACTACATGCGAACCCGCGGAACGGACAAGGTGATCTATGCCTCGGACTGGCCGGTGCTGAAGATGCGCCGCGTCGTGCCCGAAGCGCAGGCACTGGACCTGCCCGCCGACGTTCTGGAGAACTATCTCTACAACAACGCGCAGACTTTCTTTTTCGAGGGCCGACGAGGAGCACTGACCATGGATCGCTACGAACTCCGCAGACTCGACTACAGCCTGAGCGAGGACCATCAGGCGCTTGCAGGCTGCGTACCGGGACTTCTTCAAGACGCACTGTTCGATCGAAACCGTCCGCGCCGCAGAGGAATCCGGCTTCGACAAGAGCCTGTGGGAGCGGCTCTGCGGGATGGGGGCGACGACGATGGCGTTGCCCGACGCCGTCGGGGGAGACGGTGCGACGTTGGTCGACCTGACGCTGGTCGCCGAGGAGATCGGCCGTTCGCTGGCGCCCGTACCGTGGATCGACCACGTGTGCGCGGCGCGGCTGCTCGCCAGACTGGATTCGGTGGAATCCGACGTCGTCAGCGGCCAACAGCTCGCGGCGTTCGATGCCCAGCACGACAACGTGCAGGGACGACGGCTCATTCCGACCGGCTCGATCGCCGATCACATCATCGTTCGCGACGGCGAGGACGTGGTGCGGCTCAGCTTCGACACCCGGCCGACCAAGGTCGACAACATCGGCCGGCTCCCGATGGCCTGGGTCGATCCGGCCGCCGCCGACTCCCGCGTCGTGCTGGCGAGCGGCCCCGCGGCATTGGCGGAATATCAACGCGCGCTGGATGAGTGGCGAGTGCTGATGGCCGCGGCACTGGTCGGGCTGGTGGAAGAGACGATGACGATCGCGGCGGAGTTCGCCAAGACCCGCTACACCCTGGGCGTGCCGATCTCGACGCTGCAGGGCATCTCCCATCCGCTGGCCAACATCGCGATCACCGTGCAAGGCGGGCGCAATCTGGCGCGGCGTGCCGCATGGTTCCTGGACAACGAACCCGACGAGCGCCCCGAGTTGGCGCCCTCGGCGTTTGTCTTCATGGCCGAAGAAGCGTCGAAGGCCGCGACCATGGCGGTGCACGTGCAAGGTGGTCTCGGGGTCTCCGCGGAGGCTGCGGCGACCGCGTATCTGGTGCGAGCCCGCGGCTGGGCGCTGGCCGGCGGCGACCCCGGCGCCAGCGCCAGGTACGTCGGCGAACTCGTCGCCGCCCGCGAAAGCCGTTGAGGAAAGGACAGTATCGGTGGATTTCTCACGAGTCGCCCTTGCCGACGGCGACCAGACCTTCCTCGATGAGGCGCGCGACTTTCTTGACGACGCACGTGACCGACGAGGTCAGGCGGCGCGACCGGGAAACCGGTGACAACTTCGACGAAGGTGTTCATCTGGCGCTGGGTGCCGCAGGCTACCTGGAAGGGGAGTGGAAAGGGGCGGCCGAGGGCGGCTTCTCCCGAGTCCGCCGTCGCATCTGGGAACTGGAGAAGCGCCGGGCGCACGTTCCCTGGGTGACCTGGGGAACCACCGCCATGGTGGCGCATTCGGTGGCGAAGTTCGGCTCACCGGAGTTGCGGGCCGAAGTCATGCCGAAAGTCTTCAGCGGCGAAGTACGGCTGTGCCTGGGCTACACCGAACCTGAAGGCGGATCCGACATCGCGACCTGTAAGACCCGCGCCGTCCGCGACGGCGACGGGCTGGGTCATCAACGGCTCGAAGATGTTCACCACCGGCGCGCACAAATGCCAGTACGTCTTCCTGATCACCAACACCGATCCGGAGGCGCCAAAGCACAAGAGCCTGACCATGTTTCTGGTGCCGCTGGATTCTGCGGGCATCGAGATCCAGGGAATCCGCACCGTCGACGGTGACCGCACGAACATCGTCTACTACAGCGATGTCCGCGTCGACGACAAATACCGGCTCGGCGAGGTCAACGCGGGCTGGACGGTGCTGCGCGAGCCGCTGAACACCGAGCATGGTGCCGTCGCCGCCGCACCCGACGGGCTGCAGGACGTCTCGATCATGATGCACCAGGCCAGCTTCATGACGCACGCGCTGGACAAGGCCGCCGCCAAAGCGGCAGAGCGGGACCCGAACGGGCACCGGCTCGATTGACGACGAGTCGGTGGCATACCGGTTGGGCCGCAGCACCGCCCGGATCGAGGCGGCGCTCAGCGCGCCGAGCATCTTCGGCCGGGTGGCGATCGCGCAGACCATGCGCGACGTCTCACCGGAGCTGATGGATCTGCTCGGCACGGCGTCGACGCTGCCGATGGGCACTGACGGTGCGGCCGATGACGGCGCGTCGGAGTACGTGTACCGCTTCGCGCCGCTGGTCGGGATCTACGGCGGCACCCTCGAGGTGTTCCGCAACATGATCGCGCAGTACGTGCTCGGCCTGGGCAAGCCGAACTACTCTGCGCCGAAAAAGTCTCGTAGCGTAGCTCGCTCAGGTCGTCAGCACCGTCGCGGCCGCGGTTCCGGGCGCGCCGTACACCTGGGCGAACCCGACTCGCGGCGTCCCCGGGACCTGGCGATCACCCGCCTGGCCGCGCAATTGGCGCACCAGTTCGTGCATTTGCCGCAAACCTGATGCACCGATGGGTTCGCCGTTCGCGATCAGTCCGCCGTCGGTGTTGACCGGCATGGCGCCGCCGATCTCGGTGGCACCGTCTGCCAGCAGCTCCTCCTGGTCACCGTCAGCGCAGAAGCCCGCTTCGGCCATGTGAATGATCTCCGCACCGGCGTCGGTGTCCTGAACTGAATCACGTCGACGTCCTGCGGGGCGACACCCGACTTCTCGAATGCGGCCTTGGCGGCGTAGACGGTTGGCGAGACATCCTCATCGACGGGCGCGATACGTGGTGTTGACCTCGTACGCGCCGTAGCGGCGCGTGCGGACTTCGACCGCGCGCACGTACACCGGTCTATTGGTAAAGCGATGTGCGATGTCGGCGCGACACATCACCACCGCGGCGGCGCCCTCATCGGGTGCACAGAACATGTACTGGGTCAGTGGGTAATTCAGCATCGGTGAGGCCAGGATGGCCTCTTCGGAGATCGCCTTGCGACGGAATGCATTGGGATTCAAAACCCCGTTGCGGAAGTTCTTCGCAGCGACCCTGGCCAGTGTCTGCGTCGAGATGCCGTGCTCGTGGAGGTATCTGTTGGCCTTCATGCCAAAGAACTGGGTGGTCAGGTATTGACCGTTCTCGGCATACCAGCTCGGCATACCAACCAGCGCAGGGTCTTCGGTGAACGCGCCGCGCGGATGTTTGTCCATTCCGACCGCGATGCCAATGTCGTAGTCGCCCAACCGAATACCGTCAGCGCACAGTTTCGTCGCGCTGGCCGCGGTGGCGCAGGCATTGAAGACGTCGGTGAAGGGGATGCCGGTCAGGCCGACCATGCCGACGATGGCGTCCGGGTTGGCCACCGTCCAACTGCCGCCGACGGCGAACTGGACGTCTTTCCAGTCGATGCCGGCGTCGGAGAGCGCGAGCTGGATGGCCTCGCCGGCCATCTGCATGGCCGATTTGCCTTCGAACCGGCCGAACGGGTGCAGGCCAACGCCGATGATGGCGACGTCAGTCGTGCTCATGCGATGGCTCCTGCCGGGCTCAGCGGGGTGAAGGTCACCGGAAGTGCGGTGGGTGAGCGGAACGGCTGCCCGTAAATGTGCGGGTCGTCATCGGTGCGTAGGTCGATGTCGGTGAGCCGGTTCAGCAGGCACTCCAGCGCGACCCGCGTCTCCATGCGCGCGAGATGCAGACCCAGGCAGGTGTGTTCACCGGCGGCGAAGGAGATGTGTGGCACCGGCTTCCGGAAGATGTCGAACTGCTCGGCACGATCCCAGCGGTGTTGGTCGCGATTGGCCGAGCCGATACACAGGTCGACCGCTGACCCCTTGGGGATCGTAACCCCCTGCAGCACAGTGTCCTCGGTGGTGAATCGCTGAACGGTGGTCAGCGGTGTCTCGAAGCGCAGCCCTTCTTCGATCGCCGGTGCGATCAGCGTGCGATCGGCTTGGACCGCGGCGAACTGCTCGGGATGGGTGAGCAGCAGGAACAGCAGGTTGCCCGACGAGCGGTAGGTGGTTTCCAGGCCTGCGGGGAGCAGCAGCCGTAGAAACGAGTAGATGGCTTCATCGCTGAGCTTTTCACCGTCGATCTCGGCGGTCACCAGATCGCCGATGATGTCCTCGGTGGGTGTCGCCCGGCGCTGTTCGATCTGCTCGAGGAAGTAATCCTTGAGCGCCGCAGAGGCTTCGAATGCGCGCTCGTATTTGACCGTGTAGTTGATCAACTGCACTGCCCGGCGGCGGAATTCCGGCAGGTCGTCGGCGGGCAGACCCAGAAGCGTGGCGATGACGCGGGTCGGGAACTCGAAGGTGAAGTCGCGGACCAAGTCTGCGCTCCCGGCGTCGATGAACTCGTCGATGAGCGCATCGCAAATGGGACGCACTATCTCCGATTCCCAGTGCGCGAGCGCCTTGGATCTGAAAGCTGCGGACACCAAGTTGCGGTGGTTGCGATGCATCGTGCCCGCCATCGCCAAGATGGACGGGCCGATGAACAGCCCAATCGTGTTGTCGTAGTAGCTCGAGCTGAATACCTGGGCGTCGCGAAAAGCCGCGTTCACGGCCTCGAAGGACACCGCGGCGAACGAGTTCTTCGGACGCAGGGACTCAGGCGTCTTGGAGTAGTCGACGACCGTGCCGTGAAACACCCCGACGTCGCTTCGTTTCGCGGCGAAGTACGGATACGGATCGCGGATGAATCCGGCCGGTTTGTCATCGCTGACGGCGGCGTCTCGAAGTTGACCTTCCACAGCTGCGCTCCAGCTTCGTCGAGCAGATCGGCTTGTTTCCGCAGTATCTTACTGTAAAGATTACAGTAGCGTATAACAGGATACCGACGGCAGCCGGTGAACTCAGTTCTCGCGCCGACCCCGTCTGGTCAGCTCGACACCCAACTCGTCCGGCGGCACCTGATGGCCGTTGGCGCAGCGCATCTCGACGACCGCGTCGGCGCCGCAGTCGAGATGTGTGAGCCGCAATCGGTGGCGGCTGGGCAGATGCCGCTGGCCCCACTGAAACATGGCCCACACCACCGGCATGAAGTCGATGCCGGACTCGGTGAGGATGTACTCGTCGCGAGTCCGCTGGCCCGGCTCGCGGTAGGGCCGCCGCGTCATCAGCCCGAGGTCGACCAGTTCGGACAGCCGCGTCGCGGCGGCGGCCTTGGTGATTCCGACGCGGTTGGCGAAGTCGTCGAATCGGGTGGTGCCGTAGTACGCCTCGCGCATGATCAACATCGCGGACTTCGTGCCGAGCGCCGACATGGTCTTTTCGATCGAGCACTCGCCGACCGCGGACCACGCATCGCGGTCGGCCAGTACCCCTTGCAGGAGTGGCACAGATCACCTCCGTTCTGGGTTGTTCCCAGTATACCCAGGTGTTAGACCTGGATATAGCTAGCTAAACTCAGCGTGGACTCAAGGAGGAGTCATGGCATACCAGGATCGCGACGCCGTGATTGTCGGAGCGGTACGTACACCCGTCGGCAAGGGCAAGGCGAACGGCGCGCTGCACGGCATCCTGCCGGCAGACCTGTTGGCGCACAGTCTGCGCGAGCTGGTGGCGCGCACGGGTGTCGACCCGGCCGAGATCGACGACGTCATCGCCGGCGCGGTCACCCAGGTGGGTGACCAGGCCGTCAACATCGCACGTAATGCATTGCTGGGCGCAGGCTTTCCAGAGTCGGTTCCCGGCACGACCATCGACCGTCAGTGCGGCAGCAGCCAGCAGGCGATCAGCTTCGCCGCCCAGGGTGTCCTGGCCGGGGCGTACGACATCGTGGTGGCGGCCGGGGTGGAGTCGATGAGCCGCGTGCCGATGGGGACGTCGGTTCTGCCGGGCAGCAACCCTTTCGGTGACGGCATGAAAGACCGTTACCCCGAAGGCCTGGTGCCGCAGGGCATCAGCGCCGAGCTGATCGCGTCGCGCTGGGGTTTCTCGCGCGCCGATCTCGACGAGTTCTCCGCGAGCAGTCACGAAAAGGCCGCCCGGGCGACCAAAGACGGGCTGTTCGACAACGAGTTGGCGCCGATCGCGGGGCTGGGCACCGACGAGATCATCCGGCCTGGCACCACGGTCGAGACGCTGGCCGGCCTCAAGCCGGCATTCTATGACCCGGCGGTGGGAGAGCGCTTCCCGCAGATCAATTGGGAGATCACGCCCGGCAACTCGTCACCTTTGTCCGATGGCAGTGCCGCGGTGTTGATCACCAGCGGCGCGGTCGCCAAACACCTCGGGCTGCGGCCGCTGGCCCGGATCCACACCACGACCGTGGTGGGTTCGGATCCGCTCTACATGCTGACCGGCGTCATCCCGGCTACTGAAAAGGTGTTGCACCGCGCCGGGCTGACACTGGCCGACATCGACCTGTTCGAGGTCAACGAGGCGTTCGCACCGGTGGTGCTGGCGTGGGCCAAGGACACCGGCGCCGACCTGTCCAAGACCAACGTCAACGGTGGCGCGATCGCCATCGGTCATCCGTTGGGTGCCAGCGGCGCTCGGATCATGACCACGATGGTCAACGCCCTACAACAACGCGGCGGCCGATACGCGCTGCAGACGATGTGTGAGGGCGGCGGCATGGCCAACGCCACCATCATCGAGCGATTGGACTAGCACGCGCAAGCTACGCCAACGCGACACCTAGTTCGTGCGCGAAGACTTTGATCATGTGTTGGACCCCAATTTCGTTGCGTCCAATGACCATGTGGTCGTGCTGGCCGTGCCGAACGCCCTCACCGCACTGCGGCAGCATGGCAAAGTCCTCGTCGCGCACGGCGGCGTGAACGCCTTCGAAGACCGCGTCGTATCCCGCACGCATGTCGTCAGTGGTGGCGGGTATCCGTCCCATCCAGCTGTGACGCACCGTGCAGCGAGTCGGTTCGCCATCAGGAAGAATGTCGATAATTTCTACTCCGACAGGGCTATTGGCCAATATGAGGTTCGGGTAAACCCAATAGATGACACCCATGTTGGTCAGCGGCTCGCGCGACGCGGCGGGATCTGTCTGCAGGTTGGTGATCCACGTGAACGGGAAGCCGATGCGGTGATGCCTGCCGAACTCGTCGTACACCATCGTGTTCGCGAGAGTGTTCTGTCCGATCAGGCTCTCGCCGTGCACGTACGGGAAGTGGTATCCCTCGGCGAACGCCTCCAGCGCGCCCTTCCACGACACTTCGGAGGTGAACTGCCGGTCGGTGTGGTAGCCGTAGCTGCGGTAATTCCACAGTGCCAGTTCGGCATTCAACTCGCCGAGGTGGGCGTCGAGGTCGATACCGGCGTCGGCGGTCAGGACGGCCCAGACGAAGCCGTGACGTTCCTCAGACGGCAGTTCGACGAGGCCGTACGCGCTTCGATCTATCGAGTCGAAGCCGGCGTGGCCCGGGATCGTGAACAAATCTCCGGTGTTCTTGTACGTCCACGCGTGATAGGGACACACAAAGCGCGACGCATTGCCCGACCCGCAAGCGGGCATGGCTCCGCGATGGCGGCAGTAGTTGAGAAACACGTGGCTGGTGCCGGTACGGTCGCGCGTCACCAGAAGCGAGTCACCGAGCACCGAGCGAACGACGTAATCGTTGACCCCCGCGACCTGGGCTGACGGGACGATGGCCAACGGAACCCTGCGCAGTATCTGCGATTCCTCGATTTCGGTGATCTTGGGGTCCCGGTAGTAGTGCAGCGGCACCTTCAGTTCGCGCCCCGCGAGGTCCGTCGTCTTGTCCAGCGCGTGGCGTAATCCTCGCTGAGTCAACGTCTCGTCCTGCGCACTCACCGGGTGTTCAGTCGTCAGCGCCATCGCGTCTCCTTCTCGGCTGGATAACTTGACCATACAATCTATCGCTATTGTATTGTCAAGATAGTGTCGCAATTGTGCGACTATCAGGGGGTGCGGCGTCACGGCTGGTCCGGGGATATCCCGGCCGACGACAACGAAGCGGTTGCCCGCATCATTGCGGCGACGCGCCTCGCCATCGACGAGCGCGGGACCGTGAGTCTGTCCGGGGTGGCGCAGTCCCTGGGCATCACCCGCCAGACGATCTATCGGTACTTTCCGACTCACGAGGCACTGCTGGGGGCGACGGCGTTGTCTTCGGTCGACGGCTTCCTGGACCGGCTGGCCGCTCAGCTCGGTTCGATCACCGACCCCACCGAAGCGGTTGTGGAGGGCATCGCCTACACGTTCGAGCAACTCGCTCGCGACAAGTACCTCGGCTTGGTATTTCAGCCCGGGAAGGCCAGCGCCTTCACCGCAGGGGTCACCTCAGACGTCGCTATTTCGTTCGGCCGAACGATCTTGCAGCGCTTCGACGTTGATTGGGGCGCAGCGGGATTCGCCGAGAACAAGCTCGACGAACTCGTCGAGGTCATGTTACGCACACTGCAATCACTAATAGTGGACCCCGGACGTCCGGCCCGCACCGGACCGGAGTTACGCCGCTTCCTCGGAAGCTGGATCGGCCCGTCGGTGCGCGCGCACAGCGAGCGACTCCACCCGACTTCCGCCGGCCGCGGTTAAAGCCAGCCGGTGCGAGCGGCCGCGACGGTCTCGGCTGGTTCCGGAGCCAACCGCCCGTCCCGCACGCCTTCCAACATCCGCTTCACGACCGCAACGATGTCCGGGGCCGCCGCGGCGAGTCCGGCCTTGTCGGCTTCACTTACCTCGTCCGGATCGATACCTGCGCGACTCAGCACAGTGTCGGGGTCGGCGAGCTCAACGGCCAGCCACGCGACCGGATCGGCCGACAGCTCGGGGACGAAGTTCCGGCTGCTGGGCTCCCAACCCGTGAAACGTGGGTGGTGATGGGCGCGGTCCAGAGTTCCGGGCGGGCTTTTCGTTGACCCGAAAAGGTCTACCCGCCATACCGGGCGGGTGAAGGCGATGGGGACGCCGGCATAAATCGATCCCTGCGGCTCCCCACGGTCAACCACGCGGAGTTCCAGTCGTACTCCGCGCTCCGGGGTCTCCTGGCCTTCGTCCGGTGACGGGTCGACGAAGAACATGTCGCCGACTACGACGCCCATCGTTTCGAATCCAAAAGCTGCAAACATCGCGCACCTTCCTTCCTGCCTTGTCAAGCGTAGCCCGCGGGTCGCGGCTGGCGACCGCGCCGAAGCTCAGCGGCCTCTCAGCGGACTGGGCATACGCTAGCGATCTGATGTCTACAGTTGCTCGCTCCGCGTAGGGAGCTCGGTGATGAAGATCGCATCCGTCGCCGCCAACCAACTATTGGACTGCGATGCCCGGCCGCTCGTCGAGGTTGAAATCACCACCGACACAGGCTATGTCGGCCGCGGCGCATCCCCTACCGGTAGTTCGGTAGGCGCACACGAAGCCGTCGTACTTCGTGACGGAGACGGCTCGGACTACAACGGTCTGAGTGTGCACCGCGCTGTCGCCGCGGTGACCGAGGAAATCGCTGCGGTCCTTGTCGGCGCCGAGCTCGATGACCCGCGAACCCTGGACCGCGTCCTGATCGAACTCGACGGCACGCCGGACAAGCACCGGCTCGGCGGAAACGCCATCTACTCAACGTCAATCGCGCTGTTGCGGGCGGCGTCTGCGGCGGCCGGCGTACCCACCTCCAGCTATGTCGGCGCGCTGCTGGGACTCGAAACGCCGACCACCGTGCCCGTGCCCAGCTTTAACATGATCAACGGAGGTCGCTACGACCAAGTCTTCCAGCCGTTCAACGAGTTCCTCGTTGTGCCATATCGTGCCGAATCCATCGAATCGGCAATTGAACGTGGTGTGACTCTGTTCGGCGTCCTGGGAGACGTACTCGCGCGACGAATGGGCTGCGCGCCTCTGATTGCGAAATCGTACGGATACGTCGCTCCCTACGGCGACCCGCGGGCGGTCATGCAGATACTGGCTGAGGCTGTCGAGCGTGCCGGTTGCGCCGACATCATGGCATTCGCCCTGGATTGTGCCTCCAGCGCGGTGTACGACGCGACCGCGCAGACTTACGAGTTCAACGGAGAGCGGGTGACAGCGGAGGCTCTCATCGACTACGCAAAGGCGCTGTCGGAGGAATTCCCGATGGTGTTCATCGAAGACCTTCTCGATGGCGATGACTGGGACGGCTTCACGAAAGCCACTCAGGCTATCGACCGCTCGATCATCGTGGGCGACGACTTGATCGTCACCAATCGAGACCGGCTGGAGCGGGCTGTCAAGACATCCGCGGTCGACGGCTTCGTCATGAAGCCTAATCAGGTCGGGACCATCGCTGAGGCGCTGGACTGTTTCCAATACGCCACGGAAAACGATCTTTTGGCGATTCCGTCGGGCAGATCGGGCGGCGTCATCAACGATGTCGTGATGGATCTCGCGGTAGGGCTGGGCGCGCAATTACAGAAGAATGGTGCGCCCCGGTCCGGCGAACGGATTGAGAAGCTCAACTTTCTGCTGCGCGCCGCCGCGCGCATTCCCGAATGTGCCCTCGCCGACGTGGCGGCTTTGGTGCGATTCTGACGTCGCAGGCGGCGGATTTGGGTGTCCTACAGCAACATTGACGCACCAGCGGTAGCGCAGACCGTTAGTACTATCGAAAGCGCTATCCAGTCGATGAGTTTCGGCCGTGACGGAGACGCTGAGATCTGCCCGATGCCCCCGCGAGCGGTGATCGCATCCCCCATCTCGTCGGCCCGTCGCAGCGTCACGGTGATGACCGCAATTGTTAGGTCGACCGTGTCGGCAGCGATCTGCCGCAGGCGTGCCACGGAGGTGGGTGGCTTCTCCTTGGGCCGCAATCGGCGTGCGGCATGGAGAACCCGGAACTCGTCGACCAGCATCGGGAAGGTGCGCAGTGCGAGCGATAACGCGACCGCCCACTCGTCGACCGGGATCCGCAGTGGTCGCAATCGACGGCCCAAAGTGGCGACAGCGGGCGCAATGTCGGCGATGTTGGTCGTCCATGACACCAGCGCGGCCATCCCCAGCAGCACGACCGACAGCGCGGTGAAACGCACGAACGCCGCCAGTCCGCCGAGACCGAGCGTGATCGTGCCCACGTGGATCTGCGGGGCGCCCCCCGCCAATGTCGTGATGATGCTCCCGATGAGCAGCATGATCCACAGCCACGGGCGTAGCGACGGTAGGGCGCCGCGGGGAATGCGGGCAATCCATGCTCCCGCCACCACCAGGGCGGCGACGAGTCCGATCGCCGCCCATCCGGGACACAACGTCAGCAAAACCGAAATCCCTAATGCGCTCAGTAGTTTGGTGCCGGCCCATAGCTCGTGCACGGGAGAGCTGCCGGGAACCGGCCGTAGCAATACCAGAGGACGACGTGGGCGGCTGGTCGCCTGGCGCGTCGGCGGTGCCGGCGTCATTGCAATGCGCTGAGCCGTGACCGCAGCTGGTTCCAGTCGTCCGTCACGCAGGTGCAGGGTGCGCGGGCACAGTTCCTCGAGGCCGGCGAAGTCGTGCGAGATCACCACGACCGTGAGATTGGTGCTGCGGCGCCGGTGTGCGAGTAGCTTTACGAGATCGCGTTGGCTAGCGGCGTCCAGCCCCGCCAGCGGCTCGTCGAGTATCAGCACCCGTGGCGATCGCGCCAACAGTCCGGCTAGAACAACGCGGCGCATCTGCCCACCACTGAGCTGGTCGATCGGACGCTTCGCGAGTTCCGCGTCGAGGCCCACAGCGGCCAAGGCCTCGGTTACCCGGGCGTGATCGTCGGGTGAAAAGCCCCCCGCCGAGGCTACTTCCAGGTCGACTCGGCTGCGCATCAACTGCAGCCGGGCGGCCTGGAACTGGATCGCAACAGCGCCGACCTGCTCGGAGACGACGCGGTTGTCAAGCACACAGGTGCCGGTTGTGGGTACCGTCAAGCCGGCCATGATCCATGCCAGCGTTGACTTTCCCGAGCCATTATCGCCGTGGATCAATAGGCCCTCACCCTCGTGCAACGTAAAGCTGATACTCCGCAGGGCGTTCCGTGCCCACGGGGTTCCGCTGTCATATTCGTGGCTTACTCCGGTGAGTTCGAGCACCGGTGCGTGACGGTGTTCGCGCGCCACGATCGAGGGTGCAGGCGCGGGGGCGGTCTGGACAAGAGCTACATTATCCGCCGAATCGGCGAGATCGATTGTGCGGTCGGCATATTCGACCTCACTGTTGTAATGGGTGATGTGCACCAGCGCGGTTTGGTGCCGCTCGGGCAGGCCGGACATCACGCGAAGCAGTGCGTCGCGGCCCTGCTGATCGACCATGCTGGTGACTTCGTCGGCAATGAGCAGCGCCGGCTTGCGCGCCAGCGCAGCAGCCACGGCGAGGCGTTGCAGTTCCCCGCCCGACAGGCCGCTGGTGTTGCGCTCGGCCATGCCGTCTAGCCCGACTTCATCAAGGAGCCGCTCGACATCAACGGTTTGGCAGGCGGGCAAACCCCAGACCACGTCGTCGGCGACGCGTGCGCCCAGCACTTGGCTCTCGGGGTGCTGCATGATCACAGCGGTGCCACCGAAATGACCGAGACCTACCCCTCCGGCGCGTTCGACCGTGCCCGATGTCGGTTTGCGGCCCGCCAGAATCAGCATCAGCGTTGTCTTGCCTGAGCCGTTGGCTCCGATGATCGCGATGTGCTCGGCTGGGCGCACAGCCATGTTGATCGCACGCAGCCCGTCGCGGTCGCTGTCGGCGTAGCGCAGCGCCACCTCGTGCAGCCGTACTGGGACCGGCTGAATCGGTTCGGTGCTGCCCGGGGCGTCCAATTTGTGCACGTCCGGGATATTGCCGAGCCGTCGCAGTACCCGTGAGATCGCCCACCAACCGATAAGGGAGGTGCCCATGATCGCGACGACAGCACATCCCAGAACAATCCACTGCCAGTAGCTCGATGCCACGGCGACATATCGCGTGAGCCCTCGCGCGATCGGTCGCAGAGGGCCAATTTGCGCCATGACAGCGGCGACTCCGGCGAACGCGGCGGTGCCCGCCTGGAAGACCAGCTCTCGAAGGCGCACCAAGATGGTGAACGTGATGAGAATGATGCCGCCGGTGACGACTCCCGCGCAGCACGACGCAGCGACAACGGTCGGCAGGCCGCGGCCGCGGCGTTTCACGATCCCCGCTAAACCCCCGACATAGGCACACAAAGCGACCGCCCCACAGCCGCTCAGGCCGACGACCAGAAAGCCGATGACCGCAGCCGCCGCCGCGCCGGTGACAACGACACGGACCCGATGCCGATAGGCCAACAGCCCCATCGGTACAGCTCCCAGCAGACCGAGACCACCCGCGTGGGGAAGGACAACGGCAATGATTGCGACTGCCGCGCACAGCGTCCCCATCACTGACGCGTGAGCCAGCTCAGCCGGGCTCAACGAAGGATCCCGCCCGATACCTATCCTCGACGGGGCGCGCCGGTCGCCGGCATCATTCCACTGACCAGCACAAAGGGTTTGTTGCGTCATCTGGCTGACCCCGCCGCCGATGTGCCCGACAAGAGGAAGCAATCTTTTCTGAACATGGGAGCGCCAGCCTAGATGCGGCGCGTTGAGAAGCCGCTGAGAAGGACCGGCAATCGATCGTCGGCGGAAACGGCCGGGAAGGGGCGCCAGGCTGATCTCGCCTGGCTCGATCGATGGTCGGCGCGCCGCTGCCGCCGGTCCTATTGTGCTGGTGCACAAGTTCTTTGGGCACGCATGCCAAGCCTGCAGGCCAATCGGCCGCACCGCAGCCGCCAGCCGAGAGCGCGCAGGGCGACCAGGGGGTGGTGGTGAAATTCGGGCGTCCGCGGGATCGGTGCAGGTATGAGATGGCGTGAGATATGTTGCGTTGCAGGAAATGAGAAACACAGCCCATTGACAAAGCAGCAATCGATCGACGGGGAGGGTGGGCGGATGGACCTGCCGGTCCGGGACTTAGCGCATTGGGCGACGGGCTATGGGCTGCCACGGACAATGCTGACACTGCTAGCACGCCGCGGCGATCCGGTGGCCAAGCTGCTGACCATCGACAGCAATCCGGTCGACGACATCTACCCGCTGATCGAGCAGGTTCGCGCGAGGGGCCGCATGTCGCGGATTCCCGGAGCCGGCTGGGTCAGCGCCGACGCGCAGATTCTGCGCGAGCTACTGCGGGACAGGCGGATCCGGACCGCCAAACCCGGCGACCGGTCACCTTTCCGGCTCGGCCGGTGGTTTCTCGCCAAGACCGACCCTTGTGTGCTCAATCCGATCGAGCCGCCCTCGATGTTGGTCACCGATCCGCCTTATCATGCCCGCTTGCGCCAACCGGTGACGCGGGCGTTCACACCGCGGGCGCTGGATCGACTGCGCACCGGCATTCAGGACCTCGCCAATAGGCTGCTCGACGGTCTCGAAGGCAGGACGGAGTGCGACCTGGTCACCGAGTACGCCGCGCAGATTCCGATGGCGGTGATCGCCGACATGATGGCGATGCCCCGCGACGACACGCCCTATCTGCTGAACGTCGCGACCGCAACGTGTTTGCTCGGCAGCGTCGGCGCATCGTGGCGCGACTATCGATCCGGCACGCGTGTCCTACGTGGATTCGAAGAGTACGTCGGCGAGCACATCGCGCGGCTCCGAAACAGCGACGCCGACAGCATCCTGTCCGACGTCATCCGCAACAGCGATCTGACCGAGGTCGAGCTCAAGATGCTTGCGGCGCTGCTCTTCGGTGCGGGGTTCATCACCACGACGCACATCCTGAGCAAGGCGGTCATCGCGCTCGTCAACCACCCGGATCAGCTCGCCGCGCTGCGCGCGAACCCCGGGGGATGGCCCAATGCCGTCGAGGAAATCCTGCGCTATGACACCCCGGTTCAATTCGTGCCGCGAGTCGCCGCCGAAGACGTTGACATCGAGGGATATTCGATCAAAGCGGGTGAGGCCGTGTTTGCGATGTACGGCGGGGCCAACCGTGACCCGGCGGTCTTCGACAACCCGAATGCCTTCGACACCACCCGCGTCAACGCCCGCGACCATCTCACCTTCGGGACCGGAGTGCATACCTGCCTGGGCGCCGCCCTCGGGCGGATGGAAGCGCAAATCGGACTGCAAACGCTGTTCGAGCGCTTTCCGCACCTGAGGCTTACCGGCACCCCGACGTACAACTACAACCTCGGACTGCACGGACTCACGCAGCTACCGGTGTCACTCGGCGTGGCCTAGGCTCTACCGCATGGGCGTGCGGAGTTGGACGCACTGGGTGTTGGGGTATGCGCCGCCGCGCGTGATGCTCAAGGTGCTGCGGCGCAACGATCCACTGGGCAAACTCCTGACGATCGAGACCCATCCCGTCGACGACATCTATCCGCTGATCGAGCAGATCCGCCGGCGCGGCCGAATGTCACCAGTCTCGCGAATACGCGGGTGGGTCACCGCCGATGCGCAGATTGTGCGCGAGGTGCTGCGCGACGGCCGGTTCAGGACCTTCAAGCCTAGGGACCGGTCCACATTCCGTTCGGTTCGGTGGATCTTGGCTAAAACAAACCCGGGCGTGCCGAATCCGATCGAACCGCCTGCGCTGTTGGTCACCGAACCTCCCGAGCACACCCGGCTTCGCCATCCGGTCTCGCGCGCGTTCACGCCGCGAGCGCTCGAGGGTCTCCGTGCCCGTGTGCACGACGTAACTGAGGATCTACTCGGCGATCTGGCAGGTAAATCGTCGTGCGACTTGGTCAGCGACTACTGCTCCCTCGTCCCGCTCGCGGTCATCACGGAAATGCTGGGCATGCCGCCCGACGAGATGTCCTACCTCCAGCATGTCGGCGTAGCCACGGCGCGAATGATCGGCACAGTCGCCGCGTCATGGACTGACTTTCGCACTGCCACAGTCATTCTCGCGGACTTCGACAGGTACCTCGCCGGTCACATCGAGCGACTTCGAAAAGGCAGTTCCGGCGACAGCGTCCTGTCCGATGTCGTCCACAGCGGTGACTTGACGGACGCCGAGATCCGGATGATGGCTGGGTTTCTGCTAGGCGCGGGCTTCATCACCACCAACCACGTGATGAGCAAAGGCGTCGTGGCGCTACTGCGTCACCCCGATCAGTTGGACACGCTGCGTGCGAATCCCGAGTTGTGGCCGGGCGCGGTCGAAGAGATCCTGCGTTACGACACCGCGGGACAGCTGGTTCCGCGCGTCGCAACCGAAGACCTTGATTTCCACGGCTATTCGCTGCGCGCCAACGAGCCAATCTTCCTGCTGGCCGGCGGGGCCAATCGCGATCCGGCGCTCTTCGAGCACCCCGACATCTTCGATGTCACCCGTCCCAACGCGCGGGAACACCTGAGTTTCAGCAGCGGAATTCACGTCTGCCTGGGCGCCGCACTGGCCCGCATGGAGCTGCACGTCGGACTGCAGTCGCTGTTCGAGCACTTCCCGCATATGGCCCTCGTCGGCAAGCCGATCTCTAACAACAGCATTGGGTTGAACGGGCTCGCACACCTGCCGGTGTCGCTGGGTCAGCCGGTCCTCTCGACCCACTGAGCGCGAGACGGCCCCGGTTCGAACGGGTCGCCGAAGTACTGCGTCTCGCGGACGACGTCGTCGCCGTCGAATTCCATGATGCTGACGACGTACGAAGGTCTGTCGTCATAGGTCATCACGAGTTCGCTGACCCACAGGTCGCCGCGGCCGAGGATCCGTTGCACGTTGAACCGCTTGGCATTCGGCTGCGCCGTGCGCGACGCCTGGATGTTGGCGCGGCCTCTTATGCGCTCGCCCGACTGTGGATACTCGAGCATCGCATCGTCACGGTAGATCTCGTGCTCGGTGGCGAAGTCGTTGCCGTCGGAGGCATCCCAGTGCCGCTGCAGGGCGGCCCGTACTTCGTCATCGCTCATTACTGCTCGCTCACCGCTTGCTCGCGGGCCCACCGGTAGTCGGCCTTGCCGGCCGGACTGCGCTCGATCGCGGCGCGGAACACGATCGCCTTCGGTAGCTTGTATCGCGCCAATGTCTGTGCGGCATGGTCAGTCAACTCGCCGGCTGTCGCGTGCACGCCATCGGCGAGTGCGACCACGGCGACGACCTCCTGGCCCCACCGCTCGCTGGGACGTCCGGTGACGACCACGTCGGTGACCGCGGGATGAGACGCGATCGCAGTCTCGACCTCCTCGACGAAGATCTTCTCGCCGCCGGAGTTGATCGTCACCGAATCCCGGCCCAGTAGTTCGATGTGGCCGTCGACCTGGTGGCGTGCCCGGTCGCCCGGAACCGCGTATCGCACGCCGTCGATCACCGGGAAGGTCGCGGCTGTCTTGACCGCATCACCTTTGTAACCGAGTGGCACGTAACCCTTTTGGGCGAGCCAGCCCATGCCGTCATGGCCCGGCGGCAGCAACGAGCCGAAATCTTCGGCCGCGACGAAGGTGTCGGGCCCGGCATTGAAGACACCCGTCGACACCGTTCCCGACGTCGACATGTGGTGCATCTGCGCGCCGGTCTCCGACGAGCCGACGCCGTCGACGACGATGGAATGGGGCAACACCTCGATCAGCCGCTGCTTGACGTACGGCGTCAGCAGCGCACCGCCGTTGGCCACCACCGCGAGCGACGACACGTCGGCAATGCCCTTCTCGATGGCGGCGACCAACGGCCGCGCCATCGCGTCGCCGACCACCGTCACAGTCATGACTTTCTCGCGCTCAATGGTGCGGACCACGTCGTTGGCGTCCAAATGGTCTACCACAGAAGGGAATACGACGGTCTGGCCGGTCGTGATCGCTGTCATCACGCTCCACTGCGCCGCGCCGTGAATCAGCGGCGGCAGGATCATCAGCTTGGTGGCCGTGCTTCCGCTCAGCCGAGCCACGATCTGGTCGAGCGAGTCGGTGGGCTCGCCGGTCATCAGATTGCGCCCACCGAACGACGTCATGAAGATGTCGTGTTGACGCCACAGCACGCCTTTCGGCATCCCGGTGGTACCGCCGGTGTACAGCACATAGAGGTCATCGGGGGAGTGCTCGACGTCTGGTGGCGCGGCCTGCGAGTTGATCGCGGTCTCGTAATCCACGGCGCCGTCAAGCAACTCGTTGCCGGAGTCGTCGGCGATCTGAATCAGGACCCGCAGCTGCGGCAGATCCGGCAGCACCTCCGCGACCCGGGGCGCGAACGCGGAGTGGTAGATCAGCGCCGTCGCATCCGAGTCGGCGAGCAGGTACTGCAGCTCGCTCTTGACGTAGCGGAAGTTGACGTTGAACGGCGCGACGCGCGCCGCGAAGGCCCCCAGCAGCGACTCAACGAATTCATTGCCGTTGTAGGCATACAAGCCGACGAGATCCTGGCCCACCTCGTGGCCGTCGAGCGTCGCGCGCTCGGTGTGGCACCCCAACCCGCGCGAGTGCAGGTACGCGGCGAGCCGGTGCGAGCGCTCGATGACCTCGGCGTAGCTGAAACGACGATCGCCCTGGATGATTAGCTCGCGGTCCGGAATTGCGGCCGCGACGGCTGCGGTGACGGCTGGGACGGTGAATTCGACTGCGGTGTCGGACATCTGGACCTCACGGCTGGTGCGGAAGCAAACGGACCATCAGGCCGTTGGCTTCGCTGAGCACGGCGCCGTCGGCCGATGTCATAGTAGCCTCTATGAAAACCTTCCTGCCATCGATCTCGCGGATCGTGCCGTGGGCCACCAACGGCTCGTCGATCGGGGTGATCTTGCGGTAGTCGACGTGCAGAAACGCCGTCCGGCTGGGGCGAATATCCGCCGCGGTCACCGTCATCCCGAGCAGCCAGTCGTAGAGCAGCGGGATGATGCCGCCGTGCACCGCCCGGTTCCCCCCGACATGGGCCTCGGTGAAATGACCGGCCATGGTGACGCCATCGGCGTCGGACTCGGTTATCGTCCACGGGGGCATCAGCGGGTGAGCCAGGCCGGGAATGCTCAACACCCGACCGGCGACGGTCCGAGTCTCGGGGACCTGATGGCCATCTAATAGCGCGCACGCGCTTTCGAGATGTGATGCCGCCTCGGCCCAGAGTGCACCGCCCGGATCGGTCGACACCGTCAGATCATGCAGGCGGCGCAATGCCGTCACGAAGCGGCCCAGTTCGGCGGGCGCATCCTCGACCGGCCTGACGTCCGGAAACCCGCCTCGGGCGGCGGGCGCGGTATCGGTCACGACGTCCCCTCATGTTGGCCCCACGCATTGATCAAGTCGTCGGTGGTGGTGATCGTCGCCAGCAACGACAGCATGTTGTCGATGATCGCATTGCCGTAGTCGGTGGGGATGCCGGCGACGGCGTCGCGCGGCACGACGACCCGGTAGGCGGAGTTGACCGCGTCCATGACGACGTTGGGAATCGCGAGGTTGAGCGAAACGCCGACCACGACGATGGTCGATACCCCCAGATTGCGCAGCACGGCATCGAGATCGGTTCCGCCCATCGGGCCGATGCCATGCCATCTGCTGAGCACGAGATCGGTTGGCTCGGGGCCTAATTCGGGCAGCACGGCCGCACCCGGGGTGCCCGGCAGGATGTTCACCTCGCCGCGCCCGATCGCGAAGATCTTGGCGTTGTGGTTCGAGCCGAGTCCGTCGGGCCGCCGCTGGACCGTGCAGTGCACTACCCGCAACCCGGCCGCGCGGGCCGCCGGCAGCAATCGGGTGATGTTCGGCAACGCAACGCGTCGTGCTTCGTCAGCGAGTTGAGCCAAGCCGGCGTCAGGACCGATCACGGCGCCCTGGCACTCCTGGGTGACGATTGCGGTATGAGCGGGTGCCGCGATCTCTGCGAGCGATGTCATGCCGGTACTTCGTAGAATTGCGTCGCCCACTTGCGCAGTGCCATATACCCTTTCGCGTCTTCTCGAGACAGTGCGGGATTCTCGACGTACTTCTGGTAGCGCCAGATCTGTAGATCGTCGAAGACCGTTGACAGGAAATGCTTTTCGATGGTGTCACGCAGCTCGCCGTGTGGTACCTCGGCGGAGTCACCGGGCAGGCGTGGCCACCAGATCGAGTAGAACAGGTCGGAGCATTCATCGTCGACCGGCGTGCAGGTGAAGATCAGCCGGTGGTTCTGCGCACCCTCGAAGACGCTGATCGCTCCACCCAGCCCGAACAGGTGGCTGTGGAAGCGCAACGCGAGATCGTCCGGATTGTCGCTGCGGGCGTCCGGCCAACCGGCGACGAACTGCCACTCGTGGTCGACGATTTTCCAGTCCAGCACCCGCGGCGTCACCGTGGCATGGTGCACGTACTCGAAATGCGCACTGTCGGGGGCATTTTCGGCCACAATTTGCGGATGAACGGGTTCGCGTTCGGCGCGTCGAGAGAACTCCGGGTACGGACGATAATAGGCGGCCGGATCGGTCTCGAATTGTGGAAACTCGCCGAAGATGTCCGGCATCTCCCACTGCGGCTCTTTGCCTTCCGGCTGATGCCAGATGAACACACAGTCGTGCTGCTCGCGGACGGGATAGACCCGCAGCCGCAAAACCTTGTTCGGCCGGTCCGGTTGATAGGGGATGTATCGATTGGTGCCGTCCGGGCCCCACCGCCAGCCGTGGAACGGGCACTGGACGCAGTCGCCGACCACCGTGCCGCCATGACCGATATGGGCGCCGAGGTGCTTGCAGTGGGCCTCCAGCACATGAAGCTCGCCCTGCCCGTCGCGGTAGGCCACCAAGTCCTCGCCGAAGTAGTGCAGTGGCCGCGTCTCGCCGATCGGGAATTCCGGCGACCAGCCAACCATGAACCAGCCGGTGACTTTCCAGGTGAAGGGAACTTTCACGCGGGCGCCTCCTGGCCTCGTCACTGCGATACTAAGTACGTTACAGTATTGTTTTCAGGTCGAGGAGGCATCTGATTGTGGCTGATGAGCTCGAAGCGATCCGGCAGTTGAAAGCCCGTTATTGCCGCTTCCTCGACGCCAAGGACGCGGTTGGGTGGCGCAGTGTGTTCAGCGACGACGTGGTCGTCCTGCTGGACATGGCGGTCTCGACCGGCGGAGCCGATCCGATGACGGCCCCGCCCGTCGAGGGTGCCGACACGTTCGTCCCGATGGTGCTGGGCAGCCTCGAGGGTGCGGCGACGATGCATCACTGCCACACGCCGGAGATCACCCTGACCTCGCCCGAGACGGCTACCGGCATATGGGCCATGGAGGATTGGATCGTCTTCGCCAACGGCAACGAGCTGCACGGCGCCGGCCACTACCACGAAACCTACGAAAAGCGGGACGGGCCTTGGCGGATCAAGACGCTGCACCTGACCCGGACCATCCAGCAAATCACGGGTGACAATGCGTGAGACCGATCCGCGCTTCGATGCGCTGGTGATCGGTGCCGGCTTCTCCGGCCTGTACACGCTGCACCGGCTCCGCGAGCTCGGTATTCAGGCCCGGGTGCTGGAGATGGCTGAAAACGTCGGTGGCACATGGCTGTACAACCGCTACCCCGGCGCACGCTGCGACATCGAAAGCATCGAGTACTCCTACAGTTTCTCCGAAGAGATCCAGCAGGAGTGGGTCTGGACCGAGACGATGCCGGCCCAGCCCGAGGTGGAGGCATATCTGAATTTCGTCGCCGACCGGCTCGACCTTCGCCGCGACATCCAGTTCGACACCAAGGTCGTCGGGATGGACTTCGACGAGCAAACGGCGAACTGGACAGTGCGTACCGAAGCCGGTGAGAATTTCAAGGCCCCGCTCGTCGTCGCCGCGACCGGAATCCTGTCGGCGCCGCTGGAACCCGACCTCCCCGGGAGAGCCTCCTTCGCCGGAACGTCGTTGTGCACCAGCCGCTGGCCGAAGGACGGTGCCGACCTTGCCGGACAGCGGGTCGGCGTCATCGGGACCGGTTCGACCGGTGTCCAGCTCATCCCGGTGGTTGCTCGAGAAGCCAAACAGCTCTATGTGTTTCAGCGTTCTCCGGCCTACACGCTGCCGTGGCGGGTGCGGCGGTTCGAACCCGGCGAGCTGGACGAGCTGAAAGCGCACTACGACGATATCCGGGCGGCCCAACGCGCCCACCCGGTTGGCGCGGCGCGGCTGAGCGCGTTCTCGGTGCTGCTCGGGATGCTCGGAAAGCCGCCGTTGAAGACGGCCTCACGCGAAGACCAACTGCGCGCCATCGATGAGGACGGCGTGCTGGGCGCGCTGAATTGGGGTGACATCTTCTTCGACATCGAGGCCAACCGGATGGCGGCGACGTTGTATGGCGAAGCTGTAGCGCGGATCGTCAAGGATCCCGAAACGGCGGCCTCGCTGGTGCCCGATCACCCGTTCGCCTGTAAGCGGCCGATCATCGACCAGGGCTACTACGAGACGTTCAACCGCGACAACGTGGCGCTGGTCGACTTGCGCAAGGGGGCGATCCGCGCCGTGACACCGTCCGGTATTCGCACCGATCAACGTTCATACGATCTCGACGTAATCGTCTATGCCACCGGCTTCGACGCAATGACAGGTGCATTGAGCCGCATCGACATTCGTGGACGCGACGGGCTGTCCCTCGGGGAATTCTGGGCCACCGAGGGGCCGCTGTCCTATCTGGGTCTGGCTGTCGCCGGCTTCCCGAACCTGTTCACGATTCAGGGCCCGGGCAGTCCTAGCGCGGCCACCAACTTCGTCGCCGCCCTCGAACAGCATGTGGACTGGATCTGCGACTGCATCACGCATATGCGCGCCAACGGTATTCGCACCATCGAGGCATTGCCCGCCGCGCAGCAGGACTGGATCGACCACGCCACCTCGCTGGTCGCGCAGACCGTTCTCGTCCATCCGTCGTGCAACTCCTGGTACAACGGTGGCAACGTGCCCGGCAAGAAACGGATGTACATGGGTTATACCGGCGGAATCCCGGAATACCGGCGCCGCTGTGACGAAATTGCGGCCGCCGGTTATGCCGGTTTCACGTTGACATAGGTGGGCGGCATGTCGTTGGTGACACTCGGTTTGACCGCGGCGCGCGAACTGGGCCTGCTGGTTCCGCGCACATTCGCTGGGCTGAGCGAGTCGACTGGATGGCATCCTGCGTCGCCGCGCGGTGTACGTCAGTTCGGCGAAGTCATGCTGGACGAGCTTGTGCTGTCGGGTTTTTCGTTGCTGGGTGGGGCGCCGAAAGGGATCCGGTCACCGGATGAGTGCCGGGAGGCGGCCGATGAACTGTCGGCGCTGGGCATCGACAAGGCACACGCCGATCCGGCGCCGCTGCAGGTGAAGACGATCGAACGCAAACGCATCGCCGGGCTGTCGTTCGAGCGGCTTACCTTTGAGCACGACCCGGCGTTGCCGGGGACGCTGGCGGCCGAAGGGCTGAGCCACCCGGTCGACGCCGTGGTGCACCTGTGCCGGCATGCCGATGGCCCCCGGCCATGGCTGATCTGGGTGCACGGCGCCGGCCAGGGTGGCACCGAAGACCTGCTGCTGACGCGTATCGGACGGATCCATCACCAGTTGGGGTTCAACGTCGCGATGCCGGTGCAGCCCGGCCACGGCTGCCGACGGCGCGAATGGCCGGCCTACCCGGACATGGACCCGCTCGGCAATGTCGCCGGCATGATGCGCGCGGTGTCGGAGGTACGCGCCGTCGTCAAATGGGTCCGGCCGCAAGCCAGCGCGGTTGTGGTGTCGGGGATTTCGATGGGCACCCCAGTGGCCGCACTGGTGTCGCACCTGCAGCGCGACATCGATGCGGTCGGGCTGTACACCCCTATCCTCGGACTGAACGCCATGATCGCCCAACACCTGGGACGTTGGGGCTCGTCGAGAGATATGTTCCGCGAGTTGCTGGCATCCCCGGTGGTCTCCCAGCTGACCTCGGTGATCGACCCGCTCGCCGTCGACCCCGCGCCTCCGCCACATCGGCGGCTCATCGTCGGTGCGTGGCACGACCGGATGGCGATGCGCGAGCCCACAACCGCGCTGCACGACCGGTGGGGCGGCCAACTGTACTGGTATGACGGCAGCCACGTCGGCCACATATTCTCGCGGCGCGTGCAGCGAGTTACCGAGCGATTCCTGCGCGACGTCGAGCAGCTGTAGAGCCGTACTGCCGAATGATCCGGGAGCGAACGCAGTCCAGCTCGTCATCGAGATCATGAGCTTGTGGTAGGGCGACCCACTGAAACGCGATGCCGAACACCGCTGCGGTGATGTCCTTCACGGCAGCAGAGATATCGATGTCGGATCGGACCGAGCCATCGTCGATACCGTTGCGTAGGCCCGCTTCGACCTTGACCGCACCACTAGTGAGTTGGGTCTGGACCCGTTCGCGCAGAGGCGATGTCGTCTTCGCAGCTTCGAAAGTGGCAACGAACATCGCCCGGAGGAGTTCGCGATCCTCGCCAAGGATTTCCTGTATGCGATCGAAGTGCGCGAGGACCTGCTGCATGCCGCTGGTGCTGGGGTCGGGGTCCGGGTTGAGCCGCTTCACGTACTCCCCGAGGAAACTTTCGAGGATGGCGTCCTTGCTGCCGTACCGGGCGTGCACCATGGCGCGGCTGTACCCCGCGCGGCGCCCGATCTCTGCGGCGGTGGTCGCTTCCCACCCCTTTTCCACGATCAGCTCAGCCGCGGCGTGCAGCAGGCGGCGGTTCGACAATTCCACGCGCTCGGGCTGGGTGAGCCCGCGTACAGGGGATGGCACGGTTGCATTTTAAACCCACGACAACTATGTTAGTTGTTCATCGTCAAATATCTTTCAGGAGCGCGATGATGGCAGTGGCCGAAACGCGTGTCCCCCGCGCAATCGACGAGGTGACGGCCGGGTGGCTCAGCGAGGCCATGCGCGCGGACCACGCTTCGTCGAAACATCTGACCGTCAATGCCATTCGTGTCGAACAGATTGCACAAGACACCGGATTCTCTTCGTTGCTTTACCGGGTTCACCTGACGGGCGAACCCGGCGTGCCGTCGACGGTCATCGTCAAGCTGCCCGCCCAATCCGAGGCGCGGGGGGCGATGGACATGCTCGGCGGTTATCGGCGCGAGTTGTCGTTCTACCAATACGTCGCGGGCCGCGCCCCGATCAGCACACCACACGTCTACGCGGCGGGGATCGATGCAGAATCAGGGGATTTCGTGCTGGTGCTCGAGGATCTGCGGGGCTGGGACAACGCTGATCACTTGGCGGGCCTGTCGATGCATCGGGCCCGGTTGTGCATCGAGCAGCTGGCCGGCATGCACGCATGGTCGGTCACCACCGCCGACGCGACGGCGCTTGATGCGTTTCCGAGCCTTGACTCGCCTATTGTCCGCGAACTCCTGCATCCCGCCTTCGAGCTCGGCTGGCGCGTCTACCGCGACAGGTCCGCGGTGGCGGTTCCCACCGCGGTGGCAAGGTATGCCGAACGGTTCGTTGAACTGGCGCCGAAAGCGCTGGCCGCCTTGACGGTACGGCCGATGTTGCTGCATGGGGATATCAGGGCTGACAACATGTTCTTCGACGGAGACTCGCTGAAGACTGTCGATTTTCAGTTCGCATCTCGGGGTGCCGGTGCGACCGACGTCGCGTACCTGATCAGCCAAGGCTTGCCCACCGAGGTGCGTCGCGGACACGACGAGCAGCTGGTGCGGGAGTACCTTGCTTGGCTCGTCAACAACGGTGTCACCGACTATTCGTTCGACGAGGCGTGGCGCCACTATCGGTTTGCGGTCGCCTATCTGATGCTTCTGCCCGTCATCACGCTCGTCGGCTGGGACACTATGCCGGAGCGCTCACGCGCCTTGTGCGTGAAGCTAACCGAACGGGCGGTGGCTGCGATCGACGACCTGGACGCAACCGAGGTGTTCGAATGAGCACCTCACCCCGCACAGCCCGCGAGGTCGTCGAGCTCTACAACCTCGTGGTGTGGAATGAGCGCGAGTTCGCACTGGCCGAGGAGTTGATCGGCGACACGGTCACCCGGCACGAGGTGGGTGAGGCGACATTGCTCACGCACCAGGAGGCGGTCAACCGCATCATCGATCACTGGGCGATGTTCGAGGCCATCAGATTCGACCTGAATCTGGTGGTAGCAGGTGACGATGGCGAACACGTCGCCATCGTCTACCAGTCTTCGATGACGCTCAAGGATGGCACCAATGTTGACGTCGGCAGCATGGAGATCTTCCGCGTCGTCGCCGGGAAGATCACAGAAGTCTGGAATTGTGGCTACAAGCAAGGAGTTTGGAGTTGACCAAGACGCTCGACGAACTGGGTTACTACCTGCTGGCCGGAGCCGGCGGTGCGGGCCCGGCCACGTTGATGGCCGAGGCCCGTCGCGGCGAGGAGTTGGGCTTTGGCACGGCGTTCATCTCCGAACGCTGGAACGTCAAGGAAGCGTCGTCGTTGGTGGGCGCGGCCTGCGCGGTGACCAGCCGTATGCAGATCGCTACCGCCGCAACCAATCACAACACCCGCCATCCGCTGATCACCGGATCTTGGGCGACGACAATGCACCGGCTGTCCGGCGGCCGCTTCACTCTCGGCGTCGGCCGCGGCATCGCCGCGATCTACGGTGCATTCGGCATCCCGCCCGTGACCACCGCGCAGATGGAGGACTGGGCGCAGGTGATGCGCCGACTGTGGCACGGCGAGGTGATCTTCAACCACGACGGCCCGATGGGCAAATACCACATCCTCTTCCTCGATCCCGACTTCTCCGAAGACATCCGACTGGCACTGGTCGCGTTCGGACCGAATACGCTGGCGCTGGGCGGTCGGGTGTTCGACGACGTCATCCTGCACACCTACTTCACCCCGGAAACGTTGCAGCGCTGCGTGAAAACCGTGAAGGATGCCGCGGAGCAGGCCGGTCGCGACCCCGACAGCGTGCGGGTGTGGTCGTGCTTCGCGACGGTCGGCGACCATCTGCCCGAACAGTTGCGGCTGAAGAAGACGGTCGCACGGCTGGCCACCTATCTGCAGGGCTACGGTGACCTGCTGGTACGGACTAACAACTGGGATCCCGCTGTCCTGGAACGGTTCCGGGCCGACTCGGTGGTGACGTCGATAGCCGGCGGCATCGATCACAAGGCCACGGCCGAGCAGATCGAGCACATCGCAACGCTGATTCCCGACGACTGGCTGGAGCCGTCCGCGACCGGGTCGGCGCAGCAGTGCGTCGAGCGGATCCGCAAGGAATTCGACTACGGCGCCGACGCGGTGATCATGCACGGCGCCACCCCCGACGAACTCGAGCCAATCGTCACGGCGTACCGGGCGAACAGGTAGGACTGATCTATGTCGACGTATCTGCAGGACAAGGTCATCATCGTCACGGGTGCCGCCAGCGGCTTCGGCAAGCTGATCTCGGAAAAGAGCGGCGCGGGTGGCGCGAAGGTGGTCGGCGTGGACGTCAGCGTCGATGCCCTCAATGAGGTGTTCGACGGCATCCGCGCCGCCGGCCACGACGGCACCACCCAGGTGGCGGACGTCGCGGACATGGCCCAGATGCGGGCGGCGGCACAGCACGCCGTCGACACCTACGGTCGCATCGATGTGATCGTGAACAACGCCGGGGTGATGCCGCTGGCCTACTTCTCCGACCACGAAGCCGCATGGGAGAAGTGGCACAAGGCAATTGACATCAACATCAAGGGCGTCGTCAACGGAATCGCCGCCGTCTACGACACGATGATCGCGCAGGGCCGCGGTCAGGTTGTCAACATCTCGTCGATCTACGGCAACGCCGGCACCGAAGGCTCCGGCGTCTACAGCGCGACCAAGGCCGCGGTCGACGCACTGTCGGAGTCGTTGCGGGTGGAGGCCCAAGGCAAGATCAAGGTGACCAACCTCAAGCCGACCGGTGTCCTGGGCACACAGCTGGCCGGCGGCGTCGTCAACCAACTGGCCGTCACCGGCATCCTCGGGCACAAGGCGCCGCTGTTCTTCGAGAACGCGGTCAACGCGCAGAACGGCGCGCTGCAGCCCGAGCAACTCGACGTTGACTCCATCGGCTATTGGCTGATCAACCCCGATGATCTGACCGACGCGGTCATCCACGTCATCGACCAGCCGTGGGGCATCAACATCAGCGATGTGACCGTTCGGGCCAGCGCCGAAAATTACATCTACTGAGGTTCTTTGGGAATGGATGTAGTCACGGCATGATGGCCGTCCGCGCTACCGGTTCGGGTGCGACCTGACGGCTCGACAAACCCCGCTTGAGAGCGGCCAGCAACGCGTCTCGTGTTTCGCGTGGATCGATCAGCTCGTCGAAACCCATGTGCTCGGCGGAGCGGTAGGAGGCCTGTAACTCCGCATCGCGCAGCCTGGCGGTCAGGTCCTCGCCCGCGTGCGACGCCTTGCTCAACGCCGCCGCGCTCATCGCGCCCATCGTGGCGCCGGGGTAGGCGAAGGTTGCACCCTGGCCGTCAAAACTCAACAGCGACATGACCATTGAGCCGAAACCGTAGGCCTTGCGAAGCGTGACGTGCAGCTTGACGGTGGTCGCGACGGTCTGCGCCACGAACATTCGGCCGCCGGAGCGCAGCACGCCGCTGCGCTCGGACCGGCTGCCGGGCAACATGCCCGGATTGTCGGCAAGGAAGATGATCGGTAGATGGAACGAGTCGGCCACCGTGATGAAATGCGCTGCCTTGTCGGCGGCGTCGGCGTCGATGGAGCCGGCCAGCACCTGGGGCTGGTTGGCGACCACCGCGACCGGGTGTCCGCCGAGATGGGCCAGTGCGCAAATGATCGCCTTGCCGAACCGGGGTTGCACTTCGAACCAGTCCGGCCGGTCGAAGATCACGTCGAGCACCGACCGCATGTCGTAGATCCGGCGGTTGTCCCGCGAGACGATCTCGACCAGTTCCGGGGTCTGTCGTGACGCGGTTTGCTCGTCATCCGGTAGCTGCGACGGATATGACCATGCGCTGGACGGAAAATAGGACAGATAGCGACGGATGTCGTCGAGCACCGACTCGTCGTCCTCACCGACGTTGTGGATCACCCCGCTCGGCAACGCAACGCCGGGACCACCGAGCTCTTCCTTCGAAATGTCCTCGCCGGTCGACTCTTTGACGACGGGCGGGCCGGCCGTGAAGATTGCACCCTGATTGCTCATGATCCGGAAGTCGCACACCGGCGCGACCAGCGCACCGTGTCCGGCCGACGGACCCAGCACCGCGGCCACGGTCGGCACCCGGCCCGAGCACTGCGCCTGAGCGAGCAGATCGGTCGGGGAGCGCCCGTAATGGCCGCCGGTCGGCCGGAAGCCCGCCCCCTCCAGCAGCATCACCAGCGGAATCTTGTCGCGCACCGCCAGTTCTGCGATGCGGTATCGCTTGGAATTGCCGCCGGGTCCGATGCTGCCCGCCAGCGTGGTGAAATCCTCCGCGCCGAGCATCACCGGCGAACCGTGGATGAGACCGGAACCGACGACGATCCCGTCGGCGGCCGTCTCGCCGCCGACCATCGTGCCGATCTCACGAAACGAACCCGGGTCGAGCAGGTGCTCGATGCGCTGGCGCGCATCGAGTTTGCCCTTGCCATGGTGTTTGGCGAGCCGCTCCGGACCGCCCATCGCCCGGGTGCGCTCGCGGCGCCGCGACAGGTCGTCGAGCGTTTCCTCCCAGTCGGGGAGTTTTGTCATCGGCACGTCCTTTGTCGGCGACCAGCTACTGAAGTGCTTACTGTAGCGTCTGCGGGAGGCGGACGGCGAGAGGCGGGACCCATCAGGTGGCTTCATTGACCCTACCGAATTGCTTACTGTAGCTTCACGAGTATGACGTTGGCACGCTCCGAACAGCGGTGGAGTGTGCGCAGGTGAGCGCTTCGCAGCCGGCCCGCCTGAAGATCGACGGCGGAATCTTCACCGACCTGGCGCGGGTACCCGAGTTGGCACGCGAACTCGAAGACCTGGGGTACGACGCCGCCTGGACCGGCGAGATCAACCACGATCCGTTCTTCCCGTTGCTGCTTGCGGCAGAACACACCTCGCGACTCGAGATCGGCACCAGCATTGCGGTGGCGTTCGCGCGTAACCCGATGACCGTCGCGAACGTCGGCTGGGACTTGCAGACCTACTCGAAGGGCCGGTTCATCCTGGGTCTCGGCACCCAGATCAAGCCGCACATCGAGAAGCGGTTCAGCATGCCGTGGAGCCATCCGGTCGCACGAATGCGCGAGTTTGTGCTTGCGCTGCATGCGATCTGGTCGGCGTGGAACGAAGGCACCCGATTGTGTTTCGAGGGTGAGTTTTACACCCACAAGTTGATGACGCCGATGTTCACGCCTGAGCCGCAACCATTCTCGACGCCCAAGATCTTCATCGCCGCCGTCGGCGAGTCGATGACCGACATGTGCGGCGAGGTCGCCGACGGCCTGCTGGCCCATGCGTTCACGACCCGGCGGTACCTGCACGACGTCACGATGCCGGCCGTGCAGCGCGGGTTGGCGCGCTCCGGGCGTGATCGCAATGCGTTCCAGGTGGCGTGTCCGGTGTTCGTGGTGACCGGCAACGACGAGGACGAAATGACCGCGGGCTCGGCCGGCGTCCGCAAGCAGATCGCCTTCTACGGGTCGACACCGGCGTACCGCAAAGTCCTCGAGTTGCACGGCTGGGGTGACGTCGCCGACGAACTGCACCGGCTGTCGCGGCAGGGCGAATGGGACGCGATGGCGACGCTGATCGACGACGACATCCTGAACACCTTCGCCGTGGTCGCGACGATCGACAAGCTCGCCACCGCGCTCAAGGACCGCTGCGATGGCGTGATCGATCGCGTGATGCCGTCGTTTCCCCGCACCCTTTCCACAGACACCGTCAAAGCGGTGCTGAACGAGTTGCGTCAATGAGGAGCTGCCGATGAGCACACCGACGATGGATGACGCCTCCGAGGTTTTCGCCGACCCACAGGCCTACACCGACGAGGCGAAACTGCATGCGGCCCTGGCGCATTTGCGGGTGAATGCCCCGGTGTCCCGGGTCGAGGTGCCGAACTACGCGCCGTTCTGGGCGATCACGAAGCACGCCGACATCATGGCTATCGAGCGCAACAACGTGTTGTTCACCAACTGGCCGCGACCGGTGCTGACCACGACCGAAGGCGACGAGCTGCAGGCCGCCGCGGGGGTCCGAACGCTCATCCACCTCGACGATCCGCAGCATCGCGTGGTGCGGGCGATCGGCGCGGACTGGTTCCGGCCAAAGGCAATGCGGGCGATGAAAATCCGTGTCGACGAGCTGGCGAAGACCTACGTCGACAAGATGCTTGCGGTCGGGCCCGAATGCGACTTCGTGCAAGAGGTGGCGGTCAATTACCCGCTGTACGTGATCATGTCGCTGCTGGGCATACCCGAATCCGACTTCTCGCGAATGCTCAAGCTCACCCAGGAGCTGTTCGGAAGCGACGACAGTGAATTCAAGCGTGGCAGCAACAACGAAGATCAACTGCCCGCGCTGATGGACATGTTCGGTTACTTCAACGGCGTCACCGCATCTCGTCGTGAGCACCCGACGGAAGACTTGGCGTCGGCTATTGCCAACGCCCGCATCGACGGCGAGCCGCTGTCGGACATCGAGACCGTGTCGTACTACCTGATCGTCGCCACGGCCGGTCACGACACCACCAGCGCGACAATCTCCGGCGGACTGCACGCCCTGGTCGACAATCCCGACCAGTTGCACCGGCTGCGCGACAATCTCGACCTGATGCCCTTGGCCACCGAGGAAATGATTCGATGGACCACGCCGGTCAAGGAATTCATGCGGACCGCGGCCGAGGACACCGAGGTGCGCGGTGTCCCGATCGCAGCGGGGGATTCGCTCCTCCTGTCCTACGTGTCGGGCAACCGGGACGAGGAAGTCTTCGCCGACCCGTTCCGCTTCGATGTGGGCCGCGACCCCAACAAACATCTGGCTTTCGGCTACGGCGTCCACTTCTGTTTGGGGGCGGCGCTGGCGCGCATGGAGGTCAGCAGTTTCTTCGCCGAGCTGGTGCCAAGGCTGAAATCGATTGAACTGAACGGTGATCCAGAGTTCGTGGCGACCACGTTCGTCGGGGGACTCAAACACCTGCCGGTCCGGTATTCGTTGCGCTGAGCCCCGTCAGGGCACGTCTTCGTCGTCCTCCGCGCACAGGAGCTTTTCAGGGTGGTGAAAGGTGTTGACCCTCGGTTGGCCGTGGTCGAGGTGTGGTGGCGGGATCCACTCGGTTTCGCCGCGCGCGTTCCTTCTGGTCATCCAACCTTGTTCGGCCAGTTGATGATTGGGTCCGCAGCCGAGGGTCATGTCGTTGACGTCGGTGACGGGGTTGTCCGCGTAGCGGTTGCAGTGGTGGACTTCGCACAGGTAGGCGGGCAGCGTGCAGCCCGGGAAAGTGCAGCCACGATCCCTGGCGAACAACACAATTCGCTGTGCCGGAGAGGCCAGCCGCTTGGTGTGATACAGCGCCAGGGCTTTGCCATTGTGGAAGATCGCCAGATAGTGATGGGCGTGCGAGCCCAGGCGGATGACATCCGACATCGGCAGCAGGGTGCCGCCAGCGGTGAGTCCGCGGCCGGCGCCGTTCTCCAACTCTTGCAGGGTGGTGGTGACGATAATGCTGGTCGGCAGTCCGTTGTGTTGGCCGAGTTCCCCGGAGGCGAGGAGGGCGCGGGCGGCGGCGAGGAGGGCGTCGTGGTTGCGTTGTCCATGGCTGCGGGTGTCGCCCTGAATGGCGGCCTGTGACGGGGTGCCGCCGGTGCAGGGAGTCTCGTCGGCGGGGTTGCACACCCCGGGGGCGGCCAACTTGGCCAGTACCGCATCCCAGGTGGCCCGGGCCTCGGGGGTCAGCCATCCGTTGATCGGGCTCATGCCGTCGATGTCTTGGCGGCCGATGGTGATGCCGCGCCGTTTGGCCCGATCGACATCAGTGAAGTCGCCGTCGGGGTTGAGGCAGTCGAGGAGTTTGTCGGCCAATTTGGCCAACTCATCAGGGCGATGCTCCTGGCTCAACCGGGCCAACTGCGCCTCGGCCTTGGCGCGGGCCTCGATGTCAACGAAGTCGGGCAGCCGCTGCCAGAAACTGCGGATCACCGCGACGTGGCCAGCACCCAACTCGCCGTTGCGCTGCGCGGCCGCCGTGGCCTCCAAGACCGGCGCCAGCGGCTCGCCGTTGAGCGCGCGGCGCTGTCCGAGGTCGGCGGCCTCGTGCACGCGCCGGGAGGCCTCGGCCCGGCTGATCCGCAACCGATCGGCCAACACCGCCGCCGGCTTGCCGCCCAACACAGCGGGCTCCTCGTGGGCTAGCTCGTTGATCAACGCGTGCTCAACGGCGGGCTGCCAACGGCGGAACCTTTCCCACCGCTCCAGCACCGACAAGCGCTCGGGCGTCGTGAGCACGTCGGAGGTCAGATCCAGGGCGCGCTTGTAGCCGGCCTCAAGCGCATCGAGAACCTCGACGATCTCCTCACGATAACTCGAACACATGTTCGAATTATAGCAACTCGGACTGACATGTGCAGGAAGCTATTCGCAGATGAAACCAAAGTGGCACAAGTGATTTGAGGGTTGGGGCAGTCGCCGCGGGGGCCGACAGGCCGGCCGTCGCGCCGGCCCGAAAGCTAGCCGGTCTAGGAGTACAACCGGCTCACGAGTACAACCGGCTCACGAGTACAACCGGCTCATGAGTACAACCGACACCGCTCGAGCAGGAGCTCCGCGAGCAGCGCTGGCTCGCTGATCATCAGGTCGTGGCAGGTATCGATGGGGATCAGCGTCTGCACGCCGCCCAGGGCATCGATGCTGCGCAATTGGGTGCGCCGAAAGAGCGCGTGATCACGCAGGGTCAGAATCCAGGTCCGTGGAACAGCGTCAGGCAGATCGCTGCGGTCAACCGGCTCGGTGATGAGCGTGGCCGCTTCGGCGTGCATCCGTGACAACGTGAAGCGGCGCTGCGCAAGAGTCATCCCGTTACAAAAGATCAAGCGGCTCAGCAGATCCGGGGTAACCGAAGGGGGCCGTCGTAGGCGCACCGCCCGGCGCACGTACCAGGCCAGCGGCCCGACCAGCGTGTCGACAATCGCCCTGCCTTGCGCGGGTAGGCAAGCGGCGGCCAGGATCATTTCCCGCACTCGCGGCGACCCCAGCGCGGTCACCATGCCCGGCACCGTCAGGCCGGCCAGCGAATGCCCGACCACGATCACCTCGTGCAGCCCGGCGTTCTCGATCTGTGCGACCGCCGAGCGCACACAGTCGGCGATGCTGACCGTGGTCAGATCTCCGGGTGTCGCGCCGTGCCCGGGCATGTCGACGGCCAGCACCGGCAATTCCGGTGCCAACCGGTGCAGTTCGTCTACGGTGAGTTCCCAGCAGTCCGCTGAGTGCTCGCCGCCGTGAACGAGGACCAGAGCCGGTGAGCGTAGGTCAGGCCACTCCGAAATCGATGATCCCACGGACGATTTCACCATTCAGCAGGTCGGCGTAGGCTTCGTTGATCTCATCGAGCCGGTAGCGCCTCGTGATCATCTCGTCGAGCATTAGTTGCCCGCTCTGGTAGAGCTTGGCCAGCTGAGCGATGTCGGATTTCATGTTGCACGAACCGAAGATGGTGCCGGCCAGCGTCTTGTTCATCAGAATGAAGTCCTGCAAGTTGATCTTCACCGACTGGGTCAGCTGCGACGTCATTCCGGTGAGCACGCAGGTGCCACCCTTGCGGGTCAGGGCCACGCCGTCGCGGACGTCTTCGCGGCTCATCAACGACGGTGAGACCACGACGGCGTCGGCCATCACCCCATAGGTCAAGCCTCGCACCAGGTCCATCGCCTCTTCTGCCGACGCGGCGGTGTGCGTCGCGCCGAAGCGCAATGCCGACTTCTGTTTGAATTCAACAGGATCGACGGCAACGATCTGCGCGGCACCATTGATCCGGGCACTCTGGATCGCGGCCGTGCCGATGCCACCGACGCCGATCACCACTACCGTGTCGCCGGCACGCATATTCGAGCGGTTGGACACCGAGCCGTAGCCGGTCGGGATCGCGCATGACAGGAGTGCGATTGGCGTCAGCGGCAGATGCTGCTCGACCTTCACCAGCGAATTCGTCGATGCCACAGTGTGTTCGGCGAACGTCCCGACCTTGGCGAGATGGCCCAGGTCCCGGCCGTCGGACGTGTGGTGACGGAACGTGCCGTCGGTGGGCATGCCCGGGATCATGGTGCCGATTCCGGCATCGCAGATGTACTCGGCTCCGGTTGCGCACCAACGGCATTGGCCGCACGCTGCGACGAACGACATCACCACGTGATCACCCGGCGCGTAGTCGGTGACACCCGGACCGACCTCTTGTACGATGCCCGATCCTTCGTGCCCACCGATCATTGGAAACATGGTCGGGAGACCCATCGACTTCATGACCTCGTTGGGTGCGGACATGTCGCCCTTGAGGATGTGGTCGTCGGAGTGGCAGAGGCCGGCGGCGGCCATCTTCACCAGGACTTCGCCGGCCTTCGGAGGGTCGAGTTCGAATTCTTCGACAGACCAAGGTCCGCCAACGTCGTGCAGGATCGCGGCACGACTTTTCATGCGACCGGCGTGAAGGTCACGGGCAGGCTGTTGGGCGAGCGGAACGTGACACCGACGATCCGGGTGTCGTCGTCCGGTTCGAGCTTGAGGTTCTCCACGCGGTCCAGCAGGCTGTCGAGCATCACGCGGGTTTCCAAGCGAGCCAGATGCATTCCCAGGCACATGTGGATGCCGCCGGCGAACGCGATGTGCGCCTGGCGCGGCCGGAGAATGTCGAACGTGTTGGGGTTCGGCCAGCGACTCTCGTCTCGGTTGGCGGATCCCATGCACAGGTCGACCTGCGCGTTGGCGGGAATTGTCGTGCCGCTGATCTCGACGTCTCGGGTCGTGGTGCGCATGACCATGGTCAGCGGGGTCTCCACCCGCAGCCCCTCTTCCATCGCAGCCGGTATCAGCGAACGGTCGCGCTGGACCATCGCCAGCTGCTCGGGATGGGTCAGCAGCAGATACAGCAGGTTGCCCGACGACCGGTACGTTGTCTCCAGTCCGGCGGGCAGCAGCAGCCGCAGGAAGGCGATGATCGCCTCGTCGTCGAGTTTCTCGCCGTCGATCTCGGCGGTGCACAGGTCGCCGATGATGTCGTTGGTCGGCTTCCTGCGGCGCTGCTCGACCTGGTCGGAGAAGTAGGTGTGCAACTCCGCGGCCGCGAGCAAGCCCGCCTCGATGTCGGTTTGAATGGAGATGAGGCCGAGCGACAGCCGGCGGAACATGTCGAGATCTTCTCGGGGCAGCCCGAGGAGTTCGGAGATGATCCGGGTGGGGAATTCGAACGTCAGCGCCTTGACCAGGTCGGCGTGGCCGTTGGCTTTGATCTCGTCGACCAGCCGATTACAGACCGGTCCGATGACGGAGGGCTCCCAGCGCTCGAGCGCGGTGGCCCGGAAGGCCTTGGCCACCAGGCTGCGGTGGTCGTGGTGCTCTTTGCCCTCCATTGCGAGGATGGTGTGGCCCATCACCAGGCCGATCGTCTTGTCGTAGGCGGCGGAGGTGAAGGCCTTTTCGTCGCGGAATGCCTGGAAGACGCCGTCGTAACCGTAGAGCACCCACTCGTCGTCCGGCTTCAGCTCCGGCGGCATCATGTCGTGATCCATGAACGTGCCGTGGAACACCGGATCTGTGCGCCGCATGTACTCGAAGTAGGGGTAGGGGCTGGTTTCGCCGGTGGTGTCGAGGACGACCGGCTGATCACCAACATCGGAGTGTTCGGTGCGCAGCGTCATTGCCGCTCCTTCGTGACCGGGATTTTCGCTATCATAATATAAATAGCAACGAAGCCCAATGGCTTGTGGCGGTTACCGTAACGGGGACAGTATTAACTGTGGCTGAACGTCGACTCGTGTGTTCGCTCGACGACTTGCCGCCGGGCGCGATGAAGCTCGTCGAGGTCGGCAAATTCGGCGTCGGGGTGTACAACGTGGCCGGTTCGTTGCACGCGATCGTCAACTACTGCTCGCACGAGGGCGCCCCGCTCTGCGAGGGACTGCTCGGCGGGACCAACGAGTCGGCGCCTGACGAGCCCGGTGGGATTCGGCGGGTCAAAGACGGCCAGATCGTCCGATGCCCCTGGCACAACTGGGAATTCGACATCACCACGGGACGCAATCTCGCTGACCCCAAACGACGGGTGCGCACCTACGACGTCGATGTCGCCGACGGGAAGGTGTTCTTGACCGCATGATCATCGACACGAATGTGCAACCGCACTTCCGCTACAACGCCGAAATCCGGCGTTATCTCCCGGCCGCCCACAAATTGCGGTCGATCCCGGACGTCGAGCAGCAGTGGTACCAGGCGCCGGGCGGCAACTATCGCGAGGACCTGCACGGCGAGCACTATCCTGGATCAGATCCCGAAACCGTCGCCCGGCACTTGTTCGACGAGGCTGGCGCCGACTATGCCGTGTTGAATCCACTGACGCGCGGCAACATTGCCGACTATCTGCTCAACAGCCGAATCTGCGCCGCGGTCAACGACTGGCTGCTGGACCGTTGGTTGGAGCCGGACACGACGGATCGCTTCCGCGGCACCATCCGGGTCAACCCGGAAGACCCCAAGGGTGCCGTCGCGGAGATCGAACGTCTTGCCGGACATCCCAAGCTCGTGCAAGTGGGCGTCCCCCTGCAGTCCCGGGAGCCCTACGGCAAGCCGGTGTTCGAGCCGATCTGGGAAGCCGCTGCGGCGCACAGGCTGCCGGTGGCCGTGCACATCAACGGCGGCAACGGCGTCGACTACGCGCCCACCTTCGCCGGTCACGCCGGCACGTACCCCGGCTACGCAGCCTTCATGCCGTTGAATTACTTCGTCCACCTGGCAACGCTCATCGTCGAGGGCACATTCGGGCGGCACGCCGGTCTGCGGTTCGTGTTCGCCGACGGTGGCTACGACATTCTGACCCCGCTGATGTGGCGCCTCGACACGTTTTGGTTGTCAATGCGCGACCAGACGCCGTGGGTCGACCGTTACCCCAGCGACTACCTACCCGACCACGTCCGATTCTGCACGTCATCGTTTGACGGCCCAATGGATCTCGGCCAGACACAGCGCTGGATGGAGTTCTCCGGGAAGGCCGGCCTGCTGATGTACGGGTCCGGCTACCCGCACTGGTCCACCTGCTCGGCCGAGGACGCCGCCGGCGGACTGGACACTGCGCAACGCGACAACGTGCTGTGGCGGAACGCGGCCGAACTGTACGGCCTCACCGCAGCAGCGGAAAGGACTGACCGATGACAATCGTTGACCGGGCCGAATCGCACGCCGAGCACACCGAGCACGACGAGATCGCGGTCGCGATCGTCGACACCGACGTCCATCCGATGCCGGTCTCAACCGACGTCCTCAAGTCGTATGCGCCATCGGAGTGGGTGGACAAGATTTGGCCTACCGGCAACGCGGTCACTCCACTCCCGCACTTCTACGACACGCCTGACTCCTACAAGACGATGTCGATGCGGGTCGACGCGGCACCGCCCGGGGGTGGCTTCGCCGGCACCGATCCCGACTACGCCGCCAAACAGCTGCTCGTCGACGCCGGAGTCGGCATCGCCACCCTGGAGCCGATGTGCGACGCCCAGCTGCCGCAGGCCGAACACGTGCTCAAGGCCACCTACAACGACTGGCTAGCCGATGTCTGGCTGGATCGCAACAACACCCACGGCCGCTGGCGTGGATCGATCAGTGTTACCGCGCAGGCACCCGATCTGGCGGCGCGCGAAATCCAGCGCTGGGCGGGGCATCCGTACATGGCGCAGGTGTTGATGACGCCGCAGACGCGCGGAATCCCGTTCGGCAACCCGCATTTCGACCCGCTCTACGCGGCCGCGTCAGCCAATGGGCTGCCGGTGGCCACCCACCTGATGGGGCAGACGCCGTTCGAGTTGATTCCGATCTTCCCGGTCGGCAACCCGGCGCACTGGCATGACTTCTTCGCGTCCTGGCCGCTGCTCTACGTGTCGCATCTGATGAGCCTGGTGTTCGACGGCGCATTCGACCGGCACCCCGACCTTCGAGTGGTGTTCGTCGAGGGTGGCTTCACGTGGGCGATGCCGGTGATGTCGCGGATGGACCGGATCTGGGAGCTGCGGCGCGGCGACCTGCCGCACGTGCGCCGCCGGCCCTCGGAGTACGTCCGTGAACACGTCAGGTTCACCACCCAGCCGCTGGAAGACGTCGACGTCAAACAGTTCCGCGAGTACGTCGAGATGATGGACTTGGGCGACAACCTGATGTTCTCGACGGATTATCCGCACTGGAGCTATGACGCCCCGACCTACGCGATCAACCGATTCCCGGCGGCGCAGCGGGAGCGGATCATGCGCGGCAACGCCACCGCGTTGTACGGCTTGCCCTCAACCGTCAAGGCACTGCCCGGAGAGCGTCCCTCCACGACGGCTTGAATAGGGTGACCTGACGACGCCGAAGGACGACAGCATGACAACTGATACCGATCGCGCGCGCCCTCGGGGCTTGGGCCGCATCGACCCGGCGTTGCGTGACGTGGCGGCCGGCCTGGACCTGGTCGAATTCCGGACCGAGTCGCTGCCGGTCGAGCGGCAGAAGGCCGATGAGTTGGCCGCCGAGCGCGCCGCCACCGTTGACACCACCGATGTCCGGATCGAGGACCTCGCCATCGACGGCCCCGGGGGGCGACTCGGCCTTCGCCTGTACCGCGGCCCGGCCACGCCGGCGGCGCCGCTGGCCGTCTACGCCCACGGCGGCGGCTTCGTCACCGGCAATCTCGACACCGACCATGCGCACTGCGTGCAGCTGGCCCGCGACGCGAGCTGCCTGGTGGTGTCGGTCGACTATCGGTTGGCGCCCGAGCACCCGTGCCCGGCGGCGCTCGACGACGTGGAGACGGCGTTTCGCTATGCGGTCGAGAACAGCGCCGCTCTCGACGCCGACGGCGACCGGGTCGTGCTGATGGGCCGCGACGCGGGCGCCGCGCTGATTGCGGCTCTGGCCCAGCGCACCTTCGACGTGGAAGGCCCGGCGATCCTGGCCCAGGTGTTACACCAGCCGATGCTGGACTCGGATGCGACGCCGTCGCGCCGGGAATTCCAGCAGACCCCTGGTCTCAACGGGCCCGCGGTGAGTCGGGCCTGGGGTCACTACCTCGGACACGGCGCGGCGACCGCCCAACACGTTCCGGCGCATCGGGCCAACCTCGAAGGTCTGCCGCCGGCGTTCATCAGCTGCGCCGAGATCGACCCGTGCCGCGACGAGGCCATCGACTACGCGAACCGGTTGCTGCACGCCTACGTGCACACCGAGTTGCACGTCGTCGCCGCGACGTTCCACGGCTTTGACTCCGCGGTGCCGGATTGGGTGGTCTCGCAGGAGAACACCGCGCTGCACGCCCAGACGCTGCGGCGGTCGTTCGCCGTCTAGCGGCCTACTAGAGCGGATCGAACTTGGTGATCAGCCATCGGCCGTTCACCTTGTTCAACGACACTTTCACGGCGCTGGCGGCCATCGACGGATCCGGCCGCTCCTTGCTGGCGGTGGCCTGGTTGACGAAGACCAGCACCTCGGCCGAATCCGGGTGTAGGTCGGAGACGGCCGCGCCGACCACCTGCGCGGTGGTCGTGACGCCTTTGGATTTCGCGGCCGGCGTCACGACCTGCTTGGTGAAGTCGCTGTAGTAGTTCAGGAAGTCGCCGCTGAGGTGTGATTTCGCCGTGGCGAAATCTTGGTCGAGGGTGTCGGGCTTGTACGACAGCAGGGCAACCGTGCCGTCCCTCGCGGCGTTGACGACGCTTTGCCCGACCGCGTTGTCGGTCTGCTGGTCGGGACGATATTTCGCGAAGAACAGCCATCCCGCCAGGCCACCGGCGGCCAGTAGCGCCAACACCAAGACCAGCGGGAGGAGCGGGATGCCGGTGCGCTGACGCCGCACTACGCCCGTGCTTGTCTCGTCGGACGTCTCGGTGGTTTCCGAGTCGTTGATGCTTTCGGCCGACTTGTCGATCTCGACGCCTTCGGTTGGCTCGACGTCGGCTACTGCGTCGTCGCTCACAGCACGAACTCCACTTTCGACAATTTCAGCTGGGCACCGTCGTGCACCACACTCACCCGGAACCGAAAGGTCCGCGGCTGGTCTTTGGCGCCGGCGATGTTGGTCACCCGCTCGTTGGCCAGCACCAGGACGACCGCGGAGTCCTTGTTCATCGACTCGAGCGCGGTCATCGCGACGGATCCTTCGGTCACCGCCTTGGAGTCCTTCACCACCGACTCGAAATCTGCTGCCCGCCTTTGGAAGTCGTCCTTGAACTCACCGGTGGCGCTGTCCAGCACGCGCTGCACACCTTCTTTGGCTTTGTTGAAGTCGAGCGACGTCAGGTTGACGACACCTTGGCGGGCAGCGGCGACGTAGCCGGCGGCCTGCTGACGGTCCTGCCCGACCTGGTAGTGCCGCCAGGCCATCCAGCCGCTCGCCCCGAGGAGTCCGACGATCGCAACGACCGCGGCGATGGTCAGCGCCAGCGACGCCCTGGGCACGTGCCGCCGCCGGCCATCGGCTTCGGATTCTGCCGAACCGGTCGACTCGGGTGTCTGCGACTCGACGTCCTCGGCTTTGATGTCGGTCGCCGTCGCGCCCACATCGGGCGTGGCCACGTTGTCGTCAGCGTCGGCCTGGGTCGCGCGTTCGGCCTCCGCCTCGCGCCGCAACTTGATGGCCCGAGCCCGCGCGCGGGCGGCCGCTGCGAGGGCGTCAGCCTCAGCCGCCTCGGCCTCGGCCTGCTCGGCCAGAGCGATCGCATCCAGCTTCGCCTGGGCGGCGTCCGACGATCCTCCGTCGACCTCAGCCATGGTGAGCGCGGCTCCTCAACGTCATTATCGATTGAACTCCGGTATCTCTTACGGTATTGCTCATTGCTACCATCGGGTCACCAGCGACCAGCGACTGGGACGCACGGCCAGGAAGGTCTTCGCCAACATCATGACTGCCGTCGATTCCCCCGAAAAGATACTCTTCGCCTCCACCACCCAAGCATTTCTGCAAAAAGAGGTTCCGCTGAGTCGGGTGCGCGAGTTGCACTCTCAGGGCGTCGCGTTCGAGGCGAACTGGTGGCAACGAGCCGCCGAACTGGGCTGGACCGCGCTGCTGGTTCCCGAAGAACTCGGCGGCGGCAGCGTTTCCGGGGACGGGTTCGCCGATCTGGCGATGGTCGCCGAACAACTCGGAAAAACCGTGGCTCCCGGCCCGCTGTATCCGGTCAGCACCGTGCTCGCAGCGCTGGTGGAATCGGCCGAGCCGCAAGCACACGCCGAGACGATCGAGTCGCTGATCGCGGGCGAGACGATCGCGTCGTGGGCGGTGTACGAGCCCGGGCAGGGCTGGGCGCCGCATCAGCCCTCGGTCACCGCCACAGCCAACGACTCCGGGTATCGCATCGACGGCGTCAAGGACCGCGTGGAAGCCGGTGCGCAATCCGGCTTGCTGCTCGTGGTCGCCCGCACCGACGACGGCGTCCGCCAGTTCCTGGTCCCCGCCGACGCGCCGGGCGTGCGCATCGAGCCGCAGCAGTCGATCGACATGGTCAAGCAATACGCCCGTGTGCAATTCGACGGCGTCGAGGTCGACCACGCCGCGGTGCTCGACAGCCCGGCCGACCTGATCGACCGGCAGGGCCAGATCGCACAGGTGCTGCAGTGCGCCGAAGTGGTCGGCATCTTGCAGACCGTCTTCGACTTCACCGTGGCGTGGGCGCTGGACCGGCACAGCTTCGGTCGCCCGCTGGCGTCCTACCAGGCGCTGAAACATCGCTTCGCCGACATGAAGATGTGGCTGGAGGCGTGCCGGGCCACGACCGGGGCGGCGGTGACGGCCATTTCGACCCGTGCGCCCGATGCGTCGTTGTCGGCCAGCATCGCCAAGTCTTACGTCGGGGAGATGGCCACCGAGATCATCCAGGCCTGCGTGCAGATGCACGGCGGAATCGGCGTCACGTGGGAACACGACCTGCATGTGTACCTGCGCCGAGCGGCCTTGTACCGCTCCATGTTCGGCACACCCGAGGAGCACAACCTGCGGGTGTACGCGCTGCAGGAGGCGGCAGAGCAGCAGCCGAGGTCCGCCTGATGACCGAGATCGCCGGCACAGTGACCGACGCGGAGACCGTCGACGAGTTCCGCGCCCGCGCCCGCGCCTGGTTGGCCGAGAACATGCCGCCGATCGATCCGGCGCACCCACCGGCCGCCCATCGCGACGAGGAGCGCTGCTGGCAGCGCGCCCGTGAACTCCAAAAGCGGCTCCACGGAGGCGGATTCGCGGGCATCTGCTTTCCCCGCGAATACGGCGGGCTCGGCCTGGATTACGAGTACCAGAAGGCGTTCAACGACGAGAGCCTCAGCTACGAGATGCCGCTGATCCTCAACACGCCGACGTTCACCATCTGCTGCGCGACGTTGCTCGACACCGCAAGCGAGGAACAGAAGCGCCAGCACATCGGCGCCGCATTGCGGGGCGAAGAGATTCTGGTCCAGCTGCTCTCCGAGCCCAGCGGCGGCTCTGACCTCGCGGGTGTGCTCACCCGTGCCGAGCGCGTCGGCGACCACTGGGTGCTCAACGGCGCAAAGACGTGGAGCACCAGTGCCTTTGGCGCCGACTACGGCCTGTGTCTGGCCCGCACCAACTGGGACGTGCCTAAGCACGACGGCCTGACCATGTTCCTGATCCCGATCAAGCATCCCGGAATCACGTTGCGGCGCATCACTCAGCTCAACGGCTCGACGGAGTTCTGCGAGGAGTTCCTCGACAACGTCGACGTCGGTGACGATGCGGTGGTCGGCGAGGTCAACGACGGGTGGTCGGTGGCGTCGCGTCAGCTCTACCACGAGCGCCGCGCGGTCGGCATGGGCTCGGAATTCGCCAGCGGCAGCGGCAGTGAGGGCGGCCGCTCCACCCCGGTGAACTACGTGCGACTGCTTGCCAAGACCGGACAGTCCGACAACGAGCGGATGCGTCAGATCGCGGGGCGGGCGCTGGTGCACCGCGCGGTCAGCGACCAGTTGGGCGCGCACGTCTTTCGCAGCGTGAACGACGGTTCGCTGCCGCCCGCCGCCGGTACGCTGCTGCGGCTATTCCACGCTGAGACAGTCACTTTGGAGATGGACGCGGGGCTGGCCATCACCGGAACCGCCGGCGTCGTCGGCGTCGAGGGGGAGGGCCTGGAGGCCGGACTTCGCTACCTGTCCCGCCAAACGGTGTGCATCGGCGGCGGCACCAGCGAGTTGGCCCGCAACGTGATCGGCGAGCGGGTGCTGAACTTCCCGCGCGAGTACGCCGCCGACCGTGGCGTGCCTTTCAATCAGGTCAAGCACGGCAGAGCCGAGCGCTAGACCGTACGGGTCAATCGGTTGGCCAGCAGTTCGGCGAACCGGGCCGGATCCTCCGGAGCGTTGCCTTCGGCCAGAAGTGCTGCGCCGTAGAGCAACTCCGCCGTCTCGCCGTTGGCCGGGTCGTCGCCGCGGTCTTTGTGTGCCTGCTGCAGCCCGGTGATCAGCGGATGCGTCGGGTTGAGCTCCAGCGTTCGCTTGCCCACCGGGACGTCCTGGCCGGTAGCCCGATAGATGCGGGCCAGCGACGGGGTGATGCCGAACGCGTCGGTGATCAGGCAGGCCGGTGAATCGGTCAGGCGAGTGGACAACCGCACTTCCTTGACGTGTTCGCTCAGCGTCTCGGTCAGCCAGGCCAGCAGGTCGGCGAAATTCTCTTCCTGCTCTTTGCGCTCGGCCTCGTGCGCGGTCTTCTCTTCCTCGGTGTCGAGATCCACATCGCCCATGGCAATCGACTGCAGCGGTTTGTCGTCGAACTCGGTCACCGATCCCAGCCAGATCTCGTCGACCGTGTCGGAGAGCAGCAGCACCTCGTAGCCCTTCGCTTTGAAGGCCTCGAGGTGCGGGGTGTTCAGGATCTGCTGCGGCGATTCGCCGGTGGCGTAAAAGATCTGCCGCTGGCCCTCTTTCATTCGGGAGACGTAGTCGGCGAGCGTGGTGAGCTCGTCTTCGCTGTGAGTCGAGGCGAACGAGCAGACCTCGAGCAGCGTCTCCTGGTTGTCGAAGTCGCGCATCAGTCCCTCTTTCAGGACCTTGCCGAACTCGCCCCAGAAGGTGCGGTAGTCGTCGGGCCGTTCGGTCTGCAACTCCTTGATGGTCGACAAGACCTTCTTGGTCAGGCGGCGCCGGATCGCATTGATCTGCCGATCTTGTTGCAGGATCTCGCGAGACACGTTGAGCGACAGGTCCTGTGCATCGACGACACCTTTGACGAAGCGCAGGTATCGAGGCATCAGCTGGTCGCAGTCACCCATGATGAAGACACGCTTGACGTACAACTGCACACCGATGGCGGCGTCGGGCTCGTACAGGTCCAGCGGCGCGCGCGACGGAATGAACAGCAGCGCTTGGTATTCGAACGTACCCTCGGCCTTCATCGAGATGACCTCGAGCGGCTCGTCCCAGGCATGCGCGATGTGCTTGTAGAACTCCTTGTACTCCTCGTCGGAGACTTCGTCCTTGGGTCGCGCCCACAGCGCCTTGCCCGAGTTGAGGGTCTCGACCTCTGTGGTGACGGTCTCTTCACCGTCCTGTTCAGAGCGCTTCTCGATCTCCATCCGGATCGGCCAGGCGATGAAGTCGGAGTACTTCTTGACCAGCGTGCGCAGCTTCCACTCCGAGGTGTAGTCGTGCAGCGCGTCCTCGGCGTCAGCCGGTTTGAGGTGCAGGGTGACCGACGTTCCCTGCGGTGCGTTCTCCACTCCGGCGATCGTGTAGGTGCCGTCGCCGCTGGACTCCCACTTGATGGCCTCGCTGTCGCCGGCCTTATGGGTAAGCAGCTCGACCTTGTCGGCCACCATGAAGGTCGAGTAGAAACCGATGCCGAACTGACCGATCAGCTCTTCGGAGACTGCCGAGTCTTTCTTGTTCTGGGCGTCCCGCAGCTGCTGACGTAGCTCGGCGGTCCCGGACTTGGCCAGGGTGCCGATCAGGTCGACCACCTCGGCTCGGGTCATGCCGATGCCGTTGTCGCGGATCGTCAGCGTGCGGGCATCGCGGTCCACCTCGATCTCCACGTGCAGATCCGAGGTGTCGACATCCAGGTCCTTGTTCCGAAACGCCTCGATGCGCAGCTTGTCCAGCGCGTCAGAGGCATTGGAGATCAACTCGCGCAGGAACGAGTCCTTGTTGGAGTAGACCGAGTGGACCATCAAGTCCAAAGCTGGCGCGCCTCGGCTTGGAATTCCAACTGCTCGACGCCGGAAGTCATGACATCCCCTTTACACCAACTAGCAGACCGGTATTTCGAGGGCAGGCTACAGGATTGCACCGCTGCCCTTGGCCGTGGCGATGTCGCCCCGCTCGAAGCGGAGCTCGAGCGGCACTGTCGGCTGCATCTGAACCCGACTATCGGCGCGAGTGCCGTTCCGAAAGCGGGACGCGATGACCCGCGACGCTCTTGATTGACCGGTTGTCAAGCACTCGGCCGTGCGGCGTACAGGATGCTGAATGCCGGCGGATCCGGCACCTTGTCGGGTATTTAACTAGTTAATTAATTTTAGCCGTCGGTCTACTCATTGCGGCCCACGCATGTCTAATACAGCCTCAGAATTCCTAAGACATCGTTGACAATCCATTAGGCCAACGCTTAGCATTTTCTTACCACGTCGGTGCGGGCCACCTAAGCAAATTCACGTGCGGGTTAATAATTGCGGGCATCTCACATTATTGTGGGGCCGCGTCCAGCATCCATTCACCAGGATTGGAGTCTCCAATGAAGCACACAACCATTCGCCGAGGCTTGACGGCCGGCCTGGGGGCCGCCGCCGCGACCTGCGCCGCCGCCGGGTTCGCAGCCACCGCCCAAGCCGACGACATTGACATGTATGGCGGCCAGGACGTCAGCACCTTTACCATTTACCTCGGCACGACATCTGAGACTTTCACCACCACCACGAATTACTACGATACGGTCGATGAAACCACTGGCGTGATGACGCCACATTTCAGTCTGCCCGTGACGGTGGAAACAATGGGTGGCCCTCAGCCTGGGGGAACGTCGGAAGAGGGTTTTAGTTTTATCGACCACAATTCGCAATACTTCGGTGATTTCAGCAATTTTTTGACAACTGACTCCATCAACACCGATCTCACGACCCCGGCGGGTGACATTACTACTTTTGACCCCCTAGGCTTTGTGAATTTCGAGCCGCCTCCCATTTTGGATGTGGATCCCTATCCCTTCTGAGGTGAACGCCTGACCTGACGCGCACACCACGCGGGCTGGCATCGGCCCGGGTTCGGGGTCGAACGCGCGGATGTCCTCGACCGTCCAACGGGCCCGCTAGCGCCGCGGGGCAACCAGTGGGTGAGTAGCACGTCGGCGCGGCCAACGGCTGCCCGAAAATCCTGGCCGGCCGCACTCTTGAAATCTAGTGCGATGCTTCGCTCGCCGCTATTGCTGAGCCGGGATGAAGTCGGTATCAGCATGCGCCGTTTGCCGGGTAAAACTCTCGACTACCAGCGCCTGGCTGGGATCACCGCCCACGACGCTCTCCATCCCGTGACGTCTGCGCGCCAGTCCGCCAATGCGATACCGGCGGCGGGCGCCTACGTCCGCGAAGCCAACTCGACGACTCGGACGCCGGTGAGCCCGCCAGTCCCGTTCCGCCGTTTTGGTGTCTTTCCTATTTTAGGTAGTTTAGATACTATAGGCATTCCTCGGTCTGTCCTGCGGTGACGCTGTGGTGTGGAAGAGAAGCGATGAGTCCAACGCGCGTCCGGCTTGCGGTTTCTGTACCGAATAGCTTGAGCGCCAACGTAGGTCGCGTTGTTGAGCGGATGAGAGGGAATCGGCTATGGGCAGGGTGACGGGTAAGGTCGCGGTCATCAGTGGGGCCGCGCGTGGTCAGGGCCGCTCGCATGCGCGGACGCTGGCCGCCGAAGGCGCCGACATCATCGCGGTGGACCTCTGCGAAGACATCGAGACCAACGAGTATCCGCTCGCCCGGCCGGAAGACCTCGACGAAACCGCTCGCCTCGTCGAGAAGGAAGGGCAGCGCGTTTACACCGAGATCGCTGACGTTCGCGATCGCGCGGCGCTTTCGGCGGCCGTCGACCGCGGCGTCGCCGAACTCGGTCATCTCGACATCGTGGTCGCCAACGCCGGTATCTGCCCGCTCACGGCGGGTCTGCCGCCGCAGGCGTTCGCCGATGCCGTCGACGTCGACCTGGGCGGGGTGCTCAACCTGGTGCACTCGAGCCTCAAGCACCTGGAGTCCGGCGCCTCGATCATCGTGATCGGCTCCAACGCCGCCTTCATGTCGACGATGAACACCACGGGCATCGACGGTGGCCCTGGGGGCGCGGGCTACGCTTTCGCGAAAATCGCTGCCGCGCACTACGTCAACGACTTCGCACGGGCGCTGGCGCCGTTCCCCATTCGGATGAACGCGGTGCACCCGACCAACGTCAACACCGACATGCTGCACAGCGCACCGATGTACCGGGCGTTCCGACCCGACCTGCCAAATCCGACCCGCGAGGACGCCGAGCCGATCTTCCCGCTCGTGCAGGCGATGCCGATTCCCTACGTCGAACCCGAAGACATCAGCGAGGCGGTGCTGTTCTTGGCCTCGGACGCCGCCCGCTACGTCACCGGCCAGCAACTCCGTGTCGATGGCGGCGGCTTCCTCAAGGTGAAGCCGTGGTCGGGAAGCTAGACAACGCAAGCGAAATGGAGAACTCGCGCAATGGCGAGCGCCGGCGACCTGAACCCGCACCGCATGAACGGTGCCAATGAGGAGGAGTGGCGTAGTGGCTAAGGGCATCATCTACCTGGAGACCATGCCGGTGACGGCCGACCGCGAAGCCGAGTACCACCAGTGGTACAACGACACGCATCTGGCTGAGATCTGCTCGGTGGACGGGATCGTCTCGGCGCGTCGTTTCGCACCGAGCGACGGCACCGGCCCGTTCATCGCGATCTACGAACTCGACTGCGACGACCTCGACGGCGTGGTCGCGAAGCTGGGCGAGTTGGGCGCCAGCGGCAAGATGTCCTCACTCGAGTTGCTGAACATGGAGACGCCCCCGATTCCGAAGGTCTACCGGGAGATCGGCTCTTACACAAAGTGACTCCCGTGGTCGAGACTGCGGATGTCCAGCGGGGCATCTATGAGCTGATGGTCCTGATGAAGGCCGCCGACGACCGGCTTTCCAAAGGCATTGGTACCGGAGAGTTCATGTGCGTGTACTGGCCGTCGCGCGGTCAAGAGGCGATCGCCGCCGCCATGGGTGTCGCGCTGCGCGCCGACGACCAACTGGTCACCACCTACCGCGGCCTGCACGACCTGATCGGAAAAGGCGTTCCGCTCGAAGAGATCTACGGCGAAATGATGGGACGCACGACCGGAGCCAGTCGTGGCAAGGGCGGCACCATGCACATTGCCAAACCCGAGAACGGCGTGATGTTGTCGACGGGGATCGTCGGGGCTGGGCCGCCGGTGGCGGTCGGTCTGGCGATGTCGGCCAAACGCAAAGGCCTGGATCGGGTGACGGTGGTCAGCTTCGGTGACGGCGCGACCAATACCGGCTCCTTCCACGAAGCCGCGAATATGGCTGCGCTGTGGGACCTTCCGATGGTGTTCGTGTGCCAGAACAACCTGTATGCCGAGATGACGCCCACCGTCGACACGATGAAGATCGAACACGTCGCCGACCGTGCGGCCGGGTACGGCATGCCGGGGGTGCGTGTCGACGGCAACGACCCACTGGCGGTCAAAGCCGTTCTCGACGACGCGATCCAGCGGGCTCGCAGCGGGGCCGGTCCCACCTTCATCGAATGCGTGACATTTCGCTTCCGCGGCCACTACTTCGGTGACCGCATGCCCTATATCCCCGCCGAACAGCTGGCCGCGGCCATGGAGGCCGACCCGGTGCCCAAGTTCCGCGCACACCTTGCCGAGACAGAGGTCTGCAGCGAGGCCGAACTGGACGGCATCGAGAGCGACGCGCTGGCGACGGTGGAAGCGGCGCTGCAGACCGTGATGAACGCCGAGTCGCCCACGGTCGACGAACTCGACCGTGACGTGTACGCGTCCCCGATCAAGTACCCGGTCTAAAGGCATGGAAGACAACGAGATGACGATGCGTGAGGCGCTGAACCTCGCGCTGGATCAGGCCCTGCAGGCCGACGACCGGGTGTTCCTGCTCGGTGAGGACATCGCTGACCCCGGAGCGTCCGGTCCGACCGCGGGACTGTCCACCAAGTACGGCCACGACCGGGTGCTCGACACCCCGATCTCGGAGGCCGCGATCGTCGGCGCCGCCATCGGTGCGGCGATCGACGGGATGCTGCCGGTCGCGGAGATCATGATCATGGACTTCATCGGAATCGCCGCCGACCAATTGATCAACAACGCCGCCAAGCTGCGGTTCATGACGGCTGGGCGTACGACCGCACCGATCACCATCCGCACCCAGGTCTATGCGGGATTGGCCACCGGCGCAACGCATTCGCAGAGCCTCGAAGCGTGGTTCATGCACATCCCGGGCATGAAGGTGATCGTGCCCTCCACGCCGCGGGACGGCAAAGGCCTGCTGGCCTCGGCGATCTTCGACGAAGACCCGTGCCTGTTCGTCGAAACGGTGCGGTTGCAGAGTAAGAAGGGACCGGTACCGGTCGACCCGGGCTTCCGGATTCCGTTGGGCCAGGCCGACATCAAGCGGCCCGGCAACGACGTGACATTGATCAGTTACGGCCGCCCCGTGCACGATGCGCTGACCGCGGCGGAAATCCTGGCCGGCCAGGGCGTCAGCGCGGAGGTCGTCGACCTGCGGACGCTGGTTCCGCTCGACGTCGACACCATCGTCGAATCCGTGCGCCGGACCCGCCGGGCCGTGATCGTCCACGACGCAGTGCAATTCGCGGGGCCCGGGGCGGAGGTCGCCGCGATCTTGCAGTCCGAACTGTTCGGCGAGCTGGAGGCGCCCGTTGAGCGGGTCGCCGCCAGGTTCATCCCCAATCCCGCCGCGGCAGCACTCGAAGCGCAGGTCTATCCGTCGCCGCAGCGAATCGTCGCCGCCGTACAACGAACCCTCGAGAGGGCGGGAGCGCGTGGCTGACTTCACCATTCGGATCCCGCGGGTGTCCGTCGCGGTCTCCGAGGCCGAGTTGACCGATTTACTCGTTGCCGCCGGCGAGCACGTCGACGAGGGCACACCGATCTTCGTGATCGCGACCGAGAAGGTGGAACAGGAAATCGAAGCCGGGGCATCCGGCACCGTGCAATGGACCGGCGAGATCGGCACGACCTACGACATCGGCGCAGAAATCGGCGTCATCACTCAGGAAGGGTAAAAGTATATGGACCTTAACGAAACTCGCGAGCGCATCATCTACCAGAAGGATGGTCCGATCGCGAAGATCACCTTGAACTGGCCGGAGAAGGCCAACGCGCAGGACCAGAAGCTGGCCGAGGAAGTCGACGCCGCGTTGCTCGACGCCGACCGTGACTACGACATCAAGGTCCTGGTGCTCAAGGCCAACGGGAAGGGCTTCTGCTCCGGTCACGCGATCGGCAACAACGCGGTGGACTACCCGTCCTTCGTGGAGAACGCCATGGTGACCGGCCACCCGTGGAAGGCGCAATCGGATCTCTTCGTCAAGCCGACACTGAATCTGTGGGAGTTCTCCAAGCCCACCATCGCGCAGGTGCACGGCTACTGCGTGGGCGGTGGCACCCACATGGGCCTGACCACCGACATCGTCATCGCCTCCGAGGACGCCTACTTCTCCTACCCGCCGCTGCAGGGATTCGGCATGCCGTCCGGTGAATGTTCAATCGAGCCTTGGGTGTTCATGAACTGGCGCCGCGCGGCCTACTACCTGTTCACCGCCGAGGTGATCGACGCCAAGAAGGCGCTGGAGGTCGGCCTGGTCAACGAGGTGGTCAAGCGGGAAGACCTGGACGAGCGCGTCGACGCGATCGCCCGCCACATCGCCCAGGCTCCGTTGACGACGCTGATGCTCACCAAGGCCAACCTCAAGCGGGCCTGGGAGCTGATGGGCATGCGGGTGCACTGGCAGAGCTCCAACGACCTCGTCGCGCTGGCCTCGATCAGCAAGGATGTGCAGCAGCTGATTCAGACTGTGTTCAAGGACAAGGTGCTGCCGTCCGAGCACGCCCGGCGACAGGCGGCCGCTGCCGCGTCGAGCGACGGCGCGTCCGCGGGATAGTCGTGAACATCGCCGATCACGCGATCAGCGCCGCAGAGTCACCGGCGCTGATCATGTCTGATGGCGATACGGTCTCGTTCGGCGAGCTGTACGCGCGAAGTCAGCGGGTTGCCGCGGCCCTGCACGGTGCCGGGCTGCGCCCCGGCGACGGGGTGGCCCTGGTGCTGCCCAACCGGCCGGAGTTCTTCGAGATCACCTGGGGCTGCCAGCTTTCCGGGCTCTACTACACGGCGGTGAACATTCACTTCACCCCGGACGAAGTCGCTTACGTTCTCGACGATTCCGGCGCCAAAGCCGTGTTTGTCGACGCGTCGATGAGCGAGCTCGCGGCGTGGGTGGGCGGCGCCGGTCGGGCAGGCTTCGCGGTCGGCGGCAGCGTGCCGGGCTGGCGGTCCTACGACGATGCCGTGGCGGTGGCCGGTGACCCGCCGCCGCTCGTCGGACGGCTCGGAGATGTTGTACTCGTCGGGCACCACTGGCCGACCGAAGGCGGTGCGCCGCCTGCTGCCGACCGACGGCAACGGCTCCTGGGCGCAGTCGGTGCTTGAATTGGCGTTGATTCACAAGTACGGCATGAACGCCGACAGCGTGTACCTGTCGCCGGCACCGATGTACCACGCGGCCGGTATCAACTACACGATGGCGGTCAATCGCGTTGGCGCGGCGGCCATCATGATGCCCAAGTTCGACGCCGAGGACGTGCTGCGCCTAATCGAGACGCACCGTGTCACTCATGCCCAGTTCGTGCCGACGATGTTCGTGCGCATGCTCAAGTTGCCCGAGGCGGTGCGCCGACGCTATGACGTGTCGAGCCTGCAGTGCGTCATCCACGCGGCGGCCCCGTGCCCGGTCGACGTCAAGCAGCGGATGATGGAGTGGTTCGGCCCGATCCTTCACGAATACTACGGCGGAACAGAGGGATTCGCGGGCACGACGATCGGCCCGGACGAGTGGCTGGCTCACCCGGGTTCGGTCGGCCGCCCGATGTCACCGGTCCATGTCGTCGGCGATGACGGTGAAGAAGTTGCGGTTGGACAGACCGGTGAGCTGTTCTTCGAGGGCGGTCCGGCGTTCGAGTACTTCAAAGATCCGGCCAAAACCGCGTCGGTATCCAACGATCGGGGCTGGCGTTCGTTGGGAGACATGGGCTATGTCGACGAGGACGGCTATCTGTACCTAACCGACCGGTCGACGTTCATGATCGTTTCCGGCGGGGTCAACATCTACCCGCAGGAAGTCGAGAACCTGCTGACCATGCATCCCAAGCTGGTCGATGCCGCGGTGTTCGGCGTACCCAACGACGAATTCGGCGAAGAGGTCAAGGGGGTCGTGCAGCCGGCCGACGGAATTGCCGGCGGGCCGGAGCTGGAAGCCGAGCTCATCGAATATTGCCGAACTCACCTGGCGGGCTACAAATGCCCGCGCACAATCGAATTCGACATCCTTCCGCGCGACCCGAACGGCAAGCTGTACAAACGGCTGATCCGTGAACGGTACTGGCAGGGGCGGGCGTCCCGGATCCTATGAGTTGACGAGGACATCATGAACGGGCGAACTGACGTGAACTGGGCTCCGCTTCCGGTGCCGCTGGCGGTCGAGGATCCGAGCCGGATTCCCAAGCAGCGCTACTACGATCCCGACTTCTACGCGGCCGAGGCCGAGCTCTTCTGGCCACGGGTGTGGCAGATGGCGTGCCGGCTGGAAGAGATTCCGAAGGCCGGTGACTTCGTCGAATACGAGATCCTCGATCAGTCGGTCATCGTGGTACGGGTCGACGCCGACACCGTGCGGGCCTATCACAACGCGTGCCGCCATCGCGGAGTAAAGCTGGTGGAGGGCAACGGATCTCTTGCTGGGGCCCGCCGCACGTTCGTCTGCCCGTTCCACGGCTGGTGTTGGGGAATCGATGGACGCAACACCTTCGTGCTGCGCCCCGAGGCGTTCGCCGACGACAACATGGTCGCCGACGATCTGCAACTCGTCGACGTCAAATGTGAACTGTGGGGCGGCTGCGCCTGGATCAATCTCGACGACGATGCGCCGCCGCTGCGTGACTGGATGGAACCGTTCGCCTCGACCTACGACGCCTGGCAGGTCGAATCCCTGCGTGTCGAGTGGTGGCAGTCCTGTCGGCTGCCGGTGAACTGGAAGCTGGCGACGGCGGCATTCATGGAGGGCTATCACGTCCCGCAGACGCATCCGCAGCTGCTGCCGTCGGCGGCGACCGGGGGTGCGTCGGAGGCGGTGCACCCCGTCGTCGCCAGCAGCCTGTACTTCATGCGGACGCTGGGCGACGGCATGGGCGGTATGACGCATGAGAACGACATTCGGATCGCCGAAGGCATGCGGACTCTTGCGTTGCCGTCGGATCCGGCTGAGGCGCTCGCCGCGTGGCGCGGCGCGCTGAACGACGCGGTGGTGAAGTGGCATCGGGCGCGGGGGAGTGCGATGCCCGACCTGAACGACCTGATCCGCCGCGGCATTACCGATGCGATCGGATTCGCCTTCCCGCACCACTTCATCCTGCCCACTTACAGCAGCGCGTCGTCGTACCGGATCCGCCCGCTCGGCCCGGAAGAGACGCTCTTCGAGATCTGGTCGTTGACCCGCATGCCCGACGACGCCTCCGCCGGCAAGCCCACCCCGCCGGAGCCGTTGGCGCCGGACGATCCGAGCTGGCCGCCGATCCCTGCCCAAGACTTCTCCAATTTGCCGAGGCAGCAAAAAGGGTTGCACTCCAAAAGCTTCGACTACATGCGGTTGTCGAACCAGATCGAAGGGTTGATTTCGAACTTCGAACGCGTCGTCGACGGTTTCCTCGCTGGTCTGCCCTACGACACGCTGGTCCCGGCGATTCAAAAGACGAACACCACTATCGACGTGCCAATCGCCGATCTCGGTTTCACCTCGGAGGCGCCATGACCACGCACTGGGACCGTTCGGTCGACCTGTTGATCGCCGGCAGCGGCGGCGGCGGCATGGTCGCCGGCCTGGCCGCACTCGACAACGGGCTCGAGCCGCTGATCGTGGAAAAGCAAGCGTTGGTGGGTGGTTCGACGGGCCTGTCCGGTGGCATCGTCTGGCTGCCGGACAACCCGCTGATGCGGGCCGACGGCATCGCCGATTCACACGAGGACGGGCTGGCCTACCTGGCCGACGTGGTGGGCGACATCGGTGCGGCGTCATCACCCGAGCGCCGCGAGATGTTCCTGACCGCAGGCTACGAGATGATCAACTTCCTGATCCGCCGGGGCGTGAAGCTGATCCGCTGTGACGGCTGGAGCGACTACTACCCGAATCACAAGGGCGGCAACGCGGCCGGCCGGGCCGTGGAAGGCATCCCATTCGACGCGGCCGAGTTGGGCCCGTGGCATGACAAGGTGCAACCGGCATTGGCCAAGAACTATGGCTACTCGGTGCTGACCAACGAACTGCGGTCGGTGCAATATTTCAACCGTGCGCCAAAGGCTTTCGCGGTGGCAACCAAGGTGTTTCTGCGCACCGTCGCGGGCCGGGTGCGCCGGCGTCAGATCCTGACCAACGGAGCCTCGCTGATCGGGCAGATGCTCAAGGCATTGATGGATCTCAGCGACGGGCGGCCACCGCTGTGGATCAACGCCGCTCTCGACGACCTGATCGTCGAAGACGGCCGGGTGGTCGGTGCGCGCATCACTCACGACGGCACGACGATGAATGTCGAGGCCCGCCGGGGAGTCCTGTTGGCCGCCGGTGGATTCGGACACAACGCCGAAATGCGAAAACAATACAGCGGCGATCAGCCGAACGAGGCCAAGTGGTCGATTGCCAACGCCGGAGACACCGGGGAGGTACTGCAGACCGCGATGCGGCTGGGCGCGAAGACCGACCTGCTGGACGAAGCATGGTGGCTGCCTTCGGTTTTCATCGCCAACGGTGGCACGGTCGCCGCGTCGCTGGGTTCGGGCCGGCAGCGGCCCGGCGCCATCTACGTCGACTCGACCGGCCGTCGCTTCTGCAACGAGTCGAACTCCTACGTAGAGGTCGGCAAGGCGATGTACGCCAACAAGGCGGTGCCGTGCTGGATGATCTTCGACGATGGATACGTGCGTCGCTATGTCACCAGCGCCAACCCGCTCAAGCGCAACCAGCAGCTGCCGGCCGAGTTGATCGAGTCGGGCGCGGTCAAGCGCGCCGATACCATCGAGGACCTGGCCCGTCAAACCGAGCTTCCCGCAGACGAATTGGCGCACACCGTGCAGCGTTTCAACGAGTTTGCGGCCAAGGGTCTCGACCCCGATTTCGGTCGAGGGCAGTCGGCCTACAACGATTGCCTCGGCGATCCGGGATACCGGCCGAACGCCGCGGTCGGTCCGCTGGACCGGGCCCCGTTCTACGCGACCAGGGTGCTACCCGCCGACGTGGGGACGTGCGGCGGCGTCATCACCAACGAGCACGCGCAGGTCCTCGACGAGAACGATCAGGTGATCGACGGCCTGTACGCCACCGGGAACACCACCGCGACCGTGATGGGCCGTACCTATCCGGGTGCCGGCGCCAGCATCGCCAGCTCGATGGTGTTCGGCTACGTCGCCGCCCGGCACGCCGCCGGGCGGGCGCTGCCCGGTGAGCGCAGCCGCTAGTCCTTCGCGGGCTCGCCCTCGTCGCGGTCGATGAAATCCCTTGGCTTCAAACCGGATTGCATGAGCTGGGCGCGGCGCTCCTGCACGTCGGACGCCGCACCAACCATGTTCGTGAGGATATGGCTGACCTGAAGGTGCACCCGCATGCCCATCAATTCGTAGGCGCGTTTGACGCTGTTCTTGACCGCCATCGACGTGGTCAGCGGGACCTGAGCGATCCGCCGGGCCATCTCCTCGACGGTGTCCTCTAGCTGTTCGCGGGGGACCACCTTGTTGAGTAGACCCCACTCCAGCGCCTCGGCCGCCGACAGCGTGGGCGCCAGCAGCAACCAATCCATGGTGCGATGCCAATTCATCAGCAGCCACGGCTCGATCATGGTGTGGCCGCCGGGCTCACCGAGGCTCTGCGCCAACGGCATCTGGAAATACGCGTCGTCGGATGCCACGCAGAAGTCGGTCAGCAGACCGAGGTAGATCCCGCCGCCCATGCAGTAGCCGTGGATCTGCGAGATTGTCGGCTTCGGAAACTCCCAGAGGTACAACGTCGGCCACAAGAACAGGTCGGCGGTGCCCTTATAAAGGTCCTCGAACGAGTCACCGAAATCGGGGTACGGGTTTTCGTCCGGTCCCCAGCGCGCGACGTGGCCGCCGCAGAAGCCATTGCCGTTGGCCTTGAGGATTACGACCTTGATCTCGCGGTCCCGGTCGGCCTCGTGCAGGCAGGCGTCGACCTCCTGAACCAACGTCGCATCCTTGGTGTTGGCCTTGTCGGCCCGATTCAGGATGATCCGTGCGATCGGTGGGTCGCGTTCGTAGATGACCGCGTCCAGGGTGCGCCGCTCCATGTTCGCGAACCTATTACGGCGACTGGTGAATCAGGCCGAAACCGGCGTGGCGACCTTCATCAGCTTCATCAGGTTGCCGCCCATGATCTTGGCGACGTCCTCTTCGCTGAAGCCGGTGAGCTCGTCGACGAAGCTGATCGGGTCCTTCAGACCCTCCGGGTGCGGCCAGTCGGATCCGAACAGCACCCGATCGGTGCCGACCATGTTGACGATCTCGGCGAATCGGTCCTCCCAGAACGGGGTGATGTAGACGCACCGCTTGAACGCCTCCACCGGATCCTCGCTAAAGGCCTGCGGCATCTTCTTGTAGACCCCTTTGAGGCCTTTGAACAGGTCCGGCACCCAGTCCGCACCGTTCTCGATCGACAGGATCCGCAGCTCCGGATTGCGCGACAGCGCGCCGTGGCACACCAGCGCGCCCATGGCGTCGAGGATCGGGCGGTGGCCCATCGCGAAGCTGCGGAAGGGGGTCGGCTTGAACGGCAGGAACTCGTCGCCCGGTTCCCAGACGTTGGCGAACTCCGAGTAGCCACTGTCGGAGGCGTGCATCGACACCGGGATGTCGGCCTTGATGCAGGCCTGCCAGAACGGGTCGAACTCCTCGAGGCCGAAGGACCGGCTGCCCTTGAATCCGGGCACCGGCGCCGGGCGGACCAGCACGGTCCGGGCACCGCGCTCCAGACACCACTCGAGCTCTTCGAGCGCGCGATCGACGATCGGCAGCGTGATCACCGGGGTGGCGAAGATGCGGTCCTTGTGGTTGAACGACCACTGCTCGTGCATCCACTCGTTGAGCGCATGGATGACGTCGTGGGTCATCTCCGGGTCGTCCTTCATCCGCTCTTCGACCAGGCTGGCCAGCGTCGGGAACATCAGGGCGTAGTCGATGCCGAGTTCGTCCATCACCTCCAGGCGGGCCGCCGGCTCGCGGAACGCGGGGATGGCCTTCATCGGCTCGCCCAGGATCTCGCGGTAGCTCTTGCCCTGGGCGCCGTTGCGGAAGTAGTCCTCCTGCGCGCCCGGCTTGGCGACGACCTCGAAGGTCGGGTTGGGAATGTATTCGCTGATGTGGCCGCGGACCACGATCTTCTTACGGCCGCGGACCTCGACGTAGTCGATGACGCGTTTGCGGTTCTCCGGAAGGTACTTGGTGAGTGCTTCCTCGGGCTCGTACATGTGGTTGTCGGCGTCGAAGACGGGAAAGGAAAGTTCGCGAGACGGCATGGCGATCTCCTGAGAGGCTGGGCTGAGCTGATAGTTCGTGATTCTCACGTGGTGGTAATGACGTTACCACTGAGTGAGGCGCGCCGAAAAGTGCGTCAGCCGGACGGCCAGTCGGGCAACTTCGGGGTTGCGCCGTTGATCACTGCGAAGTTCACCGTCGCCGAGGCGAGCAGCCCCTCGTCGCCGTCGTCGTCACTGAGCACATCGACCTGCATCACCAGCGCGCGCCGTCCACCACGCAGCATCCGGGGCACCGCGTACGCCGTGCCCTGCCGGATCGGTCGCAGGTAGCGGATGTTCATGTCGGCGGTCGTCATTGTGGTGCCGTCCTGCAGATAATCCAGGCCGAACTGGCCGCCGGCGACATCGATCAGCGTCGCGATCAAGCCGCCCTGCAGCGCGCCGGACGTGTTGATCACCTGCGGGCTGACCGGGATCGTCATGGCGAATTCGCCGTTGCGAGAGCCCGGCCGCATGCCGATCTGGTTGAACAACTCGGCCAGCGTCGGGGTTTCGGGTTGGACGCTCTCGTCGGCGCCGAGCGCGCGCACGCAGAAGTCGTACAGGTGCCCGGCATCGATTGGCGCACCGGTCAATTCGGCTCCCAGCCAGTGCAGGCGCAGGGCGCCCAAAGTGGTTTGCATGACGATTGCGGCGGCGGGTCCGACATCGAGATTCGGCCGAAAGACGCCTTCAGTGACACCGCGCTGAATGACATCGCGCAGCAGGTCGTGCAGGGGGGACAGGACGCGGGCGTAGTCGTGGGGCCGGGTCTCGGAAAGGTGCTGGTTGTAGAGATTCATCGCGCGGTTGAGGCTGCCCTGGGTGCTTGATTCGGGCTTCGCGCTGATCCGGTCGATGATCAGTTTGATGGCCGCGGTGCTGGCCAGCCCCGCAGTCTCCGCGCGCCAGGCCTGCGTCGACTGCGCCATCGTCCGCTCGAGCAGGGCGATCAGCAGCTCATCCTTGCTGCTGAAGTGCTGATAAAAGGCGCGCAGCGAGGTCTTGGAGCGTGCCACGACCTCCTGCACGGTGAAGTCCGTGCGCCCCGTCTCGCGGAGGATCTCGACTGCGGTCTTGATGAAGCGGGCATCCCGGGTCGTCGGTTCGGATTCATCCTCGCCGGCCATGCAGCCTCCTCGTTCTCACTTGTGTGCGCTGTGAGAATGAGGTTACCGCGCCCGGGTGTCAGGCGTCCCAACCCTGCTCGGGGCGCGAGGCCGCGGTCAGGGCAGCAGCGGCAGGCGCCACGCCGGCGTCGCCGGGTCGAGAAACCACAGGCGCGTCGCCGTCAACCGGAGGATTCGGACCGCGCCGATGATCATGATCGCCGCGAGCGGGATGTTGATCAAGGCCGCGGTCGCCACCGACAGCCAGACCTGGCGTGGCTGCGCGGTCATGATGTCGAACCACGCGTCACAGATCAACAGCACGCCGGTGGTGAATGCCGGAAGTATCACCAACTCTCGGCGCAGCCAGCCCAGCACCGCTGTGGCGACCATCGAGGTGATGAGCACGCAGTCGAAGCCAATCCAGGTGGCCGGCCAGTTGTGGGCGACGTAGTTGTCGGGCAGGGTGAGGGCGAGGTAAACCATCCATGGAAGCAGCGCAATGGCACCGCCCACCATCAAGGTGAGCCGGTTGCGCCGCATCCGCCGCGCGAGGGCCGGTGGGAATACGTCGTCAACAGGACGTTCCAGTCGTTGGATCAAGTCCCGGCGTTGTGCGGGCGACATCGCCGCGATCTGGGCATCCGACAGGGCCTCGGACTCGGTCATGGCTGATGAGTATCCGCCCCCAACATCAGCTGAGGCGGGTCAGCCCCCGCGGGCTTCGACCATCGCGGAGCGGTTGACCTTGGTGGCCGCGGTGCGCGGAATCTGGTCGACGAACTCGACGGTCTTGGGGACCTTGTAGGCGGCCAGGCGGGTCTTGGCGTAGCTGATCACGTCCCGTTCGGTCAGCGGGTTAGCGCTGTCGGCGAGCTGGATCACCGCGTGCACGCGCCGGCCCCACTCGCTGTCGTTGAGCCCGATGACGACGACGTCGGCGATGCCATCGTGTTCGGCGAGCGCGCATTCCACTTCGGCGGGAAAGACGTTCGCGCCGCCGGTGATGATCATGTCGCTGCGGCGATCGGCAATGTAGAGGTAGCCGTCGTCGTCGACGTGGCCGATGTCGCCGGCGGTCCGGAATCCGTCTGGCGTCGATGGCAGTAGCGGCGCGCCACCCAGATACCGATACCCGGCGCTCATCGGCGAGCGCAGGTAGATTTCGCCGAGCTCGCCGCACGCCACCGGTCGGAACTGCTGGTCGAGGATGCGGACTTCGGTGTCACGGAACCCGCGACCGACGCTGCCCGGGTGCGCCAGCCACTCGTCGCCGCGCAAAGCGGTGATTCCCAGGCCCTCGGTCATTCCGTACGCCATGACTACTTGTTCCGGGCTCAGCAGTTCAAACCATGTGCGCAGCAACGTATGTGGCATCACCGCGGCGCCCTGCAAGATCCACGCGACGCTGGAGAGATCCCGGGCACGGATGCCGGGAAGGGCCGCGATGCGCGACAGCATGGTCGGAGTGGCGGTGAAGTTAGTGATGCGGTAGAGCTCGATCGCATCGACAACCGTTGCAGCGTCGAATTTTTCGAGGACCACGAGTCGATCGCCGCCCATCAGGTAGGTCAGCGGCGAGAATCCGTTGGTGTGATACATCGGGCCGGGAACCAGGATCGTCTGCGGTGTGGGAGTCGGGGCCCAGGCGGCCAGAAACGGAAACGACGACTCGGGCGTCCAGACTCCCTGCGCCAACGTCAGGATCACTTTGGGTAGCCCGGTGGATCCGCTGCTACATATGCCGTTGGCGTTGGGGGACACAACGTCCGGGAGCGCCTCGGTCGATTCGCCGGCGGCGCGGGCGGCTAGCACGGCCCGCGTCCCGTCGTCGAGCGCGACCGCCGGGGCGATCACCTCCAGCACGCGAGACCGTTCCCAATCCGGAAGGTCCCAGCGCATCGGCACCGGGACGGCACCGATCTTCCAGCACCCCAGCGCGGCCAGCACGAACTCTTCAGAGTTGGGAATCCCGAGTGCGACAAGCGAACCGAGCCGGGCGCCGGCGTGCGAAAGAGCACGCCCCCATTGGTTGGCACGGCCATCGAGTTCGGCGAACGTCAACGACTGCGTATCCCCGTCGCGGGCAATCACAGTCAGAGCCACGTCGTCGCCGCGTTGGTCGGCGAGCTGGCGAAGCTTGGTGCCGAACGGAATTCCTTGCTCCGGAGCGCTCACGCCGATACCGGGTCGGAGAACAATGTCTCGAGCGCGCCGCTGCGCACATCCGGCAGCAGGCGCATTGCGAGCACCTCCGTGCTGACCGGCTGCCGTATCAGCGGCTGGGTGTGTCGATCGAGCACGCTGACGTCCGACTCGTCGCAGAAGCCCAGCGCTCCCAGCAGCTGGTGCGCGGCCCTGAACACCTGACGGGCGGTCTCGGTAGCCTTGATCCGGAGCATCAGCACGTCGGCCGAACGTACCTGCGCGGGAACCGATTCCATGCGGCTGATCGTATACTTGGCGAGTTCGTGCAGCCCGCGGGCCGCAACCGATGCGTCGGCGATGGTGAATCGGACGGCCTGGAATTCCGCAAGCGGCTTTCCGAACTGCATCCGCGCGACGACGTGTCGGCGAGTGATCTCCAAGGCCTGCTGAATCGCGCCGACGATTCGCCATGAGCCCAGCGTGAGATGCAGGTCGACGTCGGCGGCCGGCACCATGCCGTCGGGCCGGCTCAACGTGACCGGCACCAGGAATGGTCCGAGCTTCGCGGCGGTGCGTGACGCCGGCTGGACGGCGTAGCGCGCCCCATCGAGGTCCGTGGCGATCCAGTCGCCGGCCAGGTCGCCATGGTCGACGCGCGGCACCTCGGCGTTCACCAAGGCAAGGCGGGCGCCGTCAATCGACAGTAGTTCCTCGACCAGCGGGTAGGGCAGCGCGGCCGCGCCGGCGGCCTGACAGAGCACCGCAGCCGCCAGCAGATCATCAGCGCCGGCCCGGACGTCGAGGTCGAATGCCCCGAGGCCGGATAGCGCGGTTCGGGCATCGTGTCGGAGTTGATCGTCGGATTCGGCCTGCAGTGCTGCCGGCACACCCCCGAATCGGATCAGCCGCTTGTTGGCGACCGCGGCGAACTCGGCAATGTCTTCTGGCAGAGCGGTTTTCATCAGTGATCTCCCAACGTCTCGCGCGCGACCAACATCCGCTGCACTTCGATGGTTCCGGATGCCACCGTCGCGGCCTGTGCGTAACGCCAGTGATCCTCGATCGCGCCGTGCAGCGGCGCCGACATGCCGCTGTCCAGCGCCGACGGGCCAAGCACGTCGAACAGCAGCTCGGCGACCTGTTGGTCACAGGTGGTGGTGGCGATGCGGGCGGCACTCGCCGCGCCGCCTGCCGTCGGATCGTCTTGCAACGACACCGCGCGGTAGGCCAGCAGCCGGGCGATCCGCAGATCGATCAATGCCCGCACCCAACGGGTCCGGATCGACTCGGGCAAACTTTCCCACTCGTCGCCGAGTTCGGTTTGCATCCGATCCAGCAGTGACTCGCAGCGGGCGTAACGCGCGATCCCCACCCGTTCGAACGCGAGCGCTTCACGCATCACCCGCCACCCGTCGCCCACCTCGCCGAGGACCTCATCGCGGCCCACCTCGACGCCGTCGATAAAGACCTCGTTGAGGTGATGCGGCCCGAGCATCGACCGGATGGGCCGAACGGTGATCCCGGTCCGGTCCATCGGAACCAGAAACAGGCTGAGCCGCTTGGGTTTCGGCGCCTCGGGGTCGGTGCAGGCCGCCAGCACGCACCAGGATGCCATCTGCGCGTAGGACGTCCACACCTTCTGGCCGGTGATGCGCCAGCCGTCACCATCGGGAATCGCACGGGTGCGCAGTGACGCAAGATCGGTTCCGGCTTCGGGTTCGGAGAACCCCTGGCACCAGATCACCTCCCCGGCGGCGATCGCGGACAGGTGCCGGACCTTTTGCTCGTCGGTTCCATACCGCATCAGCGCGGGGCCGACCCAGTTGATGCCCATGTACTGGGCGCCACGCGGTTCGTGGTGCGCCCACATCTCCTCGCGCAACACGGTCTGCTGCCATACCGAACCACCGCCGCCGCCATGCTCTTTGGGCCAGGCCAGGGCCAGCAGCCCATCGGCGGCAAGCATCTTGCAGAACGACTCGGTGGTCGCCAAGTCTTTCGGGTCGTTGGTGCAGGCGCCGAGGAATCCCTCCGGGATGTGGGTCGAGATCAACTCCCGCAACCGGGTTCGCAGTTCAGCGGCGTCGGTGCCGAGGTCGTAATCCATCGTCATCCCTTCGGCAGTCCGAGCAGGCGCTCGGCGATGATGTTGCGCTGGACCTCAGATGTGCCGCCGTAGATGGTGGCGGCAAGTGCATCCTGGCGTTCGAAGAGCAGGCCCGCATCGTCGATCGAACGCGGACCGGCTGCCGCGGCTGCCAGCTCCCAAACTCGTTGCAGAGTAATCGAACCGAGAAGTTTGAGGATGTCGGCCTCGGGGCTGGGCTGTCCAGCGAGTTCGTTGCTCAGCGCGCGATACCCGGTCGCCTTCAGCGCTTCGGCGTCGGCGAGCAGTGAGCCGAGTTCGGTGAACACGTCCCCGGATGCGTAGTCGTCATGGGTGGCCTGAGACTCGCGGACGGTGGTCAGACCGCGCTGAATCTCAACCCAATTCATGATCCAGATCATCTGTCGCTCATGGTTGAGCGACGACATCGCCACCTGCCATCCGCCGTTGAGTTCGCCGAGCAAGTTGTCGGCGGGTATCTCGACATCGTCGAGAACGACCTCGCAGAACGTCTCGTCGGAGATCGATGCCATCCGGATAGGTTCGATCGTCAGGCCCGGGGACTCGAGATCGAGGATGAAACATGAGATCCCGCGGTGCTTGGGCGCGTCGGGGTCGGTGCGGGCATACAGGGTGCACCACCGCGACAGGTGGGCTTGGGTAGTCCAGATCTTTCGGCCCTTGACCCGGAACACATTTCCCTCGGGCCCGTCGCGCACCGCCCGGGTGCGCAAACCGGCGAAATCGGATCCGGCTTCGGGCTCGGACATGCCCAGCGCCCACCACTCGTCGCCGCGCAGCAGCGGGACGAGTAGCCGGTCGATCTGCTCGGGGGTGCCGAAGTGCCGGATGCCGGGCGCAGCGACTCCCGGCCCGGCGACGTTGGGCAGCTTGGGTGCCGATCGCATCGCGGCTTCGAGCCGGATCTCCATCGCCTCGGCCAGCCCCAGGGATCGGCCGCCGTGTTCGCGTGGCCACGTCGGCTGCAGCCAGCCGGCCTCGAATGCGGCCCGTTGGTGATCGCGACGAAGCGGGATATCCCAGCGGTATTCGTCGTAGCGCTGGTAGTAGTCGGAGGGTAGGAAGTCGGTCAACCATGCGCCGTATTCGGCGGTCAACTCGCGACTCATGCGGGTCATAGGCGCCGCTCCTTCGCATTGCTGCGCAGTGCATCGTCGCCGGCGGGGCGCGGCTCCCGGCGAAGCGGCGTCCCACCGCGTGGTACAGCGCGCGACTGTCGCCCAGGGTCGAGTCCACCTGCCACGCATGGCGTAGGTAGAGGTGCATGTCGTGTTCCCAGGTCTGCGCCAAGGCGCCGTGGACCTGCACCCCGGTGCGCGCGCATCCGACCGCCGCCTCGGCGGCGGCAGCCTTGGCCAGTGCGGCGGCGTTCCAACTCGCGACGGGAGTGGTTGCCGGATCGTCAAGCCGCGCGGCGGCGGTGTAGGTCAGACCGCGGGCGCGTTCCAGCGCCACATAGTTATCGGCCAACGCATGCTTGATGCCCTGGAACGCCCCGATCGGCTTGCCGAACTGGTGGCGCGTCTTCGCGTACTCGACCGAGCGGGCCAGCGCGGCGGCCGCCACACCCACCAGGTCCGCGGCTGCGGCCAGCAGCGGCGTCGCCAGTGCCGATTCCAGGTCGACGGCCGCGACGGCGATCGGCTCGGCGTCGACGTCGACATCGGCGACCGGTTGGGCGGGATCGGTGCACTCGGTGTCGCGCACGGCTGCGCCGTCGCCGACGCGGACCACGGCGGCGACGGGCCCGTTGGGCGACGACGCCAGCGTCACGATCAGCTCGGCGCGGGGGAGCCCGGGCACCGCGACCGCGCTGCCCCGGACGCGCCCGTCCTCCAGCGTCATCGGAACACCGGGCAGTCGATATCCGGGCGGGTGCACGGCCAGTGCGGCGACAGTGCCCTCAGCGATGTCGGCCACCACGTCCGCAGCTGCGGGCCCGGCGGTACGCAGCAGACCGGCGGCCAGGCCGACGCTCGACAGTAACGGGACCGGCGCCAGCGCCGTCCCGCACTCCTCCAGGACCACGGCGAGATCCATCCGGCCGAAGGAGCTGTCGCCGTCGGTCCGAGCGAGTTCGGTCCAGCCGAGTTCGACGACCGTTTTCCACACCGTGCGCCAGCGCTCCGGATCGGTCATGGCCTGTCGCGCGACCGCCGGCGGGCATTCGGCGCGCAGGACATCACGCACGCTGTCGCGCAGCGCCAATTGTCCGGAATTCAGTCCGACGTCCATAAGGCCCCTAACATAGTAAAAATAGTAAACTAGCGCGTCACCCGTCAATCGCTGCGGCGGCGCATTTCAACGATCCGAATGGGCGGTGTGTTATGGCCGAGTGGTACTTGTTCCTGCCGCAGGTACGAGTGCAGGTCGCAGACATCGTGAAAAGGGCCCGCCACGCCGAAGCCAGCGGATTCACCGGAATCGCGTTCATCGACCACCTCGAGGCCCCGGGCCTGCCCGACGAAAACATCTGGGAGGCAATGAGCGTCGCGACCTGGGTGGCCGCGAAGACCGAACGGCTCCGGATCGGCCACCTGGTGCTCTGTGATGCATTTCGTCACCCCGCGGTACTGGCCAAGCAAGCCGTCACGTTGTCGGAGGCCTCGGAAGGCAGATTCGACCTCGGCCTCGGCTCCGGGTCGTGGCCCGCCGAGCTTGCCAGATTCGATGTCGGCCAACAAGATCCGGTGGCCCGGGTCAAGCAGCTCGAGCGCCATCTCGACGTGATCAATCAATACTGGGGACGTGGTGAGGGTGCCGCCGACAGTCAGTCGCCGGTGCCCTCCCACCACATCCCGCTGATCTTGGGCGGTACCGGCCGAAGGATGATGGAACTTGTTCGCAGGCATGCGGATTGGTGGAACATCCCGGCCAACCATATCGACAGGCTCGCCGAGTTGGCCCCGGCGGCCGGGTCTGCCCGGGTCTCGATTCAGCAGATGATCGGGTTCATCCGCAAGGACAGCGATCCGAACAAGGTGCGCGAGGTGAGCTTCAAGCGCTTCGGCAATCTCGGCTCAGGTCTGATATGTGGCGATGCCGATGAATTGTCCGGACATTTCGCGCATTTGTCCGGTCAAGGTGTTGAGCGTTTTTATGTGTGGTTCGCAGATTTCGCGGCGCCGGAATCGCTGCACGAATTCGGCGAGACGGTAATCAAGGCTTTCCCGCCCTAGCGGCACGCCGGCGCACCTCGTCGGGGACAACCGGTACGCGGGCGTACGGTCCGCGTCGCACCGCGCTGAGCCGGATTTCCGGTAGGTCGACGGACGGATCCACCGTGTCGAGCCACGCGACGGCGTCGGCGACATCGGAGACCTGGATCGCCTGCATCTCGAACGGAACGTCTTGCAGCATCTCGGTTTCCACCGGGCCCGGCGTCACGATGTGCACCGCAATGCCGTCGCGGTCGACTTCGAGGGCGAGTGCACGGGCGAATGCGTTCATGCCGGCCTTGGAGGCGGAGTAGGCCGTGCGGGCCATCATCGGCTCATACGACGCGGACGACGAGATGAAGACAAATCGGGAGCCGGCGCGCATCTTCGGTAGCGCGGCCGACGTCAACACGAAGCAGGAATCAAGATTGGCTGAGATGATCGTCTGCCACTGCTCAAATGTCTGCTTGCGTACGTAGGTTCCGCCGAGCGCGCCCGCGGCGTGGACGACGAGATCGATGGTCTTCAGCGCAGCGATGGCCGGCGCGAAGCCGGTCGGGTCCGAGGCGTCGGCAACGATGTAGCGGGCACCGATCTCGTCGGCCGCCGCCCGCAAGGGATCTTCGCGACGTGCGGAAAGCACGACGTCGTAACCGGATTCGCACAGTTTGGCCGCACAGGCCTTGCCGATGCCGCCGCTGCCGCCGGTAACCAGTGCGGTTCTAGAGATGGCGGTTGTCCCGTGGGCGGGACAACGCCTGCGGCGACAGAGCGTAGATCCGTTGATCAGGTCCGGCGGCCAACACGTGGCTCTGGGTGTCGGAAAGGTGCCGCGCGGCAACGCGACGCGCCCGCTCGACGTCGCCGGCTTCGATCATCTCGGCCATTTTGACGTGCGTGCTGAGCACGGCGCGACGCTTGGAAAGCGAGGGGTAGGTTCCCTTCGCCGCGCTCTCGTCGGCCCACTGCTGCTCGTGGCTGGTCCACAGCGCTTCCAGGGTGCCGACGACGGCGATGATGGTTTTGTTGCCACAACCGTGCACGATCGCATCGTGGAATCTACGGCCGATCTCGGTGAACTCGGGGCCGTCTTCCAGATGGATTTCCATCGCGTCGTTGATCTCTTTGAGCTCGGCGACGATGGTGTCCGCGCGGTCGGCGCGTTGGGCGGCCAACGCGGCGCAGGCGGGTTCGAGTTCGAGGAGTGCGGTCCCGAGGTCGGCCACCACTACCGACTCGCTCTGGAGCAACAGACCCAACATGTATGCGGCGCTGGTCTTCGCCGGGGCGTGCACGATGGCGCCGCCGCGGTTGCCGCGCCGGACCGACACCAAACCCTCGGTCTCCAGAATTCGCAAGGCTTCTCGCAGCGAGACAAGGCTGACGTTGAACTGCTCGACGAGCACTTCCTGACGCGGAAGCAAATCGCCATCGGCCAATTCGCCGTCGATGATCTGGCGCCTCAACTCGTCGGCGACGATCTCGGCGATCCGCGGGGCCGACAGCCGACGTCGGGCCGCGGGGCCAATTCCCAGCGCAGTCATCTGATTCCAGCAGCGGAACTGACCGACCGGAGCCACGGCCGCTGTGCCCGTAAACTCCATTTACTGCAATCTTAGCAGTAATGGCATAATAGCCGCGCTGGTCAATAGGCGTGGCGAACGCGATGGGATGCAGGTTGAGCGACGGGCGAGACAGCCGACCGACACCGCTGGAGGACGTCCGCGTTGTCGAGATCAGCGATCGCATCGCAGGTAGCTACTGCGGAAAGCTCTTGGTAGACGCCGGTGCCGAGGTGCGTAAAATCGAGCCGGCGCAAGGGGATTGGCTCCGGCGCTTCAGTGCCAGCGGGTCGGTCGTCGCCGACGGCACAGACGGTCCGCTCTTCGGCTATCTCAATGCCGGCAAGCACAGCCTGACCTGGTCGAGTGTCGACCTCGATGCCGAGTTGGCGGGCGCCGACATCATCGTGGTGACGGCGTCGCGGTCGCAGGCAGCCGAATGGGGCATCGACCCGCAGCGGTTGCTCGTCGAGTTTCCCAGGGCGGTCGTCGTCACCGTCTCCGACTTCGGTTGGACAGGCCCGTACGCCGATCGCGCGGCGAGCGAGTTCACCCTGCAGGCCTGGTCTGGCCTGACCGGATTCCGCGGCGACCCGGCCGGACCGCCGATCTCGATCGGCGGCGACCTCGGGGAGTACATGGGCGGGGTGTTCGCGGCGTTAGGAGCGTTAGCCGTGCGCCGCCGCGTCGTGAACGGGGGACCAGGCGAACACCTGGATCTGTCGATGCTGGAAGCGATCACGTTGATGCAAAGCGGCGAATGGCTGCACTCGCATCTGCTCAACGCGCCGCCGGTGACGCGCACCCTCGAAGTGCCGTCGATCGAGCCGGCCAAGGACGGCTACATCGGAATCACGATGGTCACCGGTCAGCAGTGGTTGGACTTCGCGGCGATGGTCGACTGCCCTGAGCTGACCGAGAATCCGCAGCTGAGTTTTCAGATCGGGCGATGGCAGTACCGCGACCTGATCCGGGAGAAGATCCGGCCCTGGCTCGCCGAACGCACCGTCGCCGAAGTCGTCGAACTCGGGCAGCTGTTCCGGTTGCCGATCGCGGCCCTGGGCAATGGCGCGACGATCCGTGAGACGGCGTACGCCACCGAGCGCGGGGCGTTCGTGCGCAACCCGGCGGGATTCCATCAGCCCAGGACGCCGTGGCTGATGTCGCGCTGTGCGCCCGCATCGCTGCGCGCCGCACCCGCCCTCGGCGACGCTGACGGGACCGCGCCGTGGCCGGCCCGCGAGTACCGGGAGTCGCAATCGGATCGGCGACTGCCGCTCGAGGGCATTCGCGTCGTCGATCTGACCGCGTTCTGGGCCGGGCCTGCCGCCACGCACCTGCTCGCGGCGTTCGGTGCCGACGTGATCAAGGTCGAGTCGATCCAGCGGCCCGACGGCATCCGGTATTCGGGCGCTATGCGCAAAGACGTCGACGACTGGTGGGAATACGGCTGGGTATTCCACGCCATGAACACTAACAAGCGTTGTGTGACACTGGATTTGGGATCCGAGGAGGGGCGTCGTCTGTTCGGTGGACTGGTCGCCGACGCCGACATCGTGATCGAGAATTTCTCCCCGCGGGTGATGGAACACTTCGGGCTCACCGCCGAGGCGCTGCTGGCGATCAATCCACGGCTGGTGATCGCCCGGATGCCGGCGTTCGGGCTGGACGGCCCATGGCGCGACCGGGTCGGGTTCGCGCCGACCATGGAGCAGATCGCCGGGCTGGCATGGGTGACCGGGTCCGCGGACGGCCCGCCGGTGCCGCCGCGCGGCGCCTGTGACCCGCTGGCGGGGGTGCACGCGGCGTTCGCGGTCACCGCGGCGCTGTGTTTCGCCGACCGCACCGGATCCGGGCAACTGGTCGAGTTGCCGATGATCGAGACGGTCCTGAACGTCACCGCGATTCAGCCGATGGAGGCCGAGGTATTCGGCGTCACGCTGAGCCGTCGGGGTAACCGCGGGCACGGGTGGGCGATGCAAAACCTGTACCGCTGCGACGGTGACGACGATTGGATCGCGGTCACCGTTTGCACCGACGCGCAGTGGCGGGCGCTGGTCGACGTGCTGGGGGAACCGCCGTGGACCGACGACCGCCGGTTCGACACCGTCGACGGTCGACTCGCACAGGCTGACGAGATCGACCGGCATCTGCAGGACTGGTTCGCCGGCCAAAAACTCGACGAGGCAGTGAATGCCCTTGCCGCCGTTGGTATTCCCGCTGCTCCGGTGGTATCGCCGTCGTTGGTCACCGAGAACGACCAGCTCAACGATCGCGGGTTCCTGGAAACGCTCGAGCATCCCCGCACCGGGGTGGCCCGCTACCCGCGGCCGCCGTTCGCACCGCTGGCCGGCCGGCGGTCCTGGTTGATGCGGCCACCGCCGACGCTCGGTGAGCACAATGGAGAGATACTGCACGACTTGTGCGGGCTGACCGACGACGATTTGACGCGATTGACCACCGCCGGGGTGATCGGAACCCGGCCCAAAGGCGTGTGACGCTAGTGAAGAAGGAGTAGACGATGCGAGTAGTAGTCGACGAATCGTTGTGCGAGGCCAACGGGTTCTGCGAATCGCTGGCCCCGGACATCTTCGTGATCGGCACCTCCGACGTGGTGCACGTGGCCGACGGCGAGGTGCCTGAGCACCTGAAGATCGACGTGGCGGCCGCGGTGGACCAATGCCCGAAGGCGGCGCTGCGGATCGTCGACTGAGCGGGTGGCCGAAGGTGCCTAGCCGTCAGCGGGCGCGCAGCGTGATCGGCATCTCGTCGTAGATCGACATGTTGGTGGTCAGGTTGGGGTAGGACGCCTTTGCCGACCCGAGCGTGAATCCGTCACCGCGCAGCAGTAATTCGTCGAACACCGCGCGAAGTTCCGCGCGCGCCAGCATCGCGCCCAGGCAATGGTGCGGTCCGCCGCCGCCGAAGGCGACATGCGGATTGGGTTGTCGCCCAACGTCGAACGAGAACGGCGATTCGAACACCTCCTCGTCACGGTTGGCCGACCGCAGCATCGCGACTACCCGCTCGCCCTTGGGAATGTGCTGGCCATCCATTTCGATGTCGACCGCGGTCGTGCGGGTCCAGTACGCGACGGGGGACGCCCAGCGCAGCACCTCTTCGATGGCGCTGGACCGCAGCGACTCGTCTTCGCGATAACGTTCGATCTGTTCGGGGTTGGCGACGAACGCCTGCAACCCGATCGCCAGCGCGTTCTTGGTGGTGTCGCTGCCGGCGAAGGTCAGCACGAAGAAGAAGAATTCGAGTTCGTTGTTGGCCAGACTGAATTCCGCGCCGTCGTCACCGGTGATCACCGCCGACGCGAGGGTGCTCCAGATGTCGTCGGTCGGATTGCGCCGCTTCTCGGCGGTGAGTTCCATCGCGTAGCCGAAGATGCTGGCGAAGACGTCGGTGTCCATCCGCTCGCCGGTGGTCTGAGCCTTCAGGATGTGGTCGAAGCCGCCGAAGATGCGTGGCCGATCCGGCTCCGGGATGCCGATGATGTCGCCGATCACGGTCATCGGTAGCCGGTCTGCCACGTCGTCGATCCAGTTGCCACCGCCGCGCGCGATCAGGTCGTCGATCATCCGCGACGCACGCGCCCGAATGCCGTCCTCGAGCTTGGCAATCGCCCGTGGCGTGAACGCGCTCGAGATCAGTTTTCGGTGCTTGCTCTGTTCCGGCGGATCGAGCGTGATGATGGTCGGATATGACGAAAAGAGGTCGGCCGGTTGGATAAGCGGACCGTCCACCGCAGTGAATGACTCGTAATCGCGGTGCAGCCGTACGGCATGCCGGTGCTTGGTGGTCATCCAGAAGTCCCGCTTGACGGTCTTCTCGACACCGGGGGTCAGGCCATGCCGGAACACCGGCCGATCGCGGCGTAACTCGGTGAAGACCTCGTCGGGAAAGCCGTTGCGCCACAACGCGAAATCGGACAGGTCGACTGTCGAAGCCGTCATCCGCAACCTCGATTCACTCAAATACTCGCACCGCTTAGGGAGGGGTTTGCTGACTGACCCTACCGCCGGCGGCCGCGCGCGTTGACGTTCAATGCTTAAAATAGTAAAAATAGAAGAAATATTCAAAGCGCGGCGAGCGTCGACGCGGCCGTGCGCCAATTGGCTGGCGCGATAATGGACGCAGAAGGAGCAGCCAATGACGGACACGATTTCGGACTCGTCTGTCGATCCGTCCGAACGCGAATTCGGACCGACCGGCATCAGCCTGTCGCCTTACCGATTCCCGACCGGATGGTTCATCATCGGGTTCGCCTCTGAGTTGGCGCTCGGGGACGTCAAGCGGGTGCACTACTTCGGCGAGGAGATGGTGCTGTTCCGCACCGAATCCGGCGAAGTGCACGTGCTCGACGCGTACTGCCAGCACCTCGGCGCCAACATGGGCGTCGGTGGCACCGTCGAAGGCGAGAACATCGTCTGCCCATGGCACGGGTGGCAATGGCGCGGTGATGGCACCAACGCCCTGATCCCTTACAGCAAGATCGGCTGCAAGAACAACGTCCGCATCAAGACCTACCACTGCACCGAGTGGTACGGCTTCATCCTGGTGTGGCACGAACGGCACGGCCGGGCGCCCTACTGGCAGCCGCCGGTGCTTCCCGAGCTGGAGACCGACGAGTACTACCCCCTTCATCCGCACAGCCGGATGCTCAACCGGGTCAAGGTACACGCGCAGATGATCATCGAGAACGCCGCAGACCCCTACCACGTGCAGTACGTGCACAAGGCGGCGAACCCGGCCAACACGACGTCGTTCGAGGTGTCCGGCTACCACCTGCACGCCACGGTAAGCGCGCATTTCGGCGGCGGTCGGTCGCAGACCTGGCTGACCCCGAACGGTCCGGTCGACGCCAAGATCGTCTACGACAACTACTCGCTCGGCCTGGGCATCGTCCGCTTTCCCAGCGATTTGGTGGCCACCATCGAGGTGACCGGGCAGACCCCGGTCGACGAGGACTACACCGATTACTTCTATACCCAGGCGTCGGTCCGCGAGCCCGGGGACGCCGGCGACATGCCCACCGGGCGTGCGGCGAAATTCCTGGCCCTGCAGCAAGAAGTCATCAAGCAGGATTTCTTCACGTGGGAGAACATGAAATACCTGGAGAAGCCGAACCTCGCACCGGAAGAGGCGCACGACTATGCGGCGCTGCGGCGTTGGGCGCACCGTTTCTACCCGGGTGAAGAGGCCGCGGCCGACGACTTCGGCTACACCGCCAGCGGTGATCCGGACCCGGTGGCGGCGAAGATCTAGGGGAGTCCGATGTCTCCCGCGCCGGTTGGGGCGGCACCCGCGTGCGACGGAAAGCCCATCGGCCCGGCTGATTTCGGCGTCGAGCGGTTCAGCGTTGGGGCGGTGCTCGATCGCCGGGCCGAGCAGCATCCCGATCGGGTGATGATGTCGATCGACGGCGTCGACGTGACCTTCGAGCAGATGCGCCGACGTTCGTGCGCTGCCGCTCGTGCGTTGCGGGAGCTGGGTATCGGGCCGGGCGATGGTGTCGCGTTGTTCGCCGGCACCAGTCCGGAGTGGGTTTACTTCTGGTTGGGTGCCGGTCGTGTCGGCGCGGTGGCCGCCGCGGTGAACACCGCCAACAAGGGCGACTTCCTGCTGCACGCGCTGCGGTTGTCGGGGGCGAAGGCGGTGATCACCGACGCGGATCGGCGGTCGCGGGTCGTCGAAGTGGCCGATCAACTGCCTGCTGTGAAAGTCGTTGTCCTCGAACATAACTTGCTCGACAGCGACATCGGTTCTGTTGCCGAGCACGTCGGTCGCGTCGGCGACACCGGATCGCTGTTTTTCACGTCGGGAACGACAGGACCGTCGAAAGCCGTCGCGACGACGTGGCACTACCTGTTCACGACGGCCGCCACCGCCGCGGCGGCCTGGGACTTCAGTCCCGGCGAAGCGCTGTGGACCGCGATGCCGCTGTTTCATCTCAGCGCCGCGCCCGCGGTGCTGGCGCCGATGCTGGTCGGTGGGACAACAATATTGGCGTCGGCGTTTCATCCCGCGTCGGTGTGGGACGAGGTGCGGGAGTACGGGGCGGTCGGCTTCGTCGGTGCCGGCGCGATGGTTTCTATGCTCTGGAATCAGCCGCCGGACCCCCGTGATGCGCAGTTGCCGCTGCGCTTCATCTCCGCGGCGCCGATCGCCGCCGGGGTCTACCGTGACATCGAAACGCGTTACGACTGCCGGATCGTCACGATGTACGGCATGACCGAAGCGTTCCCGATCGCGGTCAAGGGTGTGGCCGAAGACGGCGTACCCGGGACGTCGGGTCGACCGAACCCCAACTTCGACGTGCGCATCGTCGACCCGGGCGGCGTGCCGCTGCCGGACGGCGTGGTCGGCGAGATCACCTGCCGTGCGCGCTTTCCACACGTGATGAGCGAGGGTTACCTCGAGGCCCCCGGCCAGGGGCTGATCGCGCATCCCGAGTGGTTCCGCACCGGAGACCTCGGCGCGTTCGACGGCGACCACAATCTGATCTACGTGGACCGGGTGAAGGATTCGTTGCGGCGCCGAGGGGAGAACGTCTCGTCGGTGGAAGTCGAGACGGTGGTGACCCGGCATCCGGCGGTGCTCGAAGCGGCGGTGGTCGGCGTGCCCAGCGAATTGGGTGAAGACGACATTCTGCTGTTCGTCACCGTACAACCGGGTTGACGAGCTGGATTATGCGGAGCTGCTTGACTTTTGCGGTGCGCGGATGCCGTACTTCTCGGTGCCGCGCTATGTGGAGGTGGTCGGTGAGCTGCCGAAGACCGTGATCGGACGGATTCGTAAAGACGTCCTTCGCGGCCAGGGCGTCGGACCCGGACGCATGGGACCGCGAAACCCACGGATACATCGTCAGTCGGTGAATGAGGGAGAACAACAGATGGCCATGACCTATCAACAGCAGTATGTGCTCGACGGCGCGGTGGCCCGCGACGCGATCCTGAACCTGACGGCGCGGCAGAATCGATGCTTCTCCGAGGGCGACCGCAACGGATGGATCGCGACATTCCGCCACTCGGGTGCCCGCTTCAGCCGCGACGGCGCGGAATTCACGGATTTGCGTGAGGCTTTCGACGGCGGCAGCGGCCGGCTGATCACCGTCGACAACGAGATCACCGTCGACGGGGTCGACGCGACGCAGCGATGCGTCGCGTTGTTGTTCGCCGCCGGGGACGGCGGTTCGAGCCTGCGCGCCACCGGCAGCTACACCGACCAGCTGATCTACGAGCGCGGTGGGTGGTACTTCACCTCCCGTGAGCTGCTGTGGGATTCGGTGCCGGTTTCGGCGTGATCAGCTACCAGCTCGCGTTCGGCACCTACGAGGACGCGCTGCGGATGGTCGGGGTGGCGTCCGAGCCACGGGTGGCGGGGACGGTGGTCAGCGCGGCCCGAATCCAAATGTTCGCTGCCACAGTGCAAGACGGCAATCCGTCGTACTGGGACGCTGACTTCGCGACGCGGACATGGGGCGGGTTGCTGGCGCCGCCGGCGCTACTGATGGGCTGGCTGGTCCCGCTGCCATGGGAACCGGGCGGACGGGTGCCGGTCGCGGCGATCGCGCTGCGAGTTCCACTGCCCGGCACCACCATCGTGAACGCCGCCAACGAGGCCGAATTCCCTTTGCCGATCATCGAGGGCGACAGGCTTACCATCGTCGAGGAAGTGCTTTCGGTGTCACCGCAGAAGCGATCCAAACTCGGGGTCGGGCATTTCATCGAAACCCTGGACACCTTCACCCGGCAGGATGGCGCGGTGGTGGCCACCAACCGAAACACCTTGTTCCGCTTCTCCCCGGCGGCGACGATGCAGAGCGAAGCGATGAGGTGGAGCGGCGGATGAGCCCCGACGGCGACGTCGTGATTTCGTGGGAGGACGTCAGCGTCCCGACGGAGTTGCCCGAGGTGCGCGACGAGATCAGCTACCAGCGGGTGGTAATGAATTCCGGCTCCACGTGGGACTACACGCCGGTCCACTTCGACCCCTATTACGCCGAAAAGCAGGGCCATCCCGGCATTTTCGTCAACACCATGCATATCGCCGGGTTCGCCGACCGGATCGCGACGGACTGGGCCGGCCCGCAGAGCCGAGTGGTGCGACGCACGATGCGGCTCGCCGGATCGATCTATGCCGGCGACACGATGGTGGGCCGGGCGCGCGTGGTGGCCAAGCGGGCGCCGGGCCTGGTCGACCTGCAGATCGACGTCACCAATCAGCGTGGTGAGTTGTGCTGTCCGGTGCAGCTGACGCTGCAGTTGCCGGGGTGACGGTCATGGCCGCTGGTCTCAGCGACCTAAAAGTACGAAAAGCATTGATGCTGTCTCGACTCCGTCGAGTTCCAGCGCATCGTCCACAAGATCGTCGATGAAGCCCGCGCTGGCGCACACCTGTAGCCCAAGCGCCGTCGCCACGAGGTAGATGTTTTCCGAAACATGCCCGACGTCTAATAAGGCGAAGCGATAGCCGCGGATTCCGTACTTCGCTTGCAGGCGACCCACCGCCGCTGTGAGCACTAATGCCACTGCCGCGGTGGACAGTTCGGCCTGAAATAACACGAATTCCCGTAGCCAATCGCCGAAATGACCGGCTCTGACTTCCGCGAGATCGTGTCGGACGCTGTCGAAGTGGTAGATGCCGGGATCCACGCCCGCGACGTTGAGCACGACGGGGAAGATTTCCACCGATCCCAAATCACCGGAGTTCGCCGCGGCGCGCCGATAGAAAGCGCCGTCAGAAGTCTGCGCGGAGTTCATCACGGCGTTCGAATGCCTTAGGACGGTGCTAAGGGCCGACGGGGCAAGGGGATCGCTACTGAACGCCCGGCCGCTGCCGCGGGCTTTGATCGTAGACAGCACTGAGCCTTCGACGGAATCGTCAGCGCGAGGTAATTGGACCCGTCTGCGCCCGGAGAACTCTAGCGGCGCGTCAGTCACGAGCTCGCGGATTGACGGTTCGTAATGGATGTCGTGGGCCTTATAGAAACGCTTGTAGGCGGCCTGGTTTCGACTTGCTACGTGGAATTCGGCGGCGATAGATTCCGGATTGATCGTTATGCCGCCCGGATACGTCTCTAAATTGTCGTCCATGCAATCGCCTTTCAGGCGAACGGGTGTGGGAACGGATTGAATGATGCTGTTTGAAATTCGATATCCTCGCCCGGTCCAGCCAGGCGTGGGGTTGCCAGCCACCGAGCACTGTGTAGCTGTGACAACGGAATCATCTCTGGGACTATGACTTTCACGACGCGCCCGACACCGTCCAGCTCGGGTGCCGTCACATCCGCCCAGAGCACCGTCAAACCGACTGCTTCGAGGTCTTGTGCCGCCGCTTGAAGATCCTGTGACCAAGTCGGTTGCCGCAGGTCGGGACGAGCCGACGTGTCGGCGAAACTCATCGGTGCGGTGCTGGTCTCAAGTAGGAAGTCGAACGCATGCGCCAAATGGCCGTGTGCATATATCTGGGCATGCTCGTCGAGCTGTGTGATCCAGTTGAAGTCCTGCAGGCTCGGGGGAGTGAACGCCTCAGGATCGCCTACCACTTGCCGTACCGCAACTGCCTCGTCCAGCGCCTTCATGCACGCTGCGCCAAGATTGTCACGGCAGCAAGCCCCCACGATGCGGTAGGGGAATTCTTTACTCTCAAGGACGCAGAAGACCGTCGGGATGCCGAAGTCTGTCGTGATGTCAAAGAAGCGGGCACTCAGGGACGCCGCCTTTAGGCGCTCGAGCCGATCGACGAGATACGCGGGCAGGTGGGTTGCGCCGGCCTCTGATCGAAGACCCATGTCGATCTCGGGCGCCGGTCTGCGCTGCCACCAGGTCAGCATCATTGCGTCGCGTTCCGCAACCTCGCACAACCCACGCCAGATTGCCGTATCCAGTGACGGATCGAATGCGAGGCCAGTCGAGATCGGCGTGGTCAACAGGGGCTCGCCCCGGGTTTGAAACGCCTGATGGACGTAGCCCGCAGGGATCTCCACACGGGCGCCGTCGACCAATCGGGTGATCGGAACATGAGTCACCGGCGAGTCCGGTATCTCTCCGCGAAAAGTGGGAGGGCAACGCTCGTCGGGCGCGCAGCGCGGCAGCCGAGCCATCATCTCAGGGTCGACCGGGCGCAGTCTCCCGTCGATCGGCGCGGTCAGCGCACTGTAGCGTTCGGCGACTTCGCCGAGGCAGCGCACAAGGGCTTCCTCGGCGTCTATCGAGGTCCCTGCCGCGCCGGTCGGGCCGCCCTCCGAGAACCAGCTACCGACAGGCGTGCGCGCAAGCTCGGCACCAAACAACCAATAGGCCGGTTCCGGCCGCGCCAGCCTGGTGCCGTGCATTGCGCTGACTGGTCCGTACTGGGTATCTACCCAGTCGAGAACCACGGATGTCCATGCTCCGTGTCGGTCGACGTTCGGCCATCCGGTCGAATTAACCACGGATGGGACCACTGAACGAGACGTTCGCGCGGGAGCACTCTGGGCAGCGGGGTACCCGCAGTACGGTATTGCTTCGCTGCTCTCCGGTGACCGGAAGGAGTGTCACCACGCGGTTGATCAACGAGGGCATGGCGAGTCCGGTGAGGCTGCGTACACATTCGCCCACCAAGTGAGATGCGCCCATCGACGCCGCGTACAGTGCTTCGCCGTAGGGTGGAAGTCCTTGAGGCAGTATGTCGTTCGCTCTTTCGATGTGGTCCAATTCGTGCTCGATAGCCATCGGATCAGTGCTGCGGCGGCGCAACTGGACACATTCGAAGCATGCCGACGTCGCGGGACTCACGTACGGTCCGAGTTCGATCGTGGATGCCTCGATGTTCCCGCGGATCCAAGGTGTGACGGTCTGCAGGCTGATTCTGTTGATCGTTTCGAATAGTCGATCGCCGGCATTCCGTGTCGCTGTCACGATGAGATCAGCGTCCGAGGCCCAATCCCGTAGAGTGTCGGCCGCCTGATCATGTTGTGCAGGTGATGCTTTCACGATCTCGACGTCTCGGCCCTGCGGGTAGGGCGAGTCGGCGACTGTGCTCCACGAGGCCGCCGAGTCGCCGAAATCTGGACCCTCGTCCGCCCATGCCAGCACCCGCACGCGGCCGCATCCAGAGCGAGTCAGTAGATCGACCGTCGCGGTTCCAAAAAGTCCGGTACCCACCACGACAACGCTGGCGACGGCCAACCGCTGCTGAATCTGGTCGCCTGATTTCGCTCCGCGCGTGTCACCGACGTGACGTCCCCACAGCAGCAATTGACGATTCATCACCGGATCGCCGGACCAAGCGGGTGTCGGCCGTGCCGATTGCACCGGCACGCCATCGATCAGCAGGCCTTTGGTGTGAAGGACCCGCAAGGCGCGCGTCACCGCAGCAACCGGTAGATCCGCGGGGAGAGCCATCGCCAACTCGTCGAGGTCGCGTCGACCATCAAGGTTTTCGTTGAGGAACTCGAAAACCCGATCGACCAGCTGTCCGCGGAGAACCACTGGTATGTCGCCGGCATGCAACAGGATGCCAAGACCATCCGGCATATGAAATACGCGCAAGTCTTCGATCAGTTTTGGCCGCAGCGGAAATCGCAGATTGCGATCATGGCCAAGCGCCGCCAGTGACAACGCGCCACCGCTGCCAGCAGGACCGATCATTGCGACGGTGGTGTTCCCGTCACTCTTCCGGCTTCACAGTGACACTGCCGAAGGAACCGAACGTTCCCAGGGTGGCGCCGGTGACCGTTCCCAACGTGGCGATCGACCCGATGCAGTCGACCGTGCCGGCGCAGTCATGGTAGTGCTTGCCCTCGCGTCGAGCGTCCATCAGCGTGTCGACATCCACTTCGGCCCAGGCCTGCTTCACCGCAGATAGGTATGCACGGTAAGCGGCGGCGAATGGATCTTCCTCGTGACTTGGCATTTCAATCCCCTTTCCGGATTGCTATGCAGATTGAGTCGGCGTGCCCGCGATGTACGGGATCTCCAATATTACGGCAGAACAGTCCGTGATATCGGATGTTTTCGTGTATGGTCGAGCCGGCAAGTGCGGACTGCGTGCAGCGTCAGATCACTGATCTGGAATGAAACTGCTTGTCCCGCCGGACCGTAACGTGACGGCCCCCGCGATGCCTAACCGGACAGCGGCGGCATCGTGCCCTTGGCGATCACCGACTGCAGTTCGACGTACTCGTGTAGACCCTCGGGACCGAATTCACGGCCGATGCCGGATTGCTTGAATCCGCCGAAGGGACTGCCGATGTCGAGCGTGTACATGTTGATGCCGTAGGTGCCCGCCCGCACGCTGGCGGCGACCTCGAGGCCGTGCGCGATGTCGGCGGTCCATACCGAGCCGGCCAGCCCGTAGTCGCTGTCGTTGGCGATCCGGACGGCATCGGCCTCGTCGCGGTAGGTCAGCACGCTGAGTACCGGACCGAAGATCTCTTCGCGCGCGATCCGCATGTCGTTGGTGACGTCGGTGAACAGCGTCGGCCGGACGTACCAGCCCTGGCTGTGGGGCGCGTCCTCGCCGCCGAGGACCATCCGGGCGCCCTCTTTCACACCGGATCGGATGTAGTCCTGCACCCGCACCTGCTGGCGCTGTGCGACCAGGGGTCCGACGTCGGTCGCCTCGTCGGTTGGGTCGCCGACCTGCAGACCCGACATCATCTCGGCGAGCGCGTCCACGACCTCGTCGCGGCGCCGCTCGCTTACCAGGATGCGGGTCTGCGCCACACAGGCCTGCCCGTTGTTCATCAGGCTCGCGGACTTCAGCTCCCGGACCGTCTTGCCGATGTCGGCGTCGTCGAGGATGATCGCCGCCGACTTGCCACCGAGTTCCAGGCTGACCCGCTTCAGCCGCTCGCCGCAGAGCGTGGCGATGCGACGGCCCACCGCGCTCGACCCGGTGAACGACACCTTGTCCACACCGGGATGACGCACCAGTGCCTCACCCACGTCGGTACCACCGGGAAGCACCGACACCACTCCCTCGGGCAGGTCCAGCTGCTCGATCATCTCGGCCAACCACAACGCATCGAAAGGTGTTTCGGGAGCGGGCTTTACGATGACAGGACAGCCCGCGATCAACGCGGGAATCAGCTTGGGCATGATCAGGAACTGCGGCACGTTCCACGGAACGATTGCGGCGACCACACCGACCGGGGCCCGGTGCAGATGCACCTCGCCGAGCACGCCGTGGCGCCGCTCGGTCCAGGGGAAATCGCGGGCGACGCCGAGGGTCAGATGGATCATCGAGACCGCCGCGGCGGCCTGGCCCAGCCGGCTGAAACTGCGCGGGGAGCCCATCTCGTCGGTGATCAGGTCGGCCATCTCGTCAAGGTGGCCGCCGTAGATGGACGCAAGTTGCTCGACCTTGCGCATGCGCTCCTGCGGGTCGAGTCGCGGCCACGGGCCATGGTCGAAGGCATGCCGGGCGGCGGCGACCGCGTCGTCGACGTCCGCGGAAGTAGCGGCGGGAACACCGCCGATCGGTGTCTCGGTGTGTGGGGAAATCACCGTCAGGCGCTGATCGCTGGAAGGCTTGCGCCATCGCCCACCGACGAAAAGCTGTTCGTAGCAACGGTGATCACGGGATTCCGGCATAGGGCACGACCTTTGACAAGGCGACGGCAACTTCGCTATTGATGCTAACATAGCAAAAAAGACGGGCCGCCTGGCAATTGTCGTGGATGCACTGCGATCCCAACCCATGAGGCGTGAGATGAATACTGACTGGCGCGCATATCCGTTCCGCTTGGTGGCCGACGACCGTGCCATGGATTTTCCGGCCGCCGAGGGCCTCCATGAGAATCAGGAGTCCGACACCTGGTTCATCGCCGGCGAGCTGAGCAGCGCAACAGGCCGCACGTTCGCGTATCTGACCATCTTCAACAAGAACCGCCCAGGCGGTACCGTGGTCGCCGACTTCTACACGATGGCGCTATTCGACTGCGACACCGGCGATTACGGCACCTATACCGACTATGACATGCCGCCGAAGAACATGGAGCCTGGTGCGCGGCCGAAGATGACGATGACTGCGGGATACCTCGACATCCGCTACGACAGCAGCGCCGGCCCGGTGGCATGGACGGCGCGCCGTGACGACGATGGCGAACTGCTGCCCTATACCTACCGGGTGAGCCTGCGCGGCACCGACCAGGCCGGTCAGGCAATGGAGCTGGACCTTGACGTCACGCCGACGCGCGCTCCGGTCCCGGTCGGCGCGGACAGCTACGACGGCGTGATCACCTGCTTCGGTCAGCCCGACACGTACTCGTATTTCCAGACCGGGATGGCGATGAACGGGACGCTGCGTTGGGGCGAGCAGCGCGAAGAGGTCAGCGGTAGCGCGGGACACGTCGATCGGCAGTGGTTCCCGAAATATGCGGGAGGCGGCGGAACCGACGGCGACCCGCGGGCCAGGTCGCACGAATGGCGCACCATCAACCTGGACAACGGCGTCGACATGAGTATCTGGCACCAGTTCGACCGTACGAACGGAAATGCGCCGCAACCGTTCTCCGGTGCGACGGTCAGCTATCCGGACCCCGCGAGGGCGCCGGAGTGCGCCGAGGACATCGAGGTCACGACGAGCAGTTACGTGCGCTGGCCGAATTCGATCCGGCCGCTGTTGCGGCCACCGGCCCCGGACCGGTTCATGCCCAACGTGCATCATTTGCGTAGTGCGGCACTGGAATTGGATCTCACCGGCGAGCCGCTGGTGGCGGCGCCGGCACACGGGTTACCGATTGAATACATGGAGGGGCCCTACCGCTATCACGGAACCATGCGTGGCGAACCAGTGAGCGGCTTCGCGTTTTACGAGCGGTCGCTGGCGTTGTACCGGGATTGGGAGCTGATCGACGTGCTGGCTACGACATCCGGAAACGAAGAGCACGTGGGCCAGGTACGCTCACTTATCGCCCGCGGTAGCCGGACCGAGGCCCGAAAACTGTTGCAGGACAACCTCGCAGGCATGACAGCCGATTCACGTGATGTCGCCGAGGCGCTGATCGAGGTGCTGGCGGCCGAAGGCTGACCGGTTCGATCACCCGCCGCCGGGTGGCTCCCAGGCGGATCCGCCCGGCGTGCTGACACAGGTCACCGGTCCGCCCGAGTTCGAGACCGCGGCGGAACCTTCGGCGCCACAAGGCATGCCGATCGCAGGTCTGGTATCCAGGCCACCTGGCGGTGTGGTGGTGGTCGTCTTCGGCTTCGCCGCGCTGGTTTGCGGCGCCGTCGTCTGGGCCTTGGCGGTCGTCGTCGGTGCCACCTTGGTCGTCTGCGCCACGGTCGTCTTCGGCGCCGCCGTGGTGGTGACGACGCGTGGGGCAGGAGCCACCGGGGGTGCGGCCGGCGGCGGAGGCGGTGCGATGAACGCCGGCGCCGTGGTGGTCGGTCCGGCCGAGGTGGTCTCGACATTGGCTGGCGTGTCGTCAGACTGAGAGGCCGAGCGCAGAGCCTTGACGCCGGCGAACCACGCGATCAGGACGACCGCGATGACACCGGCGATCGCGGCCGACTGGCGCAGTCGGCGTTTGCGCGCGTCGGCGGAAACGTCGTCATCGTCGTCGTCATCGGCCACCGGGGTCACCACGGCCGTGGCGGCGTCGTTGACGTCCTTGACATCGTTGTGGGACACAGCACCTGGGGTATCGGCGAGCGCGTGACGGTTGGTCGTGAGCGCCGCGGCTTCGACGGCAGGCGCGACCTCGGTCGGTGCCGGCTCGTCGATCTTCGGCGCGGCAGACAACGCCGTGGCCGAGGTGTCGCCGTTGGTCGTCGCCTCGCGGAAGATCGACGCGGCCCGAACCTCGGAGGCGGCGCGGATGTCCGAGCGTTTGCCGCCGGTGGATTCGAGCGCTTTGGCGAAGTCGCGACACCGCCGGAATCTGTCAACAGGATCTTTTGACAGCGCGCGCGCGAAGATCGCGTCGAACTCGGTCAGGTCCGGCCGGATCTCGCTGGGTCGGGGCGGTCGATCGTTGAGCTGTCGGTTGACCACCACCGACGGATTGAAGTGTGCGAACGGTGGTGCCCCGGTCAGCAGGTGGAAAGCGGTGGCCGCCAACGCATATTGGTCGGCCCGGCCGTCGAGTTCGTCGCCCATCAGCTGCTCGGGCGCGGTGTAGCCGGCGGTGCCAATGAACATGCCGGCGCGGGTCAACGTGTTGTGGGCACCGTCGGGTCGCGCTACTCCGAGGCCGGTCAAGGCAATTCGCCGGCGGTCGGCCGATGAGTTGCTGATCGCGATGCGGCCGGGATTGACGTAGCGGTGGAGTACGTCGTGATCGTGCGCGTAATCCAGGGCGTCGGCAATCGAGGAGACGATCTCGATCACCATCCGCGGCGGCATGCCGTCGAGATGGCCCTCGCCCAACAGCTCGGACGCGTCGCTGCCTTCGATGTATTCCGACGAGAGCCACAAGTGGTCTTCGAACTCACCACGGTCGGTGAGCCCGGCGATGTTCGGGTGCCACAGTGCGGCCGCCAGGTCGGACTCCTGGTGGAACCGCACGCGGTAGTCGAGATCGACCGAGGTCTCGGCCGGAATGAGGTGCAGAACTTGCTGGCGCGGAAGCCGCGGATGCTCGGCGATGTAGAGCTCACCGAACTCTTCGTATCCGAGCTGCCGCACGATGTTGAATCCAGCGACTGTCGCTCCCATGACCAGCGGCATGGGGAGGATCGTACATACTGCCGCGCCCCGTTAACGGGCTCGGTGCAAAGCGGTCACCCAATTGAGACCGGGGGAAAATAATCCAGTGATTGAACCGGGAAGTCACCATGACCACGTGGCGCGCGCGCATCGGCTCCGCCGGATGTCGGGTCGCGATCCGTACGAGCCGCATCGGGCGGCCACCCCGCTGGAGCTGTTGTTCGACCTCACCTTCGTGATCGCGTTCGGCGTCGCCGCCGCGCAGTTCGCGCACACCTTGGCAGCAGGCCACGTCGAGGCCGGGTTGGCCAGTTTCGCCTTCGCCACGTTCTCGGTTTGCTGGGCCTGGATCAACTTCAGTTGGTTCGCGTCGGCCTATGACACCGACGACTGGGTCTACCGGCTGACGACGATGCTGCAGATGGTGGGCGTCCTGGTGCTCGCACTAGGGATACCGCAGGTCTTTTCGTCCATCACTGCCGGTGCCCACGTCGACAACCGGGTCCTGGTCGCGGGTTATGTGGTGATGCGGGTGGCCATGGTGATCCAGTGGCTGCGCGCCGCCGCGCAAGACCCAACCCGCAAGTCCGCGTGCTTGACCTACGCGGCCACCATCACCGTCGCGCAGGCCGGATGGATCGCCATCGCGATCGTCAACAGCTCGGTAGGCGTCACTTTCGTCCTGTTCACCGTGATGGTCGGGATCGAGGTGAGTGGTCCGCTGATCGCCGAGAAACGCATGGGTGGGACGCCCTGGCATGCTCACCACATCGCCGAGCGCAACGGGTTGTTGACGATCATCGCGCTGGGCGAAGGCGTGGTGGGTACGGTCGCGTCGCTGTCGGCGATGGTCGCCGAACACGGCTGGACGGTCGATGCCGCGCTGGTCGCGGTTGCGGGGACCGGTCTGACCTTCGGCATGTGGTGGGTCTACTTCGTGGTGCCGGCGGCCCAGCTGCTGCACGTCCACCGGGACCGGTCGTTCGGTTACGGATACCTGCACATCGCGGTTTTCGGATCGATCGTGGCCACCGGCGCCGGCCTGCACGCGGCCGCGGACTTCATCCAGCATCGGTCGGCGATGGACTCGGTTGCCACCGTGCTTGCGGTAGCGACGCCGGTCGGCGTATACATCGGCGCGGTCTACGGCACCTACCTGCTGCTGACCCGGGCCTGGGACGGCTTCTATGCGGTGGTCGTGCTGATCACCCTTTCGTTGCTGGGCGCCGCGGTCGCCCTCGCCGCGGACGGGGTTTCGACTCCGGTGTGTCTGCTCGTCGCCGCTGCCGCGCCGGCGGCGGTGGTGGCCGGTTATGAGTCGCTAGGCCATCGACGGACCTCGCGGGCGCTGGGACGAAGCGCCGGGGTGGCCGACGCTCCACCGCGATAAAGTCGCCCGCAGCTGACTCTCGAGTAAGTTCCCAGCAAACTGCCGTCGGCGGCACGATCGGCCGGATCCTCAACAGTCGCACGGCGCGGTCTGGTCCTCGGCGGGGCCGGACGTCTGAGATGGCGCAGAATTTCCAGATAACGATTAGATAACAATACTGCCTTGATCTGCGCAGTTATAGCTACTCAACCGTAACCACCCGCACGCAGCGGGTTTGGTCCGGACCCTGTGAACGACCCCTGAGCGGACTGTTACCCAGCCCACCATTACTCGCGCGTAGAACTCACCAGTAACCAAATTGCCCCAGAAACTCCCAGATTTCTTATGACACTCTTAGTGCAGCCGATGACGTCCATTTGGTGCGACCCGCGAAAGCCGGGTCAGCCAAGTCGCGCCGGGTTGTACCGGGGACTCGATCGGGTCTGACGGTATCTACGGGGCAGTGTGGCTCTGACTTGCGATCAGACGAGCGCTATTGAGGGAGAAATACGTGACGATCTATGAGCATCATCGAGTGTCCGATGAGCGCGACGGAGCCTCCTGGATACTCATGCGCTCGTCGATCGTCTGACGGCCGGCGAGGCCTATGCGGTTGCCTTCGGTGGGCAGGGCGGGGCGTGGCTGGAGACGCTGGAAGAACTGGTCTCGTCGTCCGGGATCGAATCCGAGCTGGCGACCCTGGCCGGCGAGGCGGATCTGCTGCTCGAGCCGGTGGCCAACGAGCTCGTCGTGGTGCGCCCGATCGGCTTCGAGCCACTGCGCTGGGTGCGCGCGCTGGCCGCCGAAGACCCGATTCCGTCCGCGAAGCATTTGACCTCGGCGGCCGCGTCGCTGCCCGGCGTCTTGCTCACCCAGATTGCCGCCATCCGCACTCTGGCCCGTCAGGGGATGGACCTGGTGGCCACCCCGCCGGTGGCGGTCGTCGGACACTCCCAGGGCATCCTCGCGGTGGAAGCCCTGAAGGCGGCGGGTGCGCGCGACACCGAGCTGCTGGCCATGGCGCAACTGATCGGTGCCGCCGGCACGCTGGTGGCCCGTCGCCGCGGGATCTCGGTACTCGGCGACCGCTCGCCGATGGTGTCGGTCAGCAACGCCGACCCCGAGCGCATCTACCGTCTGCTCGAAGACTTCGCCCAAGACGTCCGTACCGTTCTGCCGCCGGTCCTGTCCATCCGCAACGGCCGGCGTTCGGTCGTCATCACTGGCACACCAGAACAGCTGTCCCGTTTCGAGCTCTACTGCAAGCAGATCTCGGAGAAGGAAGAAGCCGACCGCAAGAACAAGCTCCGCGGCGGTGACGTCTTTGCCCCGGTCTTCGACACCGTGCAGGTCGAAGTCGGTTTTCACACTCCGAGGCTGGCCGACAGCATCGACATCGTCGGCGAGTGGGCCGAAAAAGTCGGCATCGATGTCGAGTTGTCCCGCGCGATGGCCGAGGCGATTCTGGTGCAGCCCGTCGATTGGGTGGACGAGGTGATCGGAGTCCACGAGGCCGGCGCCCGCTGGATTCTCGACCTGGGCCCCGGCGACATCCTCACACGGCTGACCGCACCCGTCATTCGCGGACTGGGAGTCGGCATCGTGCCCGCGGCCACCCGCGGCGGCCAGCGCAACCTGTTCACCGTCGGCGCCGTCCCCGAGGTGGCCCGGCCGTGGTCGAGTTATGCGCCGTCGGTGGTCAGCCTGCCCGACGGGCGGGTCAAGCTCTCAACGAAGTTCACCCGGCTCACCGGCCGGTCGCCGATCCTGCTGGCGGGGATGACGCCGACCACCGTCGACGCCAGGATCGTCGCCGCCGCGGCCAACGCCGGCCACTGGTCCGAGCTCGCCGGCGGCGGGCAGGTCACCGAGCCGATCTTCAACGACCGCGTCCAGGAGCTCGCCGGGCTGCTCGAGCCCGGACGCACCTACCAGTTCAACTCGCTGTTCCTCGACCCGTACCTGTGGAAACTGCAGGTCGGCGGAAAACGCTTGGTGCAGAAGGCCCGTCAGTCCGGCGCGGCAATCGACGGCGTGGTCGTCAGCGCCGGCATCCCGGAACTCGAAGAGGCCGTCGAGCTGATCGAAGAGCTCAACGACATCGGCATATCGCACGTCGTCTTCAAGCCGGGCACCGTCGAGCAGATCCGCTCGGTCATCCGCATCGCCACCGAAGTGCCGACCAAGCCGGTCATCATGCACGTCGAAGGTGGACGCGCCGGCGGCCACCATTCCTGGGAAGACCTCGACGACCTGCTGCTGGCTACCTACTCCGAGCTTCGGTCGCGGCCCAACATCACTGTCTGCGTCGGCGGCGGCATCGGCACGCCTGAGCAGGCCGCCGAATACCTGTCCGGCCGCTGGGCCCAGTCCTACGGCTTCCCGCTGATGCCCGTCGACGGCATCCTGGTCGGCACCGCCGCGATGGCGACGCTGGAGGCCACCACGTCGCCGTCGGTCAAGCAGATGCTGGTCGACATCCAGGGCACCGACCAGTGGGTCGGCGCCGGAAAAGCGCAGGGCGGCATGGCTTCTGGCCGCAGCCAGCTCGGCGCCGACATCCACGAGATCGACAACACCGCTTCTCGCTGCGGCCGGCTGCTCGACGAGGTCGCCGGAGACGCCGACGCGGTCGCCGCACGCCGCGACGAGATCATCGCCGCGATGGCGAACACGGCCAAGCCGTACTTCGGTGACGTCGCTGAGATGACCTACCTGCAATGGCTACAGCGCTACGTCGAGCTGGCCATCGGCGACGGCGATAGCACCGCGGACACCGCCGCACCCGGCAGCCCGTGGCTGGCCGACACGTGGGTCGACCGCTTCGAGGCGATGCTGCAGCGCGCCGAGGCGCGGCTGCACCCGCAGGACTCCGGCGCGATCGAGACGCTTTTCAGCAACCCCGAGCTGCTCGAACGCCCGGCTGAGGCGATCGCCGCGCTGCTCGCCCGCTACCCGGACGCCGCAGACCGTGCAACTGCACCCGGCCGATGTGCCGTTCTTCGTCACGCTGTGCAAGACGCCGGGCAAGCCGGTCAACTTCGTGCCGGTCATCGACAAGGATGTACGCCGTTGGTGGCGAAGCGATTCGCTGTGGCAGGCCCACGACGCCCGCTACGACGCCGACCAGGTCTGCATCATTCCCGGCACCGCCGCGGTCGCCGGTATCACCCGGCTCGACGAGCCCGTCGGCGACCTGCTCGACCGCTTCGAGCAAGCCGCCATCGACGACGTGCTCGCCTCCGGGGCGACGCCCGACGCCGGTCACCGCGCGGCGACAGGGTCGCACCGATGTGCGCGGACCGCTGGCCATCGTGCTCGACGCGCCGGATGTGTTGTGGGCCGGCCGCGTCGCCACCAACCCGGTGCACCGCATCGCCGACCCCGCCGAATGGCAGGTCCACGACGGCCCGAGGAGCCGTGGGCCACGCACTCGTCCACCGGGGCCGTCTGCAGACCGAAGGCGACCAGGTCGTGCTGAGTGTGCCGATCGCCGGCATGTGGATCGATATTCGATTCAGCTTGCCCGCCAACACCATTGACGGCGGCATCCCGGTGATCCGCACCAAGGACGCGATCGAGGCCATGCGTTCGGTGCTGGCGATCGCCGCCGGCGCCGACAGCCCGGAGACGCTGCCCCGGGTGCACAACGGCACGGCCACCGTGACCGTGCAGTGGGACCCCGAGCGGGTCGCCGACCACACCGGGGTCACCGCCATCTTCGGCGAGCCGCTGGCGCCGACCCTGACCACCGTGCCCGACGCTCTGGTCGGCCGCTGCTGGCCCGCGGTTTTCGCGGCCATCGGCTCCGCGGTCACCGGCGCAGGCGTCCCCGTCGTCGAGGGCCTGCTGAGCCTGGTGCACTTGGACCACGCCGCTCACCTGGTCGCCGCACTGCCCACGGTGCCGGCCGAATTGACGGTCACCGCAACCGCTTCGGTGGCCACCGACACCGAAGTCGGCCGAGTCGTCCCGATCTCGGTGACGGTTGCCGCCGCCGACCGCACGGTGCTCGCCACCATCGAGGAGCGGTTCGCGATCCGCGGCCGCACCGGACCCGCCGAACTGACCGACCCGCTACGGGCCGGCGGCGCGGTATCCGAGAACGCCACCGACACCCCGCGGCGCCGCCGCCGCGACGTCACGCTCACCGCGCCGGTCGACATGCGGCCGTTCGCGGTGGTGTCCGGCGACCACAACCCGATCCACACCGATCGGGCCGCCGCGCTGCTGGCCGGCCTGGAATCGCCGATCGTGCACGGCATGTGGCTGTCGGCCGCCGCGCAGCACGTGGTGACCGCCACCGACGGCCAGGCCCGCCCGCCGGCCCGGCTGATCGGCTGGACGGCGCGCTTCCTGGGCATGGTCCGCCCCGGCGACGAAGTTGACTTCCGCGTCGACCGCGTCGGAATCGACCAGGGCGCAGAGGTTCTGGAGGTCGCCGCCCGGATCGGCTCGGATCTGGTGATGTCGGCGACCGCGCGACTGGCCGCGCCCAAGACCGTCTATGCGTTCCCGGGTCAGGGCATTCAGCACAAGGGCATGGGCATGGATGTCCGGGCCCGCTCCAAGGCCGCCCGCAAGGTGTGGGACGACGCGGACAAGTACACCCGCGGGACGCTTGGCTTCTCGATCCTGCATGTGGTGCGGGACAACCCGACCAGCCTCATCGCCAGCGGCGTGCACTACCAGCACCCCGAGGGCGTGCTGTACCTGACGCAGTTCACTCAGGTCGCGATGGCGACCGTCGCCGCCGCGCAGGTCGCCGAGATGCGCGAGCAGGGCGCGTTCGTGGAAGACGCGATCGCCTGCGGTCACTCCGTCGGTGAATACACCGCGCTGGCCTGCGTCAGCGACGTCTACGGGCTGGAAGCGTTGCTGGAGACCGTGTTCCAGCGTGGATCGAACATGCACGACATCGTGCCGCGCGACCAGCTGGGCCGGTCCAACTACCGGCTGGCCGCGATCCGTCCGTCGCAGATCGACCTCGATGACGCCGACGTTCCGGCCTTCGTCGAAGAGGTCTCTGCCCGCACCGGAGAGTTCCTGCAGATCGTCAACTTCAACCTGCGCGGCTCGCAGTACGCGATCGCAGGCACGGTCCGCGGCTTGGAGGAGCTCGAGGCCGAGGTCGAGCGCCGTCGCGAAATCTCAGGCGGGAAGCGGTCATTCATCCTGGTGCCGGGCATCGACGTGCCGTTCCATTCGCAGGTGCTGCGCGTCGGTGTCGCCGAGTTCCGCCGCTCACTGGAACGTGCGATGCCGCGGGGCAAGGACCCCAAGGTGATCATCGGGCGCTACATCCCGAACCTGGTGCCGCGGCCGTTCAGCCTGGACCGTGACTTCATCCAGGAGATCCGCGATCTGGTGCCGGCCGAGCCGCTCGACGAGATCCTCGAGAACTACGACTACTGGCGCAGCGAGCGTCCGTTCGACCTGGCGCGCACCCTGATCATCGAGTTGCTGGCCTGGCAGTTCGCCAGCCCGGTGCGCTGGATCGAAACGCAGGATCTGCTGTTCACCGAGGAGGCCGCCGGCGGTCTGGGAGTGGAACGGTTCGTCGAGATCGGCGTGAAGTCCGCGCCGACCGTCGCCGGGCTGGCCACCAACACCCTCAAGTTGGCCGAATATGCCCACAGCACAGTGGAAGTGCTCAACGCCGAGCGCGACGCCGCGGTGCTGTTCGCCACCGATACCGATCCCGAGCCCGAGGACATCGTCGACGAGGCGCCGGTCGCCGAGTCGAACGGCGCGGCTTCGGCGGAGGCGGCACCTGCCGCGGCGCCGGCCGCCCCGGTCGCTCCGTCCGGGGCGCCGCGGCCCGACGACATCGGGTTCGACGCCGCAGACGCGACGCTCGCCCTGATCGCGCTGTCGGCCAAGATGCGCATCGACCAGATCGAGGAACTGGACTCCATCGAGTCCATTACCGACGGTGCCTCGTCGCGACGCAACCAGTTGCTGGTCGACCTCGGTTCGGAGCTGAACCTCGGCGCCATCGACGGTGCCGCGGAAGCCGACCTGGCCGGGCTGCGCGCGCAGGTCACCAAGCTGGCCCGCACCTACAAGCCTTACGGCCCAGTGCTTTCCGACGCGATCAACGACCAACTGCGGACCGTCCTCGGCCCGTCCGGTAGGCGGCCCGCCGCGATCTCGGAACGGGTCACCAAGACCTGGGAGTTGGGCGAAGGCTGGGTCAAACACGTCACCGTGGAGGTGGCACTCGGAACTCGTGAGGGAACCAGCGTCCGTGGCGGCTCGCTGGGCAACCTCCACGAAGGTGCGCTGGCGGATGCCGCCGCGGTGGACAGCGTCATCGACGCCGCTGTCACGTCCGTGGCGGCCCGCCGGGGCATCGCGGTGGCGTTGCCGTCCAGTGGTGGCGGTGGCGGTGCGACCGTCGACGCCGCGGCGCTGAGCGAGTTCACCGACCAGATCACCGGCCGCGACGGCGTACTCGCCTCGGCGGCACGTCTGGTGCTGGGCCAGCTCGGCCTCGACGAGAAGGTCAGCGTGCCGCCGGCCGCCACCGACGCCGAGCTGATCGACCTGGTCACAACCGAACTCGGCTCGGACTGGCCGCGATTGGTGGCACCGGTGTTCGACGGCAAGAAGGCCGTCGTGTTCGACGACCGGTGGGCCAGCGCGCGCGAGGACCTGGTCAAGCTGTGGCTGATCGACGAGGACGAGGCCAACGCCGACTGGGCGAAGCTCTCGGAGCGATTCGAGGGAGCCGGCCACGTGGTCGCCACCCAGGCAACCTGGTGGCAGGGTAGGGCGTTGGCGGCCGGACGGCAGATCCACGCCTCGCTGTACGGCCGGATCGCGGCGGGCGCGGAGAACCCGGACAACGGTCCGTTCCACGCCGAGGTCGCCGTGGTGACCGGTGCATCGAAGGGCTCGATCGCCGCGTCGGTGGTCGGCAAGCTGCTCGACGGCGGTGCCACCGTCATCGCCACCACGTCCAAACTCGACGACGACAGGCTGGCGTTCTACCGGAACCTGTATCGCGACCACGCCCGTTTCGGCGCGTCGT
>CAWIKT010000002.1:0-40113 GCA_963836555.1 uncultured Actinomycetota bacterium | reverse complement strand
TTACCATTGACATGATCACCGTGGCCTGCGTGGCTACGCTGATGTTTTTTGGCGGGGCGCTGTCGCCTTTCGGACATCTGTTGACAGTTTTGGTAACGGTCTGATCGCGCATGCGGCGTTTTCGATTTTCTGGTTTGTCGCGAAGATCTTCGCGTTCATTCTGCTTTATATCTGGGTTCTGCGCTACGCAGCAATACGTAACTGAACGAAGGCGCCGGCAGCGGGCCTCGTATTGCTACTCCGCATCGAAGCCCTCGTGCGAGCTGCCATGCGCCCCGTGGGTGACGACCGCGCCCAAGTTGCTCAGCCGATATACAGCCTGAATGTGGAAGGCAAGGTCCGGTGTGACATCCCAGAGGTGCGGATGTAGGCGAACGCTTCACCCGGCGTGAACGCTAACGCCCGCCGGTGGTCGATGTTCACCCAATCGCGTCGTCGCGGGGATTTCGCGCCGGTTGAGCGCGGCATAAACCCCGCGATCGCAGACCAAGGTGTTCGCATGTTCGGCCGCTTCGCCCGAGAGGTATCTGGCATCGAGTTCCGCGAACGCGGCGTCGACGTCGTCGAGGTCGAAAACTACGCACGCCGTGAGCCGTTCGTCGGCATCGTGCTCGATAAGTTGGAGGACATCGACTTGGACCGCCTCAGGATCGGGCCCCGAGGCCCTCAACAGGTTGAGACTGAGGCGGTCACCGCGAGTCGCAATGGTTTCAGACGTGAGGTTCGCCCACATCCCGAGGTCAACGGCCAGCCGTATGTCTTTGATCGCGAAATCTCGGCCGTGTCGGACTCCGGCATTCACGGCTCGACGGCGATCGTCGCAGAGGTAATTCTCGGCAAAGTCCTGGGCCATGGCGTCCCAGTCACGCTCTGCGAAATGCTTGAGAAAGCGTTCCAGTACAACGCTTTTCAGCCCAGAAGAGCGTGGATGCAGCTCCTCGAATCGGGCGAGGGCGGCATCTAGATCTTCCTCGCCGAAGATCTCCAGGCGGTTGAAGCGCTCACCTTCGAGAGTGAAAACATGGACCACTCGCCACTCAACGGCGGAGCCTTCCACCGAGAGCGCCTGCCGCCGTGTGGGTAACGACCGCCCCCAACTCGCTGAGTCGATGCACCGCCTCGATGCAGGGATTCCTGGGGTTTGGGGTGACGTCCCAGAAGGCGCGCATGGCTGCGGACAGATCATCCGCGTCGGATCGTGGCAATGGTCCGGTGATCGACGCACACCCAGTCCGTTGTTATCGCTGGTATTTCGTGTCGGTTCGATCGCGGCGACGGCCCTGTGATGACCGGCCAGGTGTGTGCATGAGCGGCCCGCTTCGCCGGCGACGTATCGAGCGTCGAGTTCCGCGAACGCGGCGTCGATGTCGTCGGGGTCGAAGCTCACGGTGTGGTGGAGAAGGTCGTCTTCGTACTTCCACGACTCGTCAAGACCTCGACGGTGATCGGCTGGTCAGGCGCAATCGGCGTCACGCTAACGCCGCGGGTCAGCGCAGAGCCGAGACCCCCTGATTGCGATCGGGCTCCACGCTCATTTGCCACGCTTCTGGTGCATTCCCGAACAGCGCGACGTGCACGGCCTTCCGCTGCGATTCTCGACCCTCGAATTATCGCCCATGACTTTTCGCCGGTCTTCAAATCGTATGTCCGGCGTGCTAGGGAGAGGTAATCTTTCAAGTCCCGGCGGTCGAACGCGTCGGCTGGCGCGTCCAGATTCGCGTTGCAGCGTTCTGAAGTTTGTGCATGGGACTATCAGTTCGTCGAACCGCGCCAGGGCGGCGTCCAGGTCCATCTCGTCGAAGATTTCGCCGCGGCTGATCATGTCGGCTTCGAAGGTCATACAAGTGGACGTTCCGCCACTCGGCGTCGAATCCCAATTCCGATGTCCCGTGGCCGACGGCTGTGATCACCACACCAAGGTTGCTCATTCGATGCACTACCTCGATGTGGACTTTGTTGTCTGGCATTAGATTCCATGCAGCCTGGAGAATGGGATCATGTCGCCGGGCGCGAAAGATATTCCGCGCCGATGGTCGATATTTACCCAGTCCGGCGTTAACGCGGATATCTGGCGCCGGTTGAATGCTGCGTATAGGCCTGGCTGGTGAGCGACCATGTGCGCGCGCGCGGCGCGGCTTCTCCTGCGAGGTAGCGCGCATCGAGCTCCTCAAACGCTGCGTCGATGTCGTCGACGTCGAACACGATGATCGCCTCGTTTCGGCCGTCGTCGTCGATCTCGACAACGGCAAGTGCCGCAGCGGAAAACGCCTCACGCGACTGCTCTTTGCTTATGAAGGTGAAACGCATGAGTGTCAGACGCTCACCGCGGGTCGCGAGCACGATTGACCCCACATTAGGCATCCAGATTTCGGCGGTGGCTCGCCAATTCGCCATCTCGGCATTGCGGCCGTGCCGGATCCCTGCATTCACCACACCGCGGCGATCATCTGAGGAAATGTCTTCCGCGAATAGCCCTGCCATTGCGTCCCAGTCGCTTACCGCAAAATGCGCCAGGAATTGCTCGACCGCTCGACTTGCGGCGTTTCCAAGCCGCGTTGTCGACCGGTGCAGTCCCTCGAAGCGGGCGAGTGCGACGTCGAGGTCCGTCTCGTCGAACAGCTCGGTGCGTTTGAAAAGCTCGCCGTCGACGATAGTCAGGCTGACTTCCCTCCACTCGGCGTCGAAGCCGTCTCGCGATGTCCCGCGAACTGCATGCGTTACCACCGCTCCGAGATCGCTCAGTCGATGGACGGAGTCGACAAAGATTTTGGTGTCCGGGATGGCATCCCAGGTGGCGCGCATATAGGCCTCGAGTTCACCGGGCGCAAACGATCGTCCTCGCCGGTGGTCGACGCTCACCCAGTCCGGTGTCGTTGCAGGAAGCTCGTTGCGGTTGGCCGCGGAGAAGGCGCGCATGATGATCGACCACGTGTGCGCGTGTACGGCTGCCTCGCCGGCGAGGTACCGGGCGTCGAGTTCGGCGACCGCGGCGTCGATGTCGTCGATGTCGAACGCGACGTAGGCCACCATCTGGTTGTCGGAATCGATCTCGACGACGCCGAGTTCCTCGGTGCGGAACGCCTTCGGGCCGCTGGTCTCGGCCCGAGGAGCGGGTGTGTACCAGGGCGAGGCGCGCACCGCGCGTTGCAATGACTATCGACGAGAAATCCTCGACCCCAACCTCAGCGATCACGCGCAGATTTGCGATTTGGCGTCTCGGCCGTGTAGAACCCGGCATTCACGACATGTCGGCGATCGTCATGAGATACGTTCTCGCACAATATTGCCGCTGTCGCGTCCCAGTCGCGGGCTCCGAAATACGCGAAGAAGCGCTCGATCACCTGGCTCGCCGCGTTTTCTAGCCGCCGCGTTTGTGGTTGCAGTTCCTCAAAGCGGGCGAGCGCGGCGTCGAGGTCTGTCTCGTCGAAGAGCTCCCAGCGGTTGAATTGCTCGCCTTCGATAATGAAAATTTCGATGAGCCGCGACTCGACAGAGAAGCCTTCTCGCGAGGTCGCCTCCACCGTATGGGTGGCGAGCGCTCCAACACTGCTGAGTCGATACACCGCCTCGATGCGAAATCTCGCGTCTGGCGTTAGGTCCCAAAAGACGTGCATGGTTGCGGGTAGATCATCCGCGGCGAACGTGGCGATGGTGCGATGGTCGATGCACACAAAGTCCGGCGTTATCGCCGGTATTTCGTGACGGTTTATCGCCGCCGACGGCCCCTGCGATCACTGACCACGTGTGCGCGTGGCCCGCCGCTTCACCAGCGAGATATCGCGCATCAAGTTCGGCGAAGGCGGCATCGATGTCTGCGAGATCGAAGATGATGTCCGCTACAACTCGTCCGTCAAAATCGACCTCGACGATATTGAGTGCATCGTTGGCAATCGATTCAGGGTCGTGGCCCGCAGCGCGAACACGGATGAGTGTGAGGCGTGCACCACGAGTTGCTATGACGCTCAACATTTTCAAAGTGAACCCGACTTCAGCGAGCGCGCGCGTCCTTTCAATGTTGGCATCTCTGCCGTTGATGATCCCGGCATTCACAACTCGCCGACGATCGTCGACGCAGATGTTTTCGGACGTTATCCCGGCGAGGGCGACCCAGTCGCGTGCCGCAACATAGTCAGAAATGCGCTCCCACGCTTTGCTAGCAGCGTTTTTCAGTGCCGGCCGAGTCACTTCGTCGAACCTCGCGATTGCGGCTTCTAAGTCTGCCTCGTCGAAGAGCTCGGAGCGCTTGATCTGGTCGCCCTCGTACATCGAAAGGTCGATCGTGCGCCATTCGGCGTCAAAACCTTGTTGTGAAGTCCCCTTCACCACGTGGGTGACGACCGCGCCGACCTCGTTTAACCGATGCACGGTTTCGATGTAGATGCCAGAGTGTGGCGAGAGCTGCCAGGTCGCATGAAGATATGCGCCGAGATCACCTGTCGCGATGCGTGCGAGTCGTCTGTGATCGATATTCGTCCAGTCCTGCGCGGTCGGCGGGAGTTGGCGCCTGTTGAGCGCTGCATACGCCTGGGTGACAAGTGTCCATGTGTGTGCGTGGGCCGCCGCTTCGCCGGCGAGGTAGCGTGCGTCGAGCTCGGTGACGGCGGCGTCGAAGTCGTCAATGTCGAACAGGACGATCGCCGCGATCTTCTCGTCGGCGCTAAGTTCGACGAGGCTGAGCAGTTCCACCTCGAACCCGCTTTGCGCCCACCCGCGCATGCGATTGAGGGTGAGCCCCCTCCCGCGTGTGGCGATCACCGTCGACGTTGTGTTGTCCCCGGTCCCAACGTCGGCGAGTGAGCGCACGTCTTCGATCGCGGTAGCTCGACCGTGCCGAACGCCGGCGCCCACCACCGGGCGACGATCGTCATAGGAAATATCGTTGGCTAGCAGCGCCGCCAACACATCCCAGTCCCGCGCCGCGAAGACCGTCCAAAAGCGTTCGTATACTTGGCTTGCCGTGTTTTCTAGTCGCCGCGCCGGCATGCTGAGCTGATCGAACTTCGCGATCGCAGCGTCAAGATCGGCCTCGTCGAATACCTCAGCGCGGCTCAGGAGATTGCCATCGACAGTCATGATTTGGACGCCACGCCACTCGGCCTCGAAGCCCTCGTGCGAGGTTCCATGCCCCGCCCAAGTGAAAACCGCGCCGAGGTCGTTCAGCCGATGAGCTGTCTCAATGTAGAGATGGAGGCTTTGGTCGAGGTCCCACCCGGCAAGGATGTATTCCATACCTTCGCCAGGGGCGAACGCTGCCGCGCGACGGTGATCAAGGCTGACGAGATCCGCTGTAAGCGGGGCGATCTCGCGTCGATTGTGCGCAACGAAAACATTGGTGATTACCGACCACGTGTCCGCATGGGCGGCGGCTTCGCCGGCCTGGTAGCGTGCATCGAGGTCGGCGAAGGCGGCGTCGATGTCGTCGACGTCGAATACGAGTCGTGCCACGATCTGGCCCGATTCATCAATTTCGATGATGCCCAGCACCTCGGTCCCGAAGGCATCAGGTTGCTGGCCTTTTCCGGAGAGGACGATCCGGCTCAGTGAGACGCGTTGCCCTCGGACGGCGATCACTCTAAGTGCCGCGCTCAGGGTTCCGACGTCGGCGGCCGCCCGCACATTCGCAATCTCGGCGTCTCGACCATGTCGGATTCCGGCGCCCACGACCTTTCGGCGATCATCTGAGTCGATGTCGTCACTCAGCAGTTCCGCCATCGCGTCCCAGTCGCGGATCGTGAAATAGCTCCAGAAGCGTCCGTCCATCTGGCTTGCCGCGTTTTCCAGCCGCGGTGCGGGCCGGCTCAGCTGATCGAACTTCGCGATCGCCTTATCAAGGTCGGCCTCGTCGAAGAATTCGCATCGGTTGAACCTGCCGCCTTCGATCGTGGAAAACTCCACTCCCTGCCACTCGGCCGAGAAGCCTTGATCCGAAATACCGTGCGCTCCATAGCTGCAAACCACTGCGGAATCGCTGAGTCGGTGGACAACCTCGATGTAAGGTTGATGTGTTGGTCCCAACCCGCACGGATATAGGCCGTAAGGTTAGTGGACCCGAAGGCTGATGCCCGGCGGTGGTCAACGAATACGGCGTCTGCACTTACGGCGGGAAATTCCTGCCGGCGAAGCGCGGCAAAGGATTCCGCGACTATCGACCAGGCGCCCGCATGGGCGGCGGCTTCGCCAGCGGCATAACGCGCGTCGAGTTCGGCGATGGCGGCGTCGAAGTCGTCGACGTCGAACATGAGGCAACGTGTATACCGGTTTTCTTCGTCGACTTCGACAATGCGGAGGAGCTCCATACTCAAGGCATTGGGCTGCTGATCGTTAGCCGAAAAGCGGGCACGATCAAGGAAGATGCGCTCTCCGCGGATCGCGATAGGAGTCGACGTTATGTCCTCGGTTCCGAGGTCAGCACCGGCTCGGATGTCGGCGACGTTGGCTTGCCTACCGCGTCGGATGCCGATGCCCACTACCCGACGACGATCGTCAGCCACCATGTCTTCGGCGAACACTTCGGCTAGGCCGTCCCAATCGCGCGCCGCGAAACACGTTCGGAACGCGTTCCGCTGCTTGGCTTGCCGCGTTTTCCAGCCGCCGCGCCGGGCGGCTGAGCTCGTCGAACCTAGTAAGCGCGGCGTCAAGGTTCGCCTCGTCGAACAGCTCACAACGGTTCAGCAAATCGCCGTCGATTGTCAGAAGGTGACTATCCCGCCACTCGGCGTCGAAGCCACCTTCTTGTGAAGTCCCACGCGACGCATGGGTGACGACCGCGCCGTTGTCGTCGAGCCTATGTACCGAAGCGATGTAAATCTTTGTGTCGGGGGAGTCGTCCCATGCCGCTTGGAGATACGCGATCATGTCGCCAGGAGCGAAACCTGCTCCCCGACGATGGTCAATGTTCACCCAATCTGTTGTTGTCGCGGGAAATTCGCGCCGGTTGAATGCGGCATAAGCTTCTGCGACTATCGACCACGTATGTGCGTACGTCGCGGCTTCGCCGACGAGGTATCGACGGTCGAGTTCCGCGAGTGCGGCGTCGAAGTCGTCGAGATCGAACACGGTTCGTGCCACCACCCGTTCCTCGGCATCGATTTCGATGACGTCAAGGACGTCGATGCCGAAACGCATCCGGACGCTCGTCGCGGAACGAGGCTCGGACACGATTCAGAACCAGGTGCTCGCCACGGACCGCGATGACGTCTGTCGTCCTGCTCTCGAGACCTTGTGCGACTACCGCGATTTCGGCCATCACGGCATCTCGGCCCGTGAGGAGTCCCCCGCCCACTAGCCTCCGGCGATCGTCTTGGGCGATCGCGCCGGCAAGCGTTTCAGCCACCGCACGCGAGTTTTCAGCCAATAGGTACGACTCGAAGCGCTGGCATACCCGGCTTGCGGCGTTCTCCATCCGCCCCTGACGATGTGCCTGTTCCTCGAAACGTGCATGCATAGCGTCGAGTTCGGCGAGCGCGGCATCGAGGTCTTCGACGTCGAACCACACCTGGTGCGAGACTCGACCCTCGTCGTCGATGGCGTACAGCTGAAGAAGCTCGTCCTGCGGCGCTCCAGGGCTCGAGTCGGGACTGCTCGAAATATTCCGGGAGAGAGCCAGCCGCTCGCCTCGCGCGGCGACCATGACGTGGCTGAACCGCACGGTGCCCATCTCGATCTCGCGCCGCAACGCCCCTCGCATCGTGTCCGATGACAGTGTCAAGCCGACGACCTTGCGGCGACTCTCGATCGACACCTCGGGGGCGAACAGCCGCTCGAATTCGTCCCAATCTTTCCGGTGAATAGCTGCCATCACGCGTTCGCCGACTCGCACTGCTGCGTTATCAAGCTCGACGCTAGGTGGTTCGGGAACTTCGGGTATACCCGGGGCAGCAGGTGCGGCGCTTTCGCTGAGAACGGCGCGCGCCTTGTCGGCAAGTGCCGCAGCGCCTTTCCGCTCGTAGAGATCGACCGCTCGTTCAGCGGTTGCTCGTCGCGCCCGCGGTGTCGCCTGCGGTGACCAAAACCGTTGCCAAAGATAGACATGCGTCGCCATGGTCAACTAACACATCGGTGCGCTCAGCCAGCGCTGACAGCGGCCTCGGCGACGCCGCCGAGCCTCATCGTGCTCGCCGCCGCGCGATAACAATGCGCCCGGAGCGTACGCCAGGCGATTGCCGGCTTCAGCGCGTGACCGGCGAGACGCTCACTCTCCGTGCATAATTCGTCTGCCTCGGCCTCCTGGTCGAGCGCAAGGCACGCGCGACCGAGCAGCGCCGCGGTTTCGGCCGTGTCGGCGTCGAGACCCATCCGGCGAAAACCGTTATAGGCCTGACGCAGATGCGGTTCGGCCGCAGCCGGGTCGTCAACGACAAGCTCGACGATGCCGGCGAACTGCTCGACTTCGAGCAGCGCGTGGCGCAGACCGAGCTCGGTGACCGTGCGCCGGGCCGAGTCGATCATGCGTCGAGCCGCCTCGGCCCGGCCGCGGAATGCCTCCAACACGGCCTGGCATCGCGTCGATGTCGCCTCCACCGCAGGCGAATCGGTGGTGATGCGCAGCAGCCGCACCACGTCAAGGCAACGCCCGCCCGCGCGCGGAACCGGGTTGGGTCCCCACAGCGCGGCAAGCGGTGCACCGGCCAGCACCGCATTCACCCGGCGATGTTCACCGGCGCGACGAGCCGCGGTGAGCGCGTCGTCCAGTGCGACTTCGCAGTCGCCGACTCTGCCGAGGCGGGCAAGGCACGATGCACGCACGGTGTGCGCCTTCGCTTCGCCTGCCGCGTCGCCCAATTCGGACAGCTTGGCGGCGGCCGCACCAAGCGCGGCTTCGATCTCGTCCAGTCGCTCAGGGTTGATCAGCATCGAGAGTTCGCCGTCAAAGCACGTCGCCCATGCCGCGAGCCGGGCTGAACCGCTTGTTGCTCTTTGCAATTGGGAGACAGCACCCGCCGCCGTGGTCACGTCACCCGCGGCCAGCAGCGCCTCGCACCGCGCGACCATCAGCTCGGTCGCTTGATCGTCGCGATCCGGCAGCTCCTCGTCAATCTCCTCCAGCGCGTGCAGCGCCCGGTCGTAGAGGTCGGCGGCTGCCTCATAACCGAGGCGAGCCATCGCCTGGTCCGCCGCGCGCCGGCAGTAGTCAACGGCCTTGGCCGCGTTGCCCGCCCACGCGCATTCGAAGTAGTGGTAAGCCAGCTCGGCCAGCAGCTCGTCATCGGCGCCCGGCTGCTCCTCCAGCGTCGTGGCGATGCTCTGATGCAGCCGCATGCGCCGCACCGACGCCAGCTCCGCCAGCAGCGACTGCCGCACCAGGGCGTGGTTGAACCGGTAATTGCCGCCGGGCTCTTCGATGACAATGCCGGCCTTGCACGCTTCGTCGAACGCGTCGACAAGGTCGTCACCAACCACCCGCTCGACCAGTTCCAAACCGAATCGGCTGCCGACGACCGCCGCTGCTCCAAGGGCTTTGTTGGTCTCCGGGGTAAGCCGCGACAGTCGGCGGGTCACCGCCTCGCGAACCCCTTGCGGCAGCGTGCTCGGATCCCAATGCCCGCCGCTTTCCTCCACGTGCCGTAGCGCCTCGATGAGGAAGAACGGGTTACCGGCGGTCACCGATGCCAAGGCCCGGGCCAGCTCTTCGTCGTCGTAGCCGGCCTCGGCGACGTAGGCGGTCACGTCCTTCTCATCGAGGCCGCCGAGCTGAATGCGACTGGCGGTGCCGTCGCGGTGGAGGTCGGCGAGCATCGCCGCCAGCGGGTGTGAGCGGTCGAGGTCGGTGCTGCGGTAGGTGCCGACGATCTGCACGCGAGCGTGCTCTCCGAAGCGCAGCAGGTGCCGCAACAGCAGCAGCGTGGGCTTTGCTGCCCAGTGCAGGTCGTCGAGAATCAGGACGACGGGGGCGCTGGCGGATGCAAATCCCAGCAGCGCGACGACTGTGTCGAACAGGGCGTAGCGTTCGGTATCCGGATCGGCACGGGTCGGCGCAGCTAGATCGGGTAGGACATCGGTCAATCCGGGACCCAGTGCGAGAAGGGCTTCGACGCCGCGCAGCCGCCGAACGCCCTTGCTGTCGAGGCACGGCACCAGCGAACGCAGGGCTTCCGCAAACGGCTGGTAGGCCACACCGAGGTCCTCGTCGCAGCGGCCGTAGATCACGAGTGCACCTTGGTCGTAGGCCTGCCGAGACCATTCGCCGGCCAGCCGTGTCTTGCCCACGCCGGGTTCGCCCGCGATCAGCGCGGCGTTCGTGCCACCGGCAAGCGTGGTCTGCCACACAGAAAAAAGCTGGCCGAGCTCGTGCCCGCGGCCGACGAACGGTCCGCGGCCAGCGAGCACCGTGGGCAGGCTCGGTCGCTCGAAGGGCGCTTCGGGCGAGGCTTCTTGACGATGTTCGTCCGCGGCTTCCAGGCGGAGCTCGAAAACGTGCTCGGGACGCGCCAGGTTTTTGAGCTGGCGCATCCCCAAATCGACGAGCAACACGTCGTCGGATAGTGAGTCGATGACCAGCTCGGCGGTCGCACCCGAGCACAGGATCTGGCCACCCTCGGCCAGCGAGCGCAAGCGCGCGGCCCGGTTGACCGCTCGACCGAAGTAGTCGTCGTCGCGCAGCTCGGCTTCCCCGGTGTGCAACGCCACCCGGATGCGCATGGGCTCGGCCAGCGCCCACGGCTCGTGGACGATCGCGTCTTGCAGCTCGATGGCTGCGGCCGCCGCCGCGGAGGGCCGCTCGAAGACTGAAAACGTGGCGTCACCCTCGCCGCGGGTCTTGATCAGCAGTCCGCCGCGTGACGTGACGACCTGCTCGACGAGTTCGTCGTGGCGTGCCAGCGCGACCCCCATCGCGGCGGCGTCCGCCTCCCACGCCGCGGTTGAGCCCTCGATGTCGGTCAGCAGGAAGGTCACGGCGCGGGTTATTGCTGGAAGGTTTTGTCCCACAGAAATATCAAGCGAGGCATCCTGCGCGACGATCGCGGCCTCGAGTCGCCGAAGCTCCGGTCCGGGATCGACCCCGAGCTCGTCTGCCAATAGCGACCGTGCGCGTTGATAAGCGCTGAGGGCCTCGCCCTGCCGGCCGGCGCGGTAGAGGGCGAGCATCAGTTGCCCCCAACGCCTTTCGCGCAGTGGCGCGTCGGCCACCGCCGCTTCGAGATCGCCTACAACCTCCGCGGCACGACCGGTTGCGAGCAGCGCATCGAGTCGATCTTCCACGAGCGCGGCGTGGCCCTCGATCCAGCGCGTCTTCTCAGATGTTCCCCGCCGGCTATCTGGCAGTTCGGGGACACCGCGCCAAAGCGCAAGCGCTTCCTCGAAGTGAGCCACCGCCTGGCTGGTGTCGCCCGTTGCCGCAGCATCGCGTCCGAGTCGGGCTGCCGCTTTGTAACGCGTCGCATCGACGTCGCTCTCGGCCACGGCCCAACCCGTGCCCCGCGTCAACACGAAGCCGTCGCCCAGGGCGCGACGCAGCGAGGAGATGTGGGTCTGCAGGGCTTTGGCGGCGGTGCGTGGCGGGTCTTCGCCCCAGAGCAATTCGACGAGCGTGTCGGCCGCCACAATCGAGCCGCCGTGTAACCCGAGCATCGTGAGAATGGCGCGTGGTTTGGCGCCCGGCACGGCGACGGGCGTACCGCCTTGTCGGACCTGAAGAGGTCCCAAAACCCCCAGCTCCACGGCTTGAAGCGTAGTCACGTCACCGAGCGTGCGTCTGGGGATTCAACACACGGTCAAGGTCGGGTAAAGGTTGTCGAGCAGGCCGGTTTTTCTGACGGGAAGTCGCAACTGCAGCAGACCTGACCCCGGGCGGGCAGGCCGTCGCAATAACGACTACCTTTGCGCTTAGGCAACCAGCCGGGCCAGCATTCACACGTAAGCGCAAAGGGGTTCCCGTGGCCGCAACCGACGAATCCGCCTCCCTCACGTATCCGGGTGGTGAGTTGGACCTGGAAATCGTCCACGCCACCGAGGGGGCCGACGGCATCGCACTCGGTCCACTGTTGTCCAAAACGGGTTACACGACCTTCGACAACGGCTTCGTCAACACCGCGTCCACCAAGAGCGCCATCACCTACATCGACGGTGATGCCGGCATCCTGCGCTACCGCGGCTACCCGATCGAGCAGCTGGCCGAGAAGTCGACCTTCATCGAAGTCAGCTACCTGCTGATCAACGGCGAGTTGCCGAACTCCGAGCAGCTGGAAGAGTTCACCGACCAGATCCAGCGGCACACCATGCTGCACGAGGACCTCAAGCGGTTCTACGACGGCTTCCCCCGCAACGCCCACCCGATGCCGGTGCTGTCCAGCGTGGTCAACGCGCTGAGCGCCTACTACCCGGACTCGCTGGACCCGGCAGACACCGAAGAGATCGACCTGTCGACGATCCGGCTGCTGGCGAAGCTGCCGACGATCGCCGCCTACGCCTACAAGAAGTCGGTAGGCCAGCCGTTCCTCTACCCGGACAACAAGCTCACCTTGGTGGAGAACTTCCTGCGGATGACGTTCGGCCTGCCCGCCGAGCCGTATGAGCCCGACCCGGAGATCGTCCGGGCGCTGGACATGCTGTTCATCCTGCACGCCGACCACGAGCAGAACTGTTCGACGTCGACCGTGCGGCTCGTCGGCTCGTCGCAGGCCAACCTGTTCACCTCGATCTCCGGCGGCATCAACGCGCTGTGGGGCCCGCTGCACGGCGGCGCCAACCAGGCGGTGCTGGAGATGCTCGAGCAGATCCGCCAGAGCGACGACGACGTCGCCGAATTCGTCCGCAAGGTGAAGAACAAAGAAGAGGGCGTGAAGCTGATGGGCTTCGGCCACCGGGTCTACAAGAACTACGACCCGCGGGCCCGCATCGTCAAGGAGCAGGCCGACAAGATCCTGGGCAAGCTCGGCGGCGACGACGACCTGCTGAACATCGCCAAGGAACTCGAAGAGGCGGCGCTCACCGACGACTACTTCATCGAGCGCAAGCTGTACCCGAACGTCGACTTCTACACCGGCCTGATCTACCGGGCGTTGGGCTTCCCGACCCGGATGTTCACGGTGCTGTTCGCGCTCGGCCGGCTGCCCGGCTGGATCGCGCACTGGCGCGAGATGAACGGCGAGCCCAGCAAGATCGGCCGTCCGCGCCAGATCTACACCGGCTACACCGAGCGCAACTACGCCACGATCGACGCGCGCTAGCCGTGGCGATCGCGAGCGCGGCGTAGCCGGGTGAAGCGGGTCGCCACCAACTAGCCCAGCGCGAGCACCGCCATCGCGGCGTTGTGGCCTCCGATGCCGGAGACCGCACCGCCGCGCCGAGCGCCCGAGCCGCACAGCAGGATCCGCTCGTGCGCGGTGGCCACACCCCATCGCCGCGCCGGGGTATCCAGCGCAGTCGTCGTCCTCGGCGAACGGCCAGGCCAATCCGCCGTGGAAGATGTTGCCACCGGTCATGCCCAGCCGCCGTTCCAAGTCCGTCGTGGTGGTCGTCTCGATGCAGGGCGAGCCGTTCGCGTCGGTCATCAACACGTCCTGAATCGGTTCGGCCAGAACGGAATTCAGCGAGGCCAGCACCGCATCGGTGAGCGCGCTCGCGCTCGAACCCGGGGTGCGGAGTGTGCAGGCCGAACACCGTCAGCGTTGCGGCGCCCGATGCGCGCAGCGCCGGCGACAGGATGCTGGGGTCGGTGAGCGAATGACAGTAGATCTCGCACGGCAGTGGGGTCGGCAGCACTCCTCCGGCGGCCCGCGTGTAGGCGCTGTCCAGTTGTGTCCAGGTCTCGTTGACGTGAAATGTCCCACCGAAAGCCTGTGCCGGCGTGACGTTTTCGTCGCGCAATCGCGGCAGCCGGGTGCAGCACCATGTTGACCTTCACCTGAGCCCCCGGCGCGGACGCGGGCGCGGGTTCGCCGAGTAAACCCGCCAGAGTGCTCGGCGTCACGCCGGACAGCACGAACCGGCCGCGCACCACATGCTCGTCGCCACCGCGGCGGTAGCGCACCTCGCCGCCCGGATCGATCGCGTAAACCTCTGCGCCGGTGAGGATTTCAGCACCATAGCCGGTCGCGGCGTTAGCCAGTGCCGCGCTCACCGCACCCATCCCGCCGATCGGGACGTGCCAGTCGCCGATCGCCGCCACCGAGCAGGTGGTAGAGGAAGCAGACGTTCTGTTGCAGCGACGGGTCGTCGAGCCGGGCGAAGGTACCGATCAGCGCGTCGGTCGCCACCACGCCGCGCACCAGGTCGTTGCCCAGCGCCTCGGCGATCGCGGCGCCGATCGGCTCGCTCGATCATGTCCCGCCACGCCACGCCGCCTCGGCACCAACGAGCGAGCGCGCGCCGCTCGCGGGTACGCAACGGCTCAAGCAGCGTCGGCCACAGCCGCGAAGTGACCACCCGGCAGCGCCGGTAGAACTCGGCGAAGGCCTGCTCGTCGGCGCCGGCGCCGATCGCGTCGAACGTCGACTCCCGGCCGACCAGCAGGCCGGTGCGCCCGGCAGTGGCCGGGTCGGGGGTGTAGGACGAGTACGGTCGCGGCGCCAGCCGGACCGTAGCGCGCAGATCATGAGGATGCGCGACGGCAGCAGGCTCACGAGATAGGCGTACCGCGACAGCCGCGCCTCGACGCCATCGAAAACCTGCGCGGAAACCGCCGCGCCGCCGACATCCGATCGCTCGAGCAACTGCACCCGCAGCCCGGCCTGGGCCAGGTAGGCGGCGGCGACCAGACCGTTATGGCCGCCGCCCACGATGACCGCGTCGACGTCACGGGCAGCCATGGGTCAGTTCAGGTAGCCCTCGACCTCGTCGGGGGGCCGCACCGCGGCCTCGGTCGGGTCGCCACCGGTCTCGCGCAGGGCGCGGCGCTGCCGCAGCAGGTCCCAGCACTGATCGAGCTGCACCTCGAGATGGCGCAGCCGGGTGTGTTCTTCGGACTCGCTGATCTCACCGTGCTGGAGCTGCTCGCGAAGAGCCTTCTCCTCGGCGACGAGTTCGTTGATCCGTGACAGTGCGTCGGTGTCCTTATCCACCTCCTAAGTGTGCCCGACTAGGGTCGTCCCCGTGTCAAGCAAACCGGAGATCCAGTTTCCCGACGGCCCCGCGCCGGCCGAACTCGTCGATCGAAGACCTCACGGTCGGCGACGGCCCAGAAGCCGTGCCGGGCGGCACCGTCGAGGTGCACTACGTCGGGGTCGACTACGAGTCGGGCGAGGAGTTCGACAGCTCGTGGGGTCGTGGCCAATCCATCTCGTTCCCGCTGCAGGGCCTGATCCAGGGCTGGCAGGACGGGATTCCGGGGATGAAGGTCGGCGGCCGGCGTCAGCTGACCATTCCACCCGAGCAGGCCTACGGGCCGGCCGGCTCGGGACACCAGCTGTCCGGCAAGACGCTGATCTTCGTCATCGATCTGATCGGCGCGCGCTAGACAAGTCAGCTCGGCGGGGGCAACTGCAACATCAGGCGCGCACCGCCGAGCGGGCTTTCCTCGAGCGACGCCACGCCGCCGTGCAAGTGCGCCTGCTGGGCGACTAGCGCCAGGCCGAGCCCGGAGCCGGAGTGCGACGCGGTCGAGCCGCGGGAGAACCGCTCGAACACGATGTGGCGTTCCTCTTCGGGCAGTCCGCTCCCGTTGTCGTCGACCGCGATCTCCACACCGGCCCGCGAGCTGACCGCGGACAACTGCACCTTGGTGGCGCCGCCGTGCTTGACGGCGTTGGCGATCGCGTTGTCCACCGCGAGGCGCAGGCCGGCGGGCAGGCCGACGATGATGCACGTCGGCGACGGCGCCAGCGACACCTCGAGGTCGGGGTAGATCCGCATCGCGTCGTGCGCGGCGCGGTCGAGCAGTTCGGTGATGTCGACCGGCACGTGGTCCTCCGAGGTGGACAGCTCGCCCTGGGCGAGCCGCTCCAACGCGGAAAGCGTTGCCTCGATTCGTGATTGGGTGCGGATCACGTCGCTGAGCACTTCTTTGCGCTGCTCGTCGGGAAGGTCCAGAGTGGCCAGCACCTCGAGGTTGGTCCGCATCGCGGTCAGCGGTGTCCGCAGTTCGTGGGAGGACACCGCGGCGAAGTCGCGCGCCGACGCCAGCGCCTCGAGCGTGCGGTTCTGCTCCTGCCAGATGCGCTCCAGCATCCCTCGCATGGCTTCGGCGATCTCGACGGCCTCGCTCGCGCCGCGCACCCGGACCTGCGGACTCTCGTCGCCCGCGTTGATCGACCGGGTCTGCTGCGCCAGGCGTTTGAACGGTCGCACCGCGAAAGTGGCCAGCAGCCAAGCGAATACGGCCGCTGCGGCGATCGAGAACAGACAGATCAGGAGCACCCGGCGATGCAGGTTGTTGGTGTCGGCGATGGTGGCGTCGTAGGTGGCGCCGACTTCGACCAGCATCGGGTGCGGCGCCGGGATTGTCACGGCGCGGACTCGGTAGCGCACCCCGTTGACGTAGGTGTCGGCGTAGCCGGCCGGCAGCTGGGGCAGCGTGACGGTGGTGTTCGAGGTGACCTCGCCGCTTGCGTGGCGAACGGTGATGATCGCGTCCTGGTCGCTGGGCGACTTCGGGATCTCGCCGAGCCCGCGCGGCAGGAATGGGATCGCGAAACCGGCGGCCTCGTCGAGGCGGCGGTCTAGCCGCTCCTTGCGGTCGTTGGTGATGCCGAACCAGACGACCACGCCGACGATCAGCACGGGGATGGCCGCACCGATGACGGTGGCCACCACCACGCGCGCACGCAACGAGGGCGTGCGGGTCAGAATTCTCTGCAAGAAATTCATCTTTGCCTCACTGCATACGCAGGACGAATCCCACGCCGCGGACCGTGTGCAGCAACCGGGGTCCGCCGCCGGCCTCCAACTTACGACGCAGGTAGCCGATGAACACATCGACGACGTTGGTGTCGGCGGCGAAGTCGTAGCCCCACACCAATTCCAGCAGCTGGGCGCGGGACAGCACTGCGGTCTTGTGCTCGGCCAACACGGCCAGCAGGTCGAATTCACGTTTGGTCAGGTCGACGTCGACGCCGTTGACCCGGGCGCGGCGGCCTGGAATGTCGACCTCCAACGGCCCGACGGCGATCGTCTCCGACGACGACGCCGGTGTCGAGCCCTTCCTGCGCAGCAGCGCCCGCACCCGCGCCACCAGCTCAGCCAGCACGAACGGCTTGACCAGATAGTCGTCGGCGCCGGCCTCCAGCCCGGCCACCCGGTCATCGACCGAACTGCGCGCCGACAGCACACAGACCGGAACGTCGTTGTCCATGGCCCGCAGCGCGGTCACCACGCTCACGCCGTCGAGCACCGGCATGTTGATGTCGAGCACGATCGCATCGGGCCGGGTTTCGGTAGCGCTGCGCAACGCCTCGGCGCCGTCGACCGCGGTCGACACTTCGAAGCCGGACAACCGCAGACCGCGCTCCAGCGAGGCGAGCACGTCAGAGTCGTCATCGACAACCAATACCCGAGGCGAGGTCCCACCAGCGTCCATGCCGCCCATGATGCCTGATTACGGCCCGTTGCTGTGGGAACCCCCGCCGGGGAGGTCAGGTCCAATACAGCGTTTGCGCGGCGGGCAGCGAATTGGCCAGCTCGGCTTCGAACCAACTCCGCATCTCACCCATCGTTTCCTTGGGGTAGACGAACTTGGTGGACCCGTACTTGCCGAACTTGCGGGTGCGGGCCTGCTCGTCCATCTCGAGCTTGGTATTGGGGTACCACCCCTGCAGGACCTCTTTGCTGGACGGGGTGAACCGGTGGGTGATGCACTCGACGGTCAGATCCAGGCCAGGGACATCGGCGACGGCGTCGGCGACGTCACGCAGCAAAGCGCCGTAGCTGTCGCGCCACTGCGGGATCGGCATGATCGGTGCGATGGTCAGACCGACCCGGTAGCCGGCGCCGGCCAGGGCGCGCATCGCGCCGATCCGCTGCGGTAACCCTGCGGTGCCCCCTTCGAAGCGGCGCGCGACCTCGTCGGCGTTCACCGACACCCGCACCCGGGTGCGGCCGCCGTGTGGGAGGTCGAGCAGCGGGGCGACGTCGTCGAACTTGGTGGTGAAGCGCAGGCCCACCGGTGCCGGCCAGTCGCGGGTGCCAACATGGGTGATCGTGGCCGATAGCGATCCGGTCAGGTGCTCCAGCGCCAGCGGATCGGTGTAGCAGGACGCCTCGAAGGTGGTGCCCTCGTGGGCCCGGTCGACCGAGGCCGATGTGATGGTGCCGCGACCGACGTAGTCGTCCATCACCGACAGGATCTCTGGCAGGTTGGCGTAGACCCGGGTAATCGGCGGTCCGGACAGCGAGCCGGCGAGGTAGCAGTACTGACAGTGCGCGGGGCAACCCTCGGCCAGATCGATGCGCCAGTCGGCGCTCGGCGGGATCGGTTGCAGCTTCAGCTTGCCCGGCGGCGCGATCACGACCGCGAGCGTGCGCTTGGCGAGCGCGTAGGTGGCGCGTTCGTTGTCGCCGCGCAGCGGCGGAAGCCGGTCGCCGCGCAGCAGGTCGATGTCTGTGACGCCGGCGGCCTCGCAGCGCTTGACGATGTCGGCGCCGCGCGGTGTGTCAAACGCCGAGCGGGTGACCAGCACGCGGGCCGGGGTCCACAGGGTGGGTGGTTTCACGGCGGATGAGGTGGCGGAAGTCATCACGGTGTGCAACGGGTAGATGTCGTCATCCATTCCCGTTTCGGCCGCCGGTGAAACGGTCGAAGTTTTAAGAAGGGCAAGAAGTTTCGAGGCCGACGTTCTTCGTTCGGCGGATCAGCGGTAGACCAGACCTGACAACCGCCAGGCCAGTCGCGTGCGGACCGGCGAGAGCTGCGCGGCCATCTGCATGACGACATTGCGCACCGGCCGAACCGCCTTGGGCATGGTGGACAGCCGGGTCAGCCGTCCCGTCGTCGCGAGCACCTCCTGGGCGATCGGCCGCCGTTCGGCACTGTAGGCGTCGAGGTCGGTGCCCGAATCAGCTTGCAGTGCAATGGTTATCGCATCGGCCAACGCCATAGCGTCCTGGATGCCGAGGTTCATGCCCTGTCCGCCGGCGGGGCTGTGCACGTGTGCAGCGTCGCCGGCCAGCAGGATCCGCCCGCGCCGGAATGTGTCGGCTACCCGGTGGTGGATCCGGAAGCGCGATCCCCACACCAGCTCGGTCGCGACGGTCCGACCTGGCCCGAAGCCGCGCGTGTCGAGAATGTCCTGGACGAAGTCGAGCGACGGCACATTGGGGGCATGGGTGCTCGGCGCGACGATGCGATGGATGCCCCCGGGGAGTGGCGCCAGCACGGTGAGACCGTTCATCGCATAGAACAGGATCACTTCGTCGTTGGGCGCCTCGCCGGCGAGCCGCACATCGGCCAACGCGAACGACTCGGCGTATTCGCTTCCGGCGAAGCCGATTTCAGCCTGTGTGCGGACAGTGCTGTAACCACCGTCGCAGCCCACCACGTATCGCGCCCGGATGGTGTCACCGCCGGCGAAGGCGGCCGTGACGCCGTGGCGGTCCTGCTCCAGACGGACCAGCTCCATGGGGCGCATTACCTCGCCGCCGAGTTCGGTCAACCGCTCGGCGAGCAGCGCCTCGGTCCGGGCCTGCGAGATCATCAGCGTGTAGGGATAGTCGGTCGGCAGCCCGGTGAAATCGATCGGCATCAGAATTCGTGACCCTTGCCTGACGGTGAACCGCGGGGCGATGACCCCTTCCTTGACCAGACGTCGCGACACGTCGACCTTTTCGAGCACCTCGAGGGTGCGCGCGTTGACCGCCGCGGCGCGCGACGTGTTGGTCCCAGCGGTCTGCCGGTCGACCAGCGTCACCCGCACCCCGTCGCCCACCAGGGCGTTGACCAGGGTCAACCCGGTCGGGCCGGCGCCGACGACGAGAACATCGGTGTCGTTCATGGGATCCTCCATCTCCAAAGTCAACGCTTGTTGACTTTATCAATGGTGCGCTTGCCTCCGCGCTATGTCAACAGTTGTTGGCCTACAGTGGTTGGCATGCGACGGAATTCCGAGGACACCAAGGCGGCGATCCTCGCGGCTGCCCGTGAGCGGTTCGGCGCTGCCGGTTTCCAGGCCGCCACGATCCGCGCAATCGCGGCCGACGCCGGGATCGATCCCTCGATGGTGATGCGCTACTTCGGCAACAAGGACCAATTGTTCACGGCCGCAGCGGAATTCGACCTGAGGTTTCCCGACCTCACCGCGGTGGATCCTGCACAGGTGGGCCGCACACTGGTTGGCCACTTCCTCGAGCGGTGGGAGGGTGACGAGGCGTTGGTGATCCTGCTGCGCTCCAGCGCCACCAATGCCGAAGCCGCGCAACGGATGCAGCAGATCTTCTCCAGCCAGCTGCAGCCCGAGGTCGCCACGCTGGTGCCGGTCGAGGAGTCGGTGCGGCGGTCGGGCCTGATCGCGACGCAGATACTCGGCCTGGCCCTGTGCCGCTTCGTTTTACAGTTGCCCCCCGTCGTCGCCATGAGTCGCGAGGAGATCATCGACTGGCTCGGCCCGACCATTCAGCGCTACCTCGGGCTACCCGACGCCTAGGGCAGGCCGATGTCGCGATAACGCTGCAGACGGGTCGCCATCCGCTCGGCGTCGGGCAATTCGCGCAGTGCATCCAGTTCGACGGCGATCGCGGCACACAGCCGGGTGGAGAACTCGACCGGTTCGTCCGCGGCGTCGGGGTGCTCCGGGACGACCGCGTCGACGATCCCGGAGCTCAGCAGATCGACCGAGCGGACGCCTTGCGCCGCTGACAATTCGGGCGCGTGGTCGGTGTCGTGGTAGACGATCGCGCTGGCGCCCTCGGGCGGCAGCGGCGCCAGCCAGCCATGCAGCGCGGCCAGCACCCGGTCGGCGGGCACCATCGCCAGCGCCGGGCCGCCGCTGCCCTGGCCGAGCAGCACCGACACGGTCGGAGTGTCGAGGGTGACCAGCTCGGCCAGGCAGTGGGCGATCTCGCCGGCCAGCCCACCCTGTTCGGCCTCCGCCGACAGCGCCGGGCCCGCGGTGTCGATCACCAGCACCAGCGGCAGCCGCAGACCAGCGGCCAGCATCATGCCGCGGCGGGCCTCGCGCAGCGCCGCGGGTCCGACCAGCCCGCCGATAACCCGCTGCTGGCCGAGCAGCACCGCGGGCTGGCCGTCGAAGCGGGCCAGCGCCAGCAGCATGGTCGCCGCCTCGCCTTGCCCGGTTCCCGACAGCAGCACCTGGTCGGTGCAGCCGTGCCGCAGCAGGTGCTGGACCCCGGGACGGTCTGGTCGCCGAGACGCCAGCACCGAGTCCCACGCGGGAATGTCGGGCAGCGGTTCGGCCAGCGGTCGTTGGGGTGCCGGGCCGGCGGCGTCGGCGACCACGGTCAGCGCCCGGTCGACGGTGTCACGCAGTTCCTCCAGCGGCACGACGGCGTCGATCACGCCGTGACGCTGGAGGTTTTCGGCGGTCTGTACTCCGGACGGAAACGGCTCGCCGTAGAGCTGCTCGTAGACCCGCGGACCGAGGAAGCCGATCAGCGCACCCGGCTGCGCGAAGGTGAGATGACCAAGCGAGCCCCACGACGCGAACACCCCGCCGGTGGTCGGGTGTCGCAGGTAGACCAGGTAGGGCAGGTGGGCCCGCTTGTGCAGCGTGACGGCCGCGGCGATCTTGACCATTTGCAGGAAGGCCACCGTGCCTTCCTGCATGCGGGTACCGCCGGAACTCGGCGACGCCAGCAGTGGCAGCCTTTCGGCGGTGGCGCGCCGGATCGCGACGGTGATCCGCTCGGCGGCGGCGACCCCGATCGACCCGGCCAGGAAGTCGAACTCGCAGGCCACCACGGCCACCCGGCGCCCGAACACCCGGCCCTCGCCGGTCAGCACCGACTCGTCGTAGCCGCTGCGGGTGTGGGCTGCGGCCAGCTCGCGCGCATAGGACTCACTCATCGGTATCGCCAGCGGCTCGGTGTCCCAGCTGACGAACGATCCCTCGTCGAGCACGGCTTCGCGCAGTTGGTCGGTCCCGATCCGCCTCACTCCGCTGCGGCCTCGAAAAACGAGAGGGGGTCCAGGACGACGCCGGTGTCTTCGACGTAGCGATCCCACAGTCGTAGCAACTCGACCAGCTTGTCGGGATGCGAGGCGGCGAGATCGTCGATTTCGCCCGGGTCGGCGGCCAGGTCGTAGAGCTGCCAGTCCCCGGGGCCGTATGGCGCGGGCAGGTGCACCGCCTTCCAGTCACCCTGACGAATAGCCCTGCGGCCGAACAACTCCCACCCGGTCGCGGTGGCATCGTCGTGCACCGACTCGGATTCGCCCGACAGATGCGGCAACAACGACCGGCCCCGCATCGGGGCGATGTCGCGGCCCCGGTATTTGGTGCCCGGGTGCGTGACGCCGGCGAGTTCGAGGACGGTCGGGGCGACGTCCATCACGGTGCTGAACGCGGTGCTGATCTGTTCTTGCCGATCGAAGCCGGGCCAGGTGACGAACCCGACGACCCGAATGCCGCCTTCGGTAGTGAACGCTTTGTGCAGGCGGGACGGCGCCGTCGCCGCTTGCGCCCAGCGGGGTCCGTACCAGATGAACGAGTTAGGGGCCCCGATGTTGTCGAGGCTGTTGTCCAGGTTCCGCTCGATCTCGGCGGCAATGGCGCCACCAAGGATCGGCATCGCCTCCACGATTGCTCCTTCGGCGCCGTTGTCAGACATGAAGATCACCACGGTGTTGTCGAGTTCACCTGTCTCGGTGAGGTAGTCGATCACCTTGCCGATGTTGTAGTCCATCCGGTCGACCATCGCGGCGTAGATCTCCATGGTCCGAGCCGACAGCGCCCGCTGGTCGGCGCTCATCTCGGACCACTCCGGTTCCCCGTCAGACACCACCGGGTGTGCGACGACGTCGGGCGCGCACAAGCCGAGCCGCTTGAGTGCGGCCAACCGTTCGTCGCGCAGGGCGTCGGGCCCGGCGTCGTAGCGGCCGCGATACTTCGCGATGGTCTCGGCGGGGGCCTGCAACGGCCAGTGCGGCGCTTGGAAGGGCAAGTACGCAAAGAACGGCCGGTCGTCGTCCTGCGGGCGGTCGCGGAAATACCGCAGCAGGGTGTCGGCGTAGAAGTCCGACGAGTAGAAATCGTCGTCGACCGAGACGAACCGGCCGTCCTCGGCGTACCGCGACATGGCCGGCAGCAAGTCGCCGGGTACGATCCCGTAATGGCTTGCGCCACCGGGTAATAGCGCAAACGATCGGTCGAAACCGCGGGCCGACGGTGTTCGGTCGATGGTGTTGCCGAGGTGCCACTTGCCCGCCATCAGCGTGTGGTACCCGGCGTCCCGCAGCAACTCGGGCAGTGCGACGACCCGGTCGTTGAGGTACCCCTCGTAGCCCGGCGGGGCCTTGAATCCCGGCGGCGTGACCTCCAGCATGGTGCCGATGCCGGCGATGTGGTGGTCGGTTCCCGTCAGCAACATCGACCGGGTGGGGGAGCAGGCCGGTGCCGAATGGAAATCGGTGAACCGAATACCGGCATGAGCCAGGCGGTCCAGATTGGGGGTGTCGATCTCGCCACCGAAAGCGCCGATGTCGGAGAACCCGAGGTCGTCCGCCACGATCACCAGGAAGTTGGGCCTCGTCACGGGGAAGAATCCTGTCAGGTCCGTGGGTGGAATGGAACGTTCCGGCTACCGCCGATTCGGCAGCCGCCGCCGGGGCTAATAGGCTTGCCCCTATGATCCGCGCCGATGACGATAGAGAAACGAGCGAAGGCGTTGAGGCACCACCCGCTTGCGGGGGAGAGTGGCGCACATGATCGGTGTGACCCGTGTCGACGACGTGCTGACCATCGAGTTGCAGCGTCCCGAACGGCGCAATGCGCTCAACTCTCGGCTCGTCGAGGAGTTGCGTGAGGCGATCGAGAAGGCCGCGGGTGACGACGTCCGCGTCGTGGTGCTGACCGGGCAGGGCACGGTGTTCTGCGCCGGAGCCGACCTCAGCGGTGACGCGTTCGCTGCCGACTATCCCGACCGCCTGATCGAGCTCCACAAGGCGCTCGACGCCGCGCCGCTTCCGGTGGTTGGCGCGATCAACGGCCCAGCGATCGGCGCCGGGCTGCAGCTGGCCATGCAGTGCGACCTTCGTGTCGTCGCACCCGAAGCGTTCTTTCAGTTTCCGACATCGAAATACGGTTTGGCACTGGACAACTGGAGTATCCACCGACTCTCGTCGCTGGTCGGCCACGGCCGCGCCCGCTCGATGCTGCTGACCGCGGAAAAGCTGAGCGCCGAGACCGCGCTGCAGACCGGGATGGCCAACCGGATCGGGACACTGGCCGACGCGCAGGCCTGGGCCGCTGAGATCGCCGGGCTGGCGCCGCTGGCCCTGCAGCACGCCAAGCGCGTGCTCAACGACGACGGCTCGATCGAAGAACCGTCGCCGTTGCAAAAGGAACTCTTCGATAAAGCCTGGGGCAGTCAGGACGTGATCGAAGCGCAGGTCGCACGGGTAGAGAAGCGACCGCCAAAATTCCAGGGAGCCTGATCGGATGCTGCGCGGGGCGCTGCGACTGGCAGTGGGAACGGTCTCGCTCGCGACGGGCGGGTGGGTGCTGCGGGCTTTGCACGGCACCCCGGCCGCGCTCGGTGCCCAGCCGGCCGACATTCGCGGGGTTGCCGAGCGGTCACCGAACTTCCACGACGGTGTGTTCGTCAACCTCGAACCGGCTTCCTTGAACCTCGACGTCGAGGAACAGCGAAATATCTTGTGGGAGTTGATCACTGGCCGCGCCGCGGCCCGGCCCACCGTTGACATCCCGCTGATCACTCCCGAGCCGCGGACCTTCGACGCTCCCGCGGGCCGCATCGCGGTCAGCTGGTTCGGCCACGCGACCGCGCTGCTGGAGATCGACGGCTACCGGGTGCTCACCGATCCGGTGTGGAGCGAACGCTGTTCGCCGTCGGACGTGATCGGACCTGGTCGCATGCACCCGCCGCCGGTGCCGCTGGAAGCACTGCCCGCACTGGACGCGATCGTGATCAGCCACGATCACTACGACCACCTCGACATCGACACGATCATCGCGTTGGCCCGCAGCCAGTGGGCCCCGTTCGTCGTTCCGCTCGGCGTCGGGTCGCACCTGCGAGAGTGGGGCGTTCCCGACGAGCGCATCATCGAACTCGACTGGAATGAGCGCACCCAGATCGACGAGCTGACACTGATCTGCACCCCGGCCCGTCATTTCTCCGGCCGGTTCCTGAACCGCAACACCACGCTGTGGGCGTCGTGGGCGATCATCGGTCCGGCGCATCGTGCCTACTTCGGCGGCGACACCGGCTACACCAAGAGCTTCGCCGAAATCGGTTCCGCGCATGGCCCTTTCGACGTCACGCTGTTGCCGGTCGGCGCCTACAACAAGCAGTGGCCCGATATTCACATGAACCCCGAGGATGCGGTCCAAGCGCATCTGGACGTCAACGGCGGACTGCTGGTGCCGATCCACTGGTGCACGTTCCGGTTGGCGCCGCACCCCTGGGCCGAGCCGATCGAGCGACTGCTGACGGCCGCGGACGCCGCGAACGTCAAGGTCGCGGTGCCCAAACCGGGCGGACGCGTAGACCCCACGGCCACAGTCGAATTCGAGCCGTGGTGGCGGCTCGACGAGCACTCGTAGTAAGAAGACGCGGCTCGAGCGCAACGCCACGGCGCAGTCGAGTCGCGAAATGTCGACCTGACGTTACGCTCGTCAGAGGAAGAGCAGAAGCGCACTATGGCAAAACTTTCCGGATCCATCGACGTCCCGCTGTCGCCCCAGCAAGCGTGGGAGGACGCGTCCAACCTCTCCCGCTTCAAGGAGTGGCTCACCATCCACCGGGTGTGGCGCAGCAAGCTGCCCGATCAGTTGGAAAAGGGCACGGTGATCGAATCGATCGTCGAAGTCAAGGGCATGCCCAACCGGATCACCTGGCGGATCGTGCACTACAAACCGCCGGAGTCCATGACGCTCGACGGAGTCGGCGTCGGCGGGGTCAAGGTCAAGTTGATGGCCAAGGTCAAACCCAACGGCGATCAGTCGGTGGTCAGCTTCGATGTGCACCTCGGCGGCCCGGCGTTGTTCGGGCCCATCGGCATGATCGTCGCCGCCGCGCTGAAGAGCGACATCAACGAGTCGCTGCGGAAATTCGTGACGGTGTTCGCGCCGGCTTAGTTCGCTGCCGCCCCGACCCGAGCGGCTACTGTCGCATTATGCCCCGACTACGCCCCGGTTGGATGGTTGCGTTGTTCGCCACCGCCGTGTGGGTGAGCGTCTGGCTGCCGTGGCTGACGACGAGGATCAACGGCGGCGGCCGGGCCAACGCGATCGGCGGCAGCATCGGCAGCCTGCACCTGCCGCGCGGGTTCGGGCCCGGCCAGTTGATCATTGTGCTCTCGTCGGCGCTGCTGGTAGCGGGTGCGATGATCGCCAGGGGTTTGTCGGTGCGGACGGCATCGGTTGCCGCGCTGGTGCTCTCGTTGGTGGTGGTCGCGCTGATGGTGCGCTACTACTCGGTCAACGTGAAGCCGCCGGTGTCGGCGGCCTACGGCCTGTACGTCGGTGGGGTTGCCGCCGGGGCAGCGGTGTTGTGCTCGGCGTGGGCCCTGGCGGCGCGCGTTGCGCCGCTAGCCGAGGCTGACGTGCGCGCCCTTCAACGGCCGGGCGCACTGGTCGCAGGTCAACTGTCCGACAAACGCTGTGCCGCAGCCGAGATGGGTCAGCAGCACCGCCGGGCCCTCCGGCGCGTGGAACCAATGCTGACCGCACTGCAGGGCGGCGATGATCACCGGAAAGAATGCCCGCCCCTTCTCGCTGAGCTGGTAGCTGGCCTCGCGCGAGGTGTGCATCACCCCGTTCGCGCAGAATGTCTGCAGCCGACTGGACAGCAGGGACGGCGGCGCCCCGAGTTGGTTCTGGAAGTCGGAGAAGCGGCTGGTTCCCAGGAAAGCGCACACCAACAACGAAGCGGCCCAGCGGTTTCCGAAAACGCTCATGGTTTCGGGGAACAGTCCGGCCCGCCCGTCGCTCGACCTGCGGCGGGTCGAGCCCTCGGGTACCGAGCGCGGCCACGACCCGCTCGGGCCCCATCGTGCCGTCACCTCCTTCTCGGTCACCGCGTCACCGCACGCGCGACAGGTCAATGTGGGCGCGAAGTCGTTGCCGCACTGCGTGTGCCGCATACCCGGCAGTTGGTGGACATGGTCGGGCACCCAGCGCCGTTCCCACTCCCAGATCGACAACAGCACCGGCCAGAAAGCCCGCCCGCGTTGGGTGATCAGGTACTCGGCCCGCACCGGCCGGGTCTGGTATTCGGTGCGGGTCAGCAACCCGCTGTCGGTCAGCGCGCGTAATCGGTTGGCCAGCACGGTGTTAGAAATCGGCAGCCGTTGGATGAACTCGCCGTATCTGGTCGCGCCGAGCAATGCCTGCTGGACGATCAGCAGCGTCCACTCGTCACCGAGCAGCCCCAGGATGCGGCCGACCGCGTTGGTGCCGCCGGGCTCCAGGGTCGGCGCGCTTCACAACCCGATCGCGCCGCGGGAGTCGACGTCATGCCAGCGGCGCAACTGCGCGCCGGGGGCCCAGGTGGCGTGGGTCCCGCTGGAAACCCGTTCGGGCAGAGCGAGTTTGCACACCGGGCCGTCGTTGAACCGGGCGGCGTCAAGATCAGGCACTAGGAGGCGTCGGCGTTCATGTCGGTGGTCAACGTGACCAGGTAGCCGTCGTCCTCGCCGGCTGGCATTCGGCCGCGGCGCCATCGCGGCCTCGCTGCCGTAGACGCCGTCGGCGAACCGGTAGTGCTGTTCGCCGCCGGTCCGCAGGTCGTGCTTGACCATGCCGTCGAACAGGAACCAGCCGGGCTTGCCGGTGGCGGCGTAGGTGTAGCGGTAGTCAGCCGCCGCGTAACCGGGGTTGATCATGCCGAATTCGGTGATCGACTCGGACAGTCGCTCCTCTTTGACGTCGCCGGTAACCAAGTTGAACCGCCACCGGTGCAGCCGGGCCTGCAGCCGGTCCAACGCCAGGAACCGAAACAGCTTGTCCCACTTGCTTCCGACCGGTGTCCGCTGGCTGCGGCGCTCCTTCGAAGAAGCCGTCGAGCACGATCTCGTCGCCGTCCTCGTAGGCGTTGGTGAAGTGCAGCACGTAGGTCGGGTCGGCCTCGAACCAGCGGATGTCGCTGCTGCTGCCGCGGCGCGGCACCACGGCGAAGCGGGACGGCATGTCGGGGTAGAACCGCGGCAGGTGCACGTCCTGCGCGAGCAGGTCCGGATCCCAGAACAGCGGGAAATCGTTGAGGATCGACGTAGTTCTCGGTGAAGGCCATGTCGTGCGGCAGCCGCGGGCCGGGCAGCGGCACGTCGATGTAGTGGGCCAGGTCGTTGTTCGCGTCGACGACGCCGTAGTGCATGTACGGCGCCTGCTTGCGTAGTTGAAGAACAGCAGCTCGCCGGTGTCGGTCGTCGACCTTGGGGTGCGCCGAGACGCCCCAGTCGACGGGGAAGCTCGCCGTTCCAGGTCTCCTTGCCGAGCGTCTCGGCCGTGAACGGGTCGACGCGGTAGAGGTCGCCGCACTGGTAGAAGCTGGTCAGCGCGATGCCGCGGTGCACGATGACGTCGGTGCTCGACGCGTCCTTCATCCGGGTGCGCGCGCCCCAGCCGTCGTCGCGTCTGGCCAGCTGCACGGGCTCGGCCAGGCCCGGCCACAGCGGCTCGCCCGCCTCGTTGCTCGGCGAGGAAGCCCGTCGGTGCGGACGAACCGGTTGCGGTAGAACGCCTTCCCGTCGCGGAAGCCGACGACGTGCACCATGCCGTCGCCGTCGAACGGGTGGTAGATCTTCATCGCCGGGTGCAGCGGGTTCTCGGTGTTGCGCAGGTACACGCCGTCGAGGTCGCGCGGGAATCTCGCCCTCGACGACGTCGAGGTCGTCGGCGTCCCACTCGGTGGTCTGCGGTCGCCACGGCCCGGTGCGGTAGGGGTGGTCGTCGTCCTCGGGCAGGGTCGACAGGAACTTGCCGACGACTTCGACGTCCATCTCACGCGCATCCGTCGTTGGCGACGACGAAGCTGACCGTGGTGGCGGTGCTGCCGCCGATGTTCAGCGTGCCGAACGTTTTCGCGCCCTCGACCTGGTAGTCGCCGGCGTTGCCGCTGACCTGCTTGGCGGCGTCGACGAGCATGCGCACGCCCGACGCGCCGACGGGATGGCCGCCGCCGATCAGGCCGCCGCTGGGGTTGATCGGCAGCCGTCCGCCGATCTCGATCTCGCCGTTCTCGATCGCCTTCCACGACTCGCCCGGGCCCGGTCAGGCCGATGTGGTCGATGGCCAGGTACTCGCTGGGAGTGAAGCAGTCGTGCACCTCGATGCCGTCGAGGTCGTCGAGCGTCGGCCTGGGCGCGGTCGAACGCGTCGAGGACGGCCGCGCGCACGTGCGGCATGACGTAGGGGTCGTCGGCGGCGCGGTCGAGTTTCTGCTGCAGGCCCAGCCCGACGGTGCGATGTCCCCAGCCGGCGATGCGGGCGACCGGCCGCGCGGTCGGGATGCTCGCGCAGGTAGCGGTCGGTGACCAGGACGACGCCGGCGCCGCCGTCGGTCATCTGGCTGCAGTCGAACCGCCGCATCCGGCCCTCGACGAGCGGGTTGGTCGTCGTCGTCGTCGGCGATGCGGGTCGGGCACGTTCCATTCGCGGGTCTGCGCGTTGGGGTTTCGGCGTGCGTTGCCGAAGTTGAGCTGCGCGATGGCCCGCAGGTGGGTGTCGTCGATGCCGTAGCGGCGGTCGTACTCGTCGGCGACCGTGGCGAACATGGACGGCCACATGAACTTCGCGTCGGCGCCCTCGTGGCCGGTCCAGGCCGCGGCGCCGAGGTGACGCGCGGCGGTGTCGCCGGGCACGGTCTTCTCCAGTTCGACGCCGAGGACCAGCGCGGAGTCGTAGTTGCCGGCGCGCAGGTCGGCCATGGCGGCCAGCGCGGCGACGCTGCCGGAGGCGCAGGCCGCTTCGTGGCGCGACGCCGGGGTGTCCCACAGGCCGTCGCAGACGGTGGCCGGCATCGCGCCGAGATGACCCTGCTCGGCGAACATCTCGCCGAATGCGTTGGCGACGTGGACGACTCCGATGTCCGCGGCGTCGATCTTGGCCGCGGTGAGAGTGGCATCGACGACCTCGCGGGTCAGGTCCGCAAAGTCGTGACCTTCCTTGGTGAGGTTGCGCGCGAAGTCGCTCTGATAGCCGCCGAGGATCCAGACACCTATGTCCATGCCAGCACGCTACTACAACTAAAAGAGTGACTGGTTCCTGCGTGACGTTTAGAGCGGTCCCACCAGCTCTCGGCTGAACCGGTAGGACCTAAGCAGCCACGCAGGTCGACCAACGTGTCTGCCTCTGTACGCGCATTGCCGTCGACGCCGCCCGACAAACCTGTTTCCGTGGAACCGCACTAGTTGTCTCCGCGCGCGACGGGGTTGCCGGGATCGGAACTCCACTGCGACCACGACCCAGGAAACAGCGCGGCCCGGTAGCCCGCTGCCGCAAGGGCGGCAACGGTGATCGCCGCGGTTACACCGGAGCCGCAGTACGCGCCGATCTTGCTGTCGTCGACGTTGAGGTCGTGGAGCAGTTGGGCGATCGCGTCACGTCCCACAAAGGTGCCGTCGGTGTTCAGCACGGCGCCGCTGGGCAGGTTGGTGGCGCCGGGGATGTGGCCGGCCACCGGATCGATCGGCTCTTCCTCGCCCCGAAAACGTTCCGGCGCACGGGCATCAAGCAGAGCGACGTCGTGGACCTGCTGCGCGGTCAGGGTCGGCAAGGCGCCGTGGTAGAGGTCGTCGTGCGTCACTGTCGCGTTTCCCGGCGACGGGTCGACCGGGCCGGTGGACAGGCTGCCGCCGGCCGACCGCCACGCGGCCAGGCCGCCGTCGAGGATGCGCACATCGGCGATGCCGGCCGCCGTCAGCACCCACCAGGCCCGCGCCGAGCCGGCCCGATTCCAGTCGTCGTAGACCACGGTCGGCACGCCGTCGCGAATGCCCCAGCGCCGCGCCGCGGCCTCGAGGCTGCGGCCGGAGGGCAACGGGTGTCGTCCTCGCCCGGTGATGGAGTGGTCGCTGAGGTCGTGCTCGAGTGAGACGTAGACCGCACCCGGGAGGTGTCCGCGGCGATAAGCCGTCCAACCGTCGGGCTCGTCGAGTCGCCAGCGGACGTCGAGGATGGTAACGGGTTGGCCGGCGTCGATCACACCCGCCAGTTCGGCGGCGGTGGTCAGCACGCTTATGGCTTGAACCCCAGATCGTGCAGGGCGTCGACGCAACCGGCCAGCCAGTCGTTCAGGTTCGGGGGCGCCGATCCGCCCTTGACCTCCACTTCGCAGGCCGACGCCGCGGTGTATCCGCTCTTCATCTCACTCGCGAGATACGCGTGGTTCTGCGGGATCGCGAAGTAGTCGTGCTCGGACTTGTAACCGTCCTGTATACGACGGGCTGTTGACGTTGGCCGGTGGCGGTGCCGGCGGAGCGGTGGGGCCGGGCGCGGTGTTGGCCGGGCCGTGCGGGCAACCGCTGGCCGGGCACTGCGTCGGGTCGGCCTGCGCGACGGGCGCGACGCCGAGCGCGGTGACGGCAATGGCTGCGGCGACGAGGACGCGGTGGAACATGACGAGCATCATTTCATGCGCGCACCGGACCGCACGGCGGAATCTTGCAAGAATGCAGCAAGCTATCGAACGCGACTTCGATCCGCTCGCGGGTCGCTCAAACAGCCTCAGATGGAACGAGTTTGACAGGATTTTCACATCGTCTGCATAGGTTGCTGTTAGCCTGAGCAAACTCGGCGATCGATGCCGCATCGGGAGAGGGGTGTGGGAGCGGCGGTGGCCTCGGGGTCGGCAGCGGCCGGGGCCGACTCGTCCACCGACTGGTTGGGGTCCGTCGACGGCCCTCTCAGCGGCACGGCCCTGCCGGCGTCGTCGTCGGGTCTGGATCTGGCCATCTCCTACGACGGTTACACGCTGGTGCAGGAAGGCCGCTCAGCCGAACACCGGTAGCGCGCGCCTGCGGGCAAGGGCATCCATGCCGCTTTGAATGCTGTCCTGCACCTCGCGGTACTTCCGATTGACGTACTCCTCATCCTCAGCGCGCTCCGGATCGTGGTCGACTTCGATGGCAGGCATGAACCTGGTCCGGATCTTGGCCGGCAGCGGCAGCTGCGGCAGCGCGGCCGGTGCAATTCCCCAGGGCAGTGAAATCGCGAGGGGAAAGACCTTGAGGCGCAGCACCTTGTCGAGTCGCAAGGCTCGCGAAAGCCGGTCGCCGCGAATCAATACAGGCATCGCATCCGCGCCGCCGACCGTCGCGATGGGCACAATCGGAACTCCGGCGCGGATGGCCATTTTCACAAAGCCCGTCCGCCCGGCCAGGTTCGCCTGGTCACGTTCGCGCCACGGGCGCAGCGAGTCCACCTCGCCGCCGGGCCACAACGCCACGTCGTGCCCCTCGGCCAACGCGGTCGCGATGGCGTCCGGCGCCGCGGGCAGCACTCCCATCGAGCGGAAGAAATCGCCGAACCCCGGGATGGCCATCAACGCGTCGTGAGCCGTCCCATGCAACGTCCGCTCAGTCCCAAACCGTCGCCACCATTGGGCGCCGACAGTCCAGGCATCCCACACGAACGGAGCACCGGAGTGGATGCCTATCAACAGTGCGGGTGGCTGGCCGACGTTTTCCCAACCGTCGATTTCCATCCGGAACCAATAGTCCATCAGCGCATTCCAGAAGAACTTCTGCACGTTGAGAGCTGACTCGTCGGGTCCGCTGAGATCCCATCTGCCGGCCCGTTCGGCGACCCAGCCGCCGAGCCCTCCGGATTGATCTTCGCGGCGGTCGTTCATCGCGGAACGCGCCTGTTCGGCGTGCTCTTGTGCCTGCTGACGCACTTCGGGCGTTCTGTGATCGGTCTCACTCACGCCGGACGGGGTACCCGTTTAGCCGCCGCGCAATCTCAGGGTCGACTCGTCCAGGCGCCAAGAATCTGTGCCCCCGGCAGGATTCGAACCTGCGACACCGGCTTTAGGAGAGCCGTGCTCTATCCCCTGAGCTACGGGGGCTGAAAACACCGTTAAACCTACATCCGGATCGGCAGTCGGCGCCTCACAGGCTGTGGCGCCGGTATCGGCGCAGTCGGTGAACGTCGGCCAGGGTGGGCGGCTCGGTGCCGGGACGCAGCGCCGCGCCGAGCCGCTCGCGCACGTCGTCGCTGTCGAGGTGCATCCCGATCGCAACCAGGAAATTGGGCGCAACTCCGGGTGGGGCGTTCGCGATATGAATTGTCGGGCCGACGAGGTTCACCGCGAAGGTGCGCGTACCTCGCCCGTACCGCATCTTCACGGCGCCTTTGAGGCGATATACCCCGGTGGGCGGATTCTCGAGCAGGTCGATCAGTGCCCCGGGGTGGACTTCGCCGTCACTGCTCACCGTGACCGAGTCGGCGTGCACATGGTCGTGATCGTCGTGGGCTACCTCATCGACCAGCAGTTCGCGCAACGAGAGTTGGCCGGGTTCGTCGTCCGACCCCGCGACGTCGTAGAGCAGGCGGGGATCGATCTGCCCGCCGACCGCGCCGACGACGGTCGCCCGCGAATTCTGCCGGTGCACCCGATCCGCCACCCGCTCGACCATGGCGGCGCGGTCGCCGACGGGAAGTTGATCGAGCTTGTTGACCACGACCAGAGACGCCGCGCGGTAGCGCGCGGGCAACACTTCACCGGTGTCCACGACGTCGAAATGCGTTGCGGCATCGACGACGTCGACAAGCCCGCCGTAGCGGAGGCCCCCGACCCGGCTGAAACCGATGATGCGGGCGACGATCAGCGGATCGGCCAAACCCGCTGGCCTCGACGATCACGGCATCGAGATTGAGCCGTGGATCGGCGAGCTTGGTCAGCGCGTCGTCGATTCCGCCGTCATCGGGGAGGCAGCAGATGCAACCGCCGGCAATCGACACCGGCTCGTCGATCTGCCCGGCCACCAGCATGGCGTCGACGTTGAGTTCACCGAAGTCGTTGATGACGACGCCGATCCGCGCGCCCGGGCTGCGAAGCACATGGTTGAGCAGCGTCGTCTTGCCGGCGCCGAGGTACCCGGTCAGGCAGATGACGGGGATCGCCCAGGGTCTTACATCCAGACGAGAAGCCGCGGGCTGCCGGGTGTATCGCGTGGGAAGGCGATCGGGTCGGCGACGCCGTCGAGGGTGAGACGCACCTGCGCCGCATCGGCCGAGACGGCGAGGATCGTGCCGATGGCGTAATGGCGCTCGTCGTCCCATTTGACCGTGGCGTACTGCCCGAGGTGTTGCACCGCAAGCTCTTCGGGCGCGACCTCGGTCGGGTGCGGCGGCAGCGTCGAGACCGCGGCGTCCAGCTCGTCGTCCGCCGACGGCGCTGGGCCGGAATCGTCCGCCCAGGCGTTCTCGTCGCCGAAGTACTCGCTGTCGCCGTCGTCACCGTCGTGCTTGAGCCGCCCGAGCGCGGCCGGCGCATCCGGACCGTCCTCTTCCTCGATCCACAGCCGCCAGCCCGGCGGCGGTGGCGGCCACGACGGGTCCGGCGACCAGTCCGGGTGCGGCGCCCAGCCCTTGGGGGGCTTTGGCCAGTTCGGGGGTGGGTTGTAGCGCATCAAACCACCATACGTAATCCGGCTGTCAGCGGACTTCGGCAATCACCTTGGCGATCGTGTCGACATGATTTTCCTGGAAAGTGAACGACGTCAGCCCGTACTTCTCGCGGTAGCCCCGCAGAGTGTCGGCGATTGCGCCGGGCGATCCCGCGAGCACCGACGGCAGGGCCAGCAGCTCCTCATCGGACAGTTTCATGAACCGCCGGGTGAGCGCGAGGTCCGGCTCTTCGGAGTCGCCGGACGGCACGGCGGTGATGGCGAGGTTCAGCTCGAGATCGGCAAACCGGTCGCCCGCGGCGTTGCGGACGAGTTGGATGCGCGCCGCCAGCGGGTCGGCGGCGTCGCCGAAGTCGGCTCCGGTGAGCCCGATGATGTCGGCATGCTGCGCGGCGATCGTCAGTATTCGAGTTCCGTTGCCGGCGATCAGGATTGGCACCGTCGGTAAATGCTTCTTCAGATGCGCGGTGGTGTGCTCGAGGTAGTCGACGCGCTGCCTGGCGGTCGGGTACGGCAGCTCGGCCGCCTCGAATTCTTCTTTCACGTATCCGGCGCCGAGGCCGAGATCCAGCCGGCCGCCGCTGAGCTGGTCGACTTCGCCGGCGTCACGAGCGAGCAGGGCGGGCTTGTAGAACCCGGCGTTGAGCACGTAGGTGCCCAGCCGCACCCGCGAGGTCGCCGATGCGATCGCCGTCAAGACGGGAAAGGGAGCAGGGGCGCCGAGGTGATCGGGTAGATGCAGGGCGTCGAAGCCGATGTCCTCGTATCGCTTCGCCTTATCCTGCAGGGCGGTCATTGACTTGGCTGCGTGAATGCCCAGTGAAAAGCGAAAGCCCTTGTCGGCCATTCGCCACCTCCAATTGTGTCGTGGAACAGTTAATTTCCAGGAACGGGCCGCGGCCGCCAAGCCCCGCACCAGATCGGCCGTCACCGTGGACAAGCCGTCGGCGCCGGGCAGCGGGCTGCGCGGGCTGATGCCCCTGACCCGGATCGGCAGCTCCAATTGCATTCCGCCGTAACGGGTCTGATTAACCGGGTTCTGCGGGTGCAGGCCGCGCAGCTCGCAGCGGGATGTCGTCGAGCTCGGTGACGACGCGATAACCCGGCAGGGCCAGGTGCCGGGCAACATGGGCTGCCAGCGCGCGATTGCCGCCACCGGCCAGCAGTTGCGTGGCGCGGCCGATCCGCCCGTAGCCGTGCAACGACACCGCGACGTCGACGTGGTCGAGGAACTCCGCCAGTCGCGCGGACTCGCCCGCGAACGAAACGCGCCGACGCCAGGTGGTGTGGATAACGGTCGGGATGTCGGACCAGATACACCGACGCTCCGGCCTCGTCGGCGGCGCGCTCGGCGATCACATCGGTCATCTGTTCCAGGCCGCCGCCGTGGATCGCGAGGAAGCCGAAGCGTGACCGCAGCCGACTGGCCTCGACCACGTCGTCGTCGGCGAGTAGCTCGGAAAAGGATTGTGGCGCAGGCGTTGTCGGACGTGGCCGCGGCCGGGGCCACCGCGAGGGGTCCCACCTGCGCAGGAAGTCGATCCAGTGCTCGGGCAGCCCGTGATGCAATGCCCCGTCGATGATGCGTTCCAGGTAGCCGGGTCGCGGCGGGCCGAGTCTGACCCGGTGGTCGATGTAGACCCACGCTTCCGCCGGACCGTCTTCGGCCTGCACGGTCAACTCGTCGCGCCGGTAGCGCACCGGCACACCTTCGGCGCTGTCGAGCGCGACCAGGTCGTGGTCGGACACGTCCCAGACGACGCCGTGCACCGAGGCGCCGTGCAACGGCTCGACGGTCGCCACCCCACGCTGATTGATCAGCCAGTCGTGGTCGGCGAGCACGGCCCGCCGCGGATTGACGGCGTCGGGACAGCGCTGAGCCATTTGTTGCACGCACAGGTTGGACCCGTACGCGAAATAGGAATGACGGCGCCGCTGCGTCACGACGTCGATGTTAGCCGAGCGAATTATTTGCGCTGTCGCGAACGACTTCTGAGCGCGAGGTTAATTCCGTGAGTCGTGGTGCCGATGCGCCGTCCCGGGGTGAAAGGATTGTTCTATGAGCGGTATGAACCACAGCGGCACCCGGGATCGGGACACGATCGAGCGTGAATTGCGAACGCTGGCCGGCGTTCGTGATGCCCACCGCGAGCGCGGCGTGATCATGCCGTCAACCGATCAAATGGACGCTCTGCTCGACGAGCTCATCGAGCTGGGCAGCGCAGGCAGACACCGCAAGTACGAGGGTTCCGACGCCCGGCCTAGCCTTTGGCGCTGACCGTCAGGTAGATCAGCACGACGTTGAGCAGGCTGATCAGCGTGCCGATGACCCAGCCGACGGCCGTCGTGACGCGGTGGTTGGCGTCGTCGCCCATCAGCGCCCGATTGCTGGTCAGCCGGACCAGCGGGAGCAGCGCGAACGGGATTCCGAATGACAGGACGACCTGGGACAGCACTAGCGTGCGGGTCGGATCGAAACCCAGCGCCAGGATCAACAACGCGGGCGCCATTGTCGCCAGCCGCCGCCACACCATCGGTATCGAGCGGCGCAGCAGGCCCTGCATGATCATCGCCCCGGCGTAGGCGCCGACGGAGGTCGAGGCCAGCCCCGATGCCAGTAGGCCGATCGCGAACAGCACGGCGATCACGGGGCCCACGGTGTCGTGCACGGCGGTGTAGGCCACCTCGATCGAGCTGATGTCGCCGCTGCCCCGCATGTTCATCGCGGCGACCAGCAGCATGGCCACATTGACCCCGCCCGCGACCACCATCGCCAGCCCGACGTCCAGCCGGGTGATCCGCAGCAACCGCCGGCGCTCGGGTCCGGCGTCAGGATGACCGTGCCGGTCACGGGCCAGCCCGGAATGCAGATACACCGCGTGCGGCATCACCGTCGCGCCGAGGATGGCGGCGGCCAGCAGCACGCTCTCCTTGCCGTGGAATCCCGGTACCAGCCCACCGACCACGTCGCCGGGCGGCGGGGTCGAAACGAAAAAGCTCGCGGTGAAACCGATCGCAATCAGCAGCAGCAGTCCGGTGATGACGCGCTCGAAGATCTGCTGGCCGCGCTGATCCTGCACGCGCAGCAGCAGTAGCGACACCACGCCGGTGATGACGCCGCCGAGCAGCAGCGGCAGCCTGAACAGGATGTGCAGCGCGATCGCGCCGCCGATCACTTCGGCCAGATCGGTGGCCATCGCGACCACCTCGGCCTGCAGCCAGAACGCCAGCCTGGTCGGGCGATTCAGCTTGTCGCCGATCGACTCGGGCAGCGTGCGTCCGGTCACCAGGCCGAGCTTCGCCGACAGGTATTGCACGAGGCCGGCCATGATGTTGGCCAGCACGATGACCCACAGCAGCGCGAAGCCGAACTGCGCGCCCGCGCTGATGTTGGCGGCGACGTTGCCCGGGTCGACGTAGGCGATGGCGGCGACGAAGGCGGGGCCGAGCAGATACCACCCCGGTCTTCAGCCGGGCGCGGGTGTCCGAGGCCACCTAACTCACTTTCGGTCGACGAATAGAAAAGTTAGGTTAGCCGAAACCTTTAGCCCACCGAATACAGGCCTCGACCGGTGATGAGCGGCAGGTCCAGCGTGGTGCGGATTCCGGCGGGCGCGGCGACGACGGCGGGGATGGCGTTGACGACGCGCATCGCCGTCGCCACCAGACCGGCGTGGTTGTGGTCGCCGTTCGGGCTGCTCAGGCAGACGTCGACGGCGTAGGACGGTTCGCCGGTGATCTCGATCCGGTAGCACCCGCCGGGCTGGGCGGGCTGCGGCCAGTCCGGGCACAGGTCTTCGCGCAACCGGGTGACGTGTTCGAGGACGACGACGGGCTGGCCGTCGACCAGTCCCTGCACCTCGAATCGCAGCGCCGCGGCGCTGCCCTTGGGGATGTGCCCGGACGCGATGTCGAAGTCCTCGGGCGCCGGGACCCGCTCCTGCGTCTCGGTGACCGAGTCGAGTTCGACGCCCAGCCCGGCGGCGAGTTGGCGCACCACCGATCCCCACGCCAGGCTCAGCACGCCCGGTTGCAGCAGCATCGGGATCTCGTCGAGCGGCTTGCCGAAGCCCATCACGTCGAACATGACGGTCGCGCTGTCGTAGGTGGCGTAGTCGACGATCTCCATGCAGCGGATCTGCTGGATGCTCTGGCAGGTTCCGGCCAGCGCCAGCGGAATCAGGTCGTTGGCGAAGCCGGGGTCGATGCCGTTGACGAACAGGCTCGAATTGCCTTCTTGGGCAGCATCTTCGATCGGCTTGAGCATGCTGTCCGGCAGCACCTGCCACGGGTACTGCAGGAAGACCGCGCTGCTGCCGACAACGTTGACGCCGGCGGCCAGGATGCGCCGGTAGTCCTCGAGCGCGTCGGGCAGCCGGTTGTCGGCCATCGCGGTGTAGACCGCGCACTGCGGGCCGGTGGCCAGCACGGCGTCCAGGTCGGTGGACGCGGTGATACCGGTCGAAACATCAAGGCCGGCAAGCTCTCCGGCGTCCTTGCCGGCTTTGGATTCCGAGGACACCCATACTCCGGTGAGCTCGTAGTCGGGGTTGGTGATCAGTGCCCTGAGCGCGTGGACGCCGACATTGCCGGTGCCGATCGCGGCGACTCTGATGCCACGTGCCTCACAGGTCCGGGATCGGGAGGTCGAGGTTGGGGAAGGTGATGCCGCCGTCGACTTCGATCACCTTGCCGGTCAGGTAGGCGCCGGCGGGCGATGCCAAATACACTGCGGCGGCGGCGATCTCGTCGGGCTCACCGAGGCGGCGCAGCGGTGTCGCCTTCTCCATCGGCTCGCGCAGCTCGTCGTTGGAAGCGACGATGTCGAGCGCGGACGTGGCGATCGAGCCCGGCGCGATGGCGTTGACCCGGACCCGCGGGCACAGGTCGAGCGCGGCCAGCCGGGTGTAGTGGGCGAGCGCGGCTTTGGCGGTGCCGTAGGCGGCGAAGCCGCGGCCGGCCACCCGTCCCATTGTCGAGGTGATGTTGATGATGCTGCCGCCGCCGGAGTGCTCGAGCATCAGCGGCACCGCGGCGATGGTCAGCGCGTGCGCGGTCGCGACGTTGAAGGTGAACGCGCTTTTGAGGTCCTTCGTCGACGTGGTCAGCAGTCCGTTGGGCATGGTGCCGCCGACGTTGTTGACGACGATGTCCAGTCGCCCGAACGCCTCGACGGCCTGAGCGGCCAGCTCGGCGGTGACCTCGGGCTGAGCCAGATCGCCGGTGACGATGTGGGCGCGCCGGCCAGCGGCGCGGACCTTCTCGGCGACGGCCTCTAGTTCGGATTGGGTGCGGGAAGCGATGACGACGTCGGCGCCGACCTCGGCGAACGCCAGCGCGATGGCTGCGCCGAGACCGCGCCCGCCACCGGTGACGACGGCGACTTGGTCGTCGAGTCGGAATTTGTCCAGGATCACGGGCGTCACCGTAACAAGGCGCCGACGGCCGCGGAACCCTATTTCTGAAACACGTTCTAG
>CAWIKT010000001.1:0-63590 GCA_963836555.1 uncultured Actinomycetota bacterium | reverse complement strand
GCGGCGCGTGTAGGCCCAGCGGGCCGGAACCATCCTGACGTGAGCGGGATTAAGTTCGCCGCTCCTGTGCATCCCTTCGATCTGCATCGTCGCCGGCGGCAATCTCCGCGGCCAGCCGTGCGTTCGACAGCACCAGCGCGATGTTGGCCGCGAGCGACGCACCGCGCGTCTCGCGGTGGAAGAAGTCGAGCAGGAACGGCGTGACGTCCTTGCCGTGCACGCCCGCCGTTTCGGCAGCGGCCAACGCGTCGGCCAGGACCCGGTCGTGCAACACGCGGTCCATCTCGTCGGCGGGTGCAATCGGGTTGGCCAGCACCAGCCCATAGCGGTCGGTGCCCAGCCGCCGCCGGGCGTGCAGCACATCGACGACCTGCCGCGGCGTCTCGACCCGCCAGCTCACCGGATAACCGGAGTCGGCGCAAATAGAACCCCGGGAAGCGGTCGGTGCGGTAGCCGATCACCCCGACGTTGAGCGACTCCAGCCGCTCCAGCGTGGCCCCGACATCCAGGATCGACTTCACGCCGGCGCAGACCACCAGCACGCCGGTCCGCGACAGCGTCATCAGATCTGCGGACTCGTCCCAGGTGTCGCGCGCGTCGCGATGAACCCCGCCAAGCCCGCCGGTGGCGAATACCGAGATACCCACTGCCGCAGCCAAATGCGCGGTCGAAGCGACAGTCGTCGCCCCGTCGCCACCGAGCGCCGCGAGCACCGCGACCTCGCGAACACTCACCTTGACCACGGTGTCACTCTCGGCGACGTGCCGCAGCGCCGCATCGGTCAATCCGATATGCGGCTCGCCGCCGATGATCGCGATCGTTGCGGGTACCGCCCCGCCCGCTCGCACCGCTGCCTCGATGTCGCGGGCAACGCGCAGATTGTCCGGCCGTGGCAGACCGTGGCTGATGATCGTGCTTTCCAGGGCAACGACGGGCCGACCGTCGGCCAGCGCGTCGGACACCTCGGGGACGACCTGCACGAGCTGAACCCTATGACTCTTCGGGAGTCTCGATCACCGTGTAACGCGGATCGTTCATCGCCACTTCTTTGTTGCCGCTCTGGGTCGCCTTTCCGGTGACGCGCAGCACCTGACCCGGCTCGATGTCGTCACCGTGACCGGGCTGGAACGTGACCCGGACATCGCCGCTGTCGTCGCCGACGACGATCCAGCGGAACGTCTTTCCCCGCTTGGTGATGTCCTCGACCTGGCTGACCCGGCCCTCGACCGTGGCGCGGCGTCCCGGAATCAGGCTGCCCACATCGATCACCGTCGCGGACTTTTCCGGGTGCTCGTAGGTCTCGGCGGGCTCGTCCTCGCTCCGCCAGATCCGCATCTCGATCTCCTCGATCTTGGAGGCAATTCGCTGCTCCAAGATGTCCGGGAAGGCTTGGCGAATCCGCGATTGGACGTCGTAGGGAACGATGGTGGCAGCCGCGTCCGGGACGCGGCTGACGGCGCGGGAGATCTTGTCCGCGGTCTGGTCGTGCAGCAGCCGTCCGAGCACCGGCGCGTACGTCCGGCGCGGCAGCAAGACAGTCACGTGGGTGTCGCGATGTTCGTTGCGCGCCTTGATAACCAGCTTCTGCACCGCGCGGACGATCTGCCGGTCGGGACAGTCGATGACCCGCAACCGGGTGTCGAGTTCGAAGTCATCCCAACGCTTTCGCAATTCGGTGGCGCGGTCCGAGTCGATCATGAAATGCACCGCGACCAACTCGTCGCCCCGCAGCCCTTTGCCGTAACGCAGCGCTTCGAGCACCGCGAGGTCCAGCGAGTTGACGCAGACGAAGACGCGGTGACGCGCATATTTCGTCATCTTGGGGCGGTCGGTGCGAAATGCTTCGAGAATCGCCGACTCGGCCCGGTATTCGCGGTTGAGCCGAATCAGCCCGAACACCAGGATCGGGAAGACCACGACGACCAGCCACGCGCCCTCGGTGAACTTGGCCACCGCAAAGATCCCCACCACGATCGTCGAGAGCACCGCCGCGGAAAAATTGATCGCCAAGCGGTACTGCCAGCCCCGTTCCCGTTCGGTCAGATGATGTTTGGACATTCCGTAGCCGGCCATCGAGAAGCCGGTGAACACCCCGATCGCGTAGAACGGCACCAGCGTGTTGACCGATCCGCCGGTGAACACCAGCAGCGCCACCGACAACGCGGCCAGCGTCAGTATGCCGTTGGAGAACACCAGTCGATATCCGCGTTGCATGAGCTGGCGTGGCAGGAATCGGTCCTCCGCAACGAAACTCGCCAACGCGGGAAAGCCGTTGAAGCTGGTGTTGGCACCGGTGTAGAGGATCGCCGCGGTCGACACCTGAACCAGGACGTACATGCTGTCGCCGACGACGCCGTTGCCGAACACCGCGCGGGCGATCTGCGACAGCACTGACGGGTACTCACTCAGAAACGGTGCGGCGTGCGTGGCGTAGGCGAGATAGCCGACGCCCGCCAGCAGGACTCCCAGGATGCAGGCCATCGCGGTCAGCACCCGGCGCGCGTTGAGACTCTGCGGCTTACGAAAGACGTTGACGGTGTTGGAGATCGCTTCGACACCCGTCAACGACGAGCCACCGTTGGCGAACGCGCGCAGCACCACCAGGACCGTCGCGCCCATCACCAGACCGCTGCTGTGATGCACCGGAACCGATCCGGCGGCATGGCCCGGATCGTATTGCGGAAGACCCCAAACCAGATGCCGCACAACGCCGGTCACGATCATCACCAGCAGCATGACCACGAAGGAGTAGGTGGCTATCGCGAACGGCCGGCCGGCCTCGCGCAACCCGCGCAAGTTCGCATAACAGATCAGCAACACGACGCCGATGGTGATCTCGAGGCTGTAGGGCCCGAGCGACGGCACCGCCGAGGCCACCGCGACCGTGCCCGCCGCCGACTGCACCGCCACCGTCACGACGTAGTCGATCAGCAGCGCCGCCGCGGCCACTTGGGCCACCTTGGGCCCGAAGTTCTCCCGCGCCACGATGTACGAGCCACCGGCCTTGGTGTAGGCCATCACGACCTGCCGGTACGACGCGGCCACCAACGCGAGGATCAGCAGGATGACGCCCATGATGGGAAGCAGCAGAATGAACGCGGCCAGCCCGGCATGCGGAAGCAGCTCGGTCAGGATCTGCTCGGGGCCGTAGGCGGTGGACGAGATCGCGTCGGGCGAAAGGGCGCCCAGCGCAACGGGATTCGATAATCGCTCGCTGGACAACTCCTTAGTGATCAGCGGCTTGCCCAGGAAGACGCGTTTGCACACGTCGGAAAACGACGGGGGAACTTCCTGTTCTTCGGCTGACGAAGTCACGGGCCCCTAGCCGGTTCTAGGAGCGGCCAGCCGGCGCCAGCGCGTCCGGATCGACCCGTGCGATACGCGACTCGACGTCGTAGGGCACGATGATCGCGGTCGCACCCGGGATGCGGCTGACCGCTCTGGCCATCTTGTCGGCGGTGCGGTCATGCAGCAGCCGGCCCAGCATCGCGGAGTACGTTCGGCGCGGCAGCAGCACCGTCACCTTGGTGTCAGGGTGATTGCGCTTCACCTGAAGAACGAATTCCTGCGCGACGCGGCTCAAATTGCGATCCGGACAGTCGACGACCCGAAGCTGGGTGCCGTGCTCGAAATGCTGCCAGCGCTCCTGCAGCTTGGCGGAGTGTTCGGCGTCGACCACGAAGTGGACCGCGAGCAGCTCGTCCGCGTGCAGCCCCTTGCCGTAGCGCAGCGCCTCGACCTCGGCGAGGTCGACCGAGTCGACGAATACGAAAACCCGCAGCCGCGCGTACCTGGCCAGCTCGGGCCGCTCGGTCCGCGACATCTCCAAGACGGAGGCCTCGGCCCGGTACTGCTTGTTGAGCCGGATCAACGCGTACACCAGGATCGGGAACACGATGACAACGAGCCAGGCGCCCTCGGTGAATTTGGCCACCACGAAAATGCCGACCACGATCGTCGACATCAACCCGGCCGAGAGGTTGACCACCGCTTTGCGTCGCCAACCGCGCTCACGACGGGTCCGATGGTGTTTGGTCATGCCATAGCCCGCCATCGCGAAGGCAGTGAACACCCCGATTGCGTAGAACGGCACCAACGCGCTGACCTTAGCTTCGGTCACCAGCAACAACGCCACCGCGAGCCCGGTCAGCGTGAGGATGCCGTTGGAAAACACCAGCCGATGACCACGTTTGGTCAGCGGGCGGGGGAGGAAGCGGTCCTCGGCGACGAAACTCGCCAGCGCGGGAAACCCGTTGAATCCGGTGTTGGCACCGGCGAAAAGAATTGCGGCACTGGACGCCTGGACCGAGAAGTAAAGAACGTTGCCCAACGGACCGTGTCCGAAAACCGTACGAGTGATCTCCGACAGCATCGAGGGGTATTCGTCCAGATACGGGGTCGCGTGGGTGACGTAGGCCAGCCACGCCACGCCGGCCAGCAAGACACCCAGGATGCACACCATCACCGTCAGTACACGGCGGGCGTTGACACCCTGCGGCGCGCGAAAGACGTTGACAGTGTTGGAAATCGCCTCCACGCCGGTCAGCGATGTGCCGCCGTTGGCGAATGCGCGAAGCACCACCAAGATCGTCGCGCCCATCACCAGACCGTTGCCCTGATGCACTGGCACCGCGCCGTCGATCGTCGCCGGGTCGTACTTCGGCAATCCCCAGAGGGCTTCGCGGATCAGGCCGGTGACGATTGTCAGCAGAATCATGCCGACGAACCAGTAGGTGGTGACCGCGAAAATCCGTCCGGATTGCCGTAATCCGCGCAGGTTGGCGATGCAGATCAGGACCAGGACCGCGATCGTGAGTTCCAGATGGAACGGCCGCAACACTGGAATCGCCGACACCACCGCGACCGTCCCGGCCGCGGGCTGTACCGCCGCGGTGACCACGTAGTCGATGAGCAGTGCCGCAGCGGCGATCTGCGCGATGCGGGGCCCGAAGTTGTCCCGAGCCACCATGTAGGCCCCGCCGGTCCGGGTATAGGCCATCACCACCCCGCGGTAGGACGCGGAGACCAGCAACAAGATGAACAAGATCACACCGATGATCGGCAGCAACAGCGCGAAGGCGGCCATGCCTGCGCGCGGAAGCAGTTCGATCATGATCTGCTCGGGACCGTAGGCCGTCGAGGAGATCGCATCCGGCGAAATCGCGCCGAGCGCAACGGGATTCGACAATCGCTCGGAGTCGAGCTGTTCGCTTGTCAGCGGCTTGCCGAGAAAGATGCGCTTCCAGCCGTCAGTGAAAGACGGCGGAATGCCCGAATCGTGCTGCGATGCTGTAACCACGTATCACTTTCCTCCGGAGTCAGCGATCCTCGTGGAGTACAAGTCATCCACGTAGGTCGGCTGCGGCCCGGGGCAACTCTATCGGATCAACCTGCTGGCCTGCTGACCTCGCCGCTTCTCCCGCGGCCAGGGCGGCCTGGGCGATGCGGGTCCTGATGTCGTAGGCGACGATCTGCGCGCTTGCGCCCTCGATCCGGCTGACCACCTTGGCGATCAGGTCCGCGGTGCGGTCGTGCAGCAGCCGGCCCAGGAGCTGCGAATACTCCCGTCGCGGCAGGAGCACTGTCACCTTGGTGTCTTCGTGCTCCGCCATGATCTGCTGGACCAGGTCCTGGGCGGCCCGGCCCAGGTTGCGGTCGAAGCATTTGACCAGGCGCAGCTTGGTGACATGCCCGAAGTGTTGCCATTGCCGCTGCAAGTTCTCCGCATGCACGGAGTCCAGCACGAAGTGCACCGCGGTCAGCTCGTCGGCCCTCAGCCCCTTGGCGTAGCGCAGTGCCTCGATCTCGGCCAAGTCGACCGAGTCCACCAGGATCAGCACCTGATGGTGAGCGTGTTCGAGCAGCTCAGGGGGCTCGACGGCGGACATCTCCAGCACCGACGATTCGGCTCGGTACTGCCGGTTCACTCGCATCAACGCGAAGACCAGAATCGGGAACACCACCACGACCAGCCAGGCGCCCTCGGTGAATTTCGCGATCGCGAAGATCGCCACCACGACCGTCGACAACAGCCCGGCGGACAAGTTGATCAGCAGTTTGTGCCGCCAACCTGGCTCGCGGTGGGTGAGCCAGTGCTTGGTCATCCCGTAGCCGGCCATGGAGAAACCGGTGAACACCCCGATCGCGTAGAACGGCACCAGCGCGTTGAGCGAGCCCCCGGTTCCGATCAGCAGCGCCACCGCCAGCACGGTCAGGGTGATGATGCCGTTGGAGAACACCAATCGCTGGCCTCGCTTCATCAGCGGGCGCGGCAGGAAACTGTCTTCGGCGACGAAACTCGTCAAGGCGGGGAACCCGTTGAAGCTGGTGTTGCCGCCGGTGTAAAGAATCAGCGCTGTGGCCGCCTGGACGAGGAAGTAGAGCACCTTTCCCAGCGGCCCATTGCCGAAGACCGCCTTCGCAATCTCCGACAGCATCGAGGGATAGCCGCTGGCATATGGAAACGCGTGCGTGACGTGGGCCAGCCACGCGACCCCGGCCAACAGGAACGCAAGAATGCAGGCCATGACCGCCAGCACTTTGCGCGCGTTGCGACTTTCCGGCGGGCGGAACGCGTTGACCGTGTTGGAGATCGCCTCGACGCCGGTCAGGGACGAGCCGCCGTTGGCGAATGCCCGCAGCACGATCAGCAAGGTCGCGCCCATGATCAGACCGCTGCCGTGCTGCACGGCAACCGCTCCGTCGGCATGAGCCGGGTCGTAAAGCGGTAAACCTCCCAGGAATTCCCGAGCAATTCCAACGATAATTGTCAGCGAAACCATGCCGACAAATAAATATGTCGGCAGCGCAAAAGGGAGACCGGCTTCTCGCAGTCCGCGCAGGTTGGCAAAACACATCGTCAGGACGACACCGACAGTTATTTCCAAGCTATAGGGACCAAGGGCCGGTATCGCCGACACCACGGCGACGGTGCCTGCCGCGCACTGGACCGCGACGGTCACGACGTAATCGATCAGTAGTGACGCCGCGGCGATCTGCGCCACTTTCGGTCCGAAGTTTTCCCGCGCGACCACATAGGAGCCGCCGGCGCGCGTGTACACCGCCACGACTTGCCGATACGAGGCGGCTACCAGCACCAGAATCAGCAGGATGACACCGGTGATCGGCAGCAGCAACGTAAAGGCGGCCATTCCGGCCGCCGGCAGCAACTCGATCATCACCTGTTCTGAACCGTAGGCGGTGGACGAGATCGCATCGGGTGAGAGGACGCCCAGCGCGATCGGGTTGGACAGCCGTTCGTGCTGGAGCTGGTCGTTGATCATGGGTCTGCCGAGGAAGACCCTCTTGCACCGGTCGGATAACGACGGCGAGATCCGAAGTTCACCGGCCAGTTGTGACATAGCAAATACCTCACGCGTTTCTGGGGCGTTGCGTATAAACGGGTTTGGACTCGCCGAAGCCTACGGTTTTCATCAAAAAATCGCGCGTGGAAAACCGCGTATCCAGCCGTTTCCGACGCTTCTTAACGGAATCTTGACGCCCTCTTCGAAAGAGCCACCAGTCGCGGGCGTCGCGCCCTGTGGATAGTTCGCTCGGGCCCGTCCGCGCCCGCGTCGGTCAGGTCGCTAGTCGGTCGACCGCGGCGGCGATCCGCTCGTCGGTGGCGGTCAATGCCACCCGGATGTGCCGGACACCGCGGGCCCCGTAAAACTCGCCGGGCGCGGTCAGAATGCCGCGCTGGGCGAGCCAGTGAACGGTGTCGCGGCACGGCTCGCTGCGGGTCACCCAGAGGTAGAGGCCCGCCTCGGAATGGTCGACGGTGAACCCGGCCGAACGGAACGCCGGCAGCAGCACGTCGCGTCGGCGCCGGTAGCGGTCGCGCTGCTGGTGTTCGTGCACGTCGTCGTCCAGGGCGGCGACCATCGCCGCCTGCACCGGCCGAGGCACCATCATCCCGGCGTGTTTGCGTACCGCCAGCAGCTCGCCGACCAACGCGGGGTCGCCGGCGACGAAGCCGGCCCGGTAGCCGGCCAGCGAAGAACTCTTCGATAGCGAATGGATGGCCAACAGGCCGGTGTGGTCGCCGTCGCAGACCGACGGGTGCAGCACCGACAGCGGCTCGTGCATCCCATCCCAGTCCCAGGTAACACTCGTCAGAAGCCACCACGACGCCGCGGTCGCGGGCCCAACCGACGAGCTTGCGGAGGTGGTCGACACCAAGCACCGGCCGGTCGGGTTGCTCGGCGAATTCACGAACAGCAGGGCCGGTTGTTGCGGGCCGATCTGGGTGAGGGAATCGGCGAATAGCACCCGCGCCCCGGCGAGCCGCGCGCCGACGTCATAGGTCGGGTAAGCCAGCTCGGGCACGACGACGAGATCCTCGGCGCCCACGCCCAGCAAGGTCGGCAGCCACGCGATGAGCTCTTTGGTGCCGATCACCGGCAGCACGGCCGACTCGGCCAACCCGGTGATGCCGTACCGGCGGTCGAGCGCACTGACAGCCGATTCGCGCAGCTGCGGGGTGCCCGCGGTGGTGGGGTATCCGGGCTCGGCGCTGGCGGAGGCGAGCGCGTCGCGAATCACCTGCGCGACCGGGTCGACCGGGGTGCCGACCGACAGGTCGACGATGCCTCCCGCATGCGACCTGGCCAGCGCCGTCACGTCGGCCAGGGTGTCCCAGGGAAACTCCGGCAGCGACGCCGACAACCGACGGCGGTCAGTCAGGCGACTCAGTCATGCTCCTGCGGCGGAAGATCCTTGACGACCTGTGGGTCGTTTTCAGTCAATCCGACTTTCGCTGCGCCACCGGGAGATCCGAGCTCAACGAAGAAGTCCGCGTTGATCTGGGTGTACTGGCTCCACTGCTCGGGAACGTCGTCCTCGTAGTAGATCGCCTCGACCGGGCAGACCGGCTCGCAGGCACCACAGTCGACGCATTCGTCGGGGTGGATGTACAGCATCCGAGCGCCCTCGTAGATGCAGTCGACCGGGCACTCTTCGATACATGCCTTGTCTTTGAGATCGACGCAGGGTTCGGCGATCGTGTACGTCACGAGACGTCTCCTCACGGTCTCCAGCTGGCTGTTCTGGCTGAGCCGGTAGGTGCGTGCCCTATTAGTGTAGTGGGGGCACTTCCCGGCGGTGAGATTCTCGGTTACTGATACTAGACGTTGCATATACAACGCAAGCACCAGGTCACTATGCGCGTCAATGCAGTGCAACTAGTTGCATACGGTTGTTCGGAGTTCCTATGCTGCGGCGGTGGCCCTTCCCCACGCGATCCTGGTGTCGCTGTGCGAGCAGTCCGGCTCCGGCTACGAGTTGACGCGCCGGTTCGATCGCTCGATCGGCTACTTCTGGAGCGCCACCCACCAACAGATCTACCGCACGCTGCGGACGATGGAGGCCGACGGCTGGGTGTCGGCGACGGTGGTGGCCCAACACGGACGGCCGGACAAGAAGGTCTACACCGTGTCCGACTCCGGCCGGCCGAGTTGGCGCGCTGGATCGCGACCCCTCGCCGGCAGAGAGCCGATCGACGCGGAGGCAGCGCTCCCGCGAGCTGGCCGTCAAACTGCGCGGCGCGGCCTACGGCGACCTCGCGGCGCTCCACGGCAAGTCGTGGCGTTGCGGACAGCACGCGCCCGCTCCTGGACACCTACCGGGGATTCGAGAAACAGTTCCCCGAGCCAGAGTCGTTGCGCGGCAGCGCTCTACATCAGTACCTGGTGCTGCGCGGTGGAATCCGCACCGAAGAGGGCACCATCGCCTGGCTGGACGAAGTGGCCTCGGCGCTTGGAGGAAGTCCGTCTTGAAAGGCGAACCGTGAACTACCCACATTTGTTGTCGCCGTTGGATCTTGGGTTCACCACGCTGCGCAACCGGGTGATCATGGGCTCGATGCACACCGGGCCTGGAGGACCGCGCCCGCAACACCGACCGGCTCGCCGAGTACTTCGCCGAACGCGCGCGCGGCGGTGTCGGCCTGATTATCACCGGAGGCTACGCCCCCAACCGGACCGGGTGGCTGCTGCCATTCGCCTCGGACCTGACCTCGTCGGCGCAGGCGCGCCGACACCGCACGATCACCACGGCGGTGCACGAGGCCGGCGGCAAAATCCTGCTGCAGATCCTGCATGCCGGACGCTATGCCTACCATCCACTTTCGGTCAGTGCGTCGTCGATCAAGGCGCCGATCAACCCGTTTCGCCCGCGTCGGCTGACGTCGCGCGGTGTGCAAAGCACCATCGGCGCCTACGTCCGCTGCGCTCAATTGGCCCGCGAGGCGGGCTACGACGGCATCGAGATCATGGGCAGCGAAGGATATTTGATTAATCAGTTCCTTGCTGAGCGCACCAACAAGCGCGACGACGCCTGGGGCGGTAGCGCCGACAAACGCCGCCGTTTTCCGGTCGAGATCGTGCGCCGGACCCGCGCGGCGACCGGATCCGACTTCATCATCTGCTACCGGATGTCGATGGCCGACTACGTCGAAGGCGGCCAGAGCTGGGACGACATCCTCACGCTGGCAACCGAAGTCGAGGAGGCCGGCGCGACGATCATCAACTCCGGTTTCGGCTGGCACGAGGCGAGGGTGCCCACCATCGTCACCTCGGTGCCCAACAATGCATTCGTCGACATCAGCCAAGCAGTCGCCGGCCACGTCGGCATTCCGGTGGTGGCGTCGAATCGGATCAACATGCCGCAAGCGGCCGAGCAGATCCTGGCCGACACCCACGTGCAGTTGATCTCGATGGCCCGCCCTCTGCTGGCAGACCCAGAGTGGGTGCTCAAGGCGCAAGCCGCCCGCGACGATGAGATCAACACCTGCATCGCCTGCAACCAGGCCTGCCTGGACCACGCGTTCGTGCACAAGTCGGTGTCGTGCCTGCTCAACCCGAGGGCGGCCCACGAGACGCAATTGGTGCTGTCCCCCACCCAGCGGACACGATCGGTCGCGGTCGTCGGGGCAGGCCCGGCCGGCCTGGCTGCCGCAGTCAACGCGGCGGGCCGCGGTCATCACGTGACGCTCTTCGAAGCCAACGAATTCATCGGCGGCCAGTTCGACCTCGCCCGCCGGATTCCGGGTAAGGAGGAATTCAAGGAAACCATCCGGTATTACACGACGATGCTCCGTACCAACAGCGTCACAGTGCGGCTCGGCACCCGGGCGTCGGCCGGTGACCTCGCCGGCTTCGACCATGTCGTGCTGGCCACCGGGGTCACGCCGCGGATCCCGAACATCCCCGGGGTCGACCATCCGATGGTGCTCACCTACGGTGAGGCCATCACCGGCGCCGAACCGCTCGGCCAGCGCGTCGCGGTAATCGGCGCCGGCGGAATCGGATTCGACGTGAGCGAGTTCCTGGTCGCCTCCTCGCCGACGCATGAACCGCTAAGCCTGAAAGATTGGAAGAGCGAATGGGGCGCGGCCGATCCCTGGGAGGCGCCGGGGGCATTGGTTGCGCCGACTCCCGCACCGCCGGCCCGCGAGGTGTACTTGCTGCAGCGCTCCAACGGCGCGCAGGGCAGAAAGCTGGGGAAGACCAGCGGCTGGGTGCACCGGGCTTCGCTGAAAGCCAAAGGTGTACAACAGCTCTCCGGCGTCAACTACGAGCGGGTCAGCGACGAGGGTCTGACCATCAGCTTCGGCTCCAAGCGCGAGCGAGCGCGGCTGCTCGAGGTGGACAACATCGTGCTGTGCGCGGGCCAGGAGCCGGTTCGTGATCTTGAAGACGCGCTGCGCCGCAACGGGATCGACCCCCACATCATCGGCGGCGCTGCGGTCACCGCTGAACTGGACGCCAAGCGGGCGATCAAGCAGGGCACCGTGCTGGCGGCCAAGCTCTAATAGCCCGACAGGAGGGTCCGCACGCGGCCCAGATCCTGCGGGCCGGCGCGGCTGACAATGCGTGACGGGTCCGCGGGCCGGCGCCCCCACAGCAGCAAAACCCTTGCCGCGAAATCGGTTTCCAACGTCGCCGGGCCGTCGATATCGGCTAGCTCGATCGTGACGCTGTCGGCATCCGCCCGCAGGACCACGTCGTCGACGCCCTCAACCCGCAGCCGTGCCTCGATGCGCTCGCCGGGTCGCAACTGCTGGGCGCCCTTGACCAGCAGCGGCTTGCCAGGGCTCAGCCGCCAGGTGGCCACCCAAGACTCGGGCCAGCTCCTCGGCATTGCCGGCCTGGTGGACGACGATGTCGCGCACCGTCCACGCCTCACACCAGGTGCCGGTGTCCGGGCTGCGCAGTTGTATCAGGTCGAGAAACGGCTGCCACTCCGGGAATCGGTCGTCGTCGATCCGTGGTGTCATGCCCCAAAGCTACGGGGCTCAGGCCGCCAGCGGGTTGTAGTCGGTGGTGCGCTGACGGGCGGGACGGCCGATGCCCTCGGCGATCGCGGCCAACTCGGCGACCGTCTTGGCCGACCCGTATCTCGGAGCCGGCCATCCGCGAGATGGTCTCCTCCATCAACGTGCCGCCCAGGTCGTTGGCACCGCCGTTGAGCATCACCTGGGTGCGCTCGACGCCGAGCTTGACCCAGCTGGTCTGGATCTGGGAGATGCGGCCGTGCAACATGATTCGCGCCAACGCATGCACGGCGCGGTTGTCGCGGTGGGTCGGGCCCGGGCGCGCCGCGCCGGCCAGGTACAGCGGCGAGTTCTGATGCACGAACGGCAGCGGCACGAACTCGGTGAATCCTCCGGTGCGGTCCTGGATGCCGCGCAACACATTGAGGTGCCCGACCCAGTGCCGCGGGTCGTCGACGTGGCCGTACATCATCGTCGACGACGACCGCAGGCCCACCTCGTGCGCGGTCGTCACGACCTCGATCCACATCGAGGTCGGCAGCTTGCCCTTGGTCAGCACCCAGCGGACCTCGTCGTCGAGGATCTCCGCGGCGGTCCCGGGAATCGAGTCCAGCCCGGCCTCGCGCAGGCTGGTCAGCCATTCGCGAACGCTCAACCCGCTCTTGGTCACTCCGTTGGCGACCTCCATCGGCGAGAACGCGTGCACGTGCATCGACGGCACCCGCGCCTTGACCGCGCGGACCAGATCGGCGTAGCCGGTGACCGGCAACTCGGGGTCGATGCCGCCCTGCATGCAGACCTCGGTGGCGCCGGCGACGTGCGCTTCCCACGCGCGCTGGGCGACCTCGTCCGCCGACAGCGAAAACGCGTCGGCGTCGTCCTTGCGTTGAGCGAACGCGCAGAACCGGCAACCGGTGTAGCAGATGTTGGTGAAGTTGATGTTGCGGTTCACCACGAACGTCACGTCATCGCCGACCACGTCTCGTCGTAACGAATCCGCCAGTGCGGCAACGGCATCCAACGCCGGGCCGTCGGCGGTCGCCAATGCCAGATAGTCGGCGTCGGTGCATGCGGCCGGGTCGCGTTCGGCGCTAGCGCAGCGCGGCGAGCACGTCGGTGTCGATGCGTTCGGGTACGCGGGCCGCCAGGTCGTGCACCTTGGCCCGGATCGAATCCCAGTCGCCGAACGCACTGTCCAGGTCGCTGCGGGTCTCGGTCCTGCGGCCTTCGGTGTCGATCGCGGCGTTCAGGTCGACCCGGCCGGACGACTCGCGACGTCGTCGGGTTCCTGCCACGGCATGCCCACCGGGTTGACGTCGCGGGCCAGCCCGGTGGCCGGATCAGCCAGCGCCGCAACGTGTCCGCGCACCCGCGGGTCGATCCACGCCGCTCCGGCCTGCACGTACTTGGGCTGCGCGGTCAGCCGCTCCACCAAGTCGAATCCGGCGGCCGCGGTGACCTCGGCGAGCCTGTCGAGAGCGGGCCAGGGCCGCTCGGGGTTGACGTGGTCGGGGGTCAGCGGCGAGACGCCACCCCAGTCGTCGACGCCCGCGGCGATCAGCGCGAGGCACTCCTGCTCCGACACCAGGTTCGGCGGCGCCTGGATCCGCATCGCCGGTCCGAGAACCAGTCGCGCCACCGCGATAGTGGCCAGGAAGTCGTCGATGCCGGCGTCGGGCGTCGACGCCATCGCGGTGTTCTGCTTAGCCCGGAAGTTCTGCACGATCACTTCCTGAACGTGTCCGAACTCCTTGTGCGACTTGCGAATCGCATGCAGTGTCTCGGCGCGCTCGGTGAGCGTCTCGCCGATGCCCACCAAAAGGCCGGTGGTGAAGGGAATGGAAAGCCGGCCCGCGTCGGTCAGCGTGCGCAGCCGAACCACGGGGTCTTTGTCCGGACTGCCGTAGTGCGCAAGGCCTTTGGTCTCGAACAGCCGCCGCGACGTCGTCTCCAGCATCATGCCCATCGATGGGGCCACCGGCTTGAGCCGCGACAGCTCCGACCAGCTCATCACCCCGGGATTGAGGTGCGGCAGCAAGCCGGTCTCCTCCAGCACCCGGATCGCCATCGCGCGCAGATACGACAGCGTGGAGTCGTAGCCACGCGCGTCCAGCCACTCGCGCGCCTCGGGCCACCGGTCCTCCGGCCGGTCGCCGAGGGTGAATAACGCTTCTTTGCAACCGAGTTCGGCACCGCGACGGGCAATGTCGAGGATCTCGTCGGGCTCGAGGTACATACCGGCGCCCTGGGCGCGCAGCTTGCCGGGCACCGTGACGAACGTGCAGTAATGGCAGGAGTCGCGGCAGAGATGGGTGACCGGGATGAAGACCTTGCGCGAGTAGCTGACCGGCAGCCGCCCGGTGCCGCCGCGCCGCCCGGCCGATTCCAGACCGGCGTCGCGCACACGCGCGGCGCTGCGACACAGATCTGTCAGATCGGCGCCGCGCGCGGTCAGAGCGACCGCCGCCTCGTCGACATTCAGCGCCACCCCGTCGCGGGCTCGCCGAAGCACCCGGCGCATCGCGGATCCGCCAGGTGGAGGGGGAACCGACGGGCTGGGTAGCAGGGTCGGCTCTTCGCCCGGAGTCAACGGCACAGTTGTGTAACTTCCGGCCATCCAATTTTCATCCGCACGTCCCAACTCTCCGCGCCCCAACGCGTGCCATGAGCGACAACAGTAGCCTCCGGCCGGGGACTTGGTGGTCCCTGCCCTCAGGGGGCTGGCCGACGTCGCATCAGCACCCAGAAGGGCAGTAGGGCACCCGCCGCGAGCAGCAGGAATGGGCTGTACTCGGTAATCCCACGGCCGGCGAAGATGATGTCACCGCCGGGACCGGGGCGGGCCATCACCAAAACCGTCAACAACCAGGTCCACACCGGCAGTGCGGCCAGCACATTCCGGCTGGTCCATCGCATGGCTACGTACACCAGCGCCGTGTTGACCAGGCCACTGCCCAGCGCGCTGACCGGGAACGGTATCGATCCGAGGTACGACGGCAGAAACAGCGCGCCGGCAACGGCAGAGAGCACGCCGTCGAACCCCAGCACAGCCAAGACGATGAGTTGGGCCACGCGACCCGTCGCGACCGGGTCGTCGATCCGCCCGCCGCGCGACTCGACCTCTGTCAGGTCGGAACGCTGTCCAGCTGCGCGACGATGGACATGACCGTCCACTGGAAGCTGTCCAGGCGGTCCTGCCAATGCTGCTGGTTGTAGTCCAGATCCGGGTCCATTCCGGCAGCTTACCGCGCGCCAGGTCCCGACAGGTTTACTCCGGCGAGCAGATCGGTCTCCCAGCCGCGCTCGTCTCGGTGACCGGGGACGCCCGCGGCCAATATGTAGTGCTCCTGAGCCACGATTGGCAGCGCGAAATTGTTCGACAGCGCCATCGTGCGGCCGGTTGGTCCCACGGTGAGCTGAGTCGCGTGCGCTCGCAACGCCGCGATCTTCGCCGGTAAAGCGGCCGGATCGTCGATGACGGCGTCGATCTCGTCGTCGGGGAAGCCGAGGTCGCCGAAATCGCCGTCCGGGGACGGGACGATCCACTCGTCGCCTACGTCGTCCGGGCTGAGCGCCTCCCACCCCGCGGTGAATGCGCTGCGGGAAATCACCGTCCAGTAGAACTTCGGCACCGACCACAGCGCGCCGGGGTAATCGGATGTCGCGGCAGCGGCCACCGCGGCCGTCGTGACCACATGGGCCTGGATGTGGTCGGGATGCCCGTAACCGCCGTCGGGGTCGTAGGTGACCACCACGTGTGGCCGCATCGTGCGGATGATCTTGACGAGGGCGCCGACGGCTTCGTGCTGGTCGGCATCGCTGAACCGCTGCCGGTTACGCGCCTGCGCGCCGACCATCCCGGAGTCCCGCCAGCGGCCGGGGCCGCCGAGGTAGACCGGGCCGTCCAGGCCCAGCGCCCGCAGGGCCGCGGTCAGCTCGCCGATGCGGTAACCGCCGAGTTGGTCGGCGTGGTCGACCGCCAGCTGCGCCCACTGGTCGCCGATCACCTCGCCTTCTTCGCCGAGTGTGCAGGTGACCACCTGGACTTCCGCTCCGCGCGCAACGTAGTGGGCGATGGTGGCGCCGTTGGTCATGGTCTCGTCGTCGGGATGGGCATGCACGAACAGCAACCGCGGAGTCTCCTGCATGCCACGCACCCTACAAGGGGCGCCCTACTAGGGCCGTGCGCGGCAAAGGATTTCGTGACCTAAACCGCTGAGCTGCAGGAACAGTCGCCGGGCTGGCAAACCCTGTGCATCCGAAATGGACGTTGCTGGCTACTATCGACGGATGGGACAGCAGGCGGCAGCGGTCCGCACCCGTCGCCGGGGCAAGCAACTCGAAGACGCCCTCTATGACGCGACGCTGGCCGAACTCGCTGTGGTCGGTTACGGCGGACTGACAATGGAGGGGATCGCCGCGCGGGCGCGAACGGGCAAGGCCGCGTTGTATCGGCGGTGGTCCAGCAAGCACGACCTGGTTCAAGCGGCGCTGCTCTATGCCCTGCCGCCGCTGCCCGAACCGCGCCCGGACCGATCGGCGCGGGAGAATCTGCTGGCCGCGCTAAGCGCCCACTGCGACCTGGTCGCGGGTAAGACCGCGTTCCCCGGGCTGAGGATCATGCAGCAGCTGTTGCACGAGCCGGAGCTGCGAGCGATCTTCGCCGACGCTGTGGTCGGCCCGCGGCTGAAGATCACCGAATCGATCCTGCAGGCGGGGGCGGCCAACGGCGAGATCGACGAGTCCGTGCTGACGCCCTACACCGCTCGGGTCGGCACCGCGTTGGTCAACCAGCAGATGCTGCTGACCGGCGCACCTCCGAACAAGCGTCAGCTCGCCCAGATCGCCGATACGGTACTGCCGCGTCTGGCCTGAAACATTGCGGCCCAACAGCTTCCGGACGGTGACAAGACCAAAGGCGGGCCGCCCCCTGGTCGGTCCGCCCTTGGCGCGTCTGGGTAATCGAAGTGGGACATCGAAAAGACCTGCCGCGGACCCCGCGACCCGTCGCGGGGGGTCTCGAATAGCTGGTGCATGCCCCCGGCTTTTGACTGAACCGGTATGTCGAACACTACCTGAGAGCAGGCTTAGCGGTTCCGCTTCACTAACTTTTGTCTAACAGAGACCGAACCGTTACCCGCTCACTGCGCGGACTTCACCCATTGCCCGGCATCGCCGACGATGCCGACCGGCACCGCGCCGGTCAGGCTGACGTTCTGCACACTCGGGCCTGCGGCGACGATCGTGGCGTCCTGCAGGATGGGCAACACCGTGGCCATGTCCCATAGCCGCGGCTCCGCCGCGTTGACCACGTCGTTGATGTTTTTGGTGCCGCCGAGCGCCGCATCGATGTCGGCCTGAATGCTGTGATCGCAGATGCCGGTCAGGTTCGACGGCGCCTGCACCAATGCGCCCGGCTCCTGCGCCTTGGAGGGTGGAGTCGACGTGGCAGCGGTCGGCGTTGTCATCGGAGCGGGCGTGGCGGTCGGTCCTGAGGACGACGGCGCCGTAGCCGTCGACACCGCCGTGGCCTCGAGCGCCGGGCAGCTGTAACGGGAGGCCAGCAGCGTCGCCAGATTCCCGCCGGCCTCGCTCCAGCCGACCAGCGCGTCCACCTGACTGTTGACCAGAGCGTCGCGATACAACGCGACCGGGTCGATCGCGAGCACGGTCGCGGCGATGCCGACATTGCGCAACTGGTCCGCGGCGGTGTTCGCCACGGCCACCGAGGTCGGATCGTTGGCCGCGACCCCGATCACCAGCGACAGGTCTTTGCCGTCCTTGCTGACGTGTCCGCGCGGACTCTCCGGGGTGGAGGTGTCGTTGTCGACTTGGTAGCCCGCCGACTCGAGCAGGGCCAGCGCCGCCGTTCGCGTCATCGCGGGCGGCGCGGTCGGCACGTAACCGGGGTCGCTCGGCGAGCGGATCTGCGCCTGGTCCAGGCTGACGGTGTTGTCGCTGCCCGCCCCCACCGCGGCTAGCAGGTCCACGTCGAGCAGGCCCAGGATCGCTTTGCGCACCGTGGAGTCGGCGAGCTTCGGCTCGTTGGCCCGCAAGGTCAGCTGCATGACCCGCGGCGTCATGATCCGGGCGGTCCGGACGTCCGGAATCGCCGAAAGCTGCGCGAAAGCCGTTGAGCCGCCGTGCACTTGGGCTACCTGGGTGTCGCCGTTGCGGACCGAGTCGGCCAGCGCCGCGGGCGCCCCGGCCCGACGGAAAAGCACTAAGTCGGGTTTGGCCGGCGGACCCCAGTAGCGGTCGTTGCGGGCGAGCAGGATTTCGTCGCGCTGGGGGTCGATCGACTCCACGCGGAACTGCCCGCCGGTGACCGGCAGGGCGCGCGCCAGGCCGGCGGGGAAGCCGCCGGGCACGTCTTTGACGATGTGTGCGGGCAGGATGTTGCTGAACAGCTCGCGCCACCCGGGATAGGGCCGGGCGAAGGTGACGACGGCCTGCTTGCCGCCGTCGATCGACTGCACCCCGGTGATCAGGTCATAGCCGGCCGGATCGACCACGCCGGGCTGGCCGACCATCTGCCGCCACAGGTACCAGAAGTCGTCCGCGGCGATCGGGGCGTTGTCGGTCCACTGCGCCTCCGGCCGGATCTTGTAGGTGACGGTGAACGGGTTTTCGTTCGTCACCTCGGCGGACATCAGCAGTGTCGGGTCCATCTCCCACCGGGATCCCGTCGGGGTGGTCGGGTCGACCACCGGACGAAACGCGCTGGGCAGAACCAGCGCGCTGACCGCGGCGTTGACGGCCGATAGGTCCGAGAGCAGGTGCGGGTTGAAGCCGGCGCCGATCGAGTCAATGCCCATGATGATCTGGGTCTTGCGCTGCGGCGGCGGGGCGGTGCTGCGCTTGGTCTCGGTGCTCTGCGGCGCGGGCGGCGGGCTGACGGTACAGCCCGCGAATATCAGCAGCGTGGCCAGCAAGCCGGCGGTCGCATACCCGCGGCGGGCTCGGTTCGGCACGCCCCACAGGGTATCGGTCGTCAGCCGGACTTTCTGGGCTGACTTCTCAACGCGGCTCGTTCCTCGCCGCTTGATCGTCGTCAGCCGGACTTTCTGGGCTGACTTCTCAACGCGGCTCGTTCCTCGCCGCTTGATCGTCGTCAGCCGGACTTTCTGGGCTGACTTCTCAACGCGGCTCGTTCCTCGCCGCTTGATCGTCGTCAGCCGCGCGCCTTGGCCCGCGCCTTCGCCCGCGCGCGCAGGGTCGCGGCGAGCTCGACCTTGCGGACCCGGACCACCTCGGGCGTGACCTCCACGCATTCGTCCTCGGCGCAGAACTCCATCGCCTGCTCGAGGCCGAGCTCCAAGGGGCGGGCCAGGGTCTCCATCACGTCGGCCGTCGAGGACCGCATGTTGGTGAGCTTCTTTTCCCGCGTCACGTTGACGTCGAGATCCTCTGCGCGCGGGTTGATTCCGACGACCTGGCCCTCGTAGGTGTCCTCGCCCGGCTCAACGAAGAATTGACCGCGGTCGGCCAGCTGGATCATCGCGAACGGGGTGATCGATCCGCTGCGGTCCGACACCAGCGAGCCGGTGTGTCGCGCCTTGATCTCGCCCGCCCACGGTCGGTAACCGTCGAACACAGCGTTGGCGATCCCGGTGCCGCGGGTCAGCGTCAAAAAGTCGGTGCGGAAGCCGATCAGGCCACGGCTCGGCACGATGAAGTCCATCCGCACCCATCCGGCGGCGTGGTTGGCCATCTCCTCCATGCGTCCCTTGCGGGCGGCCATCAACTGGGTGATGGCCCCGACGAACTCCTCTGGACAGTCGATGGTCATCGCCTCGAACGGCTCGTGCAGCTTGCCGTCGACGGTCTGCGTGACCACCTGCGGCTTGCCGACGGTCAGCTCGAAGCCCTCGCGGCGCATCTGCTCGACGAGCACGGCCAGCGCCAGCTCACCACGGCCCTGGACCTCCCAGGCGTCCGGGCGGCCGATGTCGACGACCTTGATCGACACGTTGCCGACGAGCTCGGAATCCAAGCGGGACTTGACCATTCGCGCGGTCAGCTTGTGACCGGACACCTTGCCGGCCAGCGGTGAGGTGTTGGTGCCGATCGTCACCGAGATGGCCGGCTCGTCGACGGTGATGCGCGGCAGCGCATGCGCGTGTTCGGTGTCGGCCAACGTGTCGCCGATCATGATCTCCGGAATGCCGGCGACGGCGACGATGTCGCCCGCGATCGCCTCGTCGGTAGACGTCCGTTCCACGCCCTCGGTGACGAGTAGCTCGGTGATCTTGGCGTTGGTGATGACGGGGTGGCCGTCCACCTCGCGCATCCAGGCCACCTGCTGGCCCTTTTTGATGCGGCCCTTGTAGATCCGGATCAGCGCCAGTCGGCCGAGGAATGCCGACGCGTCGAGGTTGGTCACCAGTGCCTGCAGCGGCGCTTCGGGGTCGCCCTGCGGGGGCGGGATGTGTTGCTGCAGAACGTCGAACAGCGGGTCGAGATTCTCGCCGTCGGGATTCTCGCCGTTGGCGGGCTGGGTGGTGCTGGCGATGCCGGCGCGTCCGGAGGCGTACAGCGTCGGCAGGTCGAGCGCTTTCTCGGCGGCGGCCTGGGCCTCCTCGTCGAGGTCGGAGGCGACGTCGAGCAGCAGGTCGTGGCTCTCCTCGACGACCTCAGCGATCCGGGCGTCGGGCCGGTCGGTCTTGTTGACCACGAGGATCACCGGGAGGTGCGCGGCCAGCGCCTTACGCAGCACGAAGCGGGTCTGCGGCAGCGGGCCTTCCGACGCGTCGACCAGCAGCAGCACACCGTCGACCATCGACAGGCCGCGTTCGACCTCGCCGCCGAAGTCGGCGTGGCCCGGGGTGTCGATTACATTGATGACGGTCATCGAACCGTCTGGGTGCTGGCGGTGCACGGCGGTGTTCTTCGCCAGGATGGTGATGCCTTTTTCCTTCTCCAGGTCACCGGAGTCCATCAGGCGTTCGATGGTGTCGTCGCCGCGATGAGTCAGTGCGCCGGACTGCCGCAGCATCGCATCCACCAGGGTCGTCTTGCCGTGATCGACGTGAGCGACGATGGCGACGTTTCGGAAATCCACGTGGAGAATTGTCGCAGCGGAGGTGACCAATCGCGAAAACGCGGAAAGCACACAAATACTCACGGGCCAAACCGAAGAAGAAGTGTTGCCGCTCGAAGCCTCGGTGCAAACGCTGCCCGTTGGTGCTGCACAAGGTCGGCAAGGCCGAGTCCGACGGCGTTCGGGGCAAGGAGCTGGACAGCGTGTTCAAGCGCGCTCGAAAAGCATGACCACCTGGGAAGTTGGCGGGCGACGCAGATGATGCCGGTCGCCGGCCGAGCCCGCGGCCCGTCCGGCGTGCAGGCATCCGCCGCCGCCTGTGGAACGCCCAGGCACTCGACCACGCGGGCCGTCGGCGCGTCGGCCGTCGGGTGTGCTGCATGTCACCCTGTCGGGCGGACGCTGAAACCGCGACGGCTTTCAGCTGCGGCAGACCCGAGGGGAACCAATGTCGACGCCTCGTCGCGGCGCTGGACGCCGACTGCACGACGGTGGTCACCGACTTCAGCGCCCTCATCAACAAGTCAGTAGACGCCTCAGCGCCGGCAGAAACCCGCGGTCGGCGGGCACCCAGTCGACGTCGTCGAGTTCCGCAGCGGACACCCAGCGCAGCGCAGCGTGGTCGTGCGGCTGGGGTTCGCCGTGCACCAACGTGGCTGCGAAGGCCCGCAGTGTCATCGTCGCAGTGAGCTCGACGTCGCCGAGATGCACGCCGACCTGGACGTCGACGCCGAGTTCTTCGGCGAGTTCGCGGGCCAGCGCCTCGCGCTCGGTCTCCCCCGCCGCGACCTTGCCGCCTGGTAACTCCCAGCGGCCGGCCAGTTCCGGCGGCCGCATGCGTTGCGCGATCAGCACTTTCTCCTCGGCGACGATCGCCCCGGCGACCACGATCAGGTTGACCATCGCGGCTGACGGTATACGGTCGAAAGATGGCTGTGTTATCGGATGAACAGGTCGACGCCGCACTGCCTGACCTCAACGGGTGGGAGCGCAAGGACGGCGCTATCAGGCGGTCGGTGAAGTTTCCGGAGTTCCTTGCCGGCATCGAGGCTGTCCGCCGGGTGGCCGAGCGTGCCGAGGAGAAGGATCATCATCCCGACATCGACATCCGTTGGCGGACAGTGAGTTTTGCGCTGGTGACGCACTCCGAAGGCGGCATCACCGACAAGGATCTCGCGCTGGCGCACGACATCGACGCGATTATCGCGGAATAGCTTCGCGCTTTCGACCCGCGGCGATCCAGGCCAACGTGGCCAATGTCGTCACGATGTAGATCAGGCCGCCCCACGCCTGATACCAGGGTCGGCCGTTCTGCCAGATGCTCGGTTGCGCGAAGCTCAACAACCAGGGCACGCCGACAACGAGCAGCACCAGCCAGATCCAGCCGAGAATTCGCGCGCCTTGCCGGTCGGACAGCGGCCCGTGCAACAGCCAGATCATCAACGGCACCAACCACACCCAGTGGTGAGTCCACGAAATCGGCGATAGCAGCAGCCCGAACAGCTCCACCACCAAGAGGCGGCCCAGCCGATCACTCATCGCCCGCCAGGCGAGTACGGAAAGTATTGCGGTGACGGCAATTCCGATCAGCACCGCAGGGTCATAGCCGGGGTCGTGGCCGTAGATCCGGCAGATCGCACCCCGCCACGACTGGTTGAAGATGGTGCAGATCGGCCCGACGCGGTCGGTCTTGAAGATCAAATCGGTGAAGTAGTAACGCGTTTGATCACCGACCACCAACGCCGACAACGCGATGGTCGCGACAAACACGATGCCGGAGAACACCGCCGTCGCCCACCGGCGTACACCGACGAAATACAGGCCACCGATCGCGGGCGTCAACTTCACTCCCGCCGCCGTCCCCAACAGCAGCCCGGACAGCCACCAACGAGAACTGAACACCGCGCCCAGGGTGGCCAGTGCGAGCACGACGTTGATCTGGCCGTAGTCGAAGGTGCTGCGCAGCGGCTCGAGCCAGATCGCCACCCCGGTCCAGAGCATCGCCAGCCGGTGCCCCTCACCGGCGGCGACGCCCAGCAGTCGCTGGCTCAGCCGGACTACGCCGTACAGCGCGGCCATCGTCCCGACAGTCCAGCAGAACGCCACCGCGCCGAACGGCAGGAAGTGCAGCGGGTAGAAGATCACCGCGGCGAACGGCGGATAGGTAAAGGGCAGCGGGAAATCCGGCGTCTGGTCGGCGTAGACGTAGTGATAGAGGCTGCCCGGGTGGTCGATCATCGCTGACCCACCGACGTAGACGTGCAGGTCGACGAAGTTGGCCCCGTTGGGCGCCAGATACGTCCAGGCCAGACGTGCCACGACGCTGACGACCAAAAGCACCGGCCCGATCGTGTCGACAGAGATCGCGGGCCGGCGGTTGGCGATTGCCGCCGGAGCGGCCGAGGTGGTGTCTATTTGCACGACTCTATCGCCGGGCCCGACGGGCGCCGCGGTTCCGTTGCGAGGTCGCTCGGTCACCGCTGTCACTCGTTTCCGTAACGGTCGCATAAATGCCACACGTGTCACTTGAGTCACTCGAGTATCTGCCGGATCGTCTGCGGCGAGGACCTGTCATCGAGTTTCAGGGAGAATCATGTCAACTGTTCGGACCTTCGTACGCGCCACCGCAGTCGTGGCGGGCTCGTCGGCAGCGTTGCTCTTCGGCGGCCTGATGGGCACAGCCCACGCCGACCCGGCACCGGTGCCCGCGCCCGACATCAGCCAGCAGCTCGTCGGCACCGCGGCACAGGCGCCGCAGCTGCTGCAGAGCGTCGCGGGTGCGCTCGGCGGTCAGCCCGCCACGCCGCCGCCGCTGGCCAGCGCGGCGATCAAGATGCCGCAGCAAGCCGCCCCGACCGCCGGGTCGTCGCTGCTTCCGGGCCTGGCGTCGCCGACCCAGGCCTCGTCGGCCGCCCCGGGCCTCGGCATTCCGGGACTCACCGCGCCGGCTCCGGCCGCGTCCAGCACCACACCAGGCCTCGGCATCCCCGGGCTGACCACACCGGCCCCCGCCGCGACCAGCACCACACCGGGGCTCAGCCTTCCGGGTCTGACGCCGACCGTTCCGGCCGCGACCGCCCCGGCGACCAACCCCGCGGGGATGCTGCCGCAGGCGCAGCTCAACCTGCCGCAGATCCCGGGGCTGCCGTTCCCGCTGCCCCAGCAGGTGTCGCTGCCCGGCGACCTGACCTCGCTGCTCGGTGGCGGGTCACCGCTCACTGGCGGCCTCGCGTCGGCCGCGGGTCTGCCGGCTGCAGCGGCCGCACCGGCTGCGACGTTGCCGGCGACGACGCTGCCGCTGGCGACCGCCCCGGTGCTGCCCGCAACGGCCGGCGCGTCGCTGTTCCCGGTCTCCGCCCTGCCCTGACCGAACAACCGGCCGGCTAGCGCCACCGCGCTAGCCGGCCGCCACCAACTTCGACGACTGGGAGGACACCATGAACATCGCACGAAACCTGATCTACGCCGCCACCGCCACCGCCATCGCGTCCAGTGCGGCAATGGCCATGTCCCCCAACGCCGCAGCCGACCCGGCGGCGCCGCCCGCACCGGTCCCCGCACAGCAGTTGCCGGGTCTGCCCGCGCTGCCGGCGCTGACCGAGTTGAGCCCGATCATCCAGCAGGCCGCCGGCAACCCCGAGCAGGCCACGCAGCTGCTGATGGCCGCCGCGCAGGCGTTCAGCAAGAACCCGTCGGCGCCCGCGGAATCGAAAAACGTTGCGGCATCGGTGAATCAGTTCGCCCAGGCGCCGGAGGCGGCGTCGACGGCGCATGTCGTCCCGCCCGGTGTGGAGCCGGGCGCCCAGGCCCACCTCCCGACCGGGATCGACCCGGTCCACGCGGCCGGCCCCGCACCCGCCGCCGCTCCGGCCGCCGGCACCCGCGCCCGCGAACGCCGTTCCAGCGGCCGCGACCCGCCCCCGCGGCTCCCGCGCCCGAGGCCGCGCCGCCGGCACCCGCGCCGCAGGCCGCGGCCGCCCCGGGTTCAGCCCGGACGCCCCGCCCACCCAGGACTTCATGTATCCGTCGATCAGCAACAACTGCGGGGGCGACGGCGGCACCGTGATGGCGCCGGTGCTCTCGGTTGCCGGACCGGCCAAGATCCCGGCGCCCGGGCCCGGCCGCCGGCCAGACGGCCTACGTGTTCACCGCGGTGGGAACGCCGGGACCCGCCGACGTGCAGAAGCTGCCGCTGAACGTCACATGGGTCAACCTGACCACCGGCAAGTCGGGCAGCGCGACTCTCAAGCCGCAGGCCGACATCAACCCGCAGGGCCCGACAACGCTGACCGCCACCGTCGACACCGGTTCGGGCAGCATCATGTCGACAGTCTTCGGCCAGGTCACCACCAAGGACAAGCAGTGCCAGTTCATGCCGACCATCGGCTCGACGGTGGTGCCCTGATCTAGAGACGACGAAATCCGCCGGGGCGACGGCGCTCCGGCGGATATTTCGTCAGTAGGCCATGTGGTGCTAGTAGGCCATGCTGCGCCGATCGTTCATGGCCTAATAGGCCATGAACAGAATGGCGTCCCGGTCGTACTCCAGTCCGGGGTGAGCGCTGGCCAGGTGGGCCTGCGTCAGGTCGACCAATTCGTCTTCGTCTTTGCCGGTGATCGCCTCGCCACACGGACAGTTCAAATGCGTCTTCGCCATACCACCTATCCCTTCTCTTTCTTCGCTGCCTTCATCTGCTTCTTGTACGAACGGACTTTCTCCATCGAGCGTGCATCTGCGATGTCGGCCACCGACACATAACTGCCGGCCTTGCCGAATTCGCCCTGCGGCGGCCCGCCATCCTTTGGGAGTTACCGCGTACTGCTTGCCGAGCAGCGCCAGAAATATCTGCGCTTTCTGTTCACCGAAGCCCGGCAGTCCTTTGAGCCGTCGCAGCAATTCCGGGCCATCGGGGTCGCCTGCGGTCCACAGCCCGGTCACATCACCGTCATAGCGGTCAACGATGATCTGCGCCAGCGTCTGGATGCGTTTGGCCATCGAGCCCGGAAATCGGTGTATCGCAGGCTTTTCCGAGCATAACGCGGCGAACTTGTCGGGGTCGTACTCGGCGATCTCGGCCGCGTCGAAACTGCCCATCCGATCGGCGATCTTCTTCGGGCCGGCGAACGCGGTCTCGAAGGTGACCTGCTGATCGAGAACCATCCCGATCACCAGCGCGAGCGGATTCATCGGCCAGCAGTTGGTCGGCCTCGGGCTCCTGCGCCAGGCAGATCTTCACGGTCACACGCCGACTCTAGCCCGCGGCCGCCGCCGGCTGCGGAGACTCCGCCCTAACGGCTAACGTGGCGCAATGGCCAGCATTCCCGCCGTCACCGGACGCCACCTGAAAAACTTGGCAGGGTTCACCGGACTGTCCTGCGTCGTGATCGGTATCTACCACTTCGCGCTGGGCGTCAAGTCGGTTCCCGGCGCAGCGGACGCCAACGCGACTGTCGATTCACGAGAGCGGTTCTACTCGGCGTACTTCGCCGGCTACGGACTGGCGTGGCTGGGAGCGGCCCGCAGATCACCCATCCGCGCCACCGAGGTACGTCTGTTGGCCGGGTTGATGTTGGTCAGCGCGGTGGGACGGATGATCTCGCTGGTGAGCAACGGGCGACCGCACTGGGTCCAGGAAGTGCTGACCGCAGTCGAATTCGTTGTTCCCGCAGCCTTTTTCGGGATGGCTACGGCAGACGAGAAGGAGCTCGCGGACTAGCCGCTCTTGCGGCGGAACTCCCGGTGATTCCCGGCCGCGCCGTGCGCCCGCGAGCCCTTTGCGCCGCCGCCGTCCTTGTGGTCGGCTCCACCCGCCGACTTTGAGTTCTTGCGCTCCAGCGCCTCGCGGAACTTGCGCTTGTTGTCGTCCTCCGACGAGTCGGCCCCCGACTTCGCTTCAGCCATAGCCAGCAGCCTAGCGCAGGCCCGGCGGCATGCCGTAGACGTGCGCGATCGGCAACGTCAGCACCACGCGGCGGTCGGTGACCATCGCCTGACGGTAGTCGTCCCAGTCCGGGTGCTCACCGGCGATGTTGCGGTACAACGCAATCAGCGCCTCCACGGTGTCGTCACCCGGCGCAGCGGCCGGCGGGGTCAGGGTTGCGGTGCCTTCAGCGACGGCGTACGACCAGCCGTCATCGGAGCTGACGAGCAGCGACGCCCGCGGATCACGACGCAGGTTGCGGGTCTTGGCTCGTGGCTCGGTGACCGACACCTGAATGGTGGTGTTGCGGGCGTCGAAGTAATACGACACATTGGACAGCTGCGGCCGCCCATCTCGCTTCAGCGTGGCCAGCACGCCGAGGGAGTTGTCCGCGATCACAGCCAGCAGCTTGTCGTCGAAAACGTGGCGCCCCATGCCGAAAGCCTAGGCTCAGGTCATCGACGTGGCTACCATCGCGCTCATGACCCACTTCGCGGCCTTCCTGCGCGGCGTCAACGTCGGCGGCGTCAACCTCAAAATGGCCGACGTGGCAACGGCGTTGACCGACGCCGGCCTCGCCGAGGTGCGAACGATTCTGGCTACCGGCAACGTGACGCTGACTTCGGCGAAGAAGGCTGACGCGGTCCGGGCGATCGCCGAGAAAGCGCTGCGCCAGCGATTCGGGTATGACGCGTGGGTGCTGGTCTACCCGATCACGAAGTTGCAGTCGATCGTCGATGGATATCCGTTCGAGGCCGAGGTGGACGGATACCAGTCCTATGTCACGTTCGTCAGCGACGGCGACGTGCTCGACGAGTTGGCGGCGCTCACCGCCGGGGATGACGAGAAGATCGAACGCGGTCCCAAGTCCACGGGGGTGATCTATTGGCAAGTCGCGAAGGGAAAGACGCTGGACAGCGCCATCGGCAAGACGATGGGCAAAACGAAGTACAAGTCGACGACCACCACCCGCAACCTGCGCACCCTGGTCAAGGTGCTGGCCGCTCAGTCGTCGGGATAGGACTCCAAGTAGCGCAGCGCCTCGGCCTTGCCGAGCCCCAGCCCGCGCGCGATATCCAAATAGGTAGCGGCCGCGGCGGCCATCGCGGTGTCCGCGGGATCGGCGCGGGCGACGAATGTGCCGAAGCGGCCCCGCGTTTCGACGATGCCGGCCGTCTCCAGCTCGCGATAAGCGCGGGCCACGGTGTTGACGGCCAAGCCCAATTCACCGGCCAACTCGCGCACCGTCGGCAGCCGGGCGCCGGGCGCCAGGGTGCCGCCCCGGATCGCCTCGATGATCTGGGTGCGGAGCTGATCGAACAGCGGGCGATCCGCGTCCCCGTCAACCCGCAACCATCCGCTCAACTCCACCCGCCCAGTATCCCGTAGTCCAGCTGAATCCACTGCCAGCTTCTCCTCATCGCCGCTTCGGGGCTCTGCATCGTCGCCGAGCTATCTTGGTGGGGTGCGGATCACGGTGCTGTCTGGCGCGGGCATCTCTGCGGAGAGCGGCGTGCCGACATTCCGCGACGACAAAAACGGGCTCTGGGCCAAATTCGACCCTTACGAACTGTCCAGCGTTCAAGGCTGGGAGCGCAACCCCGAGCGGGTCTGGGGCTGGTACCTGTGGCGGCATTACCTGTGCGGCACCGTCGAACCCAACGACGGCCACCGCGCCGTCGCCGCCTGGCAGGACCACGCCCAGGTCAGCGTCGTCACCCAGAACGTCGATAATCTGCACGAGCGGGCGGGAAGCTCGCCGGTGCATCACTTGCACGGCAGTCTTTTCGAATTTCGTTGTGCGACATGTTCTTTGCCATACACCGGTGAGCTGCCCGAAATGACCGAGCCCGCATTGGAAGTCGAGCCACCGGTGTGTGAATGCGGCGGCCTGATCCGGCCCGACATTGTGTGGTTCGGCGAGGCGCTACCGCAGGAGCCGTGGCAACACGCCGTTGAGGCGACGACCAACGCCGACATGCTCGTCGTGGTGGGAACGTCGAGCATCGTCTACCCGGCCGCCAGCCTGCCGGAGGCGGCAGTGGCCCGCGGAATAGTCGTTGTCGAGGTCAATCCAGAGCCCACGCCGTTGTCGGACAGCGCCACGATCACGGTGCGCGAGTCAGCCAGCACCGCGCTGCCGACGCTGTTGCAGCGATTGCCTGCCCTGCTGAACTAGGCCGGACGGCGCGCCCGCCCGAGCACGAATTCCGACGTCGGCACCGGTACCCACGCCGGAAACAGATGATCGGTCCGGCTGTTTTCGATCTCGAATCCCGCGGAGCGGATCGACTGCTCGGTGTGGCGATGAGCGTGACAGTTCCCGGCCAGCCGCGGCCAGAGTGTGGTCGCGTCGACGAATCGCTGGAACCCGCCGCGGACACCCTTGCTGGCCACGTGCTCCAGGTAGCGCAGCTGCCCGCCCGGCTTGAGTAGCGAAAGCGCTTGCCGTAGAACCGAATCAGGCTCGGCGACCGAGCACAGCACCAGCGAGAACACCACCGCGTCAAACGGCTCGTCAGCCGAGAAGCTCTCCACCGTCCGATTGGTCACCTCCACCGGAACGGGTGCGACGGTGGCCGCCTCACGCGCCAGGCCGACCAGCTGCAGCTCGGGCTCGATCGCGACAACCCGCTCGACGGTGTCGGGGTAAAACGCGAAGTTGGAACCGGTGCCGGCGCCCACCTCGAGGATTCGGCCCGACAATCCGGCCAGGTTTTCGCGACGAGACTCGCGCATCTGCTCGGTCTCGTGCGCGGCGATCGTCGTCCAGATCCGGGCGAAGAACGGGTGGTGAACGGTGTCGTCCGCCGGAGATGTCATACCTACCAGCCTTTCCAGCGGTTGCTAGGACGATCGTCGCGCCGACGATCCGAGCGCCGTCAACCGTTCCACCACCTGCTGCGGAGTGGCATCGGGGCCGACCAACCCCGCCACCATATGCCCGGAGAAGACGGCCCGCAGCACCCGGTCGGTGAACGCTTCGGCATCGCCGAACGGCAGATGGGGTTTGGCGATCAGCAGCGCGGCCACGCCGTGCGCGGCACTCCACAGCTCCAACGCGATGTCGCTCGCGTCGCCGGCGGGCAGTATGCCCTCGCCCATCAGCACCGTGACGCTGGCGCACATGTGCTCGAAGGCCGAACTGGCAAGCGCGGCATCGACATTGCTGCCGGACTTCCACTCGCTCATCGTCGCGATCCGGTACAGCTCGGGATTCTCGGTGGCGAACCGGACGTACGCCAAACCCTGCGCCCGCAGTACCTCGGCGGTGTCCGACTGCATGGCGGACACCCGCTGCATCTCGTCGTCGAGCTTCTCGAAGTAGCGGGCACACACCGCGTCCAGAAGCGCGTCCTTGTCCTGGAAGTGCAGATAGATCGACGGCGGCGTCACGCCGACGCGTTCGGCCACCGAGCGGATCGACACGGCCTTGGCGTGGCCGATGTCGAGAAGGAGTGCGGTTGCCGCATCAAGGATTTCGTCGCGCAGCAGGTCGCCGGATCCGCGCGGCGCGCGCCGCCTGCGAAGGACGGACGGATCAGCGACCATCGGCGACCGTCGCGGCGGTGTAGGCGGCCGCTGCGGCCGGGTCCTGGTCTGTTCGGTGGTGCCGTCCACCGGACGGCTCGGTGGTGACCGGCGGCGTCGCGGAGTCGGACTCGCTGATCCCGAACCGTTCGTGCAGCGACGCCAGCGGTTTGGGCGCCCACCAGCTCCACCGACCCAGCACGTGCATGAACGCCGGCACCACAACCATCCGCACCAGCGTCGCGTCGGCCAGCACGGCCAGTGTCAGGCCGGTACCGAACATCCGCATGAACGACACCTGCGCAGCGATCAAGGCAGCGAACGAGATTGACATCACGAGAGCGGCGGCGGTGACCACGCGGCCGGTGCGCGCCAACCCCAGTGCCACAGCCTCGTCGTTGTCGGCTCGCTGGGTCCGGTGGTCCGGTGGCACCGCGTGCGATGCGACCGCCGCCAACCAGTACTCGCGGATCCTGGAGACCAAGAAGACCTCGTAGTCCATCGACAAACCGAACGCGACACAGAACAACAGCACCGGGATGTTAGCCACCAGCGTGCCGCTCTGCGTGGTGCCCATCGCCCCGAGATGGCCGTCCTGGAAGATCCAGACCAGTGCACCGAAGGCCGCGGTCAACGATAAAACGTTGCACACCAATGCCTTTAGCGGCAGCAGCATACTGCCGGTGAGCAGGAACAGCAGCGCGAACGTGATGACCCCGATCAGTCCCAGCACCAGCGGCAGCCGGGCGGTGATCGCGTGTACGCTGTCGCGGTTGATCTGGGCCATCCCGGCGAGCTGAACGGCTTGCCCCGCGGGACCGGGCACGGCGTGTATGCGGTCGAGCTGCGCGTCGGACGCGTTCGAGAACAGCGGCGCCGTGCTGGCCACCGTGAGGAATGCGCTGCCCTTGTCCATTCCGGTGGCCGCCGACGGCGGTCCGAGAAGTTTGCCGGCGACGTACGTCCCGGTTGGCGCCGAGACGGCCGAGACGTCGGCCAGCCGTGATAGGTCGGCCGCATAGCGGCTGAGGTCGCCCGGATGCACCCCTCGAACATCCGGGACGACAACAGACACCGCGGTCGCCGAGTCATCGGCGAAATCCTGCCGCAGCTGATCGCCGACCGCGTGCGCCGAGGCCGACGTCGGCAGCACCCGGTCGTCGGGCATCCCCCACTTCACTCCGAAGAACGGAAGTCCCAGCAGCAGCAGCAACGCGACCACCGCCAACCCGATCGGCACCGCACGCCGCGTCACGAACTTGGTCGACCGGTACCAGAACAACTCCTCCACCGGCTTGTGCACCGGGTCCGGCCGACCGAACATTCGGCGTCCGAGCCTGCGTACGTCCAACGCATCCAGTCGGGGGCCGAGCAGCACGATCGCCGCCGGCGTCACCACGATCGCGGCCACCGCGACGAAGGCGACGGTCGCCACCCCGGCGTAGGCGAACGACTTGAGGAAGTACATCGGGAACAGCACCAGCGCGGCCATCGACAACGCGACCGTGGTCGCCGAGAACAACACCGTGCGACCTGCGGTGGCCATCGTTCGGACCAGCGCTTCGTCTGGGGCGCTGCCATCGGCCAACTCGTCGCGGTAGCGGCTGATGATCAGCAGCGTGTAGTCGATGGCCAGGGCCAGCCCCAGTGCGCTGCTCAGGTTCAGCGCATAGGTCGAAACATCGGTGCTGAAGCTGATCAGCCGCAGCACGGACATCGACCCGACAATGGCCAGCCCGCCCAGGCAGACCGGCAGCGCCGCGGTCAGTAGCCCGCCGAACACCCACACCAGCACGAGGAAGCTGAGCGGAATCGCCAGCGACTCCATCAGCAACAGGTCGCGCTCGTTCTGGTGATTGATCTGGTTGTAGACCATCGCGGCCCCGCCGGCGCGGACCGTGACGCCGTCACGGTCGTGCACGACGCGGGATGCGATCTCCTTGGCGTAGTTCTGCGCGTTGTTTTCGCCGCCCTTGAGGTTCGCCACGACCAGTCCGGCCTTGCCATCCCGGCTCACCAAATCGGCGGCGACATGGGAAGGACTGGCGGCTGCAGGTCCGGTCCATGCCGAGACGACGTTGTACACCCCGTCCGACCCCTGGACTTGCCCGACGATGTCGGTGGCCACGCGGCGAGCTTGCTCGCTTTGCACTCCGTACGGTGCGGTGATCAGCAAGACCAGCTGTTGATCGCTCTGGCCGAACTTATCGGTCAACAGCTTGATCGCCTGCGCCGATTCCGAGGCCGGGTCCTGGAAACCGCCGGCGGACAAGCTCTTGGCGACCGGAAGTCCGAAGACCGCCGCCGCTACCAAGACCAACACGGCGGCTACGAGTATGCGCCGGGGCCCCGCGAGGGCGAGGCGGGCGATCCGCTGCAGCATCAGTGTTCTCCGGTTCAATATCGTTGCTAACTTATCAATGATAAGTTAGCAACGCAACGTCCGGGCGCGTCATCTACGCCTTACCGAAGGAAACGAGACGGATACCCGTGACGGTTCAACGGGGAACCCGATAACCAGGACATTTGCGGAGCATATGTGGTTGAACGTCTGCCCAATAGGCCACTTCCAACCATCCGGACCCAGCGTCCGGTGGGTGAGCCGCACCGCTGGCCTTACCCGGCAGTAACAATTGCCATAATTTTCCGAATCGTGACTCAAAGATTCCTTAAACGTTGCCCATACGCTCATCTACATGTGGATCGATGACTCCAGTGCCGACGTGATCAAGGTTGATTTCGAGGCTCTCTACCACGGCGATTTCCTGGTAGAGGGAGAGTGCTCGGAGCAGCTCGAAGACGGGCACTTGTTGCCCAACGCGAGCTAGTCCGCGCGACACACGCTCGCTATCTCGCGAGCGCGGCCGCGTCGGGGCGATCGTGAGCCTCAAGAGTCACTCCGGCGTTGACCTATGAGCTGAAGAAGCCCCCGCCCAGGCGGGGGCTTTTTCATGCGGTGACCGAGTCAAAGGATTTAACGCGGAGCCATCCGGATCGCGCCGTCCAGACGGATGACCTCGCCGTTCAGCATGGGGTTCTCGACGATGTGGACCGCCAGCGCCCCGTATTCGTCCGGGTTGCCCAGCCGGCTGGGGTGCGGCACCTGCTTGCCGAGCGATTCGCGAGCGGGCTCGGGGAGGCCGGCCAGCAGCGGGGTGTCGAACAGGCCGGGCGCGATCGTGACGACCCGGATGCCCTTGCTGGCGAGGTCGCGGGCGATCGGCAGCGTCATGCCGACCACGCCGCCCTTGGACGCCGAGTAGGCGGCCTGACCGATCTGACCGTCGAAGGCCGCAACCGATGCGGTGTTGACGATGACACCGCGCTCTTCGCCGACCAGGTCCTGCTGCGCGATTCGCTCGGCGCCGAGCCGCAGCACGTTGAACGTGCCGATCAGGTTGATCTCGACGACTTTGCGGAAGGCGTCCAGCGGGAACGGGCCGTCCTTGCCAAGGGTCTTGACGGCGTTGCCGGTGCCGGCGCAGTTGACCACGATGCGCAACGGCCCTAGCGACGCGGCAATGTCCAGTGCCGCGGTCACCGCTTTCTCGTCGGTGACGTCGGCGGGCGCGAACCGCGCCCGGTCGCCCAACTCCCGGACGACCTCCTCACCTTTGAGATCGAGCACGACCACCTGTGCGCCGGCATCGAGCAGCCGTCGGGTGGTCGCCAGGCCCAGCCCGGACGCGCCGCCGGTGACGAGTGCTACGGCATCGGTGATCTGCACGCAAAGTTCCTTTCAACAAGGTCGGGCTGGGCTGTGGCAACGCGCCGCAGCGAGTCCGACCTACTGGTTGGTCGGGACTATACCCAGTCGGTCAGCACGGACTCGGTGTCGGCTCCGGGCTCCCCCGGCGGCTTCGGCTGGTCCGGTTGCGAGCGGGAGAACCGGGGTGCGGGCAGTGGTTGCAGTCCGCTGCCGGCTTGGTAAAAGGTGTTGCGCTCGGTGATGTGCGGCTCGGTCTCGACCTCACCGAACGCCAGCACCGGCGTCACACATGCATCCGAGTCGGCGAAGATTTTGGCCCACTGGTCGCGGTCCTTGCCGGCGAACGCCTCGGTGAACGCGGCCCGCAACTCGGGCCAGCGACTACGATCGTTCTGCCCGGGCAGCTCCTCGGGGTCGAGGCCCAGTCCGGCCAGCATCGCCGCGTAGAACTGCGGCTCGATGGCACCTACCGAGACGTAGCGGCCGTCGGCGCATTCGTAGGTGTCGTAATACGGCGCTCCGGTGTCGAGCATGTTGGTGCCGCGCTCGTCGGACCACAGCCCAAGGGCGCGCATCCCCCACATCATCTGCACCAGCACCGAGGACCCGTCGACCATGGCGGCGTCGACGACCTGGCCCTTGCCGGAGGTCTGCCGCTCGAACAGCGCCGACAGGATCCCGAGCAGCAGGAACATCGAGCCGCCGCCGAAGTCGCCGACCAGGTTCAGCGGTGGAACCGGCCGCTCCCCCGCCCGTCCGATCGCGTGCAGCACGCCGTTGAGCGAGATGTAATTGATGTCGTGGCCGGCCTGCTTACTGCGCGGGCCGGTCTGCCCCCACCCGGTCATCCGGCCGTAGATCAGCCGCTCGTTGACCTTTGCGCAGTCGTCGGGGCCCAGCCCCATCCGTTCGGTGACACCCGGCCGGTACCCCTCGATCAGCACGTCGGCCTTGGCGACGAGCTTGAGCACCAACTCGCGGCCCTCGTCGGACTTCAGGTCGGCGATGACGAAACGGCGGTTGCGCAGCATCGGGTCGGAGCCGCTGGCGCCCGGCCGGTCGACGCGGACCACGTCGGCGCCGAGATCGCCCAGAATCATCGCCGCGTGCGGGCCCGGCCCGATTCCGGCGAGCTCGATGACTCGCAAACCTGTTAGCGGACCCGCCATCTCAACCGACCTCTCTGTCGCCACTATCTTCACGAGGCGATCGCAAGCGCGGCAAAGCCGGGCGCAGCGGGTCGCCACTATCTTCATTGCATCTTGACAGTCGCCCTGAACAACGCCGCACGCCGGTGGCTTACAGTCGATCCCATGACCGCTATCGATTCCGGAATCGACGCCCTCGCACCCGTCGACGGGCTGGCCGTCACCCTGGCCGACGGCGTGCTGTCGGTGACGATCGACCGCCCGGACAGCCTGAACTCGTTGACGCTGCCGGTGTTCGAAGGACTCGCCGACGCGATGGAACAGGCGGCCAACGATCCGCGGGTCAAGGTCGTGCGCCTCGGTGGCGCCGGCCGGGGCTTCTGCTCTGGAGCCGGCATGAGCGCCGACGACGTGGCCGGGGCGGGCCCCGGCGACGAGCTGATCCTGGCGGCCAACCGGGTGGTGCGGGCGATCACGACGCTGCCACACCCGGTCGTCGCGGTGGTCCACGGCGCGGCCGCCGGCGTAGGCGTGTCCATCGCCCTGGCCTGCGACCTCGTATTGGCTTCGGAGAAGGCGTTTTTCATGCTCGCCTTCACCAAGATCGGCCTGATGCCCGACGGCGGCGCCTCGGCACTGATCGCCGCCGCGATCGGCCGAATCGGCGCGATGCGGATGGCGTTACTGGCCGAGCGACTGCCCGCCGCCGATGCCCTGGCGGCCGGAATGATCAGCGCGGTCTACCCGGCTGACGACTTCGAGGCCGAGGTCGACAAGGTGATCGCCGGCCTGCTGTCCGGACCGGCGGTGGCGTTCGCCAAGACCAAGCAGGCCATCAACGCCGCCACGCTCACCGAGTTGGAGCCGACCCTGCAGCGCGAGCTCGAGGGCCAGTCGATCCTGCTGAATTCACCCGACTTTCGCGAGGGCGCAAGGGCTTTCCAGCAGCGCCGCACACCCGCATTCAGCGACAGCTAGGCGCTCACACCCCAAACAGCGGCGGCAGGCCCAGCAGGACGACCAGCGTCCAGACGAAGTGCGTCAAGATCGGCGCCAGCACGCCGCCGGTGGCCCGGCGCTCGAGCGCGCACACCGTGCCGAGGATGATCGCCGCGAACGCGAGCATGGGGTTCTGGCTGCTGGCCAACGTCGCGATGACGTAGATCGTGGTCGAGATCAGTAAGGGGTGATGGCGGCCCAGCGCGGTGTACAGGGCGCCGCGATAGAACAACTCCTCGCCCACGGCGGCCAGCAGCGCGATCGCCAGCGTCAACCGCCACGATCCCTGGTCGGTGTAGCGCAGCAACCGGGTGACGTAGTCGGCGACCGCCGGGATCTCCCGGACGATCAGACCGCCGACGATGAAGACGCCGCCGAGCAGAAGTCCGATCGTGGTGCCGCTGACCACCGGGCGCTGGTTGCGGCCACGCCAGCACGCGCCGCCGAGATGCAGCGGTCCGGAGACGAACGCGCCGGCCGCCCAGATGCCCGCCAGCGCCAGCGTCCACCAGTAGAACGCCTGCTCGCCGGGATGCTTCGTCAGCGCCAATCCCAGCGAGCCAACGCCGAGCACCAGCACGATGGCGACCACGACCCGCCTGCGACGCACAGTGGCCGGTGGTTCGTTGTGCGGCACAGCGACATTGACGATGCCGCGCCGAATTTCTTCCAGAGCGCTGGGCTGGGAACTCACGTCAGTCACTGCGCTGCGTCTCCTGCCTCGTTGCTAGCGGATGCCATTCAATCGCACTTTCGGCGTGAGGGTGATCAAGATGTCGAGGCCGGTGCGCAGTGCCCCCGCGATCGGGCGAGGCACAACGTCCACCAACGCGAGGCCGGGCCGAACGATCGACGGCGTCACGTGGCACGCCAGCCGTCGGAGCCGCAGCGCGTCCCCGCCGGCCCACGCCGGGTCGCTGTCGGCCAGATGGTGCGGGTCGGCAAGCTTGTTGACTGGCCGCGGCTTCCGGTTCGACAGCGAGCGCCGTATCGCGTCTTCGATCGACAGCAGGCCGCCCGGCGGCTCGGGAACCAAGTCGCGCAGGCCCGTGTCGCTGGCCCGCATCGGGTGGTCGAGCGATTCGACCAGATCCGCCGCGAGACCGTCGGGCACCGGCAGCGCGAGCCCGGTCACCCACGATGCCAGCGTGGTGTCAATGCCCCAGACCGGCAGACCGGTGTGCCAGTTGCCAGAGATGCGCGCGTAGGTCTTGAGCAACTCGCGGTAGGACGTGGTGTCCGGCCCGGCGATGTCGTACGCCCCGGCCGGAACCAGTTCGGGGTCGGCCGCCGCCACCAGGTAGTGCAGCACATCGCGGATGGAGATCGGGTCGATCGGGTTTTCCATCCATCCCGGCACCGGGATCACCGGGAAACGGTCGGCGACGTAACGCAACATCTCGAACGACGTCGAGCCCGCCCCGAAAATGACCGCAGCGCCCAGCCAGACCACCTCGGCGCCACCGTCGACGCTCAGCGCCTCGCCGACTTCGGCGCGGCTGGTCAGGTGCTCGGAGAGGCCCTCGTCCGATGGGACGAAGCCGCCGAGGTAGACGATGCGCCGCACGCCGGCGTTTTTGGCGGCGACGGCGACGTTGCCGGCGGCCGCGCGATCGACATCGCGAAATCCGGGTTGACCGATTGCGTGCACCAGGTAGTAGATGACATCGATCGGTCCGCTTTCGGCGAGCGCGCCCCGTACCGACTCAACGTCCGCGGCGTCACACTTCACGGCGACGACGTCGTCGTACCACCCGAAGTCGGTCAGCCGCGCCGGGTTGCGGGTAGCCGCCACCACCTGATGCCCCGCCTCGAGCAGCGCAGTGACCAGCCGCGATCCCACATACCCGGTCGCGCCCGTCACCAGAATTCGCACAATTTCAACCTACCGATCGCGATACGCAGGGGCATTGGCTTGTAGTTGTTGCCCTGCGCCCCCACCGGCAAACCGGCGTGTCCGTTGTCACATCCGATGCGACATCGGCGGGTGCCACATCGAATGCGCTTGTGGTTAAGTTCCAACTATCCGGATTGAACTAACGCGGGCGTCAGTACGTGATCACCAATGAGCGAACACGCCCCGTATTCGCCGAATTGCAAGGGGTGAAGCAGACATGACACCGACCCCGTCCATCGCGGCCGTCGCGGTCGAATTCCCGCCGTATCAAGTCAGTCAGGCCGAAGCCATGTCCGGCCTCACCGGCTTCGGTGGCCCGGACTTCGAGCGCTTCGGCGCCAGCGCTGGAGTGGACACGCGACGGATCGCCATGCCGTTGGCCGACTATGGCACGTTGAGCGGGTTCACCGAAGCCAACAACACCTTCATCGAAGTCGCTTTGGGGCTCGGCGAGCGCGCGATTCTGGCGGCGTTGGACGCCGCCGGCGTCAAGCCCGAAGACGTCGATGTGGTGTTCTCTACGACAGTGACCGGACTGGCGGTGCCCACCTTGGAGGCCCGGTTGGCGACGCGACTCGGACTGCGGCCCGACGTGAAGCGGGTGCCGCTGTTCGGTTTGGGTTGTGTGGCCGGCGCCGCGGGCGTGGCTCGCATGCACGACTATCTGCTGGCCTTCCCGAAACAGGTGGCGGTGCTGTTGGCGGTCGAGCTTTGCTCGCTGACGCTGCAGCGAGACGACATGTCAGTCGCTAACTTGGTGGCCGCCAGCCTGTTTGGCGACGGCGCGGCCGCCGTCGTCGCCAAGGGAGCGGCCCGGACGCAGACCGGACCAAGGGTGCTGGCCACTCGCAGCCGGATCTACCCCGACACCGAAGACGTGATGGGCTGGGACATCGGCAGCAATGGCTTCAAGATCATGCTCTCCACCGAGGTGGCGACCGTCGCCGAGAAATACCTCGGCGACGACGTCCGCAACTTCCTGGCCGAACACGGCCTGACACCGGACGACATCTCTACCTGGGTCTGCCACCCCGGCGGCCCAAAGGTGATCGAAGCCATCGAGAACACCCTCGATCTCCCGCCGCACGCCATGGATCACACCCGAAACTCGTTGCGCGAGAACGGCAAACCTGTCATCGGTGTCGGTGCTGGATGTGCTCGAGCCACACCATGGCCGACCCGCCGGCAGCAGGCTCCTTCGGGTTGATGATCGCGATGGGTCCGGCGTTCTGCTCCGAACTCGTGCTGCTCGGCTGGTGAGGCGTGTACTACCTGCTGATCCTGGTCGTCGGGATCGAGCGGGTGGCGGAGCTGGTCGTCTCCAAGCGCAACGCCCGGTGGGCTTTCGCGCACGGCGGCAAGGAATTCGGGCGCAACCATTATCCGGTGATGGTCACCATCCACACCGCGCTACTGCTCGGCTGCGTCCTGGAAGTGTGGGCGCTGCACCGGCCGTTCCTGCCGTGGCTGGGCTGGCCGATGCTGGCGTTGGCCGTGCTGACCCAGGTGCTGCGCTGGTGGTGCATCACGACATTGGGGCATCGGTGGAACACCCTGGTGATCGTGCTGCCCGAGCGCGCCGTTGGTCCGGCAGGGGCCCTACCGCTGGCTGCACCACCCCAACTACGTCGCCGTCGTCGTCGAGGGCTTCGCCCTGCCGCTGGTCCACACCGCATGGCTGACCGCGGTCTGTTCACGGTGGTTAATGCGCTGCTGCTGACGGTGCGGATCCGGGTCGAGAATACGGCGTTGGGCTACGCGTGAGTGAGTTCGATGCCGATCTGCTGGTAGTGGGCGGCGGGCCCGGCGGGCTCGCCACCGCGTTACACGCTCGACGCCTTGGACTTTCGGTGATCGTGGCCGAACCGCGCGAGACGCCGGTCGACAAAGCCTGCGGCGAGGGCCTGATGCCCGGCGGCCTGGCCGAGCTGACGGCGCTGGATGTCGACCCGGCGGGTCTGCCCTTTCGCGGCATCGCCTACCTCGACGAGCATCGGCGCATAGAGGCGCCGTTTCGAGGTGGACCGGGCCGTGGTGTACGGCGTACCACACTGCACGCCGCGCTGGCCGCACGCGCCAAAGAGCAAGACACCGAATGGGTTTCGACGCGGATAACAAATGTCGAACAAGACACGACCGGAGTCACCGCCGGCGGCATGCGGGCCCGATGGCTGGTGGCCGCCGACGGCTTGCACTCCCACGTGCGTTCGGCCGCCGGGATCAGCGCGGTCGCTGGGACGCCGCGGCGCTACGGGGTGCGCTGGCATTTCTGCGTGCCGGCCTGGTCGGAGTTCGTCGAGGTGTACTGGTCGCCGTTCGGCGAGGCGTACGTGACCCCGGTCGAGCCGGACCTGGTCGGCGTGGCGATTCTGTCTCGCGGGCAGCCGGACCTGGCCTGGTTCCCGCGGCTGACCGAGCAACTGCGTGGCGCCCCACGGACGCGGGCCCGCGGCTGTGGCCCACTGCGGCAGGTGGTTTCGCGCCGGGTGGCCGGCCGCGTGCTGCTGGTCGGCGACGCAGCTGGATACGAGGACGCGCTGACGGGCGAGGGCGTCAGCCTGGCTGTCAAGCAGGCCCGCGCGGCGGTGGCGGCGATCGTCGACGAGAACCCGTCGTCCTACGAGGCGACGTGGCGCCGCATCACCCGCGACTACCGCCTGCTCACCCGCGCCCTGGTGCTGAGCACCGCGACGCGTGTCGGGCGACGCGCGGTCGTCCCCGCGTGCGGCCTGTTGCCGGGCGTGTTCCGGCAAGCGGTGAACACCTTGGCGCGCTAGCTCTTAACGCTCAGCGCGCCTTCCACACCGGTGGACGCTTCTCGGCGAACGCCAGCGGTCCCTCCTTGGCGTCCTCGGTCCGCAGCAGCGAGCCGAATTCCCGTGCGGTGCGGGCCCAGCCGGGTTCCTCGTCCGGAATGACGCCGTCGTCGGCGCCACACGCGATCCGCTTGCTGGCCTGTACCGACAGCGGTGCGTTGACGGTGATCCGTTTGGCCAGCGCCAGTGCGGCTTCGAGCACGGTGCCATTGGGGACGACCTGGTTGATCAGCCCCCAACTTTCCGCCTCGGTGGCAGTGATCGGCTCACCAGTCAGCAGCATTTCCATGCCCACTTTGCGCGGCAGCTGCTGCGCGATGCGGAAGACTCCGCCGGCGCCGGCCAACAGACCCACCTTGACCTCGGGCAGACCGAACTGCGCGCGTTCCTCAGCCACCACCAAATCGCTGGCCAGGGCCAGCTCGGTGCCACCGCCCAGCGCGGTGCCGTTCACCGCGGCGATCGTCGGCTTGTCGATGAAATGGTGGACGTAGCCCGCGAATCCCCACTCGCCGTGATCTGGGTGGTAGAGATTCTCGCGGCGCGAGATCGCCTTGAGATCAGCTCCCGCACAGAAGGACTTGTCGCCGGCACCGGTGATCACCACCGCCCGCACATCGGGGTCGTGCTGCGCCTGCTCGAGCGCATCACCGACCCCGATGCTGACGGCGCCGTTGACGCAGTTACGCGCCTCCGGCCGGTTGATCGTGATGACGAGGACGTCGTCGCGGCGCTCAGTGAGCACCGCGACGTCGGTCACAACAGCTCCACGATGGTGGCGTTGGCCTGGCCACCGCCCTCACACATGGTCTGCAGGCCGTAGCGAATTCCCTTGTCCCGCATGTGGTACAGCATCGTGGTCATGATCCGGGCGCCAGATCCGCCGAGCGGGTGGCCAAGCGCGATCGCGCCACCGTTGGGGTTGAGCTTCTTCTCGTCGGCGCCGATGTCCTTCAGCCAGGCCAGCGGAACCGGCGCGAACGCCTCGTTGACCTCGAACACGCCGATCTCGTCCAGCGACAGGCCGGAGCGCTTCAGCGCCTTCTGGGTGGCCGGGATCGGGGCGGTCAGCATGATGACCGGGTCGGCGCCGGCCAGGACGGCGGTGTGCACCTTGGCAATCGGGTTGAGCTTCAGCTCTTTTGCCTTCTCCGCCGTCATGATCAGCAGCGCTGCCGAGCCGTCGGAGATCTGGCTGGAGTTGCCGGCGTGGATCACGCCGTCTTCCTTGAAGGCGGGCTTGAGCTGGGCCATCTTCTCGATCGGGGTGCCGCGACGGATGCCCTCGTCCTTGAGCACCGCGTTCCCGTCCTGGTCCTTGATGCCCACGATCTGGTCGTCAAAGGCACCGGAATCCTGTGCTGCCGCGGCCTTTTCGTGTGAGCCGAGCGAGAACTCGTCGACCGTCGGTCCGGTCGAAACCCCACTGCTCGGCGATCATCTCCGCGCCGATGCCCTGGTTGGGCGTCCGGTCGTAGCGGGCCTGGAAGAGCCGGCGAGAACGGGTTGCCGCCGTTGGCGAGCGAGGCGCCCATCGGCGTGCGCGACATCGATTCGACACCACCGGCGACCACGACGTCGTAGTGTCCGGCAACCACGCCGGCGGCGGCGAAGTGAATCGACTGCTGGCTGGATCCGCACTGCCGGTCGACCGTCACGCCGGGCACGGTCTCCGGCCACCCGGCGGCCAACAGGGCAGTGCGGCCGATGTCCATCGCCTGCTCGCCGGCCTGCATGACGCAACCCCAGATCACGTCGTCGACGAGGCCGGGATCAATGCCGGCCTTCTGGACCAGTCCGTTGAGCACCTGCGCGGACAGGTCGGCGGCGTGGACGCCGGACAGGCCTCCGTTGCGCTTTCCGATGGGCGAACGAACCGCCTCGACGATGACTGCTTCAGCCATGGCTATCTCCTTTGACATGGGGGCTTGGATTGATTGTTGACCAACCGCTTAGTTGGGTCGCCGCCGGGGTGCCCTACCGGCGGGTAGCTTCACCCCGGCTACTTTCGAAGACATGTTGCGCATCGTCATCGTCGGCGGCCACGGCAAGGTCGCCCTGCACCTGGCCCGCATCCTTTCGGACCGCGGGGATCAGGTGACGTCCGCCTTCCGCAATCCCGAGCACGCCGACGACATCGCCGCCACCGGCGCGCGGCCCGTCGTTGCCGACATCGAGCACCTGGACACCGCCGCTCTCGCGGACCTGCGTCACGGGCCACGACGCCGTGGTGTTCGCCGCCGGCGCCGGCGGCGGCGACCCGGCCCGCACCTACGCGGTCGACCGGGACGCCGCGATCCGGGTGATCGACGCGGCCGAGCAGGCCGGCGTCAAGCGGTTCGTGATGGTGTCCTACTTTGGCGCCGGGCCCGACCACGGTGTCGCCGAAGACAATTCGTTCTTCCCCTACGCGGAGGCCAAGGCCGCCGCGGATGCCCACCTTCGCGCCGCTGACCTGGACTGGACTGTGTTGGGCCCCGGACGCCTGACGCTGGAGCCGTCGACCGGCCGAATCGAGATCGGCGCGGGCACAGGCGAAGTCTCGCGAGAAGACGTGGCGCTGGTGGCGGCGGCCGTGCTGCACGATCGGGCGACCATTCGACAGACCATCGACTTCAACAACGGCGGCATGCCGATCACCGAAGCGCTGGCCAGCCGGTAGTCTGCACCTCGCAGTCGGTCTGTCGATTTCGTCGTCCGCGACGGAGCCGGCATCGAGTGAAGCACGTTAGATGTGCTTCGTAAGAGGGAACCCGGTGAGAGTCCGGGACTGTCCCGCAGCGGTATGCAGGAACGACCGCCGTCAACAGCACTGGTCGCACCCGACCGGGAAGCGACGGCCAGTAGGAGCACCACACGGTGCGCGCCTGTGAGTCCGAAGACCTGCCGACCGTGCCGGGCGCGCCGCGCCTGGCGGCTCACCGCCTCGTGGAATGGGCGTCTGGCCGTAACGGTTGCAGTCACTGTTGCGCTGCGCCGGACCGGTTGTGCGTCCGTTGGCGGTGTCCACCCCGTCGATTGAAGGACGACCGATTACCGTGACCGCTACCCCGTTTACCGCCACCGTCACCGGCTCTCCACGCATCGGCCCCAAGCGTGAACTCAAGCGCGCCACGGAGAGCTACTGGAAAGGCGAGACCAGCCGCGCCGACCTGGAGAAGGTCGCCGCCACCATCCGCCGCGACACCTGGGCTCAGCTTGGCTGATGCCGGCCTGGACTCTGTACCGGTCAACACCTTCTCCTACTACGACCAAATGCTCGACACCGCGGTGCTGCTCGGCGCGCTGCCCGAGCGCGTGCCACGGCGTCGCCGACGACCTCGACCGCTATTTCGCGGCCGCCCGCGGTAACGGTGACATCGCCCCGCTGGAGATGACCAAGTGGTTCGACACCAACTACCACTACATTGTTGCGGAGATCGGGCCGAAGACCGAGTTCTCGCTGCACCCCGAGAAGGTGCTGTCGGAGCTCAAAGAGGCTCAGGATCAAGGCATTCCGGCTCGTCCGGTGGTGATCGGCCCGATCACGTTCCTGCTGCTGAGCAAGGCGGTCGACGGCGCGGGCGCGCCGGTCGAGCGCCTCGACGACGTGGTTCCCCTCTACGGCGATCTGCTCGGCCAACTCGCCGACCAGGGTGTGCAGTGGGTTCAGATCGACGAGCCGGTGCTGGTCACTGACATCTGCGCCGACGCCGCGACGCTCGCCGAGCGCGTCTACGGCACGCTGGGCGCGCTGGACAATCGGCCGGCCATCCACGTCGCCACCTATTTCGGCGACCCCGGCGACAACCTGGCGGCACTGGCCCGCACGCCCATCGAGGCGATCGGCGTCGACCTGGTGTACGGCCCCGACACCGCGATCGCCCACATTTTCAAGGCCCCGGGCCTAGCCGACAAGACATTGGTGGCCGGCATCGTCGACGGACGCAACATCTGGCGCACCGACCTGCAGTCCGCCCTGGGCACGCTGGATAACCTGCTGGGTTCGGTTGCGGCGGTTGCCGTCTCGACGTCGTGCTCGACGCTGCACGTGCCGTACTCGCTGGAGCCCGAGACCGGTCTCGACGACGCGCTGCGTAGCTGGCTGGCGTTCGGCGCCGAGAAGGTGCACGAGGTAGCCACGTTGGCGAAGGCGCTCAAGGACGGCCGCGACGCGGTGGCCGACGAGATCGCGCAGTCCAACGCGGCGGTCGCGTCCCGCGAGAAGGACCCGCGGCTGAACAACAGCGAGGTGCGCGCGCGCCTCGACTCGATCGCCAAGTCCGGTGGCACCGAGCGGGGTCCGGCGGCCGAGCGCCGCGAAGCGCAGACCGAGCGGCTGCACCTGCCGCCGCTGCCGACGACCACGATCGGGTCGTTCCCGCAGACCGATCGAGATCCGCAAGGCCCGCGCGGCGCTGGTCGCCGGCGAGATCGACGAGGCCGAGTACACCACGCCGGATGCAGTCCGAGATCGCCGACGTGATCAAGCTGCAGGAGAATCTGGGCCTGGACGTGCTGGTGCACGGCGAGCCGGAGCGCAACGACATGGTGCAGTACTTCGCCGAGCAGTTGGACGGCTTCTTCGCCACCAAGCTGGGGTGGGTGCAGTCCTACGGCAGCCGCTGCGTGCGGCCGCCGGTGCTCTACGGCGACGTGACCCGTCAGCACCCGATGACGGTGGAGTGGGCCACGTATGCGCAGTCGCTGACCGACAAGCCGGTCAAGGGCATGCTCACCGGCCCGGTGACGATCCTGGCCTGGTCGTTCGTCCGCGACGACCAACCGCTGGCCGACACCGCCAATCAGGTGGCGCTGGCGATCCGCGACGAGACCGTGGACCTGCAGTCGGCCGGCATCGCGGTGATTCAGGTCGACGAGCCCGCGCTGCGAGAGCTGTTGCCGCTGCGCGACTCCGACAAGCAGGCCTACCTGGACTGGGCGGTCGGCTCGTTCCGGCTGGCGACGTCGGGGGTGGCGGACTCGACGCAGATCCACACGCACCTGTGCTACTCGGAGTTCGGTGAGGTGATCGGTGCGATCGCCGACCTGGACGCCGACGTCACCTCGATCGAGGCGGCCCGCTCGCACATGGAGGTGCTCGACGACCTGAACTCGATCGGCTTCTCCAACAGCGTCGGACCGGGTGTCTACGACATCCACTCGCCGCGGGTGCCGAGCACCGACGAGATCGCCAAGTCGTTGCGGGAAGCGCTGAAAGCCGTTCCGGCCGAGCGGCTTTGGGTCAACCCGGACTGCGGCCTGAAGACCCGCAACCCCGACGAGGTGAGCGCGTCGCTGACCAACCTGGTCGAGGCGACCAAGAAGGTCCGCGCCAACGCGCTAAGCTGTCGAGCGTGCACTGTCGAGTCGCGCTACGCCGAGCTTCGTCGCACGTCGCTCGACTGCACGTGCACCGGCACGTCGTCGGCCCAGGGTTGGCGTGTCACCATGTCGGCCACCCGGACATAGCCGCGCTCGAATTCGCCGGTGGCGGCGTCCACCAGCCGGTACTGCTGGGTCTGCCGGTGGATCGGCTGGGCGTCGAGCATCACGACGCGCACCTCGCCGGGCTCGAAGTGGCAGCGCTTCTGCAGGGCGGCGACCAACTGCTCGTTGCTGAAGTGCCCGTCGCCGAAATTCCATCCGATGGCGGTGCTGGTGACGCGTTCACCGTCGGTCAGCACGTAGTCGTCCTCGTTATGGCCGGCCATCGCGCGGTGCGCCAAGCGTGAACAGCGCCCGGCCGTGAGTGTTGAACGCGCGGAACGCATATCCCATGTACATCGGGATCTGCGCGGCTTCCTTGCTGCCGTAGAACTTCTCCAGTTGCGCGGCCGGCATGCTCGCGATCGCGACGACGCCGTCGGCGATCTTCGCCTCCGCCGACGGCTTGATGCACCACAGCGTGGTGTCCCAGTTGCCGGCGTAGTAGCGCATGCCGGGCAGGAAAGAAACCTTGCGCGGGAACAGGTTTCCGGTCACGACGGTGCCGGCGACGACGCGCGAACAACAGCATCGGCAGCGGGGTGGTCAGGTCGCCCAGCCCGACCGAGGCGTGCCCGACGAACAGCGCGAGCACGCTGAACATCATGAAGACGTTCCACTCCAACGGCACGCCCATCGGGATCGACGACAGGATGCCGAAGTGGAAGCACAGCATGACGAACGCGGCGATCGCGGTAGGCCAGCCGCCGTGGCTGAAGAACAGCACCAGCGGCACCAATCCTTCGATCGCCGTGCTGAAATGCGCGAGCCAGCGGGAACGCCGGCCCGGGCCGCAGGTCGTCCGGAAAGTGTTCGAAGAACCTGCGTTTGATGAACTTCGGCCGGAACACCGGGTTGTTGCTCATCATCGTCGAGATGACGAACGGGAAGTGCTTGTTGAGTTTGGATGTCGCCGCGCCGAGCCAGATCACCAGGCACACCAGCTTGGCGCCGAGGATCATGTCCACGCCGTAGCCGGCGAACAGGAACGCCACCGTGAACGAGGCGTACACCTCGCCGCGGGCCGCCAGGAAGATCACCTTGTCGCGCAGGCCCAGCACCGCCAGCACGCCCAGCACCGCCCAGATCTGCCACGCCGGCAGCACCCCGACCGTCGTGCCCAGGGCGGGCATCGGCCCGGTGCCGTCGGAGAAGACCGCGATGACGAGCAGCACCAGCAGCGCGCGCATAGAGCAGCGCGTCGAACGGGGTGCGGCTATCGCCCTTCGTGAACGGAATCCGTCCGGGCCACGGTGGCAGCCGGATGGTGCCGGGCCGCAGCCAGTACAGGATCGAGCCCAGCGGCGGGAAGAACCGGTTGTTCAGCGGGCCGAAGCCGCAGCCGAGGCCGACCACCTCGAACAGCATCGTGTAGAGCACGACCTTCTCGAACACGATCGGCTCGGCGTACCAGTGCGCCGACGTCGGTGAAGCCGTCGATGCCCGTTCGTGGTCAGCGCGAACAGCCAGGCCGCCAGGATGTAGAGCAGCGATCTTGACGACGTAGAACAGGTGCAGCAGCACCGGGGTGCCGAAGCCGACCTCGGCCCAGTGCCGGGCCATCGGGACGATCTTCTCGGCGCGGGTGCCCTTGCTCCACTCCTCGAAGTCGATCTGCGGAGTGTCCTGTTTGAGAAATCCCATGGCGGCAAGACTAGAACGTGTTCTAGGCCGGATGGTCCCGTTCGGTAATCGTCGCCAGAACTCTTGATTACTACGTTGCGTAGTAGTAGAACGGAGGTCAGGCACTTAGGACGGTGATCCGCGATGACAACTCGGCTTCCGCAGCCACCTATCCCCACGGAGCGCTCTCTGCGTTGGGCGGCAATACTTTTCGCGGTGGGCTGGGGCGTTCACGTCGCTCGATCATCTGCGTCGCGGTATGTCGGCGTCGCCGCACGCCGTCATGGTCGGCGGCATGATCCAGGGAGTGTTCGTCGTGGTCGCGATCCTGTTGGCGGTCACCGCGCCGAGCATCGGGCTCCGGAGTGGGCGATCGGAGTCGGCTTTGGCAGCGCCGTCCTCTTCACTTATGCGCATTTGATGCCGAGCTTCTTTCCCGCCTACCAGGACAGCTTCGTTTCCGGCCCACGGATCAACGTGACGTGGTTCTCGTGGGTCAGCGCCGCCGCCGAGATTGGCACCGGCGGAGTATTCGCGGTTGCCGGCCTGCGGGCGCGGCCATCGCGCGTAGGCTCGGTGGTGCAACTGCTCCGGCGAAGGGTGGCCCCGATGAACGACAGCGGCACTCTGTTCTTCGACGGAGCCTGTGGAATGTGCACGCGCTCGAAGGATTTACTGCTTCGCTTCGACCGCACCGGCAACATCGCGACCGAACCATTGCAGAGCCCGGGCGTCGCCGAACGCCTCGGCGTCGCGCCGGCAACCCTGCTGGATGCCGTGCGGTGGCTGGATCCTCCGGTGACACCGTCTACTCCGGCGCCGAGGCCGCCAACGCCGCGCTCTCCACAGCGATCGGCACCCGAATCCCGTTGGCGATGTATCGGATTCCCGGTATCCGCTTCATCGAGGACGTTGTCTATCGGTGGGTGGTCGCGCACCGTTACCGGTTCCCCGGGCACGACGCCGTACTGCGAGTCACACCCGGCCGCCTGCTAGGACTGGCGCGCATCCGCGGCGGCGGCGCGGCACAAACCGGGACACCCTGTCGATCACATCCTGATATTCGGGCCGTCGCTCCAGGCTGCGCGTCTCCATCATCGGGATGCTGCCGCCGAGGAACATGCCCAGCATCCCAAGCGCGCCCAGGCACAGCCACCACGCGTCCGACGGCGACGACGGCAACACCGAACAACGCCAGCGACACCCAGAAGCTGAACTCGCCGAAGTAATTCGGATGCCGCGACCACGACCACAATCCGCGGTCCATCGCCTCGCCGTCGGCTTTATTGCGGACGAACCGGTGCATCTGCACATCGGCGGCCAACTCGAGGGCCACCGCCGCTAAGCCCACACAGGACGCCACATCGGTCAGCCACGCGATGTCGCCGCGCGGCCAGGTCACCGCGGCGTAGACCGGCAGCATGCCGCAAACACCAGCAGCGTCGGGATCACATGGATCGTCACCAGATCGACCACGAACTCCCACCGCCCGGCCTTCTCGCGGAACATCGGATAACGCCAATCCTCATGGTGCAGACCGGGAAACGCGTACAACCAGTTCGCGGTCAGGCGGATCGCCCACAGCAGCACGACCACCGCGATCAGCCAGCACCGTAGTTGCTGCACCCCGGACCGACTCCACCAATAGAACAGCAGCACCGGCGGAATCACGCTCCAGTACGCGTCGTAGAAACTCGAGTTCCGGTAGGTCCGGCTGAATACGAAGATCACCAGCGTGCGCCAGCAGGTCGGCGACCAACGTGTCCAGCAGCAGCCGGCCGCTGTGCGCACCCCACACCAGCCAGGCCGCGCCCACCGCGACGGCGACGACGTAAGCGATGCCGACCAACGTCAGCGAGTGCGCCTTGCCTCTCATTGTCGTCCCCATCTGTTGAATGTCGCGCCAGTGCCGGACTCTTGACCGCCTCGAGCGCCTCGGTGACGTAACTGTCCAGGGCGCGCGGCTTCTTGGTCGACTGCCGGACCCAGTGCTGAAACGCGAAATCAGCTGCGGCGAAGGCTAATTGAACCAGTAAGGCCGGCCGGATGTCGCTGTCGGAGTTGACGCCCATCCGGGTCGCGATCAGCTGGGTAGCCCGCTCCTTGTCGGCGGGCAGGTGCACAGTCAGCTTTCCGAGCAGATCGGGGGCGACCAACAGCGCCTCCCGCCACTCCTCGGTGTCGGCCACGCCGAACGACCGGGTGCGGGTGATGATCGCATTGATCAATGCGACATCAGGCCGCTCGCCGGCCGGCCGGTCTTTCAGCAGGCTGACGATTGCAGTGCCGCCGTGCCGAACCGGAGCAAGCAAGAGTTCCTCCTTGGTCGGCACGTAACGAAAGAAGGTGCGCGGTGAAACCCCTGCAGCCGAGGCGATTTCCTCCGTCGTCACCGCGTCATAGCCGCGCTCGATGAACAACCGGAACGCGGCCCGACGTATGTCGGCCCGAATCTGCGCACGTTGCCGGTCGCGCAGCGTCTCGGTCATCGGAAGCAGCCGATCCCGCCGTCCACGTGAATGGTCTGCCCAGTGACGAAGGTCGCGTCGCTGCCGAGCAGGAACGCCACCAGCGCGCCCACATCGTCGCGGACGTCACCGATTCGTTTCATCGGAACCCGGGCAACAGCCTTGTCGTACTCCTTGGGCGCGAATGACTTCCAGTACTTGACGCCGTCGGACTCGGCGAACGGGCAGACGACGTTGACGCGAATGTTGTCCCGACCCCATTCCAGCGCGGCGACTTTCGAGAGTCCGCGGATGGCTTCCTTGGCGGCGGCGTATCCGCCCCATTTCGGTTCGCCTCCGGTGCCGGTGCCCGAACCGAGGTTGACGATCGACCCGCCGCCGTTCGCGACCATCAGCGGGTGCACGGCCTGCATCAACAGGAAACTCGCCCGCGGGCCGACGTCGTGACCGAGGGCGATGTCGTCGGTGGTGATGTCGACGAACGCCTTCGGCTCATTGGTCGCAATGGCGTTGTTGACCAGTCCGTGCACGGTACCGAATGCGTCGACGGCTTTGGCGACGATCCGCTGAGCGGTCTCGGGATCGCGCAAGTCGGCGACGACGCGTTCCACCGGCCCGTGCGCCTTGAGTTCGTCGATGGTGGCAGCGAGCTTGTCGTCCTGGATGTCGGCCAGCACCACAGAGGCTCCGCGGTCGAGAAGCGCTGCGGCGATGCCCTTTCCGACGCCCTGAGCGGCGCCGGTGACGATCGCGACATGGCCGCGCATCGAGTCCGGGTGGGTGTAGCTCATGTCGTCGATGCGAGACCGGCGGCCGGGCGCCCGGCGAACAACGGGAGGTCCAGGTAGGTCTTGATTCCGGGGTCGGCGGCACACACGTCGGGGATCGCGTTGACGCAGTGGTTGGCGGTCACCACCACGCCCGGGTTTTTCACCAGCCCTTCGGCGATCGTCTCCGGCTGCAACCCCTTGAAGGTGAGCTTGACCGGCGGGTCACCGGTGACCTCGACCTCGAAGCGCTCGCCGATGCCGCCGAAATCCCAGGCCGGGTCCAGGTTTTCCTCGCCCATCAACCAGTTCACCGCCGCGGTGATCACCGGCTCGCCGTCGACCAGTGCCTGCCAGCGGAATCGGCGCGCGGCCACGCTACCGGTGGTGATAGGGAACGGGGCGTAGTCGATGTCGGCGGTCGCCACCGCCACGTCCTGGATGGTCCGGATGTTGGGATCGATGCGAAACCCCATGTGGTCGGCGATCATTCGAACCGACTGCTTGAAGCCGGCATCGAGCAGACCGGCCATCGGCCCTTCCATCGCTTCTTGCGGGGTGCCACCGAAACCCATGATGTGGCGCACCACGTCCGGCGCGTTGTAGGTGCGGATGTCGGAAAACTCTTCAGCGCGCACATGGGTGACGGCCGAGCACAGCGACGAGATCATCAGCGGGAAGCGTTCGGTGATGCCGCCGGGATGAATGCCGGACCCGTGCAGCGTCACCCCCGCTTCGACAGCGGCCTCAGCGACCGCCTTGTGACGCGGGTTGCCCGGGTCGGGGTACACCCAGCCGACCGGTGTCACGACATTCTTGCCCGACCGCAGGATCGCGATGACCTCGTCGTCGTTAGGGATCAACGGGCTGTACATCACGCAGTCGGCGTCCAGCGCCAGCACCTCCTCGATGCTGGATGTCGCTGTGACACCTATGGATTCGATGCCCAGGATATCGCCCACATCGCGTCCATTCTTGTCCACGCTGTGCACCCAGCAGCCGGCGAGCTCGAGCTGTGGATGATTCAACACGCATCCGATGGCGGCCTTACCGACGCCTCCGGTGGCCCATTGGATGACGCGCAACTTGGCTGGGTTACTCATGCGTGGCACAGTATGACCGTCTGGCAGTCACTGTCAACGACGACGGAGGTTCGGCGCATGGGCATTCTCGACGGCAAGATCGCGATCGTCACCGGCACCAGCCGCGGCGTCGGCGTCGGTATCGCTCGCGAGTTGCTACGGGCCGGCGCTACCGTCGTCGGCTGCTCCCGTTCACCGCTGGATGCCATCCCCGGTATCGACGCCGAATGGGAGCCGCGTGCGTCGCACCGCGTCTGCGACCAGGGCGACTACCACTCGATCGACTCCTTCGTCGCCGACGTGGTGGCCACCCATGGCCGTGTCGACATCCTGGTCAACAACGCCGGCGGGACCGTTCCGGCTCCGCACGCGGAGAGCATTCCCGCACTGGTCCAACGCATTCAGGGTGCACCTCCCAGCGACGACGACTTCGAGCGCACCGCGCTGTTCCATGCGTTCGCGGTACAGATGAACCTGATCAGCCCGCTGTGGGTCGCGATCCGGGTCTACCGTCAGATGGCCACCCAGAACGGGTCGGGGAGCATCATCAACATCTCCAGCGGCGCCGGGCATCCGGCGGGCTCGCCGACGCTGGTGTCCTACGGTGCGGCCAAGAGCGGGCTCAACCAGCTCACGCGTTCACTGGCGCAGGAGTGGGGCCCGAAGGTGCGGGTCAACTGCGTCGCACTGGGCCCGACGATGACCGAGAATTTCCGGTCATTCGTACTGCCGAAAGACGACCCGAGCGGTGAGAAGTATTTTGCCGCAGTCCCTTTGCGGCGTGCTGCGGAGCCCGAAGAGGTCGGCCGGGTCTGCGTCTTTTTGGCCGGGGGCGCCGCAGACTTCGTCAACGGAACCACGATCGAGTGCGACGGCGGCATGCTTCCAGGCGTGCTCTACGAGGCAGGCTTGAAGACGATCACCGACCTGCTGTGAAGATTCCCGGCGGAATCTCGGGTTCGCGCTCCAGTACCTCGGGCAGCACCCGCAGGTTCAGCGCGTTGACATCGTCGATGTCCTGCGTCGCATCCAGAAACCGTTGCTGTTCAGCGGGATTCACCACACCGTCGGCCAGCAGTGTGAACTTCGAGAGGTACTGCTCGCGCCCGAACGGCCGGGCCCCCAGCGGATGCGCGTCCGCGACAGCCAGTTCGTCGGTGATCACGTCGCCGTTCGTCAGCGTCACCACCGCTCGGGCGCCGAACGCCTTCTCGGCCGGGTCGTCGGAGTGATAGCGCCGGGTCCACTCCGGTGCTTCGACGGTAGAGACCTTGCGCCACAGCACGATCGTGTCCGGGCGGTGCGCCCGCTTCGGGGTGTATGAGAGCTCATGATGCCACGCGCCGTCCTGTAGTGCGACCGCGAAAATGTACGGCAGCGAGTGGTCGAGCGTCTCGCGTGATGCGTCCGGATCGAACTTTTGCGGGTCGCCGGAACCCGTCCCGATGACGGAGTGGGTGTGGTGACTGGTGTGCAACACGATCGATGCGATCTCATCGAGGTTGCTGATCCGTTCGCGCAGCCGACGGGCCAGATCGATGGGCGCCTGGCTTTGGTATTCGGCGGAATGCTCCTTGGTGTAGCTCTCCAGGATTGCGCGCTTGGGCTCACCCGGCGCGGGCAGCGGCACCTGGTAAGTGTGCCCGGGGCCCGACAGCAGCCAGGCGATCACACCGTCCTCACCCTCCCAGATCGGCGCGGGTGAGCCCTCGCCGCGCATTGCCCGGTCGACGGCTTCGATGGCGACCTTGGCGGCATGGGCGGGCGCGAACGCCTTCCAGCTGGAAATCGCCCCCTTACGGGATTGCCGGGTCGCGGTGGTCAGGTGCAGCGCCTGCCCGATCGCCTGGTAGATGGTGTGGACGTCGAGTCGCAGCATGGTGCCCAGTCCGGCGGCCACCGACGGACCGAGGTGCGCGACGTGATCAATCCTGTGCTCGTGCAGGCAGATTCCCTTGACGAGCGCGATCTGGACCTCGTAGGCCGTCGCCAGGCCGCGGATCAGGTCCTCACCGCGCACATCGAGTTGCTGCGCCACCGCGACCAACGGCGCAATGTTGTCACCGGGATGCGAGTAGTCGGCGGCCAGGAACGTGTCGTGGTAGTCGAGTTCACGGACCGCGACGGCGTTGGCCCAGGCCGCCCACTCCGCGGCATAGCTGCCGTCCACGCCGAACACTTTGGCCCCGGAGCCGACCGGGTGGGCCAGGGCCTGGTGACGGGCAGTGGCGACCGGTCGGCGGGTGGCGGCCACGGCGCTGACCGCGGCATTGTCGATGATCCGGTTGATCACCATGGCCACGGTCTCCGCCGGCACCGGCACCGGGTCGGCGGCAACCTGGGCGATCTTGTACGCCAGGTGCTCGCCGACCGGAAAGTCGTCGGCGCTGCGGTGCGTCCGGACCTCGTGGATCAGGCTACTGATGCCCTGCTATTGGGCCTGTTTGACCGGCGGGCGGTAGAACAGCGCCAGCTGCCCGAGCGCCCCGCCGACACCCAGCAGCAGCGAGCCGAACAGCCCGTGCCACCCGTCGTGGAAGTTGTGGCCGAATAGCTGCCAGTCCAGGCTGTAGCGCCCGGCGCCCAGCGTGGCGATGACCACCGCCGTCACGGCCAGGGTCAGGTTGTACTCCCAGCCCTCCTTGACGATGAAGAAGCCGTTGTGACGATGCACGGTCCACGCGGCGACGATCATCAGCGCCACGAATCCCGCCGCGGGGATGGGCGTGAGCAGGCCGGCGGCCAGCCCCAGTCCAGCGGCGATCTCCGTGCTGGCGGCCACGACAGCCTGGAATTTGCCGTACTTCATCCCGATGCTCTCGAACCAGCCCGCGGTTCCGGGGATCCGTCCCCCGCCGAAGAATTTGTTGTAGCCATGCGCGGCCAGCGTCAAGCCCAGCACTAGCCGCAGGATCAGTAACCCAACGTCATAGGCATCATTCATAGACGCCAACCTAGATCATCGGGTAGGCACGGGATAAGCAGAGGTATCGTGCCAGCCGCACCCGACACAAAAGGAGCGACCCATCAAGATCGCGATCATCGGAGCGGGCAACGTCGGCCGCACGCTGGGCACGGCGTGGCGCAACGGCGGCCACGACGTCACATCCGGCGTCCGCAAGCCGGTCGACCCGAAGGACGCATCACTGGGGTGCATCGGCCTGCTGCGCGGTCGAGCCTGAATCCATCCATGTCCACACGGCCGGTGATACTGCTGGACGGCGCCGCCGCGGCGCCGTCCCAGGTCCTTGGTCACAAGGGGCACGGCATCGACATGATGCGCCGCAACGGCCTTCCGGTGCCGCCCGCGTTCTGCATCAGCACCGAGGTCGGCGCGCGCTACCGCAGCGAACCCGCCGTGACCATCGACGAAATCTGGGACGACGTTCTCGACGGGATCCGGACGCTGGAAATTGCGACCTCCCGAACGTTCGGGCATGGTCCGCGCCCGCTGCTGGTCAGCGTTCGATCGGGTGCCGCCGTGTCGATGCCCGGAATGATGGACACGCTGCTCGACCTCGGTTTCAGCGATGAGGTCGAAAAGGCTTTGGCCGCTGAAGGTTCGGCTTCGTTCGCCTCGGATTCCCGGCGCCGGTTCACCGAGTCCTTCGCGCGCATCGTGACAGGCACCGCGCCGGACGACCCGTTTGAGCAGTTGCGCGCTGCGATCGAAGCGGTCTTCGGCTCTTGGGATTCACCGCGGGCGGCCGCCTACCGCGCTCACTACGGTCTCGACGACCAGGGCGGCACCGCGGTCGTCGTGCAGGCGATGGCCTTCGGCAACCTGAGCGGTGATTCCGGTGCGGGCGTGATGTTTTCGCGTAATCCGATGACCGGCGCCAACGAGGAATTCGGCGAGTGGCTGCCCGGTGGACAAGGCGACGATGTGGTGTCCGGCACGGTCGACGTCGAGCCGATTAGCGTCCTGCACTCGCGGATGCCCACGGTGTACGACGAATTAGTGAGTGCTGCACGACTATTGGAGCGGCTGACCGCCGACGTGCAAGAGATCGAGTTCACGGTGCAAGAGGGCACGCTGTGGCTGCTGCAGACCCGGGCGGCAAAGCGCTCCGCGCAAGCCGCGGTGCGGCTGGCTCTGCAGCTGCTGAATGATGGTTTGATCGACGAGGCGGAGACGCTACGACGGGTGACGACCGCGCATGTCGAGGTGTTGCTGCAGCCGTCCCTGCAGCCCGAAACCCGTTTGGCTGCCGACCTTTTAGCTACCGGGCTCGGCGGCCGACCGGGCGTCGCATCGGGTCAGGCATACACCGATGTGGATGCAGCCGTCGACGCAGCCGACCGAGGCGAGGACGTGATCCTGGTCCGCCACCACGCCAGCCCCGACGATATCCACGGAATGCTGGTAGCGCGCGGCATCGTCACCGAGACCGGCGGCGCGACCAGCCATGCCGCGGTGGTGAGCCGCGAGCTCGGCCGGGCGGCTGTCGTCGGTTGCGGGCGTGGCGTCACCGAAGCACTGGCCGGCAGGCTGGTCACCGTCGATGGCAATGCCGGCGAGGTACGCGCGGGGATCCTCGAATTGTCCGCCTGGTCCGAGGACAACGCCCCCGAACTGCGCGAATTGACCGATGTCGCAAGACGAATCAGCCCGCTGCGGGTGCATCCTCGGGGTGACTATCCGCGACTCGATCGACATTCCGAGATCGCGGTGCGCGCCGCGATGGCCAGTGGGCACGTCGACGTCGTATCCGACAGCCCGCTGTTGGCGATGCTGGAAGCGATCCGAGTCTCGTCGTGACCACCGGCGACAATGCAGGCGCGTCCGAACTGACTGTGTTGCAGGCGGTCCGGTTGAAGGGCCGGGTCAGCCGCGACGAGCTGGATTCCACCCTTGTCGACCCGTTGATCGAGTCGGGTTTTCTGGTCGATGGAGCGACGGTGCGGTTGAGTCCCGAAGGCCGTGCGCATCTCGGCGAGCTGTTAGCCGCGGAGCGGGCCGCTGTCGACGCCGCGGCCCTGATGGCCGCCTATGACGAGTTCCGCTCCGTGAATGCCGAATTCAAGGCGCTGGTCACCGACTGGCAGCTCAAGCACGGCCAGCCCAATGCCCACGACGATGCTGACTACGACGCCGCCGTGCTGACCCGTCTCGACGAGGTACATCGTCACGTGATGCCTGTTGTGCACGCCGTGTCCGCTGAATTGCCGCGCCTAGCCGCTTATGCGGAAAAGCTTGCCGCAGCATTGGATCGCGTTCATGCCGGCGACACGAAGTGGCTGTCTCGGCCGTTGATCGACTCGTATCACACCGTGTGGTTCGAACTGCATGAGGAGCTCATCCTCGCTGCGGGTCTGACCCGCGAAGCCGAAGACGCATAAGCGATTACAACTCGGCATCCAGTCGGGCGACATAGCCGTCGATGTCGCCAACCGCCGATTCGGCCGCGTGCACGCTGACCGTCACGGTATCGCCGATGCCCCAGACGCCGTGCACCAGGCTCATTGCCGGCGAGAGTTCGGGGTACACGGCGGTCAACAGCACCGGCGCGTCACCGAAGGTGAGGTCGGCGGGGCCCCGATACAAGCTCGAGATGACGGTGTTGCCAGAGACGCGAGACGGCTGGACGTCCGGGTCGAAAAGGCTGATGCCCCAGCGCAGCAGCGGAGCGGGTGTCGCGGCGAAGGCACGGTCCGCCGCTCTCACCGCGGGGTGCTCTGAACGTCGGCGGGCATTGGCCAGGTCGGCGGCAATGCGATTCAGCCGTTCCTGTCGGCTCAGCTCCGGGTACAGCCCGACCGTCGCGTTGGCAAAGTGGTTATGAGCGTGAGGCACACCGGGTTTGGCCATCGTCACCTCGGCTACCAACGACTCGGCCTGGTGAGCGAGAGTAGCGGCGAGCGCACCGGAGACCGCGGCCAGTGCCGTGACGGTAGCCGTGGGTCCGTCCAGCTGCGTGCGGTGTCGCACCAGCGTTCGCAGGGAGCGCGTGCCCGACGGACGGATATTGCTGGACACTGCGGGTTGCGCTCGGATCGCCGGGGGCAGCAACCCGTTGCGGGTGTCACTGACGAGTCGTCGGTGGGCGCGCGCGGATTCGATTGCGCGCCATGGCAAGAAACCTGACGACTCGCGCTCGATGTCGGGTACCGGAGTTTCGCGCCCGAACAGCCATGCGGCCATCGCTATGGCGCGCGGACCGTCGCACAGCGCGTGCGCGAATTGCATGACCACGATCGTCGCCGGGCCGCTGCTGCCCGGGACGTCGTGCACCGGCACGAACACGTGCATGCGCCACGGCGCCGTGCGGGCGTCGAGCTGATCGCCGCCAAGTCCGGTGACGGCGATCAGGCAGCCTTGCCAGCTGTTGTCGTCGAGGTGGTGGCGCACGATCCGGTCGGGTTCGACGGTGGTCGGCACCCAGCGCGGGTACGTCAGCGACGATCCGTCCTCGACGCGGACCATGAACGCTTGACACGCGCGAGCCCTCGTCAGGATGGTGTCGACCGTGTGCTCGAAATCCGTTGGCAGGCCATCGAATGCGTACAGCATGATCATGTCGCTGGGGATTCTGGCCGACATCCAGTAGAACTGCGCGTCGATCGCAGTCATCCGGTTCGGCATCACCGCATCCTAGGTATCCACAGTCTGGCTTTTATCCACAGATGCGGTTTTGGTGAGTGCGTGGCGTCGGTGGGGCGAGGTAGCTTTCGCACATGCGTTCTAGTAGTCGTGAGGAGGTCGTCGAGGTTCTCGACGCGCTTCGGGCTGCGATGAAGCGTGCCTTGGATTTGAGCTTCGATGCGCTGACCACGCCGGAGCGGCTCAACGTGTTGGAAGGCTTTGAGGTGGTGCGTCGTCAGCTGCCCGCGGTCGAACACGGGCTCGTCAACGAGCTGGCCCGGGTTGAGCCGGCGGTGTTGGGCGGCAAGCTGCCTGCCGTGTTGGCCGATCGGTTGCGGATCAGCCGAGCCGAGGCCTCCCGGCGGGTGCACGAGGCCGCCGATCTGGGTGAACGCCGCGCGCTCAACGGCGAACAGTTGGAGCCGGTGCTGCCCGCGACCGCGGCCGCCCAACGCAACGGCGAGCTGGGTGTGGGCCACGTGGCGGTGATCCGGTCGTTTTGGCAGCGGCTGCCAGACTTCGTCGACCTCGAGACCCGCGCCCACGCCGAAGCCCAGCTCGCCCGCCTGGGTCGCGAGCACCGCCCCGACGAGCTAGCCAAGCTCGCCGACAAGCTGATCGATTGCCTGCACCCCGACGGCGACTTCACCGACGTCGACCGCGCCAAGCGCCGCGGCCTGACGATCGGCCGCCAAGACATCGACGGCATGTGCCCGATCAACGGCTGGCTCAACCCCGAAGCCCGCGCCACCTGGGACGCCGTGTTCGCCAAGCTCGCCGCCCCGGGCATGTGCAACCCCGACGATCTCGAGCCCTGCGTCAGTGGCACACCGTCGGAGGCTGCGATCCAGGGCGACACCCGCAGCGCCGGCCAACGCCACCACGACGCCTTCATCGCCGCCGGGCGAGCGCTGCTGGCCTCCGGTGAGCTGGGGCAGCACAACGGCCTGCCCACCTCCATCATCGTCACCACCACCCTGCAGGAACTCGAAGCCGGCGCCGGGCGCGGGCTGACCGGCGGCGGCACCCTGCTGCCGATGTCCGATGTCATCCGGCTGGGCTCACACGCCCACCACTACCTGGCCATCTTCGACAACGGCAAAGCCCTCGCGCTGTATCACACCCGACGGCTGGCCTCACCAGCGCAGCGAATCATGCTGCACGCCAGAGACCGTGGCTGCACCTTCCCCGGCTGCACCGTGCCCGCCTACCTCTGCCAAGCCCACCACAACAACCCCTACGCCACCCACCCCGTCACCGACGTCAACACCATGGCCCTGACCTGTCACCCCAACCACGACCTCGCCGAGAAAGGGTGGACCACCCGCAACAACAGCCGGGGCCAAACCGAATGGATTCCACCACCCCACCTCGACCACGGCCAACCCCGCACCAACACCTACCACCACCCCGAAAAACTGCTTCGCGACGGCGACGAGGAGGACGAGCCCTAGCTGTGTGCGTCCGGGCAGTAGACGCTGATGGCGTCGAGTAAGAACGGCCGCACCTGCGGGCCGGACAGACCCTGATTCTGCAGCTTGGCGGCCAGCTGCAGCATGGCGCTGCTGAACGGGCTGGGCATGGCGCCGAAGTGCAGAGTGAAAATCCCTGAGCGAGAGAGGTTGTCGTTGTCGCAGCGCTCATGCGCCAGCGCGATCAACTGCTCGGGCGGGCCTGCGGTGATGCCGTCTCGGGCCAGGAGCTTCAGGAACTCGTCGTCCTGCGGGTCGGCGTGGGCGACGCCTCCCGACAGCAGTACCGCTGCGCCGGCAACGACAAGCCAGCCAGACGAGTTGACGAGCATGGCTAAGCGTGCCACCGATCGCGGCCGACCGCGACTCCAGCAATCGCTACTTCGCCGAACCGATGAAGCCGAGCACCAGGTCGGCGACCTTGTCCGGCTCGTCGAGTTGCAGGAAGTGCCCGGCGTTGTCGACGACGGCCACATCGCTGTCGTCCGGCAGCGCTCTGGCGGTCCAGCGCGTGAATTCCGATGTGACGCAACCATCGTCGCGTCCGTGCAGATAGAGAATCGGCAAACGGGGCGGTGTGGTCCAGTGCCGGTGCAGGTCGCGGTACTGAGCGGGCGGACGGGTGTTACGAACCGTAGCCCGGTAATAGCCGAGCGCGGCGCGCCAACTCTCGGGTGTGCCGATCGACGCGTCGACGTGCCGCAGATCCTCCCTGGCGTCGTAATGCGGGGACCACTGCTTCCACAGTCGCGGCAGCACCCAGGAAGCGGAATGCTCTGGCAGCCAGGGCAATTGGAAGTACATGATGTACCAGCTCCGCAGCAATTGCGGCGGGATCTGGGCCAGTAGTCGGCCGCCTTCACGGATACCTCCGCCCCGGAATGCCGCGGCCGGAGGGACCGACATGATCACCGCCTTGGTGAAAGGGCTGTCCGGGATCGCGGCCAATCCGTTGGCGGCCATCGCGCCCCAGTCGTGGCCGATCACCACGTCGTGCTCGGTACCCCCGATGGCGGCGCGGATCTGCAGCGCGTCGTCCATCAACGCGCCGATGTGGTAGCTGCCGTCGGACGGTATCGACGACGGCGCATAACCACGCATGAACGGTGCCACCACCCGCCAGCCGGACGCGGCGAGCTGCGGCGCGACCTTTCGCCAACCGTAGGCGGTGTCGGGAAATCCGTGCAAGCACAACGCGATTGGGCCGTCGGGCGGGCCCCACGTCAGGGCTTTCAACTCCACGGCGGGAGCTTTGACATCGATCCAACGGTGTTGGGTCATCACCGAATCCTTCGGGTGGGCGATCATTTTTGGTCGAAGCCGGAGATCAGCCAGCGTGCGCCGATCTTGTCGAGCGTTTGCGCAGCCGTGGATGTCACCGTCACCGCGACCAGCACCCGGCCCTGGTCGCCGCTCTGCGATTCCAGGCCGGCGTCGGTGACCGTGCCGAGCGATCTGGTCTGCGCCTGCTTGGCGTTGTCGACGTAGGTCGGCTTGTGCTGCGCGAAGCTGTCGGCGAACGCGCCGTTCGCAACGTCCTGCGCCGTCTGCACGACAAGACTGCGCTGCGCCTCCTGGCGCTCGGCTTGATAGGTCCGAAAGCCGAGCCAGCCGACCAGACCGGCCAACGCGATCGCGGCGATCAGCGCGGTCCGGATGACTCGACCAGGGGCCTGGGTTGGCACCACGTCGACGACATCGGGCTCGGCGTCGTCGGGCATGTTCCTAAGTTACGTGGTCATGCGACGACTCAGACCGAAGCTGCGGCATTCTCCAGATCGGCGATGACGATCTTGCGCATGCCGTACATCGCCTGAGTGGCGGCGCTGGCGACCGCCGGATCCGAGTCGCTGAGCAGGTCATAGAGCCGCTGCGGAACCACCTGCCAGCTCAGGCCGAACCGGTCCTTGCACCAGCCGCACTGCGACTCCTGGCCGCCATCGGAGGTCAGCCGCTCCCAGTAATAGTCGACCTCGTCCTGGTCCTTGCAATTGATGGTGAAGGACACCGCCTCGGTGAAGTGGAAGTGCGGTCCGCCGTTGATCCCCATGAAGCGCTGCCCATCGAGAACGAAGCTGCCGGATAGGACCGATCCCGGCTCGCCGGGTCCCGCGTCCGTGGTTCGGTTCAGGCCGCCGAGGCTCGAGTTCGGGAAAATAGAGGCGTAAAACGTCGCGGCCTCCTCGAGGTTGTTGTCGAACCACAGCGTCGGCGTGATCGAGGGCATGCGCTCTCCTAGATGTTGCGGAAGGTGTCACATAGGTAGACCCCGGCGAACGCGAAAACTCATCTGAGTAACGTCAGAGTGCGTCGACCGAGAGGACCGCCCGTGACGACCGTGCGTAACACCCCGAAGACCGTCGAGTTTTCCGGGATCCAGGGTCTGACCTTGGTCGCCGACGAATGGCTCGGCCCCTCTTCACCGGGCGGCGCGGACCTAGCCGCCGATCGTCCCAGCATCCTGATGCTGCACGGCGGCGGCCAGAACCGGTACTCCTGGAAGAACACCGGCCAGGTCCTGGCCGACCATGGCTTCCACGTGGTCGCGCTTGATAGTCGCGGACACGGTGACAGCGACCGCTCCGCCAACGCCGACTACGACGTCGAGACGCTGACCGCCGACGTCATGCACGTCCTGGACGCCATCGCCCGGCCGGTGATCCTGATCGGTGCCAGCATGGGCGGGCTCACCGGCATCTTGGTGGCCGACCGCGCCGGTCCGGAGCGGGTCACCCGGCTGATCCTCGTCGACGTCGTCCCGCGGTTCGAGAAAAACGGCAGCGCCCGC